>CAVXWB010000092.1:0-27761 GCA_963765185.1 Bryobacterales bacterium
CACCTTGTAAGGCTCGGCACCCGATTCGTTGGCGTATTTGCGAACGGGAGTAGTTAGCTTCAGCCTCCGCCGCGTGAGTCTGCTACGGTAGAGAAAGTGTTCGCTATGGCGTGGTTCACGAGGGAAAAGCCTGGAGTCGAAGGGTCGGCCGAGGGCGAGGAAAAACGGATTCGCACCGAAGGCCTATGGCTGAAGTGCGAGAGTTGCTCCCAGATTATCTGGAAGAGGGCGCTGGACGAGAACTTTCAGTGCTGTCCCAAGTGCGATCACCACTTTCGCCTGGACGCCCGCGCGCGCCTGGCGCTGCTTCTGGATGGGGATTACCAGGAGTTCGACTCGGGCTTGCGGTCGAGCGATCCGCTCAAGTTCGAGGACACCCGGCCCTACTCGGAGAAGCTCAAATCCTCGCAATCCGCCACCCAGCTCTTCGACGCGGTCATCTCCGCTTCCGGGACCGTGGCCGGACGCCCCGTCAACATCTGCTCCATGGAATCGAAGTTCATCGGCGGGAGCATGGGCGCGGTGGTGGGCGAAGTGATCACGCGCGCCATCGAGCGCAGCCTCAGCAGCCGCGCGCCGCTGATCATCGTTTCCGCCACCGGCGGCGCGCGCATGCAGGAAGGCGCCGTCAGCCTGATGCAGATGGCCAAGATCTCCGCCGCGCTGATGCGTCTGGATGACGCCAAGCGTGCCCTACATCAGCGTGCTGACCGATCCGACCACCGGAGGCGTCACCGCCAGCTTCGCCATGCTGGGCGACGTGAACATCGCCGAACCGGGCGCGCTGATCGGTTTCGCCGGCCCCGCGTCATCGAGCAGAGCATCCGCCAGAAACTGCCCGAAGGTTTCCAGCGCAGCGAATTTCTGCTGGAGCACGGTTTCCTGGATGCGGTGGTGAAGCGGGCGGAGTTGAAGAACTACATCGCGCGGTCGCTACGCTTCTTCTGCGATTGAGCGGTCAGCGCGGCGCATCGATCTTGGTCGCGCCCTCAGGCGGGACGAACTTGAAGAGATCGTCGGGGAGTGGCTCATTGAGGTTGACGGTCTTGAAGATCGTGCTCGAAGTAGGATCGCCCTCACGCAGAATCTCGAACCGGCGCTTGGATTCGGGCACTATCGCGGGAAATTTCGGCGGCGCGCTCATCGGTCAAATCTTTGAGGAGGTAAGTACGGCCCCGGAACATGCCCCGCATGGTCCGCCAGTCGGGATTATTCCGAACCGTCTTTTTCACGACCAACGCTTCACCTTGCACATCGATCGACACTTCCGTCCCCGCCTTCAGGTTGAGCCTATCCCGCACCGCCTTGGGAATGGCGATTTGCCCTTTCGAAGAGATTGTCGCCTTGGTCATAACCCGCCTTCTCCTTCCAAGGTAAGCCGGATTACTACTTCACGCAAGGCTGGGTACTGCAAGCCAGTCTCCGCTAAACTTGAAATAGACCCGCACTCGAAGATGATTCAACTTCAAGGCGCCGGAAAACGTTTCGGCCCCAAACTTCTGTTCGAAAACCTGCGACTGGCTGATCACTCCCAAGGAACGCACCGGGCTGGTGGGCGCCAACGGCACCGGCAAATCCACCCTGCTCAAGATTCTGTGCGGCATGGAGAGCCTGGATTACGGCGCCATCAGCTTCCCCAAGGGGCATCCGGCTGGGCTACCTGCCGCAGGACGGTCTGTCGCTCACCGGCCGCACCGTCTTCGCCGAATGCATGACCGTCTTCGCCGGCCTGCGCGAAATGGAGCAGGAGCTGGAAACGCTGCATCAGAGCCTCGCCGAGCTCGACCCGGCCAGCGCCGAATACGCCGCCGCCGCCGATCGCGCTGCACGACATCGATAGCGAATTCCGCAATCGCGACGGCTATGCCATCGAAGCGCAGGTCGGCGCGGTGCTCGACGGCCTCGGCTTTCGCAAAGAGGATTGGACCCGCTATACGGAGGAGTTTTCCGGCGGCTGGCAGATGCGCCTGGCGCTGGCCAAGCTGCTGCTCGAAAAACCCAACCTGCTGCTGCTGGATGAGCCCACCAATCACCTGGATCTCGAAGCCCGCAATTGGCTGGAGTCGTATCTGGCCAACTACCCGTTCGGCTACGTGCTGATTTCGCACGACCGCTATTTCCTCGACGTCACGGTCAACAAAATCGTCGAATTGTGGAACAAGCGGGTCAATTTCTACAGCGGCAACTACGATAAGTACCTGGTGCAGAAAGCCGAGCGCAAGACGCAGCTGGAAGCCGCCTACAGAAATCAGCGCGATCGCATCGAGCAACTGGAAGCCTTCATCAACCGCTTCCGCTCTCAGGCCACCAAGGCCAAGCAGGTGCAATCGCGCATCAAGGAACTGGAAAAGATCGAGCGCATCGAAATTCCTCCGGATGAGCAGACCATCCACTTTTCCTTCCCGCAGCCCAAGCCCAGCGGACGCATCGTGGCCGAGTTCAAGGACGTCTCCAAGAGTTACGGCCCGAAGCATGTCTTCAGCGGCGCGAACTTTCTGATCGAGCGCGGCGACCGCATCGCGCTGGTGGGCATAAACGGCGCGGGCAAATCGACCATGATCAAGCTGCTGGCCGGCGCCGAGCCGCTTAGCTCCGGCGAATATACGCTGGGCCATAACGTGCTGCCGGATTATTTCGCGCAGGATCAATACAAGGAGCTCGACCCGAACGCGCGCATGCTGGACGATCTCAGCTCCGCCGCGCCGCGCGCCAAAATGACGGAGCTGCGCACGCTGCTGGGCTGTTTCCTGTTCAGCGACGACGACGTGTTCAAGAAGATCGGCGTGCTCTCCGGCGGCGAGCGCAATCGCTACGCGCTGGCGCGCATTCTGCTGGCCCCAGCGAATTTCCTGCTGTTGGACGAGCCCACCAATCACCTGGACATGCAGGCCAAGGACGTGCTGCTGGAGGCGCTGGCCAGCTTACACCGGAACCGTGGTCTTCGTTTCCCACGACCGCTATTTCATCGACAAGCTGGCCACCCGCATCTTCGAAATCGAGGACGGCCACGTGCACGTCTATCCCGGCAACTATGAAGACTACCTGTGGCGCAAGGCCGGCGGTCCGGAGGCGCTGGACCGCGCAGGCTCCGACCGGAGCCCGCGCCGGAGCCCGTCCCGGTTACGGACCATGAGGAAGCGGCCAAGCGCGTCAATCCGATCAAGATCAAAAAACTGCAAAGACCGGCTCGGCTCGGTTGAAAAGGAAGTCGCGGCGCTGGAGTCCGAAATCGCCCGTCACGAAGCCGAGCTGGCGGATTTCAAGAACATGGAAGAGACCATGCGCCTGACGGGCTTGGTCGCCGAACGCCGCAAGGTCCTGGAAGCCCGCATGGCGGAGTGGGAGCGATTGTCGGCGGAATTGAATTGACGCTGAATCAATCGTCGTGCTTGCCCACGTAGCCGTAAGGATACTCGGGGTGTGGCTGCGGAGCCGCTTTGAGCTTGCCCGGAACAGGCGAGATAAATGACGAGATCTGCTGTTCCAAGCGCTTCTTTCCGCAGGATGGGCAGGCCACTCGGTCGGTAGCGGGCTTGAGCACCAGCTTTTCGAATCTCGTCCCACAGTCGCGGCAGAGGTATTCGAAGATCGGCATGCTCTCAAAGAATACCACTACTTGAAAACCCAAGGAATCCGGCGATCGCAAGCGCTTCACCAAGGGCGAAAATCATCCAGGGGAACGCTCGCGGCATCCCGCCGGCAAGCCAGCGCCGCCAGTCCCACACGAACGAAATCAGGATTACGGCTGCGCCGGCGGTCAGCAGCAGCGTCGGCAGCAGTGCGTGAGTTCTACTGAGGAACTCGCGCAAAACGGAGCGCGGCGCGATCCGTTCCTGGCTGGTTTTGGGGGTGCGCGCCGCACCCTTTGCGCTTCGCGGCTCCCGCGGCAACGGCTCATTCAACAAAATCCAGGCTCCGAAGGCAATCATGGTCGCTGCCACAATCGAGGGCGCGAGCACCGGCGCGGCCCAGGGCACCGGCAGCAGGAACAGGAGGTCCCAAGTGAGCAGCGATGGCGGCCAGCCGACCAGCAGGCGAAGCCACAGGTAAAACGTAAGATCCCAGACGCCGAAGGTAAGAACGAAGGCCGCCAGCCGGCTGCGGGCTTGGCGCGATACGGCCCAGATCAGGATCAGCGTGGAGGCTTCCCGCGCCAACTCGATTCTGACCAGAGCCAGCGTCGACGGCGCGAGCCGATCCAGGCGCAATAGCGGAAACAGATCCTGAGCAGACAGGCCCGCGGCCACCCGGAGAGGTCCGCCGATCACCCGCAGGTACACCACCACCGCGGCTTCCAAGTAACCGAAGGCGATCCCGAACAGGACCAGGTTGAAAATGAAGCGTCGCGCGGTCTGCGCGCTACTTCCCGTGACCCCCACCACCACCGGAGCTGCGTGCGCCACCGCCGCCCAAGGAACTGGTGCTGCCGACGCTACGAGCAGAGGAAGAGGAATTGGAGGTTGAGCCGACCGACGATCCCGAACTAGCCGCGCGCAGAGGCGAACCGGAGCCACCCAAGGTGCTCGACTGGCGAACGCTATTCAGGGCTGTTGGGCCTGCGGGAGCATTCGTATAACCCGTTGCGTAAGGCGAATAGTAACCCGGAACGAAAACGGAGCCGACGGTGTACGGGCTGTACAGCGACCAACCGAAGGGGCTATACCCATAACCCATGCCGGGAAGGTACGTAAACATCCCGTAGAACGGGTTCCAGGCCCACATTCCGTAGGGGCTTCCATAACCGTAGGGGCTTCCGTAATAGCCGGAGTTGCAGGGGGCTGTATTGGTGGAGGCAAACCCGTTGTTGCAACCGGTGCCCAGTCCGGAGTTGCCAGCGGCGCGAGCCGAGGAAATATTGGCCGCAGCCACATACTCCGATCGGCGCGAAGCCCAATTATAGAACGCGTCCGTGTCTTTGACGTCGAAACTGGTGGCCAGCAGGGTTTCGTCCAGTACTACCTGTCTGCCCTTGTGCGCGTCCATCGTTTTGAGGCCATAGATCGCTTCGGCTTCCCCATCGTACACGCGCAGGCGCGTTTCTTCGGCATCGAAGCGGTACAATCCGCGCTTGCTCAAAGACACCGTCGCGTCTTTGTAGCGGACCGTGATGGCGTTGTCCTTCAGCAGTTCATCCACCTCAAACAGGGTGGAACCGGCGAGCACTTCGAGAGCGGTATCGGAAAGCCGGTTGGAAAGCATCCGGAAAGAACTGTTTTCGGAGACACGCAGGAAAACGCCCGGCGTCAGCAGCACTTCGGCGCGGCCTTCCTCGGTTTGGAGGACTTGATCGTTCTTGACTTCCGGGAATTCGCCGAACTTGGGATCGACGGGCTGACCCTCCAGGAGGACCTTCCCTTCGACATAGTGGATCATGCCCGAGTGGGCGGAGATCGCGCTTTGGCCCCAAGCGCTAACGGACCCGGCCAAGGCCAGCACCAGCGGAAGTCGCGCCATGATGATACGTCCCTCCAATACCATATAATAATGCACCATTTCAATACCCGCGTCAAGCGGGGTCGAACGTCTAAGTGGCACTATTTTTGACGGTTCGAAATGGGCGAAGAGAACGAAACTGCTTCTGGTTATTTCAGATCGTCCAGGAGCTGTTGGGCCAATTGCCTATCGGCAGGGGGGGCTATTTGTTGCATCCATAAGCTTTCCGGCGAACATGCGGGCTTGGTTGCGGTCGCCCCGGCGGAACGCCACGTAGGCGGCGACCAAGAAATATCGCGGGGCGTCCCCAGAGCGCAAGACGGGCGGCAGAGTAGCCAGAACCCGTGCCGCGTCAATTGTTTGCCCGCAGGCGAGAAGCGCGTATGCAAGCTCGATGGACACCTCCTTGCGATCCGGTCGTAGCGCCAGGAGCTGCTTGAACACCTCGGCCGATCTCCCGGGCCGGCTGATCTCGATCATGCGGCCGTAATCCCATAGAATCTTGAGGTTGTCATCGCTAATCGCGTATTCGGCCGCGATCTCCTTTTGAACCAATTCCCGAAGCCGGAACCTGACTTTCCGGTTGGTTGTGGATGCCGCGCCACGAATTGTTGGCTGCCGCCACATATTCCGACCGGCGCGACGCCCAATCATCGAAAGCATCCCCATCTTTCACGTCGAAACTGGCGGCCAGCAAGGTCTCGTCCAGCGCTACTTGCCGTAGCCTTGTGCACTGCAACCGTCTTGACGCCGTAAATCGCCTCAGCCTCCCCGTCGTACACACGCAGACGCCGGGCTTCGGCATCGATGCGGTACAATCCGCGCTTGCTCAAAGACACGGTCGCGTCCTTGTAGCGGACCGTGATGGCGTTGTCCTTGAGCAGCCCATCCACTTTGAACAGCGTGGAGCCGGACAGCACTTCGAGAGCGGTATCGGAAAGCCGGTTGGACAGCACCCGGAAAGAGCTGTTTTCGGAGATGCGGAGGAAAACGCCCGGCGTCAGCAGTATTTCGGCGCGGCCTTCCTCGGTTTGGAGGATTTGATCGTTCCTGACTTCCGGGAATTCTCCACGTAATGGATCGTACCCGAATGCGCGGAGATCGCCTTCTGGCCCCAGGCGCTAACGGAGCCGGTGAAGGCCAGAACCAGCGGAACACGTGCCATCCTGCGTGATCGTGCTGCTAATGCGTGGCGCCTGCCACACCCAGCTTGGCGGAATGCGCGACGTTGTCCTTGCTGCCCTCCGGAATGTCGAACACCACCCGCACGCCGGGCTTGCAGGTCGGCAGACCTGCGCCGCCTTGTCGTTCCTGGTGATCTCGGTCTTGGCGTCCAGCTTCACGTCCACGTTGCCCTTCGCGGTCTTGACCGTCACCACATTGCCGTTCACCTTGGCGATGGTGCCGGTGACGTGATCGAATCCCTCGTGCGCGAACGCCAGCGCCGCAGCGATCACCGCCGCCGAGATTCAGGGCCAGCGCTTCTAGTGATGATGATGTTCCACTTGATGCTCATCGGTATCTTCTCCTCGCAAAAATTTTTCTTCTTCCTCTTCTTCCTTGCGATCCTCCGGACCCTTCGGATTCAGCTTCTCCATCTCTTCTTTCTCTTCAAGGTCACCTGCGGCAGAGTGGCGGATGAAGTAGACCAGCTTCCAGGAATCCTCGTCATCGTGGGCGTTTCCAAGCGCTGCCCCAGGCCGGCATGCCGGTCAGGCGAACTCCGTTCTGGATGATGTAGAACAGCTCGCCGTCGGTCATTTGCTGGGTTTCCGCCAGACGCATGTCCGGCGCAGGAGGATACATGTTGCGGCCCATCGGCGTCGCCGCTTCCGTCGTTGGCGTGGCACGACGCGCAGTGATCGGCCCAGTGCGCCCGAGCCTCGTCCAGAACCTCAGGGGTTTCCCGGATCGGATTCGCGCGAGCCTTGGCCTCGGCCGGCATCGCCGCAGTCCGCGCCCGGCGCACGAGCCAGCTTTCGAGAGCCGTGGGTGGTTCGTGTGCGCTAAATCCGCTCGCCTGACGAAGGGCGGCTAAA
Source organism: Bryobacterales bacterium (assembly GCA_963765185.1). Lineage (GTDB taxonomy): Bacteria > Acidobacteriota > Terriglobia > Bryobacterales > Bryobacteraceae > Palsa-187. The sequence goes on from CAVXWB010000092.1 coordinate 7,473, forward strand.
CCGGCCGCGAACAGCAGCGCCAGCATCGCCACTGCGCCAAACACGAACCAGCCGGTCGGTTCATGAACCTGGATGGAAGAGCCGACGCCTGGTTCTACCGCGGGGGGGTCGCGGCCACCACATTCTGCACGCGCTGGAAATGGAGTGTTTCGGGCTTGCCGTCAGCACCCATGGGGATCACTTCGAGCTCCAGCGTGTCGCCCTTTTCCGTCGGACCAAAACGCCGTTTGACGACTTCAGAGCCCTTGGTTTCGAGCATCACCAGGTTGGGACCGTTGAAATACAGCGTCACCTTGACTTTCCGTCTCCCCGTCCTTCACTTCGCACTCCTTGCCAAGGTTGCACGCATATTCGGCGATTTTCTTTTCACCTAGCGAATTGGTGACGTGGAACACGTCGCCCTGGCTATCGAGGACCCAGACGGAGTTGGCCCCTCCGCCTCCCTGCGATTGCCAGGTTCCAATCAGCTTCGCGCGCTCCGCGGCGTCGTCCGCGAAAGCGATGGAACTGAGGAAGGCGCCGCTCAACGCAACCAGATAACAAATACGGAGACTCATGTTGTTCACCCCTTGCCAATCTCTATCAAACATCCGCGCGGCCGGCAAGACCATCCCGTCAACACGGTAGATCGACCGTCTACAAGCATACAGCCGGTTGCACCGAATGCAAGCGGCACGGGGCCTGTGCTACGATCCGAGATGAACCGCACCCCTCGCGGAGAGGTGGCTGAGTGGTCGAAAGCAGCGGTTTGCTAAACCGTCGTAGGCCTTAAAAGTCTACCGGGGGTTCGAATCCCCCCCTCTCCGCCAGTTACTCCAAGACCTAAACTCACGACACTGCGCCGCAAAACGGTATTCCTGCGCTCTACCCTATGAGAAGTTCAACGCAGGAAAGTTGGCTACAACTCTCCGCGATAAAATAATTCACCGCTCAGACCCGGCAAACCTCAATGACCCGTGGGACTGCAAGCCAGGGTCCGATCCATACGCTCTCGACGATCTGGTAGCTCTCAGCCCTCTAGTTTCCCGTCTGCGCCGGCTCCCAACGCGCGGGCCATTTCCCGAAAAGCCCGCTCGTGCTGGGGCCAGTCATGCAATGTCGCCGGATCGAAGTCCGCGCCGTTGGGCCATACCAGGGTGTGGACCTCGGGTCATCGAACGCGGCGGAAAAGATTCCGATCCCGCAGCGGGCCGAACAGTTCTCCGGCGAGGATCGGCCCAAAGTCAATTGCCTGCTCGGTTCCGTCCTCGAAACGGACTCGAAGCGTATAGCCCGAAGCGAATTCGAACGAGACAATGCGGTGTATGGGATGTTGCATATTACTTCAACGGCTCCATGTTACTTCAGCGGCTCAATGGGCAATGGCTTCGTTCCCTGTTGCAGGCGTTGCCAATCGTCTCTCAATTCCCTGTTATGCAGCCGCGCCCAAGTCACAACCAGCCGCTGCTGCTTGGCCGGAAGCGAGCCGGCAATCAAATCGACCGGATCGACGCTGAAGATTCCAACGGAGTCTTGATAGTAGGCGTGAAAAATGAGGCGTGTGATGAGGGGCGCCTGCTTCTGCAAACATACGGATAATTATCCCCAGGAACCGGCTGAGTTCCGGCACTGCTTAATCTTACACCCAACTGTCGCGTTCGCCGCCAGTTATTCGAAAATCTTCTCCACCGGCACAATCTCGATGTCCTCGGGACGCAACCCAATGTCAAACGCCCCGACGATTTTATCCTCGGCCAGAATTTCGGCGGGCTTGGGCGAATTGTATTCGATCGTGGACGGACCGGCGCCAACGATCTGCCGCTTTAGATCCGCGGCATGGTCCGTGACGGCCACAATCAGCAAGCGATCCGTCCGCAAGTGTTTCCGGATCGCCGCGTTGACCTGATCGCGCGTGAGTTTGGCGAGGGCATCCTTGATATACGCGTTGTAATTGGGGATGCCGTAGTAGAGGCTGTCGATCGGCGTAGGCCAGCTCAGCCCGCTTGGTCTTGGTGAGCACGTTGACGAACTTGCTCAGGAACTCCTTGGTGCGTCGAAGTCCGCCTGAGGGATACCTTCCTTGATCAGCTTGTTCAACTCATAGACCGCCAGGCGCAGCGTGAACGCGGCTTGCGGAGGCTCGGCCGGGCGAATCCAAACCTGAAAGGCCTGGCTGCTGCGCGCCACGTTGGGCGGAGGCTCCATCAAATTCCGCCGCGCGGGAAATACTCGATGTAATCGTAATCGCCGTAATTGATTCCACGAATTCTCGCGAATGCGCTGGAACAAGCGTCCGCCGCTCATGCGATGCTGTCCGAAATAGGATTGCATCACCAGCAGCGGCGGGTAATCCGGATCGCCGCGCTTCACGTCAATGGGGAAGCCGAATGAGTATCGCCACGGAGCGTGTATTTTTTTCCACGATCAGCGCGCGCGTGTGCTCGATCGCGGGCGGATGGATCGCCAATGCGGGCGCCGGGTCCTTCTCCGGCAGCGTGCTGAAATCTTTCTTCATGCGATCCAGAAACTGCGGCGTGATAGCCGCCCGCGATCCCTAGGATCAAGTTGCGATTGGGTGTAGTGCTGCTTGTAGAACTGCTTCAGATCGTCCAGCGTGATCTTCTGAAGCGCCGACACCGAGCCCAGGCTGTAATGGCCGTATGGAGTGCCGCGATAAAGCTTCGCTTAAAAGCACTTCCTTGCCCAGTTCTTCATCGTTGTTGCCGCGCAGGCCCACCCGCAGCGAATTGATGGCGTTGTCTTTCAACCGCTTGAAATCGTCCTCGCGCCAGCCCGGGTCGAGCAGCATGGCGCGAAACAGCTTGTAGTAGGCTTCCAGGTTGTCCACGTGGGTGGCGCCGGAAAAGGTGGTCATTTCCTGATCCACCTGGCTCGCCACCGAGGCGGCCATGGGAAACAAAGCATCGACAATCTGCTTGTACGTGAGATCCTTGGTGCCTCCGCCCGCGAGCATTTCCGCGGTGAGGCGCGCGAGGCCGGGCTTGTCCTGCAGGATCGGCGGCCGCGCCGGTGGTGAACACCAGGCGCAGCGTGACGACAGGCGAATTACCGGGAAGGGCTACGGTTCGCATCTGAGCGCATGTCTCAGCCATCGCGCAGAGACAAAGCGGTCAGAAGCAGCCATTTCATTTCGCCGCTCCCGTCAGCGTGACGATCGTACGCCCGCTCTCGATCAGATACTTGCGCGCCATCGCCCGCAGATCTTCCGGCGTAAGCTGCGCCATACTGCGCGTACAGCTTGTCGATGGTAGCGGGAGTGCGGCGCAGGGCAACGTATTCGGCCACGGTCTGCGCGACGCTCTCGCTGTTGTCCAGCCGCATGGTGAACCCGTACCGCTCGCGCTTCTTCACCGCTTCCAGCTTGTCGGCCGCGAATCAGTTCGTCTTGAAACCGCTTCACAGTGTCCAGGATCTCGTCGCGAATCGCGGGCAAGATCTTCGGCGTGCTTCAGGCGCGCGCGGATGGTGAACAGATCCGGATCGACGCTCGAAGGGGCGTTGGCGTTGAGGCTGTCCAGCTTTCTGTTCGCGGACCACCAGCTTCTGATACAGCTCCGAATTCGGGCCGAAGACCAGCGTCGCGAATACATCCAGCGCCGCGGTGTCTTTCTCCGTATCGGTGTAGGCGGGGCCTTTGTAGGCGATGGTCAGCAGAGGCAGCGTGGGCGACGGCCAATCGACGTGCGCTTCGCGCGGGCCCTCCTGCTTGGGCTCGACCGGAATATCGGGATGATAGCTGCCACGCTTCCAACCGCCGAAGGACTTGTCCACCAGCGCACGCACCTGCTTCGCATCCACATCGCCGGCCACGATGATGGTGGTGTACTCCGGCCGGTAATAGCGGTCGAAGAACTTGATGCTGTAGTCGTACTGGTTGGGCATGTCCTGAACGTCTTTCAGGAAGCCCATGGTGGTGTGCTTATAGGTGTGCCGGTCGAAGGCCGTGTCCGCCAGCACCTCCTCCAGCTTCTGGCCCGGGTTGGCGCTGTTCTTGTTGTATTCGCCCAGCACCGCGCCGGTTTCGGTCTTGAATGCTTCCAGCGTGTACTTCAGATGCTCAAAGCGGTCGGCTTCCATGGCAAGGATCGCGGGCAAGATCTTCCTTCGAAAACGTGGTGTGAAAGGTGGTGCGATCGTTGCTGGTGTCGGCGTTCGAGGCCGCGCCGGCGCGCTTGAGCACCTCTTCGTACTTTTGCCGGCGGATACGCGTCGGTGCCGCGGAACATCATGTGCTCGAACAGGTGCGCGAAGCCGGTCTTGCCCGGCTCGACCTCATTGCGCGAGCCGGTCTGCACCACGATGTACACCGAGACCAGGTTGGGCGAATCGGTGGGGATGGTGACCAGCCGCAGGCCGTTAGGCAGATCCTCCTGGGTGTAGGGGAAGGGGAAGGTCTTCTGCGGAGGATCGGCGGCGTACAGCCACAAAGACTCGCAGAGCACAAGCAGAAACGGCCGGCAGCATGCCCTGAGAATAGCAAAACCCGCCCGGCCTACCCGTCCTTCAGGATCTCCCGCGCGGCGTTGTGACCGGGAGCGCCCATCACTCCGCCACCGGGATGCGCGCCGGAGCCGCACAAATACAGGCCGCGGACCGGCGTCCGATAACTGGCCCAGCCGGCCAGGGGCCGCAGCACGAACATCTGGTCCAGCGACATTTCGCCGTGAAAAATATTGCCGCCGGTGATGCCGAAGCGGCGCTCCAGATCGAGCGGCGTCAAGCGTCTGCTTGTGCTCGATGATGGAGCGGATATTGGGGCAATATTCCTCGATCACATCCAGGATCCGCTCGGTGTAGCGGATTCGTTCACGATCCCAATTGGAATCCTTCAGCGTGTAGGGAGCGTATTGCAGAAAGATCCCCATGATGTGGCGGCCTTCGGGCGCCAGCGTGGGGTCGTACATGGTGGGGATGGTCATCTCGATCAGCGGGCGATTGCGAGGGCCGGCCATACTTGGCGTCGTCCCAGGCGCGCTCGATGTATTCGACGCTGGGACAGATGTGCATGGTGGCGCGATGCTGCGGGCCGGGCGCACCGGGCAGAGCGCTTGAATTCCGGCAAGCCGCTCAGCGCCAGGTTCATCTTGAGCGAGGTTCCCTCGGAGCGGAACTTGCGAATTCCATCCAGGAAATCGCCGGGAAGATCCGCCGCGTCCATCAATTCAAGAAACGTTTTTCGCGGATCGAGATTGCTGGCGACGACGCGCGCGAGAGATTTCCTCGCCATCTGGCAAGCACGACGCCGCGGACGAGCCCGGCTTTGCTTTCTCGATGGTCAACTAGTATCTTACTCACCGCCGCATTGGTGCGGATGACCGCGCCGCTGCTGCGCGCCGAATCGGCAATCGCGTTCGAGACCGAGCCCATTCCGCCGCGCACGAAGCCCCACAGATCCGCGATGGCTGTTCACGCCTCCCATGCAGTGGTGCAGCAGGATGTAGGCCGTGCCGGGGGAGCGCGGGCCGCCGTTGGCGCCTATGACGCCGTCGGTGGCCAGCGTAACTTTCACCTGCTCCGACTCAAACCATTCGTCCAGAAACTCGGCCGCGCTTTGCGTGAAGATCTTGACCAGTCCGACAACCTCGGATTTCGAGAGACCGCGGAAGCGGCCGGCCAGTTTCAGATACTCAATGTAGTCGCCGACCCCGGCCGGCGGGAAATTCGGGGGCGTGGTGAGCAGCAAAGATTCGACTACCCGCGCCAAGCGCTCCAGATGATCTTCATACTTGGGATAGGCGGCGGCATCGCGCGCGGAGAACTTAGCGATCTCCGCCAGAGTGCGGTCGCGATCCTGCCACATGAAGAAGTGGCGGCCGTCGGGGAACGGCGAAAAGAACGCCGGGTCCTTGGCGTCGACGCGGTAGCCGAAGCGTGCCAGCTCCAGATCGCGAACCACCTTCTCCTGCATCAAGCTTGCAAGATAGGAGGCCGTGGAAACGCGGTAGCCCGGCCAAACCTCTTCGGTGACCGCGCAGCCGCCCACCAGCTCGCGCGCTTCGAGCACCAGCACCTTGCGCCCGGCGCGAGCCAGATATGCAGCCGTCACCAGACCGTTATGGCCGCCTCCGGCAATGATGGCATCGAACGTCACGGACATGTGATCGGCGCCATCATGACCGCGTGGAAATTGTCGCGCTGCGAGATTTGCGCGCCGGCATGACAGCCGCGGCGCTCCAGCATCTGCGGGGGCGTGAGCGATTCATGCCAGGAGGAATCGGTCCAGGCCACCCAGAAGTAGGGGCTGGTTTTTCCAGCATCGAGCTGGCTGATGTTGTCGGTCTGCACGGCATGAAAACGGCCGGCCTTGACCGCGAGCTCGGCTGCATCGCGCCGCGAACTCAGCCGCGGCCCCACAGGCCCGCCGTGGCCGGTCTTTATACAGTCGAGATAAAACCCGATCGTATAGTGCAGGTAGGGGTCGATCGCGTAGATGGGAATCTGCTCCGCGGAGGTGTTTTCCGCATCGAGCATTTGGAGCGTGAGCACGTCCCAGGGGAGCTTGCGATTGTCGGTGGAGTGGAACTGCGGCCGCGTACACGCCCCAGATGCCGGCCGCGATCATCACCGTGTAAGAAACCAGGCGAGGCATCCGGCACACCGCATCGGCGAACAGCAGCACGAACGGCCAGATGACGAAGAGCAGGTGGCGATGTCCCCAGATGGATTCCGGCAGCCACTGCGAGACGGCGAACGCGATCGGCGCCGGAGCGATCCACAACAGCATCAGCCAGTGCACCCGCGGCTCGCAATAGCGGCGGTAGCACAGGAGGAAGATCAACAGTACAACAAGAACATGGTCGGTTCCGTTTCCATGAAATTCCGCAAAACCCGTGAGATCCACCCAGAACCAGTTCAAATCTCCGAAGGCGGGCCGGGAAATCCAGCCCAGGTTCTGCGCCAGGCCGCGCGCGTGCAGCACTCTTCCGGCATACCAGGCCCAGGGCGCGAACAGAATCACCACGGGCACAGTCGCGGCCACGAACGCGATGGCGTTCCGCAGGCGCGATTTCCACAAGAGATACACGAATTCGAGAAAAACGATGCACCATCCGTAATACTGCGTATAGCCCACAAACAAATTCGCCACGCTTAAGATGACCAGATTGCGGACGGAGGCTCGATCGAGATAACGCTCAAAGCGCCATGCCGAAAGCAGGCCGGCGAGCATCAACAAACAGTACATCCGCAGATGCTGCGAATAATACATCGCGTAAGGGTGCACGGCGACAATGGCGATGGCCAGATTCCGCGCGGCCGGAGAAATTTTCAAATCGCGGCAAAGCGCGAACACAGGGAACAGGCACAGCACCGACGCGGTGACCGGAAACAGGCGCAGCCACAACAGCGATTCGCCGCCCACGCCGGTCCATAGCTTTAAGAGAACGTAGAGCAGGGGCGGATGAATGGCGTCCTGCGCGGCGGCGGTAAACAGATCGTGCCAGCTATCGCGAGCCAGTTGGATGCTGAAGATTTCATCGCCGTCGAGCGCGAAATCGGTTAAGCGCCACAACCGCATGGCGACGAAGAGCGCAACCACGGCGAAAGTGGCGATGGCCGCGGGAGAAATCCTCGCCGCCGGCCGCGTGGCAGTTATCGAACGTGGCGCCGTCGAAAGCGGCACTGGCGGGGCGCTCATCGGCCGGATGAATCCTTCACGGCCCACGATAGCAGGAGCAAAGGTGCGGATGCCATCTCTCGAAGCCCGCGTTCGAATCGCCCAAGGCCTGCGATGAAACAGGCGGCCCTGCTGAAGCGCCTGAGATGGGCTCTCGAGTTCCCTGACTTTTGCTCTTCCTGAGCTATAATCTGCTCGTGGAGGACAATGAGCAAAGAAGACTGCATTGAAGTCACTGGAACCGTAGTTGAGAAATTCCCCAGCGGCCTGTTCAGCGTCCAGCTCGACCAGGAGCGCAGTGTCTTGGCCCACTTGGCCGGAAAGCTCCGCCGCAATCGCATCCGTGTGCTGGCCGGAGATCGCGTCACCCTGGAGCTTTCGCCCTACGATTTGACCAAGGGCCGCATCACATACCGCCACAAATAACCTCCGAATTCTCACTCATTTCCGCGAGTTTAGCGGTTATTCCTTCCGTCTCCGCGCCAGGTAAGCGCGCACAATCGGAAGCGAGAGGAGCACCTCGCCGCTTTGCCTGGTCCGCCCATTCCCATCCGGCCGCGCCGTCCGCCGCCCGCCAGTCTGCTGGACAACTGGCCAGCCGAGTGATCGGCCAGCCGCAGGCGATGGCGCAAATCGTGCCCTACGTGCAGATGCATCGCGCGGGCTTGGCCGCCGAGGGCCGGCCGGTGGGCGTGTTTCTGCTGCTGGGTCCCACCGGGACCGGCAAGACCAGGACCGTGGAGGCGCTGGCCGACGCGCTGCACGGCAGCGAGAAGAGCATGCTGAAGGTGGATTGCGGCGAATTCCAGATGGAGCACGAAGTGGCCAAGCTGATCGGCGCGCCGCCGGGCTACCTGGGGCATCGCGAAACCCAGCCCATGCTCACGCAGCAGAAGCTGAGCGGCGTCACCAGCGAAAACTCCAACCTGTCCCTGGTGCTGTTCGACGAAATCGAGAAGGCCGCGCCCAGCATGACGCGCCTGCTGCTGGGCGTGCTGGACAAGGCTGTGCTGCGGCTGGGCGACAACACCAGCGTGAATTTCGAGCGCTCGCATGATCTTCCTCACCAGCAACCTGGGCGCGGCGGCGATGCGCAAGGAGCTGTGTCCCGACTTCGGCTTCGAGGCTCGATGGCTGGCGCAAGCGGCGGAGCCCGCGCGGAGGTCTGGCCAAGCTGGCCAGCATCGGCATGGGCGAGGTGCGGCGCAAGTTTTCGCCGGAGTTCGTGAACCGCATCGACGCCGTGATCACGTATCAGCCGTTGTCGGCGGATTCGCTGGATGATCATTCTGGACCAGCAGATCGCCGCGCTCGCAAAAACATATCCGCGTCCGGCTGGAGGAGCGCGCCTTCACGCTGGAGTTGAGCGAGGCGGCGCGCGGGTTGCTGTTGAAGCTGGGAACCAGCGCGGAGTTTGGCGCGCGCGAGCTGAAGCGGACCATTCTGCGCAAGCTGACGCAGCCGCTGGCGGCGCTGGTGGAAAGCGGCGGAATTCCGCCGGAATCGTGCGTGCGTGCGGAGTTGGCCGCGGACGGCGAGAATCTCGATTTGATCGTGGAGGAGGACTAAGCGGCTTGCCGCGATTACTCAATTTCGCGGCTGCCGGCGATTATGGCAACTTCGCGGCTTCGGTTTCGATGGCGTCGCGGCCGATCAGCGGGGCTTCGGCCGAGGTCGGGAGCCATCAACCCTTCCCTTCAAATCGCTGGAATTTGGACGCCTCGCGGGGCGTATACTTTCCGGTATGGAAACGGCTTTAGAACGACGGCTTGCGTGCGCGTTCTTCCTGACCTGCTCCCTCGCGATTGCCGCGGACCAGCCGGTCATTTTTCTGTGGCCCAACGGGGCTCCCGGATCGGAGGGACACATCGCTCCAGAGGCGGTTCGCACCACGCCGCAGGGCGAGCATGTTATCTCGAGCGTGCATCGTCCTTCAGTAACCGTGTACCTTCCCTCAAAAGAAACAGCCACGGGAGCCGCAGTCGTCATCGCTCCGGGCGGAGGGCATAGCGAATTATGGACAGACCACGAAGGCTACAACATGGCTTCCTGGTTGAGCAACCATGGCGTGGCCGGGATCGTGCTCAAGTACCGGCTGGCGCGCGAGAGGGGCTCCACGTATAAGGTCGAAGTGGAAGCGCTGGCCGATATGCAGCGGGCCATCCGCCTCACCCGGAGCCATGCGGCGGAGTGGGGCATCAATCCCGACCGCGTCGGCGTGATGGGGTTTTGGCCGGCGGAGAATTAGCGGCTCTGGCAGCTACGCACTTCGACGATGGGAACCCAAGCGCGGCCGATCCCATCGAGCGCCTTAGTTCAAGGCCTTCGTTTCAGGCGCTCCTCTATCCAGCCATTCCGCAGGACATGAAGCTTTCCAAAGACACTCCTCCGGCCTTCCTTGCGTGCGGCGAAAACGATCGTGTGGATATCTCGCAGGGTCTTCCGGAGCTTTACCTGGCATTGAAACGCGCCGGCGCGATTGCGGAACTGCACGTCTATACTGGCGTCGGCCACGGGTTCGGTGTGCGTGAAAGCACCAAAGGTCCCGTGGCCGGCTGGCTGTCGCGCTTCCTGGAATTTCTGGACGCGCGCGGTTTTCTTAAGAAACAATAAACAACTACTTCGAACGAAGGCGGAAGACGAGCCCGCCGAATAGCGCAGGTTATTCTGCTACCTGATTCACATTCGCAAATGTCCTGGGAAGCTGCGTCATCAAGACTCCACTTGAATTGGCTTAATCGCCAGATGGTCGGTCAGCCGGAAATCTACACCGCCGCCGAAAGCGGCCGCAAACGTATTCTCGCTAGGGCCCAGCACCGTGCGAAGGATAGGGGATCGTAGCCATTCGAAAATCTTGCGCCCCCCACCAGCGTCTGCGCATACAGCGTCAGCCGGGACATCCGCCAATTGAAGCGGGGCCCGAACAGATACGTAAAGGTGGTGTTGTCGAGGGGGAACCCATTGACGTTGCCGGTGTAATTCCCGCCAAGATCCGCAACCAATCCGACCACATGGTTGAGGTTGTATTCCACGAATCCGCTGCCGCCATTGGCGGTATAAGAAGTGAGGTTCCCGCCCGGATTCACGCGCGTGAACGTATAGTCGAGTCCGGTTTCGAACAACGGCGTCGTAGCCTCCTGCGCGTAAGCCGCAATGCCCGAAGTAACCATCGCCCCAAGAATGATCGTGCCTAGCTTCATAAACGTTCTCCTTCCATAAAGGTTTCGATCATGAAGGCCGCCACGGGCACACCTCCGGCATAAGATGTGTATAAATCGACTCCCTCGGCGTAGCCCCTGACGGCCCTTCTGCTTCTGTAGATTTTGATGTGAATTTAGGGCCGCGGGTTTCTTAGCCGTTCGGCAAGTTCCAGAAAGCGGGCGACGTGTCCTTATTTCCAGTCCGCCGTGAACACGTTGAATTCGTATTTGCTCTGGCCTTTGTAGCTGGATACGAACGCCAGCCTGGTTCCGTCGGGCGAAAATTCGGGAAAGGAAGTGAAACCGCCGTAGTTGGTCACCTGTTCCAGACCGGTTCCGTCGGTATTAATCAGGTACAGCTCGAAATCGCTACTGTCGCAATTATGCTTGTTGGAGGCGAATAGAATCTTCTTGCCATCCGGCGTGAAGGTGGGGGCGAAGCTGGCGCATCCGAAATTGGTAATCCGCTTCGCGCCGGAGCCGTCGGATCGGGCCACGAAAAACTCCATCTTCATCGGCGCGGTCAGGTTCTCTTTCAGCAGCGACCGATACAGACTCAGTTTCTCCGGCGTGTCGGGGCGATACGCGCGCCAAACCATTTGCGATCCATCGCGTGAGAACACCGCGCCGCCGTCATAGCCCTCGGTCTTGGTCAATTGCTTCTTGTCCGATCCGTCTTCGTTCATGCTCCACACGTCCAGATCGCCCGAAGCCATGGAGGTGTAAATGATTCTGTGAGTCTTCCAGTTGATGGTCGCCTCGGCATCGTAGCCGGGAGTGTTGGTGAGCTTCTTGATGATCTTGCCGTTGTCTTCAGCCAGGTAAATGTCGAAGTCCGGATAGACCGCCCACAGATAACCCTTGCTGCGATCCGGCTTGGCCGGGCAGGACGCGGAACCTTCATGCGTGGACGCGTACAGGATATGCTTGCCGTCGGAGAGAAAGTATCCGCAGGTGGTCACGCCCTTCCCGGTCGACACCAGGTGCTGGTCTGATCCGTCCGCGTTCATGATGTACTGCTGGTCACAATCGTGGCCATCGCGTGTAGACTGAAAGATGAGACGTTTTCCATCCGGAGCCCAGTACGCTTCCGCGTTCTCGCCTCCATGCGTCAACTGCCGAAGATTCTCGAGCCGGACCTTGGCGAGGCGGTTGGTCTGCGGCTGGGCTTGGCCCCAACCGCGAGCGAGAAGGAGCAACGCAGCTCCAACCCACGGCGCTGTGCAAAGTAGCTTCTTCATAAGCGACCATTGTAATTGAATTTGAGAATGTCATCATGAAACTCGGCATCGACTTCGGAACAACCAGAATCGTCGTGGCGGCTGCCGACCGCGGCAACTATCCCCTGGTTCCCTTCGAAACCGCCGATTCGACCTTCGAATGGTTCCCGCCACTGGTGGCCCTGCGTGGCGCGGAGCGTCTGTATGGATGGGACGCCTGGCACGCCCAAGCAGATACGTCCTGGACCGTGATCCGCTCCCCCAAACGGTATCTCGAAGATGCCGGGCCCGAAACGCTGCTGGAAGCCGGAGGCGATGCGGTTCCCCTGGCCGATCTCATGCACGGCCTGCTCGGCGAATTGCACAAGCAGCTCACCGCGCACTTCGGCGCCGGCGAACCGCTGGAGATCATGCTGGGCGTTCCCGCCAACGCCAATAGCAACCAGCGATTCCTCACCGTCGACGGGTTCCGGCGCGCCGGCTTTTCCGTGCTCGGATTGTTGAATGAGCCTTCCGCCGCCTCCATCGAATTCGGCCATCGCCAGAGCATCACGGGACGGATTCTGGTCTACGATCTCGGCGGAGGCACCTTCGACGCATCGCTGGTGGAGTTGGATGCGCGCACCCATACCGTGCTTGCCACTGAGGGCATCTCCACGCTGGGCGGCGACGATTTCGACCGCATCCTGGCTGAGCTTGCCCTGGGCGCGGAGGAGCTGGCCGCGCTCGATCCCGCCGCCGCCTTCCGTCTGGAAGAGGAATGCCGCCGCCAGAAAGAGGCGCTGCATCCCAACTCGCGGCGCATGGTTGTGGATCTGGACCTGATCGAAGAAGGCCGCGGCCAGGTGGTCATTCCCGTGGCCAGCTACTACGAGCTGTGCCGTCCTTTGATCGAGGAGACCGTGGCCGCCACAGTGCGCCTGGCCGGCGACTCCCACTTGGACGCGCTGTACATCACCGGAGGCGGCAGCGAGCTGCCTCCCATCACGCGTATGCTCCGCGAAGAGTTCGGCCGCAAGGTCAAGCGCAGCGAGTATACGCGTTCAGCCACCGCCATCGGGCTGGCCATTCAAGCCGACGCGGCTTCCGGCTACACTCTGCGCGAGGTGTTCACGCGCAACTTCGGCGTATGGCGTGAATCCGAAGCCGGCCAGCGCATGATTTTCGACCCCATTTTCCCGCGCGGCACACGCCTTCCCGCCGTGGCCGAGCCCCCGCTGACGGTCTCACGGCGCTATCAGCCGGTCCACAACATCGGCGACTTCCGTTATCTCGAAGCCGCGAGCGTCGATGCCGACGGCCAGCCCTCCGGCGATATCGCGGTGTGGGACGAAATTCTTTTCCCCTTCGATCCCGCTCTGGCGGACATGCGCACGTTGTCGGGCGTCGCGGTGGAACGATGCCCTGCCGCCGCGTCGCAGGAGATCGAGGAGCGCTATGAGTGCGACGCCGCCGGCGGCGTCACCGTCACCATTCACAACACCGTCTCCCACTACGGACGCGAATTCAAGCTGGGGCGCTGGAGCGGGAAGGCCAAAGTGGTCCGGCCTTCGGCCCGCAAACGGACGCGCAAAGCATCTACTTGAGAACGTCTTCGAGTCAGCATGTTTTACCTGTTCCACGTCTTCCGTTCCTTCCTTCCTCTGCGTAATCCCATCGGCTTCGGCGCCAGCGACTTTGTCGAGTTCTTTGTGGCAGCCGTGCTGGTGCTGCTGGTGCTGGCGCGAGATCCTGTGGCTCGATTGGCCCGCAGGTTCGCCGGGAAAACCGCGTGGTGCATGCTCGCTCTGGGCGTGCTGACCATCGCGCTTCGCCTGGCGCTGCTGCCGCAGGCCGGCCCTCCCATTTCCAGCTCCGCCGACGATGGCAGCTACCTCCTGCTCGCCGATACTCTTGCCCACTTCCGGCTGGCCAATCCCACGCACCCCTTGTACCGTTTCTTTGAGAGCAACTTCGTGCTCCAGCAACCCACCTACAGCTCGATTTTCCCCATGGGGCAGGGCATCGCGCTGGCGCTGGGCCGCGCGATTTTCGGCCATCCCTGGGCGGGCGTTCTGCTTTCCGAGGCCCTCCTGTGCGCGCTGTGCTACTGGATGCTGCGCGGCTGGGTCTCCGCCGGGTGGGCTCTGGCGGGAGGACTCCTGGCGGTGTTCCAGTTCGGCCCGCTGACTTATTGGATGAACTCCTACTGGGGCGGTGCGGTTTCCGGAATCGCGGGCTGCCTGGTGTTCGGGGCGCTGCCGCGCCTTCTCGAAAAGGTTCGTACCCGCGACGCTATCCTGCTCGGCGCGGGCCTCGGCCTGGAGTTGCTCACTCGCCCTTACGAATGCGTGTTCCTGGTGGCGATCGTCGGCGCTGTTCCTTTTGGTCTACGGGTTGTTCAACGGCAGGCGCCTGGCGCTCGCCGTGCCGCTGGTAATCGCCGCTACGCTGCCCGCCGTTTCCCTGACCCTGGCGCAAAATAAGGCCGTCACAGGAAGCTGGACCACTCTGCCTTACATGGCCGCCCGGTATCAGTACGGCGTCCCCACCACCTTCACCATGCAGCCGGATCCGACGCCGCATCGTGAGCTGACTCCGGAACAACAGCGCGGCTACGACGTGCAAGCCGAGGTTCACGACACGGAAAGCGCCCGCAGCCTGTGGGAGCGGCTCCTGGACCGTCTCGATTACGTCCGCTTCTTCCTTTCCCCAGGGCTCTATGTGACCCTGCCGGTTTTCCTTTTCACCCTGGTTTTCACCATGCGAGACCGCCGTTTGTGGTGGCCGGCTGCGTCCATCCTGGTTCTGCTGGCCGCTTCCGCTTTCTATCCCTACTACTATCCGCACTACATCGCGGCGGTCGCGTGCGCATTTTTGCTGATCGCGGTGGCGGGACTCAAATATATGCCGCGGCTGGCGGCGAACGCAATCTTTTGTCTGGCAGTGGCGCACTTCGCGTTCTGGTACGGCGTTCACGCCTACGGCAATCAGGACTTCCTGGACGCCTTCGGGCCCTATGAGCTTTTCGATTTCGTCAATCACGGCGATCCGGAAGGGCGCTTCCCGCATTCGAAGCGTCTGGAACAAGCGCCCGGCAACCAGCTTGTGTTCGTGCGCTACGCCCCGTTTCATCCCTTGCGCGAATGGATCTCCAACGCCGCGGATATCGATCGCTCAAAGGTCGTCTGGGCGCTGGATTTGGGTCCCGAAGAAGATAGCAAGCTGCTGGACTACTACCCGGACCGCACCGCCTGGCTGGTCGAGCCGGACGCCCGTCCGCCTCGATTGGTTCCGTATTCGAGGTAGGGGCCGGCAGGATGCGGCTCACCCGAAGCTATCTTTACAGCGGCCCTTCCATTTGCGGAGAGCGAGTTTCGAGTCTTTGACCCTCGAAACTCGACTTCGGTTGCGGATCGTCGCCTGACCCCGCTCGCCTCTCTTTCATACTTCCCACTATGTCAAACGATACATGGCGAGTCGGCGAATCTTCCCTTCCCCTTTCCTCCCCTCCCCCCCCCCCCCCCTCCCTTCCCCCCCTCCTCCCTCTTCCCTCCTCCTTCCCTCTTTCCCTTCCTTCCCTCCCCTCAGAGTGGGAGACCCCCCCCCCCCCTCCCCCCCCCCACCCTCCCTCGCACCCTGTAAGATGAAACATGGCTAGCAAACGAATCGGCATTCTCACCGGAGGCGGTGATGTTCCCGGCCTCAATTCGGTCATCAAAGAAGTGGTTTATCCGCGGCACCGAAAACGATTGCGAGATCATCGGTATTCCGCCGCGGCTGGGAAGGCCTGACCCATCTCAATCTCGACGACCCGGCCAGCAAGGAACGCTACGTTCAACCGCTGAACCGCGCCAACACGCGCACCATCGACCGCACCGGCGGAACCGTCCTGCACTCCAGCCGCACCAATCCGTCGAAGATGCGCAAGCTGCCCGCGTTTTTCTCCGCGGATAGCTTTCCCAAGAACAATGACACCTGGGATATGAGCAAACAAGTGCTCGGAAACCTGGAGAAGCTGAGGATCGACCACCTAGTCGCCATCGGCGGCGACGACACGCTGAGTTACGCGGCGCGCCTGGATAAGCTGGGCATGAAGGTGGTCGCCGTGCCCAAGACCATGGACAACGACGTGCGCAACACCGAATACTGCATCGGCTTTTCCACGGCGATCACGCGCGCCATGGACGCCATCCAGCGCCAGCGCACCACGGTGGGATCGCATGAGCGCGTGGGCATCTTCCGCGTCTTCGGCCGCGATGCCGGCTTTACGGCGCTGTACACCGCCTATGTCACCAACATCCGCTGCTGCATCCCGGAATACAAGGTCAACCTGGAGCACCTGATCGACATACTGATGGTGGAGAAGCGCAATACGCCCAGCAACTACGTGCTGGTGGTGGTCTCCGAGGGCGCGCAGTGGGAAGGATATCAGGTGCAGGAGTACGGTGAGCCAGACGCCTTCGGCCATCGCCACAAGGCCAGCGTGGGCGAGGCTCTGGCGACGGAGATCGGCAAACGCACCGGCGAAGAGAGCATCGTCAGCGACCTGACCTACGATCTGCGCAGCGGCGAGCCGGACTTCGCGGACAAGCTGATGGCGGCCACTTTCGGCAATATCGCGATGGATGCCGTGCTCTCCGGCAGAAGCGGGCTGATGGCCGCGCTGGTGCACGGCTGTTATACGCTGGCTGCGATTCCCGATCCGGCGCTGGGCCCGCGCAAGGTGGACTCAACAGCATGTACAATAAGGACCGCTACCGCCCCAATTACGCCGACAAGATGGGTTTGCCCATTTTCCTGACGCAACCCGACTAAAGTCCGCAACATGGATCTTCTGGATCGCTTCCGCGGACGCCCGGCCGTTACGGCTTCGGAAATTCGCGCCTACTTCAACCGCGCGGCGGGCGACGAAGAGCATTACCCGTCCACCATCGATCCGCGTATCTGGCACGTCAAGCTGATTCTGGAACACCTGGAAGCCTGTATGGCTCCCGGCAAGCGGGTTGCCGATATCGGCTGCGGCAAGGGCCGCTTCGCGCGCATTGTAAAGGAGCGCTGGCCGGACGCCCACGTGCTCGCGGTGGATCTGGCGGAAGCGATGCTGGCGCACGTTCCGGCCAATCTCCAGCGCGTAGCCGCCAGCATGACCGCGCTTCCCGTTGCCAGTGAAACGATGGATGCCGCCTACGCCACCGAATCTCTCGAGCACGCCGTGGACATCCCCGCCGCGGTGGCGGAGCTGGCGCGCATCGTTAAGAAGGGCGGGCGAATTGCCATTATCGACAAGAACGCGGAGGCCTGGGGACGATTGAATACCCCGGAGTGGGAGCGCTGGTTCGGGCGCAAGGAGCTGGAGCGGCTGCTGGCGCGCCACTGCCGCCGCGTCTGGAGCCAGCCTATCTCCTATTGGGAAGATGTTCCTCCGGATGGTCTCTTCTTAGCCTGGTTTGGCGAGCGTTAGTACCGAAGTTCTAGGTATCGCAGCCATCCTGTACCGGCACGAAATGGGAGTGGACGGCTATTCCACCTACTTTGGCCGCGACCTAGAATCAGGATGCAATGGAACTCGGTCAATACCAGATGCAAATCGTACTCAGCCTGGTGGTCATCCTGGGCGCCGCCGTCGCCGCGTTGGTCTGCGATCTTCTGAAGGGTAACAACGAGCGGCTTCGGGAGCTTACCATCGAGCTCAAGGTCCGGCGCGAGGAAGAGAATAAGCGTTTCCAGATGCTGGCGCCGCGCACCCTGGCGGCTCCGGCGCCGGACTCGACAATAGAACGACCCGCGCGAGTCCGCACAGCACCGGCTCGGCCCTCCGAATTATCGGAAACCGCCGAGCAGACCGTGTCGCAAGAGCATTCCGCGCAGCAGGTGGATGAATCCGCCGCGGCACGCCCGTCGGCAGCCCCCGTCACCAGGCGGCCCGACCGGCGCGAAAAGCGCACCATCGCGCCGGATGTTCTGGCGGTGATCCAGCGCGGAGAGCAGTTGGCCGCATCGCCCAGGCCCCGCCGCTTGCCGGATCACGTTCCCACGGAACGTCCCGCTGCCGAACAACTCAGCGCCGCCGAACCGCCTTCCGCTCAGCCACACCAGCCGGTGGTGGAAGTTCCTGTTGAAGTTCCCGCTGTAGAGATCATGCAAGCCGACGCTCCGGCGCCAGCGCTGGTCAAAAAGTCCACCGGCGCGTCCCGTGACTGGGGCTCGCTGCTGGATTCGCGCCGTTATCTAAGCGTGGCCGGCCGCGGCGGGTCAAAGGCCGCCGCTCCCGTTGCGTCCGAGCCTCTGCGGAGCGAACCGGCCCTGCCGGCCGGTTTCCAGGACGGCTTCGTCCTCACCCGTCTGGTGGAAAGCCGCCAGCCCGTGAGCGGACTGGTAGTCTCCATCGGCGCCAGCACATCGCAATCCTCGAATCGCTCGCTGCCGGCCGATGTTCGTACGCTGATCCAATCCTTGATTGGCGCCAACGATTTCGCGGCGCAGTCCGGCACCGACGAGTTCCTGCTGATTTACCCCGGCGAGCGCGGCGCCTCCGCTCAACGCCGGCTGCAGCCAGATCGCCGAACAACTGTGGGACTTCCAGCTCCGCTCCATGGGCTCGCTCTCGATCCAGTTCAGCTGGGGCGGCGTGGAAGTGCGCAGCGAATCCATTGATGAGGCCATCGCCTCGGCCACGGAGCGGATGCAGGAAACCCGCCGCAGCCGCAGGGTCCTGCCCATGGAACCACGAGCGGACGCGCCCCTCCGCCGCGCCGTTTAGACGCTGGAGCGGCGTGGGCGGCTCCGCCGTTCCGCAGCCTTGCGTTTTCGCTCCTATAATCTAAAGGTATGGTCCCGCCTCGCGCGCGGCTCATCGTCGGTGTGCTTGCAGGCACGGTTGTGCTTGCAGGCGACGCGCTCGCGCAAAGGGTGATCAGCGCCAAATCCGGCTTCGTGTTTTACGTCACGGGCCGTGTTTCCGTCGAAGGCGGCCGGCTCAAGAACGGCGAGTCTTATCGCCAGCTCAAGAATGGCGAGAGCCTGTCCACGGAGCGCGGCCGGGTGGAGGTCCTGTTGAATCCCGGAATCATTCTCCGGCTCGGCGAAATGAGCCGGCTGCATATGGACGACGTCAAGCTCACGGACGCGTGCGTGTCTCTAGAATCCGGATCGGCCGTGGTTACCGTGAACTACATTGTCAAGACGGACCGCATTCGTCTGATTGCCGGCGGCAGCGTGATCGTGATGAAGCAGGAGGGTGTGTATCGCCTGGACGCCGGACGCTTGCGCGTGTTCAACGGCAAGGCCGAAGTGCGGCGCGACGGCTCCGCCACGGTCATCGTGAAGCGCGGTCGAGCCGTGGATCTCGACGACGGCTTGAGTGTAGCCAAGTTTAACCTCAAGGACATCGACGCGCTGGAGCGGTGGGCGAATGCCAGATCGAGGAGGCCCATCCGTCGCGGCCTCGGCCCCCAACCTCCATCGCAGTATGGCGCTGAGAATTCAGGCGTCGCAGCGGGACGCCACTAAGATCCCCGCAGCGTCTACTTCTTCCAGCCGATCTTTACCAGCCGGTCTCCCTGAAACGACCCGATATAGATCGCGTCGCCCGCCTGAAGCGCCACCGAGACGCCTGAAATCAACGCGCCCTTGCCCTCGGAATCGAAGACCGTCTTCGCCTCCATTTTGGCCGGATCGATTTCCGCCACTCCGAATTGGCTCACGCACGGTGTGGTGCTGTCCCCCGGACAATTTCCGCGAGCGCCCTTCACTCCGGCCGCCAGCATCTTATGATCGCGGGTCCAGGTAATGTTGTCGGGCATGAAATCGAGCTTCACCACCCCCGTCTCTTTCCCTTCCTTGAGGTCGTATTTGTGGACTTCCTTGGCGGTCCACGCGTTGAAATACATGCTACGGCCGTCCGCGCTCACCAGCACCCCATTGGGATAGCCCTGTCGAGTTCCCGGCAATTCCGTTTCGCCCTTTCCCGGCGTCCAGCGCGCGACCCATCCGCTGGGCTTGCCGCTGAACAGGTCGGCATTATTCCCCGGCGTCATCAGCGAAGTCGGATGCGTGGCGATGAATCCGCCGTCGGGAGCACTGCCACGTCGTTGAACTCCGCCATGGTGACCGCGCACCCGTGCCACACCAGCGTCCAGTTCCCGCCCGCCTGTTTCAGCTCAAACATCTCGATCGATTGCCGTCCGCCGTGATTGACCACGTAAAGTTGCATCAGGCCGCCTGAGCGCTTGCCCAGCGAAATCCCGTGCGGGATCATCTTATCGCCGATTGG
>CAVXWB010000093.1:0-11455 GCA_963765185.1 Bryobacterales bacterium
GTGATGCCGCAGATGACCGGCGGCGTGTTCTTTGAGCACGGCCATCGCATGGTGGCCACCTTCGTCGGTCTGCTAACGATAGGTCTGGCGATCTGGCTGGCGCGCGCCGAGCAAAGGCCGTGGATGCGCAAGCTGGGATGGATCGCGCTAGGCGCGGTGATCCTGCAAGGCTTGCTGGGAGGATTGACGGTGCTGCTGTTGCTGCCTCCGGCGGTGAGCGTGTCGCACGCCTGCCTGGCGCAACTGTTCTTTTCGACCACGGTGGCCATCGCCATCTTCACTTCGCGAAGCTGGCAAAGCGGCCCGGAGATGGTGGAAGATTACGGCAAACCGTCGCTGCGGTCGCTGGCGGTGGTGATTCCCGCGCTGGTGCTGGCGCAGATCGCGCTGGGCGCTGCGTTCCGCCACGGAGCCATGACGGTGCTGCCGCACATCCTGGGCGCGATGGTGGTTGCGGCGGCGATCCTGATCCTGTGCGCCTTCGTGCTGCACCAATTTCCGGAGCATCGCGCGCTGCGGCCCGCGGCGATCACCCTGATGGCTGTTACGCTGGTGCAGGTGATGCTGGGAATCGGCGCTTATTATGCCCGGCTGGATGCGGCGCGGAATCCCGCTGCCATGGTCATCCTGACCGTGGCGCACGTGGCTACGGGAGCGCTGACGCTGGCGTCGAGCGTGGTGCTGGCGATTCAGATCCGGCGCAATGTGCGCGAACCGGCGCACCAGGGACAGGCGGTGACGGCATGAACCGGCTGGGAAGTTTCGCCGAGCTGACCAAGCCGCGCATCACCAGTTTCATCCTGATGAGCGCGGCCATCGGATTCATGTGCGGCGCTCATCTTGCGCCGGCCTGGAGCTGGGCCGCGCTGCTGCACATGCTGATCGGCACCGGCTTGATCGCCAGCGGAACGGCCGCGCTGAATCAGTGGTACGAGAACGAAGGCGACGCGTTGATGCGGCGTACCAAGGCTCGCCCGATTCCAAGCGGACGCCTGACCGCGCGCGAGGGGCTGTGGTTCGGCGTGGCACTTTCGGTTGCGGGCTTCGCCGAGCTGTGCCTGGAAGTGAACCTTCTTACCGGGTTCCTGGGCCTGTTCACGCTGGTAAGTTATCTGTTCGTGTATACGCCGCTCAAGCGCGTGTCTCCGATTTCGACCACCATTGGCGCGATTCCCGGAGCCATGCCGCCGCTGATCGGCTTCGCGGCCGCCAGCGGACGGCTGAACTTTGAAGCGGGCATTCTCTACGCCATCCTGTTCCTGTGGCAGTTCCCGCACTTTTACGCCATCGCGTGGATGTACCGCGAAGATTACGCGCGCGCGGGCATCCGCATGCTTCCCGTAGTCGAGCCGGATGGCGATTCCACCGCTCGGCGTATTGTATGGTTCTCGCTGGCCCTGGTTCCGATGAGCCTGGCGCCCAAGTTTTTCTCCATGGCCGGGAACGTATATCTGTACGGAGCGCTGGCCTTGGGGGCTGTCGTATTGATCGCGGGATTCCGCGCGGCCTCCCAACATTCCACTTTGCGGGCGCGCCAGGTGCTGCTGGCCAGCGTCGTTTATCTTCCTTTGCTCTATGGCTTGCTGGTTCTCGACGGTACGCGGTATTAGTTTCGTTGCGATTGCCGCCGGCGGCATTGCGGTGGGACTGGCCGGATGCTCCGGACACGCGAATCTGCCCACCTACGGCTCCGTCCCCGAGTTCGTCCTGACGGATCAAACCGGAGCCAGATTCGACAGTTCTCCAGAGCTGGACGGGCACGTGTGGGTGGCGGATTTCATGTTCACCAACTGTCCCGGGCCGTGCCCGCGCATGAGCGCGCAGATGCGGCAGGTGCAGACGGCGCTGGCGCCCAGCGGGGTCAGGCTGATTTCTCTGACCGTCGATCCGCGGCGCGATTCCCCGGAGACGCTGAAAATCTACGCCAGCCGCTATGCGGCGCGTCCGGGCGTGTGGTTCTTCCTGACCGGCGACGTGGACACGCTGCGCCGCCTGGATCGCGACGTGTTCAAGCTGGGCGACATCGACGGGAGCCTGGATCATTCCACGCGGTTCGTGCTGGTGGACCGCAAGGAAAGGGTGCGCGGATACTACCTCACCGAGGAGCCGGATGCGATTCAACGCGTGGTGGCCGACGCCAAACTCCTGGTGAAGGAGCGAGTTTGAGCGTTCAGGATCTTCCGGCCCTGAACGCTGTGCTGAACGGGACCGCGGCGGTGTTGCTGGTGACCGGCTACGTGCTGATCCGCAAGGGCCGGCGTCAGGCGCATAAGCGCGTGATGATCACGGCGTTCTCGGTCTCCACGCTGTTTCTGATTTCGTATCTGACGTATCACGCGCTGGCCGGCATCAATTATTATCCCCGCACCGGATTGATTCGCACGGTGTATTTGACGATTCTCTATACCCACACGGCGCTGGCGGTGACCGTGCCGGTGCTGGCCATCATCACCCTGCGGCGCGGATTGAAGGGATGGTTCGACCGGCATCGCAAAATCGCGGTTTGGACCTTGCCCATCTGGCTGTATGTGAGCGTCACCGGCGTGGTGGTGTATTTAATGCTATACCAGTTGTAGGGGAGGGGATCAGCAATGAAACTCCTGATGGTCGCTTGTCTGGTTCTTAGCTCGGGCCTGTTCGCGCAGAGAGGCCCGGGAAGATCCGGCTTTGGCGTGCGCGGAGCGGGCCGGTCGGGTCCCGTGGGACCGGTCATTGCGCGGTATCCGTATGTTTCCGGCTACTATCCCGTTATCCCCTATTACGGCGGCTACGCGACAGCCCCGGCTCCGGTTCCCGACGGCTACGTTTCAGGACCCGGGTATTACGGCTACGATCCATCGCAGGCATATCCGCCGCAGGGATATCCGCCGCCAGGTAACGCGGGGCCCGGAAACGTAGGGCAAGGATACGCAGGGCAAGGAGATCCGTCGCAAGGATATCCATCCGTGATCGTCAATCCGAATTACATTCCGGAGACGGCCAATCCGGTGCTTCGCGACTACACCGACACGCCCGTGCCCGATGCCGCGCCGCAACAGGACTCCCAGACGGGCGCAGCCAACTCGCCTTCGGTTTTCTTTCTGATCGCGCTGAAGGATCACACCATCTATCCGGCTCTGGCGTATTGGGTGGAGAACAACACGCTGAATTACATCACCACGCAGGGAGTGCGCAACAGCGTTCCCCTGGATCAGGTGGACCGGGATTTTTCGGCGCAGCTCAATAAAGAGCGCAACATCGACTTCGCGCTGCCTCCGTCCAAGTAACCAGCCGCGTAAGCTGGATTTGGGTCCAGCCGCGCAGAGTAAGCGCGCCAATTCACTCACGTTGCTGAGAACCCCAAGTCATTCAATGATCTGCACGCTGGAACACAAGTTGCAGAGTGCTTGGCAGAATGGTACATCTTCCATTTCACGATCGGGTCCAGGCGGGACGCTTGTTAGGAGCTGAGCTCGCCCGACGCAATCTCACAGGCAACACGGTTGTCCTGGCGTTGCCGCGTGGGGGTGTTCCAGTGGGAGCTGAAGTAGCCGAAACACTGAAAGCGCCGCTGGACGTAATCGTGGTCCGCAAACTGGGCGTTCCCTGGCAGCCAGAACTGGCGATGGGCGCCATCGCAGGCGGAACTCCCGTGCTGGACCATGCGCTGATCCGCGAGCTCCAGATTTCCGCCGAAGAAGTGGAAGCGGTGGTGGCCCGGGAAACACGGGAAATGGAGCGTCGCGAAAGGCTGTACCGGGGTGGCCGTCCCGCGCCCGCTCTCCGTGACCGCACCGTCGTGCTGGTCGACGACGGCCTTGCGACGGGCTCGACCATGGTGGCTGCGGTTCGGCATGTCCGCGGCCTTCACGCGCACAGGCTGATCGTCGCCGTTCCCGTGGCATCGTCGGAAGCATGCGTTCGATTGAGCGCCGAAGCAGACGAATGCATTTGTCTGGCCGCACCCGAACCGTTCTGCGCGGTGGGGGAGTGGTACGCCGACTTCCGGCAGGTGAGCGATATCGAAGTGCAACAGATCCTGGCCCACAGCCACAGCCCTGCGGCATGATGCCCGGCTGGCACTCTGCGTGCGATTCTAAAGCAGAGGATCCGGAAAGGAACGATTCGTGAAAATTCTATTGGCGATGGACACTTCGTCCGCAAGCCAGATCGCGCTCGAAACAGTCGCCGCGCGATCGTGGCCGGCGGGTTCGTCCTTTGACGTTGTGAGCGTGGTGGAGCCATCGCATCTGTGGACCACATCCGAAGTCGCGCTGGAGTCGGTTCGCGAGGCGCAACAAGTGGTGGAACAGGCCGTCGGGCGCCTGGGCTCGAAGGGGCTTGCCGCAACCGGCGAGACATTGGCCGGCGATCCCAAAACCGTCATCCTGGATCGGGCGCGGACGACCGGCGCCGATTTCCTGATCGTCGGCCCGCATGGAGTCTCCGCGGTGACGCGATTCATCCTGGGAAGCGTGGCCGCGGCGGTGCTGCGTCACGCCCCTTGCTCGGTGGAGGTGGTGCGGGCCGGAACCAATCCTTCGGGCCGCGATACCCTGAAAGTGCTGCTGGCTACGGATGGCTCCGAACTCTCGCAACGGGCTGCGCGGTCGATTGTGGAACGGCCTTGGCCTGCCGGCACGGAAATCCGCGTTCTGAGTGTCGTCGAGCTGATCCTGCCGGCCACCCGCGCGCTGCTCCAGCCGCCCTTCATTAATTCCGCGTTCATTGAGTCCGCCCAGGCTGAGGCGATGCAGCGAACGCAGGATGCCATCACTCATGCGCGGGAGATTTTGTCCGCGGCGGAGCTGAATGTATCCGAGTCGGTCTCAGTCCTTTTGGAGACGCCCAAGGCCATCATTCTCGACGAGGCCGCGGAATGGGGAGCCGATCTGATCGTGTTGGGCTCGCACGGCCGCCAGGGAGTAGACCGGTTTCTGCTGGGCAGCGTCTCCGAGGCGGTCGCCATGCACGCCGCCTGCTCAGTGGATGTCATCCGCAAGATCAGTTAAGCGGCGGATCGGTTAAGCGCGGCTTGGGAATCCGCTCATCCGCTAGACTGTAGGTTCCCGCTCCTAAGTAACAGCCCGCAAAACGGAGCGCGGCGGCGTTGTTGCTTGGATGAAACGAGGGCGCCGCCGCGCCCTTTGCGGGCTAGGTAGAGGGGCAAAGTTTGGACAACGTTCTAGAGGTCGAGCATTTATCGGTTCATTTCGGCAAGGTTGAAGTCCTGAACGACCTGAACTTCAGCGTCGCCAGAGGAAGTTCGCTGGCCGTGACCGGACCGAATGGCGCCGGGAAAACGGTTCTCTTCCAGGCCCTGATTGGGTCGATTCCAAGTACGGGAAGCATTCGATGGGCGCCGGATGCGGGCATCGGCTACGTTCCTCAGAAGCTGGATCTGGAGCGCGACATTCCGATCACAGGCATGGATTTTCTGCGGGCGCGCGCCAGGTTGAGGCCTGGTTCACATGCACATGGTTCGCATGCAGGTGGTTCGCATGCATCTGGCTCGGACGCGGATATCGCCCGCATCCTGGATCTCGCCGCCATTTCCGAGGAAATCGGCGAAAGCACGATCGGCACGCTTTCCGGAGGGCAATTCCAGCGTTTGCTGGTAGCGTTCGCGTTGTTGGGCAATCCCTCCGTTCTGCTGCTCGACGAACCCACCGCGGGCATCGACGAGCCCGGGCAGAAGCAACTGAATGAGCTGATCCATCGCCTTCAGGTGGAACGAAACCTGACCGTGCTGTTCATCTCGCATGAGCTGACGGTGGTGTACGAATACGCCACCAACGTACTCTGTCTCGGCCGCAAACGCACATGCTTTGGACCGCCCAGGAAGATCCTCACGCCGGTTCTGTTGTCCGAGATCTATGGAACGCCGGTGGGCTACCACGTCCATCATGATTGAGAATCTGGCGCTGTCCATGGCCATGGCCGTGGCCGCGGGTCTGGTGGGCTGCTTCGCGGTGATGCGGCGGATGGCTCTGGCCGCCGACGCTTTGTCGCACGTCGCTCTGCCGGGAATCGGCATCGCGCTGGCGCTCCACATCCATCCGATTTTCGGAGCCGCGGCGATGCTGTTCTTTGGCGCGCTTCTGGTTTGGGCGGTGGAGGGAAAGGCGGGCGTCGGCACCGAGGTGGTGATCGGCGTCCTGTTTTCCACGGCCCTTGCGGTCGGCAGCATGATGACTTCCGGCGAGGATCTTGTCGACGCGCTCTTCGGAGGAGCCGGAGTCCTCACCTGGCCGGAGATTGTGTTCGGCATTTTAGCCACGGCTCTGGTGGTTGGCTTTGTGGTGACGCAAAGGAACAGCCTGGTGGTCATGCTTGTGTCGCCCGACGTCGCCCGCACGGCGGGCATCAATGTTCAGCGTCTTAACCTGTTTTACCTGCAGATGTTCGCGCTGACCATCGCGCTGGGGTTGCGCTTTTTGGGCGTGCTTCTCATGGGCGCTTTGATCATCATTCCCGCCGCAACCGCGAAGCGCCTGGCCAGGAATTTGACCGGGATGCTGGTGATTGCGGTCGTGGTCGCGGTGATCGCAACGGCCGCGGGAACCCTGCTGGCCTTCTGGCTCCATCGCGAAACGGGACCCCTTATTGTTGTCGTTGCCGCCGGCCTTTTCTTACTCAGTTTTCTGCGCAGATGAACGCCTTCCGACGCTTTTCCGATCCCGGGGGAGTTTGGTCCGTTGCGTGCTCATTAAAATCGCGACTCCGAGAAAGGGAGGCCGATCATGAGCAACATAACATCTATCAAGTCCGCAGACGCCGGTAAACGGAAGGCAGCTCTGACGAGAAAGCTCCAGGAGCTATCCAGCCTGGGCGGGCAGCGCGAGGAGATCCAGATTCAGTATGCGGCCGACCCGCTCGACCAGGTCAGATCCAACCTGGACCGTGAGATCGTGATCCGCCAGCTGGATCAAAACGCCCGCGCCATTCGCGAAGTGCAGAACGCTCTGGCACGGGTTGAGGATGGCTCCTATGGTCTGTGCGAGCACTGTGAGGAGCCGATTTCGCCGAAGCGCCTGGATGCGGTTCCCTATGCGCGGCTGTGCGTCGCCTGCCAGTCTCAAGCCGAAGCTCGCCCAGGCGAGGACGAGATCTCGTTCGACGCGGCGGCCTGACGACAGCCGACGCTCATTTTTCCGACCCCGGTGCGATGAACTCATAACGTTCGCGAATCGCGTGCACGAGACTCGACACGATATCGGGCTCGCCGGCCGAGCGGTAGTCGTCCTCTAGCTTTCGCAAGTTGTTCGCGAGCGGATAGTCGCCAAAAACATCCCTAATCCAGCGCGAAAAATCGTGACGCCGGAGGTGGCCGTCGAGCGCGGTTGCCGGCAACTGCTCCACGGCCGCAACGAAATCGCGCAGCGTCAGCGCTCGCATCCCGCTGGGCGCGCCATCGCACCAGAAAACGAACGCGCGCCCCTCCGGCACCGGGAGATCGATATATTTCGAAAAGTGCCGTACGTGCGGCGTCAGCCGCGGAGCCAGCCGGATGCGGCGCACGTTGCCCTGGGCTTCCTGCGTGACCGGCAGTACCACAGCCTCGCCCAGAACCAGGCTTTCAAATACCTTGGCCCAGTCGCTTTCACTCGTAAATCCTTCGCACTCCGGGCACAGTCCGCGTAGTTCGTGGACCTCCTGCGGATCGGACTCCCGTGTGACGACGACCGCCTGAGTCGCTGCCAACAAATCGGGTCGAAGTCTCGACGCCCTGTACGTCACCAGGGTATACGCGCTCGCTTCGAGATCCAGCAGGTCGGGGGCGTGCGGGTCGTCCAGGAAATAATGGGCTTCATCGATGACGATCCGGTGCGGCAGCCCGGTGTGTCGCCGCAGCGTCGCGAGCGCCGGCAGGACGCTGCGCAGGTATTCGAGCTTTGCCTGATGCGGGGTGTGCGATAGATCGATGACGATGCTCACGTCGGCATGGCGCAATGCGCGCAACAGATCGCGAGGCCGCGGTAACGGGTCCGCCCCGCCGAAGACGACTACGCCCGGCAGGGCTTCGAGCGATGTGTAGTCGCCTTCCGGATCGATGATGCAGAGGCTATAACCATAGAGGATGAGTTGTTCGCACAACAACCCCGTCACCCAGGACTTCCCCGTCTTCGGATCCCCCGCCACCAGCACCGTCCGCCCACGGACGGCCAGTGTCAAGGGAAGTCCGTTGTCGGTGTGCCCGAGCAGAAGCGCGCGGCGCGTCTTGAGCGGCGCCGGGATTTGACCGCCTTTCGCGAGCGCGCGGATGTAGCCCGCCACGGCCGGGGGGCCGTCCCCGGGCAGCACGTAATCGGCCGATGCCTTCAAGACCTCGCTGCCCCAACCCACCGCCACGCCGACCTCACAAAAACGCAGCAGCTCGTGGTCGTTTTCTGCATCGCCAATCGCCACGGCGTTGTGCTGCGACAGGCGCAGGATCGTCAGCGCCTCACGCAAGCCCGTGGCTTTGCTGACGGCCTGGGGCAACACCATCACGCGACTGCGGTTGAACGCAAGCACCAGCGGCAGCTCCAGCCGTTGAAGGATCGCCAGAATTCGAGGAGCCATATCCGCGGGGGCGTCGAGGATCGATTGGCCCGCCGCAAAGGCAATCCCTTCACGCCGCAACTCACCGAGCAGGGCCGCAGGCGGGGGTTGCCCCAGGGCCCTGGAATATCCGCTGTCGGGAAAATCGATGACCGCGCCGTTCTCGGCGACTACTGCGTCGACGAAGTGCAGTGCGCCCGCGACCCTGCGCAAATCCTCAAGAATGCGGCCCGTCACCAATATGACGACGATCCCCTGCGCGCGAACCTCGGCGATGGCCTGGCGCACGCCGGGATCGAGCACATCGTTCCGGGCTATGGTCCCATCGAAATCGAGAGCCAGCGTCGAGAGTTTCATGATCCGGCGATTCCGCTCATCACAGGTCCAGCATGGAAGTCATGGATTTCCTTCATACTATACGACGCCCTCCGTTTCCCCGCGCCCTGCGGGTGATTCCTTCCGGCGCCGAAGCCTACTCGATGAACATCACCGTGGCGCCGCACGCGAAGTCCGGCAGGATTAAACGTGGCCAACGCGGCCATTGTTCCCGCAGGAACAGGGGCAAATTTGCCGTCAGGTGGGAGTGGCGCACCGCTAACCGGGCCGCGATTTTCGTCGGAAAAATTCTGGTATTAGCGGCGGACGCCTCCCGCCAAAGCAAATAAAAACGGATTTATTGTTGCGTCTGCCGCACAGTCATGCGACAATCATCTCCTCGTATGCAAGGAAAAAGGCGAAAGTGGCGCCCCCGCTTCGGCGTCCCCCTGCTTTTCGCCGGGCTGGCGATTTCGGCGAGTGCCTCCGGGTTCCAATGCACCGCCAGCACCGGCGTACCTCCCACTGTTCGTGCGGACGGGCTAACGGAACAGGCGAGTGATTTGGTTTTGAAATGCACAGGCGGCACGCCAACCCCCGCGGGCCAAGCTTTCCCTCAAATTCAATTTCACGGTGTCGCTCAACACCAACGTCACCAGCATGGTCACCGGCGAAAATCAGTTCGCCGAGGCGCTGCTGATCGTCGATGAGCCTGGTTCCTCGTTTAATCCCAACCGGCCGATCCTCAATTGTGGGAACGCCGGGCGCTCCCGACAACGGGACGCCCGGTCCCGGAGTTTGCAGCATCGTCAGTTCCGGGACTCCGGCTTCGAGTTCCGACGGCACCCCCAACGGATTCGGCTCCGCGGCTTGCGACGGAGCCAGCGGCAGACCGTCCGCGAATACGTACGGATGCGGACGGCCCAATATTTTCCAGGGACGCATCGGGACGCCCGCGAGCCTGGGCCAGCTCAATGCCATTACCTTTTTCGATGTCCCTGTCGACCCGCCTGGGACCGGCGCGACCCGGACGTTCCGCATTACGAATTTGCGCATCAACGCCGCTTCGGTGGCTCCCAACCCCATACCCTACTTGTTAGCCACCATTCAGGCGACCATCGCGGCGACGGGCCCGATCCCGATCACCATTAGCAATGCTCAAACGGCACTCGCATATCTTCAGCCCGGACTTCTATACAACTCCTCGTCCTGCGCGGCCAGCGCGCCCTCGACGATTCGCGTCTGTGAGGGGTACGGTTCCCCCTGGAAAGCCAAGAATTTTTCGTTCGCCACGGGCAACGGGGTTCCCGGCAACGCCACCACGTTCTCGCCAAATCAGCCTATTGGATTACGACGGGGGGACCAATTATCCGCCGGACGTCGCTCAAAATGTCCCCGGAGCCATTTACAACACGGAGTCGGCATTCGAATGGCAAAACAACTCTACGAATGGTCCTCCAACCCCCAACCCCCCCTTTGGAACGGGGGCTATACAGGTGCAGGCTGGAGAGGTCGCTCCCCTTAACTCCGTGGGCTTCGGCGGATTGAACACCGGCATCAGCGGCGCCGGGATCGGAGACGCAGGAACGCGCATCGCTCTCCAATTCACGGGCATCCCACAAGGGGCTTCGGTGCAAGTTCCGCCTTTGATCTACATCTTTCCCGCCAGCGCCGGATCCCGAAACTTACACAAACGGATCTACCGGAGTGATGCTTCTGACCAACACGGACTCCGCGGGCGCCGGAGCCTTTAGTCCTGCCAATGGCACACTGACCGGCAGTCTTGCTGTCTACGAGGTCTTGTGGTCGGACCCCTTCAGCACCGAATACGCGGAGATTCCCTATACGCTGATCAACGCTCCGCCAGGAGCAACGGTCCAGGTAACCGCGGGATACGCTCCGTTCTATTCGGATTCCGGGTCCCGACAGGACGGGTCGACGTATCCCGTTCCAAGATTCATTAGTAGCAGCGAGGATTGCGGTGGGCAGAGTTGCTTTAACGTGTCTCCCAACCAGGGGCTGAACTCGGGACCGATCCAGCTTACTCTCACCTCGAACGGAAGCCAGACGTTGACCGGAGCGCACGTCTCTGAGCGGGGCGGTTTCGCCAATATTCTTGGAACGAATCCTTCCAATCCGGCGGCAAATGCACTCGCGGCGACTTTTAACCTGACCGGCGCTCCGGTAGGCGCGAGAGACGTCGTCATCACCCCTGCCAGCGGCCCCGCCATTACGCTCGCCGGCGGGTTCTCGATCTTGCAGACGCCTGCCTGCGGTTATTCGGTGGCGCCGCAAGTATTCACGCTCCCGCAGCCGGCGCCAGCGGGAGCCTGGTAGTCTCGCCGTCTTCGCCGCAGTGCACATGGACGGCGAATACAACAGCCGGTTGGATCACGCTATCGTCCATTTCTCCGAATCTTCCGGTCGCTCAGTCGTATTCGATCGCGCCGAATTCGAGCTCCAACCAGCTCACTGGAACCATCACGATTGCGGGCGAAAGCATTCCCGTAACGCAAGACGCCGCGACTTCCTGTAGCTATGGCGTTAGTCCTGGAAGCGAAGCCTTCGGCGTCAATGGCGGAACGTTCGCGATAACGTGACGGCTTCTCCAGGTTGC
>CAVXWB010000094.1:0-12456 GCA_963765185.1 Bryobacterales bacterium
GATGTATTGCTCTCCTCGAATACGGGGATTATTTTGACACCATGGGGATCGCGCCCCAGTTAGATATCTCGCCGCATTTCAACGCATCGCACAAGAATAACCTAGGTTGGTTGTCGCCGCAGGTCGTAGCTTCGACGGGAAACTACGCGATCACTCCCTATGAGGTGGCGGGGTCCGGCGTCAAGTCTCTTGAGATCGAGCTTGCGCCTGCGCTCGGAAGCGATACGTTTTCCTTAGAATACCGGCAGCCGATCGGTTTTGACTCCGACTTCGCCGCCGTCCAAAGCATACAGCCATATAGCGGAGCGCTCCTGCACCTCGCTGGGAACCCAGACTTCATTCTTAATATGGACCCGCTAAATACGAGCGCCGTCGGAGCCCCGACACCAGCTTTGGTCCTCGGCCAGAAGTACACGGACTACGCGAATCGCTTCTCGGTGACCACGGTCAGCGCCACTCCCTCTGCGCTTCAGGTGCGGGTGCTGATTCCGTCGCAAAGCTCGCCGACGGCGATGTTTATCGGTCCTGCGAACGGGTCCGTTGTCGGAGGGGCGGTCTCGGTTACCGCGGACGCGCTCGATCTCACCGCCGTTACCAGCGTTTATCTTTACCGCGATGGCGCCCTGATAGGAACTCAGACCGGCTCCGTGAGCCAGGCAGGGGCGGTGGTCGTCAACGAGAACTACGCGTTTCCCTGCATATTGACCAAGGAGACCACCGGCGCACACCAACTCACTCTCCCAGCTATAATGCCACGGGCGGAAGCTACAGCACCTCCATCTCGGTCGCCGTGCACCGGCTTCCCACCATCTCCCTGATCGCCCCTGTGAACGGATTGGCGACCGTGGTGGGCAACAGCATCACTCTCTCGCAGGCCGCGTTCACCTGAAGCGGGCGTGTTGCCATCGCGCAGGTCGAGTTCTTTGCGAACGGGGCTTCTCTTGGATTGGGACGCTCGCAGGCGCGGGCGTCTACAACTTAAGCTGGTCTCCCGCGGCTGCCGGCGCCTACTCGATCTCCGCCGCGGCAACCGATTCAAACGGGCTCACCGCCGGCACTGCCCCGGCAGCGGTTACGGTCGCCGGTCCCGTCATTGCCTCCGTGAACGTCGTCGCCGGAGGGACCACTATCTCCCAGAACGCCTGGATCGAGATTACGGCACGAACCTTACGCCCTCAGCCGTGCCGGCCCTTCCACCGGGCTGACGTGGAGCAGCGCCCCCTCATTTGCCCAAGGCCAGATGCCTACGCAACTCAACGGCGTGAGTGTGACGGTGAACGGATTGCAGGCATACGTGTACTACATCAGCGCGGGGCAAATCGACGTGCTGACTCCGCTGGACAGCACGATCGGGTCCGTCTCGGTCGTCGTTACAAATGGAGCGGCGTCCACCCCAGCGTTCGGTGTGAGCAAGAGCGGACTATCTCCCGCGTTCGCGCTATCCGGCGGTTCGAAGTATCTGGCCGCGACCCATGGCAACGGGGCGGACGCGGTGCCCTCGCTACGCCCGCCTCCCCTAGCCCGCATTTCTCACAGCCCGTAGGCGGATGTGGCGTACGCGCCCACGCGTGCCGTGTCGAGACTCTTCGACACCCGGTTGGACGCAGACAGGCTGCCTCTGCAAGGCGTCGGCAAGAGTGCCGACGCGGCACGCACGGGTGCGTGCTACATTGCTGTCCGAAGGCTTGTGAGAAATGCAGGCTAGCGAGGAGATCGTTCTTTATGGCTTCGGATTGGCTGACCGCGGCGGATTTTTGGCAGCAGGCTACCTGACCCAGTCCGGCATATTGCCCTTCTTGCCCGCGGTTCAGATCGGCGGGCGAGCGTCGCAGGTTGTTTTCGCCGGGCTCATCAGCCCCGGGCTGTCTCAATTCAACGTCGTCGTTCCGCCCACGGCCGCCGATGGAGACAACGCGGTAACCGCCGTCTACGACGGGTCTCGATCAGCACCGCTGGCTTCATCCCAGTCCAGGCCTCGAACTAGCAAACTGGCGTCGGCCCGCGGGAAACGCTATCATATTTCTTCAACCCTCTAATTCCAGTTGGACAAATCAACAGTGACCAATTCAGTGGGAGTGCCGCGGGAGACCTTCCCCGGCGAGCGTTGCGTGGCGCTTACGCCCCGCTCCTGTGAAGTTCTGCAAAAGGCCGGAATGGCCGTGCTGGTGGAGCCTTCGGCCGGCGTCGAGGCCGGCTATCCGGACGAGCAGTACACGCAGCGTGGAGCCAAGCTCGCGAGCCGCGACGAGATTTTCGCTCAGGCCGATATTCTGCTCCAGTTCCGCAGCCTGGGCGCCAACCCCGAAGCCGGACGGGCGGACCTGCCGCGCCTGCGTCCCGGGCAGATTCTGATCGGGATGGGCGAGCCCCTCAACGCGCAAAAGGAAATCTCGGAACTGGCGGCGGCGGGCGTTTCGTTTTTCGCGCTGGAGCTGATTCCGCGCATCACCCGGGCGCAGAGCATGGACGTGCTGAGCTCGCTGGCCACTATTTCCGGATATGAAGCGGTGCTGCTGGCCGCGGCGGCGCTGCCCAAGCTGTTCCCCATGCTGATGACCGCGGCCGGCACCATCACGCCGGCGAAGGTGTTCGTGCTGGGCGCGGGAGTGGCGGGGTTGCAGGCCATCGCCACGGCCAAGCGGCTGGGCGCGGTGGTCAGCGCCTACGACGTGCGCACTGCCGTGAAGGATCAGATCGTCAGCGTGGGCGCGAAGTTCATCAGCCTGGAAGTGGAATCCACGGCGGCCGAGGACAAAGGCGGCTACGCCAAGGCCCAGGACGAAGCCTTCTACAAGCGCCAGCGCGAGCTGATGACGGAAGTGGTCAGCGAACAGGACGTGGTGATCACCACCGCGGCGGTGCCCGGCAAGCGCGCTCCCATCTTAATAACTGCGGAGATGGTCGAGGCGATGGCGCCGGGGTCGGTGATGGTGGATCTGGCGGCGGTGCGCGGTGGCAACTGCGAACTCACCAAGCCGGGGCAGATTGTGCATCATCACGGCGTGGCGATCATGGGGCCGATGAATATCCCGGCGCTGGCGCCGTATCATTCCAGCCAGATGTTCGGAGCCAATGTGACCACGTTTCTGAAGCACCTCAAAGCATTTTTACCGCTCACGGCGGATCCGGCCGACGAGATCGTGCGCGACACTCTGGTGACCTTCGGAGGCAACATCGTGCACCAGCGCGTCTGCGAAACTTTCGGCTCCCGCCCCACCAAGGCTGTTACCAACGGAAACGTCAAATGAATCATAATTACGAATTCGGTCTGTACGTGTTCATGCTCGCCGCGTTCCTGGGCTGGGAGCTGGTCAAGCGCGTTTCGCCGCTGCTGCATACTCCGCTGATGTCGCTGTCCAACGCCATTTCGGCCATCGCGGTGGTGGGCGCCATCGCGCTGACGCGGAGCAAAGAGACGCCACCACGCTGATCCGCATGCTGGGTTTCATCGCGTTGATCGCCGCGACCATCAACGTGGTCAGCCGGCTATCTGATCACCGACCGGATGCTCAAGATGTTCCGCAAGGGAACCCGCCGCGCCTTCCGAAGGGGAGCGCAAGTAGAATGGAAAGTATTCTCCCGTTTCATTTATCTTTTCGCGGCGCTGGGCTTCATTCTCGCCATCAAGTGGATGAATCACCCGTCCACGGCGCGGCGCGGCGTCATCATCGGCGAGATCGGCATGCTGCTGGCCGTGATCGGCACGCTGATGCGCGCGAAGTCTCGAATATACGTGGATCCTGGTCGGCCTCGTCATCGGCGCAGCGATCGGCGCGCCCCTGGCGTACCTGATGCCGATGACCGCGGTTCCGCAGTTGACCGCGCTCTCGCACGCTTTTGGCGCGCTGGCGTCGGCGCTGATCGGCACGGCCGAATTCTATAAGCGAGGCCCCGACGGATTCACCATGGGCGCGCTCGTCGTCGGAGACGCTGCTGGGCTACCTGACCACCACGGCCAGCGTCATCGCCTTCGGGAAATTGCAGGACATTCTGCCCACGCGTCCCATTACGTACAAGGGCCAGAACATCGTCAGCTTTATCGTTCTGGCCGGCGCGGTGGCGCTGGGCGTCGCGATGACCGCCGGCTTTTCGCGCTCCGTGGATGTTCCCGGCCTTCATCGGTTTCTCCCTGCTGTTCGGCATCATGCTGGTCGATGCCGATCGGCGGCGCGGACATGCCCACCGTTATCGCTTTGCTTGAACTCCTCGGCCGGCGTGTCCGCCTGCGGCCATGGGCTTCGTGCTGGATAACCGGCTGCTGATTATCGCCGGCGCCTCGAACGGCACCGCGGGCCTGCATGTTGTCCATCATCATGTGCAAGGCCATGAACCGGTCCTTCACCAACGTTCTGTTCGGAGCCTTCGGGCAGGTGACGGCGGGTGCGGCGGCGGAGCCGTGGAGCGCGGCCGGTGCGCTCGGCCACGCCTGAGGAAGCGGCGGCGATCCTGGATGCTCGTAGCAGCGTCATCATCATTCCCGGCTACGGCATGGCCGTGGCGCAGGCGCAGCACAAAATCCGCGAGATGTACGACCTGTTGACGCGCCGTGGCGTGAACGTCCGCTTCGCCATTCATCCCGTGGCCGGCCGCATGCCTGGCCATATGAACGTGCTGCTGGCCGAAGCCGACATTCCCTACGACAAGCTGCTGGAGATGGACGAAATCAACGGCGATTTCCCCATGACCGATGTCGCGCTGGTGGTGGGCGCCAATGACGTGGTGAATCCTCTGGCGCGCAGCGACCAGGATAGTCCCATCTCCGGCATGCCCATTCTCGACGCCGATAAGGCTCGCACCGTGATGATCATCAAGCGCGGCATGAGCCCCGGCTTCGCCGGCATCGACAACGAGCTGTATTACATGGACAAGACCCTGATGTTATTCGGCGACGCCAAGGGTTTTGTCAGCAGTATCGTTAAAGAGCTGGGTTCGAACCACCATTAGGGATTACGCGAGCGGCAACTCGACTTCGATCTCCGTGCGGAGCGCTGTTGACGAAGCTGGGGGTTTCGCGCTCTCCCACCAGAGTTGAATGGCCTCAGCAGCGCGCCGAGTCAATTCATCAATGGACTTTCCGGTGACCAAAATGGTGGGCAACTCGGGAACGTACGCGCTGTATCCAGACTCATCGCCTTCGATCAGAAGCGAGTACTTTCGCGTCATTGGGGCTCCTCCTTGATTCTAGTCTGCCTGAGGATCGCGCTGTAGGTGCCTGGCCGAACATCGTCCCCTAGCTTGCCGGACACCACCGTGATCGCGCCATCGGAATTCCGAAATACCCGGTGATCGCCCTTCGTTCGAACATGCTGCCAGCCGGCTCTTTCCAATTCTTTGATGACCTCGCGCACCTTCTGCGGCACAAACGATAGGATACGCTAGTCGGATGGCTACCCCAGACTTACAGGGCATCCGGGAAGTCCTTCTAGTCGAGATCGACGGTCAAAAACCGAAGAGTCAATCGGGCCCCACCCTCCAACAGGGATCTATATTGAACGCGGTTGCCCGCAAGCTCGGCGCCGGCCATGACCATCCCGAGTTGGAAGAGGCGATCCTGACACAGTGGTACGACTTGTTCCGCACGGGGATTCTTTCCTGGGGTCTCAACCTGAGCAATCCAGATCCGCCGTTCTTCCACCTCACCGAGACTGGCCGCCGAGCTCTCGAGAACGCAACGCGCGATCCCTCCAACCCCGCTGGCTACCTAAGACATCTTGAGTCGATAGCAAAGCTGGGTCAGATCGCGCGGTCATACTTGACGGAGGGGCTCGATTGCTACGTCGGCGGTCAGTTCAAAGCAGCCGCGGTCATGATTGGATGCGCCGCGGAAAGCATGTTGCTCGATCTTCGGGACGCGGTCGTGCTCAAATCCGAGACGCTAGGCCTCTCCATTCCGAAAGTGATGCGCGACTGGAAAGTGAAAGTGGTGTCGGATGCACTGGACACATTTTTCAATCAACACAAGAAGGAACTCCCGGCCGACGTCCGCGCTGCATTCGAGGCCACTTGGTCCGCCTTTGCATTTCAGATCCGAACGACTCGGAATGACGCTGGGCACCCGGCGAGCGTCGAGGCGGTCACGGCAGACACGGCCCACGCATCCCTCCTCGTCTTTCCGCAGCTCGCAAAGTTGACAAACAACTTGTCGCGCTGGATTGCCGAAGGCCTCACCAGACCGGGCTAAAGGTGCCATCGGAATCGAATTCCGAATCAATGTCTTGGAATGCTGGTTCGCAGATCTCACGCGGCGGCGCGAGGATGATGGTCCGTTCGATCTCCTCGGCCTTCGTCTCGGCGGCGACGGCAAGATCGTAGGAGGCTTGCAGGTTCAACCAGAACTTTGGCGTCGTATTGAAGTACCGCGCCAAACGCAGCGCCGTATCGGCCGTGATGCCGCGCCGGCCGTGAACGATCTCCGTCATGCGCGTTGCGGGAACGCGAAGCTCCAGAGCGAGCCGGTTGGCGCTCATTCCTAGCGGCTCCAGATAGTCCTCCCGGATTGTTTCACCGGGGTGGGGGAATGGAATTCGACCAGTGTTCTTGCGGCTCATAACAGGTTCCTCTTTAATGATAATCGGCGATCTCAACGTCAAACGCATCGCCCGCTCTCCATCGAAAACAAATGCGGTACTGATCATTGACGCGGACGCTGTACTGCCCCGCACGATCTCCCTTCAACGCCTCAAGGCGGTTCGCGGGCGGAGACGCAAGGTCTCGGAGCTCCTCCGCGCTGTCAACCTGAATCAGTCTCCGGAGCGCGACCGAGGCGATCGACTGAAATCGCCTCACGCGGCCCTGCCGGAAAATCGCCTCCGTCATACTACGCAATGCGTAAAACGTTCGGCGAGGGACGGCGTCTCGTGATTACGAGAGCGTCCAGGTGCGGGTGCGAGCTGGCATCGCGTTCGGGTGTTTGATATCGTACGATGGAGTACTTTTTCAAAGACCTGAGGAGATTATGGTGAAACCATTCCTTCCGATCGCGCTCACCTGCTTTTGCGCTGCGTCGTTCGCCGCGGACCTGAATTCCGGCGTTCCGGAGATTCCTTTCGAATCCGTCGCCAACCTGCTGAAGCTTCCGGCCGACCTGTACCTGGGCGAGGCCTCCGGTGTCGCCATCAACTCCAAGAAACACATCTTCGTGTTCTCGCGCGGCAACACCACCGGGCCGGCTTACGGAGCCACCGCCGCGCAGATTCTGGAATTTGGGCCCGACGGAAAATACATCCGCGAGATCGGCCACAACCTGTATGCGTGGTCTTTCGCTCACGCCATCCGCTTCGACAAGGACGATAATCTGTGGGCCGTCGACAAAGGCTCGGACATGATCATCAAGTTCAATCCCGAAGGCCGGGTGGAGATGGTGTTCGGCCGCAAGAAGGAAGCTTCGGATGAGGCTGGCCCGTGGACCCGAGTCACTCCGCCGCGTCCTCCCGTAGACGGCCAGTTCCGCCAGCCTACCGACGTAACCTGGGACCCGGAGGGCAATATCTTCATCAGCGACGGCTACATCAATTCGCGCGTCGCCAAGTTCGACAAAAATGGCGACTGGGTGAAATCCTTCGGCACGCCGGGCAACGGGCCGGGGCAGCTCAACACGCCGCATAGCATCGCCGCCGATGCCAAGGGCAACATCTACGTGGCGGATCGCGGCAACCGGCGCATCCAGGTCTTCGATCATGACGGCAACTACCAGCGCATGATCCAGATCAACGTCCCCGTTCCTCCGGTGGTGCATATGTGGATGGGCGCTCTGCCGGCCGAAGCCGCGCAGCAGGGAGCCATGGGCGGCGGAGCTCCGTGGGCCATCTGCATCACGCCCGGCCCCGGCACGCAGTACCTGTATAGCTCGGACGCCTTTCCGGGGCGGATCTACAAACTGTCGCTGGACGGCAAGGTGTTGGGAGTGCTCGGCAGCATGGGCCGCCAGTTGAAGCAGTTCGGGTGGATTCACGAATTGGCGTGCCCATCGGAGAACGAAATCTACGCAGGCGAGATCCTGAACTGGCGTGTGCAGAAGCTGGTGCTGCACCCGGCCAAGTAGGATGCCCAACGCCAAATTCGACCTGCTTGCCGCCGCGCGCCAGGAGATGATTGCCCAGGGGTTCCAGCCGGATTTCCCCGCGGAGGTGAACCAGCAGCTGATCGCATTGAAAGCCCGCCCGGCGCCCGCCGCGGATGGGCAGGCGCGCGACTTGCGCTCCTTACTGTGGTCCTCGATCGATAACGACACGTCCCGCGATTTGGATCAGGCCGAAGTGGCCGAGCGCGTGAACGGCGGCATTCGCGTACAGGTGGCCATCGCGGACGTCGATTCCTGCGTGCCTATCGGTTCGCCCATCGATGTGCACGCAGCCGCGCAAACCACATCGGTCTACACCGGAATCAAAACTTTCTCGATGCTTCCTGAGCAACTTTCCACCGGCCTTACTTCGCTGAACGAAACTGCCGACCGGCTGGCCATGGTCGTGGATATGACCGTGGCGCAGGATGGTTCCATCGCCTCCGCGGAGATTTACCGCGCCCTGGTACGCAATCGGGCGCAATTGACTTACAACCAAGTCGGCCCGTGGCTGGAAGGGACCGCGGCCCCGCCGGCGAAAGTGAGCGGGTCCGCCGGCTTGGCAGCACAACTCAAACTTCAGGACGAAGCGGCGCGGATGCTTATGGAGGAGCGGCATGCGCAGGGCGCATTGAACATCGATCGCGTGGAAGCCGAGCCTGTGATTGCGGACGGCCAAGTGCAAGGAATCGATATTCGTCAAAGAAACAAGGCCAG
The DNA here is from genome assembly GCA_963765185.1 of Bryobacterales bacterium. GTDB lineage: Bacteria > Acidobacteriota > Terriglobia > Bryobacterales > Bryobacteraceae > Palsa-187. The sequence goes on from CAVXWB010000094.1 coordinate 8,777, forward strand.
TGAGTTGATTGAGAATTTCATGGTCGCCGCCAACGGTGCCATGGCGCGAACGCTTGGCAGCGCGGGTGTGAGCTCGATCCGCCGCGTCGTGAAAACGCCGGAGCGGTGGCCGCGGATCGTCGAACTGGCTGCCCGGTATGGCGAGACTCTGCCGGCGGCGCCGGATTCCCGTGCTCTCAATGCGTTCCTCGAAAGGAGAAGAGCCGGCGACGCGACCCACTACGCGGATGTCTCCCTCGCGGTGATTAAACTGATGGGGCCGGGCGAGTACGTCGTGATGCGGCCGGGTGATCCGAATCAGGGGCACTTCGCGCTGGCTCTTCACGACTACACCCACTCCACTGCGCCCAACCGGCGTTTTGCCGATACCGTGACGCAGCGGCTCATCAAGTCGGTTTCTCGCCAAGCAGCAGTCGCCGTATGCGGATCGGCAGCTGGGTGCGATCGCGCGGAACTGCACCTTGAAGGAAGACGCTGCGCGCAAAGTAGAGCGCGTCATGAACAAGCGCATCGCGGCCGTGGCGCTCCAGCGCCGGATTGGGGAAACCTTCGCGGCGGTGGTGACCGGCGTTACCCCGAAGGGCGTCTTTGTGCGCGTTCTTACCCCTCCCGTGGAGGGACTTCTCATTCGCGGCCAGGGAGTTGACGTGGGAGACCAGCTGCGAGTGAAACTGGTCGGCACCGATCCGCAGCGGGGCTACATCGACTTTGTCCGACAATCGGCCTAGCAGGCGCGTGGCAGAAGGGGCCGAATCGCAAAAGCCCGGTTTTTGCGCCAGACGACCTTCACCACGGGCTGCCAGGCTAGGGATCGATTCGGGTTCCGAGAACTGTCAGAAACTGTGCCAGCCAGGCGGGATGCGCCGGCCAGGCAGGCGCGGTGACCAGCTTCCCGCTGGTGTATGCCTGATCCATGGCGAGGGCTTCATACTTACCGCCGGCAGCGGTCACCTCCGGGCTCACCGCCGGGTAGCAACTGCATGATTTGCCCTGCAGGACACCGGCCGCGGCCAGGATCTGGGCGGCGTGGCAGATGGCCGCAATCGGCTTGTCGGAATCCGCGAAATGGCGCACGATCTCCAGGATGCGTGGGTTGAGCCGAAGGTATTCCGGCGCCCTGCCGCCGGGAATGACCAGCGCGTCGTAATCACCGGCGCGAACCTCGTCGAAAGTCGCATTCAGAGAGAAGTTGTGCCCTCGCTTCTCGCTATAGGTCTGGTCTCCCTCGAAATCGTGGATCGCCGTCCGCACCGAATCGCCGGCCCGTTTATTCGGACAGACGGCGTGAACGGTATGCCCAACCATGAGCAGCGCTTGGAAAGGAACCATAACTTCGTAATCTTCAACATAATCGCCAACCAGCATGAGCAGTTTTTTGCTAGCCATGATGAATTCTCTCCTTTGACGTATCGTCGCACGTCTCCCTGGGGCTCGCTGGATCACCCCAGCATCCGCAATTCTGGAGCCAACTCGCCCGATCGCGAGATGATCGGCGAAGCGAACGCAAAATAACGCACGCGCATCCGATTAGAGCAGTACTCCAGATGTATAGTCCAGCAATATATTCCTATGCCTACCGAGTAATTACCGATACTTTATATTTCTCACCTGCATAAGTATCGATTGCAAAACCTCCGATCATACTAGTAGATGGGCCTTCCGAGCGAACCTACACATACTTTTTTGATTTTTCATTCCAGCGGAATGGACTGTGCCTTCGCCCTCGATTTCGTCCGCGAAATCGTACCGATGGCGCGGCTTTCCTCTCCTCCGGGTCTGCCCTCGGCGCTGGCGGGGTTCCCCGCTCTCCGCGACCTGCGCAATGGGCGTTCTGCACCGGATGGCGCTCTGATTCATGTGCTTTCACCGGCCGCCCTGCTTCAGGCGAATGAAGTTCACCGGCTGGCCGAGGATGCCGCCATGTCGCAGGCGCGTTTATAGCGCCTCTAGAGAGGAGAAGGTTTGGATTCGGTGCCCACTCTAGCAACCCCCACTCTTCTAAGTAACAGCCCGCAAAACGGAGCGCGGCGGCATTGTTGCTTGGCTGAAGTGAGGGTGCCGCCGCACCCTTTGCTGGCTAGCAACCAAGGACCCAGCCTATCACCGGCTGAAGGAGCCTTTGATCGCGTTGACCCCATTGCCGGTGGCATGCACATGGCGCCGGTAAAGCAGCCCATGCTGCTGGAAGGCGGGCGGCTGCGGCTGGATGCCGGAGATCAGATATTCTTCCCGCGTCCTTCGGGAACGTCGCTATTTGAATCCGTGGCGCGGAGCCTCGGCGCGGGCGTGTACGGAATGCCCGCGGCAGCCGTCCACATGGAAGCCGTTTGCGAATCCTTGCCGCTGCCGGCGATCGCTCCCCGAGTTTTGGAATTGACGGCATGAATCGCTCCTTCCGAATCGTAGTGGTGCAGGCCGGGACTCAGGCCTTCAAGTTGCGTCTGCTGCTGGAGGAACAAGGCTGGCAGGTTTCCATCGCCGTCACGGCGGAGGAGGCGCTGGCCGCACTGGGCGACCCGCTTCCCGATCTGATCCTGGTCGACGATAACCTGCCCGGAATGCGCGGGGACGAATTCTGCCGGCGCATTCGAATGAACTTGAACGCGCGCGCCACGCCGCTTCTGATGATGACCTCTTCGGCCCCGGAGATGATCGAGGTCGGCCTGGAAAGCTGCGCGGACGATTGCATTTCGAAATCCGAGAGTCCTGAAATCCTGCTCTCGCGCATCCGCGCGCTGTTGCGCAAAGCGTTGCCGACGGCCGCCATTCTGAATCCCCAGGATTCCGCCTTCCGCAACGCTCATATCCTGGCCATCGATGACAACCCTGCCTACCTCGCGTTCCTGTGCGACGAATTGCGGGTTCTCCACTATGAGGTGGAATGCGCCAACAGTGCGGCGGAGGGGCTGGCCCGCCTGGAGACGCAGAGTTTCGATTGCGTTCTGGTCGCCCTGAAGATGCCGGAGATGGACGGCGTGGAAGTGTGCCGGCGAATCGCCTCGATGCGTTCCACCCTGGAAAAGCCCCCGGCCATCATCATCCTCGCTGCCAACGCCAATAAGGGAGACCTGAATCGAGGCCGCGAAGCCGGGGCGGACAATTTCGTCAGCAAGTCCGACGATCTGACAGTATTGCGAGCCCGCATACAGGCACTTATGCGCCGGCGGTTCTTTCAGGAGGAGAACGGACGCATCGTCGCGGAGCTTAAGGCGAAAGAACTGGAGACGCTGCAGGCCCGCGCCGGGCGCCAGATGGCCGAGGCGCGTGCCGCCATGGCTGAGGAGCTGATGCAAGCCAATCACCATCTGGAAGAGGCCAACCGGAGGCTGAAGGAGACCCAGGCCCAATTGATCCAGAACGAAAAGATGGCATCGCTGGGTCTACTGGTGGCCGGAATCGCTCATGAGATCAACAATCCCCTGGCTTTCGTGGTGAATAACCTGTTTATCGTCGAAAGCGGGCTGGAAACGTTGGGCCCGGAGATGGAGGCCAACCTCTCCGAGTCTTCGCTCGGGAAACTGCGGAAAGCACGGGCCCGTTTGAGTGAGATGCGGGAAGGCCTGGATCGCGTCAAAGAATTGGTGCGCGATCTACGGACGTTTTCCCGGCTGGATGAAGGAGAACTCTTAACCGTCGACGTGGGGGAAACCATCGATGCGGTTCTGCTGTTGTTAAGGCAC
>CAVXWB010000095.1:0-9411 GCA_963765185.1 Bryobacterales bacterium
GATGTTTCTGAATAATCCGGGCAATATCGTGCAAGCGCTGGACGCGCGGACCGGAGATTTGATTTGGGAGAACCGGATTGGCGAGTCGTCCACGGGAAGTTCGCAGCGCGGGCTGGCGCTCTACGACGACAAAGTTTTCATTACTACGGGGCAAGCCCACATCTATGCTCTGGACGCACGCACGGGCAAGAATGTTTGGGACACGCAGATGGGAGAAAAGAGCGCGTCGGGGACCTACAGCACCAGCAGCGGACCGCTGGTTGTGCAGGGAAAGCTGGTGCAGGGCATCGGCGGAACGCTGTGCGCGGAATACCGCGAAGAGAAATGCTTCATCAGCGCCTACGATGCGCAGACGGGACGGCTGGTGTGGAAGTTTTACACCATCGCAAAAGATGGAGACCCCGGCGGCGACACCTGGGGCAAGCTGCCAAACTTGTTTCGCGCCGGCGGCGATACGTGGATCACCGGCAGTTACGATCCTGACCTGAATTTAACGTATTGGGGTGTGGCGCAGGCGAAGCCGTGGATGCGGGCCAGCCGCCAGTCCGGCAACGGAGCCACCGCCTACGCCAATTCCACCGTGGCTCTCCACGCCGATACGGGGAAACTGGAGTGGTATTACAATCATGCTCCCGGCGAGACGCTCGATCTGGATGAAGTCTTCGAGCGTGTGCTGGTTGATTCGAACGGACAGAAGCTGGTGTTCAGCGCCGGGAAGGCAGGCATTCTCTGGAAGAACGATAGAAAAACCGGCCAGTATCTGGGGCATAAGGAGACGGTGTTCCAGAACATCTACGATTCCTTCGATCCCAAGACCGGCGAGCCGCACTTCCGCAATGACATCGTCGAAAATCAGGTCGGCCAGTACTTGCAGAGCTGCCCCACCTCGGAGGGCGGCCACAATTGGCACGCGATGAGCTTCCATCGGGGAACGAATCAGTTAATCATTCCTCTGGCCCAGAGCTGTCAGGAGATGATCGCCCAGAAGGTCGAATTGGTGGAAGGCGGCGGGGCTGCGGCGGGAGCGACACGGCAGTTCTACGAATCGCCGGGGTCGAATGGGAACATAGGCAAGCTGGCCGCCTACGATGTGCAGACGTTGAAGGAAATGTGGAAGGTTGAGCAGCGGGCGCCGTTCATGACCGCGGTGCTTTCGACCGCGGGCGGCGTCGCATTTGTGGGCGACATGAACCGTGTGTTTCGCGCCGTGGATGTGAAGACCGGCAAGACACTCTGGGAGACGCGCTTGGGAACTTCCGTGCAAGGCTTCCCGCTGACCTTCTCTATCGGCGGACGGCAATACGTCGCGGTAACGACGGGTCTGGGCGGAGGAAGTCCCCGCATCGTGCCCGCCGTGCTCGCCGGAGACGTGAAGTACCCGGCGTACGGAAATGCACTGCACGTTTTTGCGCTGCCGGAGCGGCGGTAGCTGCTTCGACGAGCCCAGAGGGGGCGTTGCGATCTCGCCCAGAGCGGACAGGTTCTTGAAATGAGCACGACGTTGCGCGAAGTGGAGTCTTTTCACGCGACCGCAGAGGCCGGAACGAAGTGCCGAGGGACAGGCAGTTGTCGAGTTTTGTCGGCACCCAAAACTGACTTCGCCGGGGCTCTTGTCTCCAAGGCTGAGCCTTTTCAATCACTTTAGGATCTCCGCGTTTGGCGTCTCAATTGCGTACTTCGAAGGCATGATGCGTTACTACATGCACGACGGACCGTCGGCTTTTCGCTTCGAGCTGGCGGGCGATCTGGACGCCAACGACGCCGCCAGACTGGAGCAGGACTGGCGCACCGCCTCCTCGATTGCCGGAACCCGCACGCTCATCCTCGACTTGAGCTTCGTGACCGGGATGGATGAGACGGCACGAAGCCTGTTCAGACACTGGCACGCGGCAGGAGCCGAATTCGCCGCCGGCTCGAAGCGGTCGCGCGAGCTGGTCGAGTTGATCACGGAACGTCCGTTCACACGGGAGCTGCCGCATTCGCCGACGTTTCAACCCCGGTTTTCCATTAAATCACCTTCCTTCAAAAAAATACCGTTCATTCCGGCGCGCCCGGCCATCTCGATCTCGAATGCGGAGTGTTGGAAATGAACGGCCGACTTTGGGTTTTCGGTCTGACGATCGTGTCATCTCTCCGCGCGGCCGAATTGAAGCCGGAGACTCTCAGCGCCTGGGACCACTATGTTCAATCGGCGGATGCGGCCATGCAGGCGCGGCTTCGGCCGGGCAATCCATTCCTTTGGATCGATCAAGCGCCGGACAGACGCCGGCAGGTTCGCGCTGGCGAGATTCTTGTGACCAGTATCGGGGACCAGAATCCGAAAACAGTTCCTTCAGGGCTGATTCATCACTGGATGGGCGCGGTGTTCTTTCCAAACGCCAAGCTTGACGATGTGTTCGGCGTGCTCCGCGACTATGCGCACTACAAGGATTACTACAACCCCACCGTCATCGAGTCGCGCACGATCCGGCAGGCGCCGGAAGCGGATCGCTTCTCGACCCTGCTCATGAACAAGGCTCTGTTCCTCAAGTTTGCGATCGAAAATGAATGCGAATCCTCCTACGTGCAGGCCGGGCCCGCCAGATGGTACAGCGTCGCGAGCACCGTCCGCGTTCAGGAAATTGAAGATTACGGCCAGGCCGGTGAGCGCAAACTGTCGCCGGGCGAAGGCAACGGCTATGTTTGGAGATTGCATAGCATCAGTCGATTCGAGGAGGCCGACGGCGGGGTCTACGTCGAGATCGAGACGATGGCCTTGAGCCGCGACATTCCCGCCACCTTGCGCTGGGTGGTTGACCCAATCGTACGGAGCGTTTCGAAGGGAGCGATGGCCACGTCTCTCCGGCAAACGGTGGGTGCGGTGAGTTCTTCCGGTCAGGCGGCCTCGGGACGGTCTGTGGCAATCCCCGGCTTGGCTTCCGGACTCCTGCAATCGTCACGGCAGCATTAAGTCACTGCCCCTTCTAGAGGAGAGAACCAGTGCCAAAAATCAGAGTAAATCCGCGCGCCGTGAACTTCATCTCGCAATCCGGCGAGGAGGTGCTTCACCACCCCCGTTCGGCAACGCGTCCCGTCGCGGTGCTTGCGCTCTTGTTCGCGGCATCTGGTTATGGTCAGCAATCGTCGCTGGTAGCCGAGGGCCCACGGCTTGGCCTGGCGCGGTTGACTGTCGACGGAGCCGCTCTGGCTTTTGGCAGATACCTCGCTTCCGTTCAGGCACGTGACCCGTTCACCGAGTTAGGGCCCATGGGCGTGGAGATCGAAGCCTCTCTGTCCGGTCTCGCTCAACAGGCCAGCATGCTGGCGGTCCGAAGGGCGGCCACTTCGGAGCGCAGTGAATATCGGGAGATAAGACTCGATGGCGACTCGACCGTAAAGCAGCAGGTGATTGCCCGTTACCTCGATGCAGAGCTGCAAGCTGAAGCACTTCCGTATTCTTCAGTCGCCGTTACACCCGCTAACTACAAGTTCCGTTACGTGGGCTCGGTGGAGACCAACCGCACTTTGGTCTATGTATTCCAGATCTCGCCCAGGAAAAAGCGCGTCGGCCTGATTCAGGGCCAGATCTGGATCGATTCCGACACCGGCCTTGCGGTTCACCAGCAGGGCCGATTCGTCAAGCAGCCTTCCGTTTTCATCCGCCGCATCCAGGTCACCCGCGATACGAATCTTCAGGAGGGACTTCCCTGGAGCCGCGTTACGCACCTCGTCATCGACACGCGCCTGTTTGGACGCGCCGAGTTGACGATCACTGAACGCCCCTTGGAGACGGTGGATCACGAAGCGGGCCTACGACTTCACTCTGAGTTTTAGCAGTATCCGCATGTCCCCGGCCCAGGCAGCGATGGGTGCGGCTGGCGGCCAGCCGGTGGCATCGGCCCCCGACGGCCTCACGCCCTTCGATGCGCTCGAAAAGCAGTTGGGGGTGAAATTGGAAAAGCGAACCATCCCGCCCGGTCGTTGTTCTCGATCACATCGAAGAGAAGCCGATATGCAACTGACCTGCCGGTCCGCCATATCGACCCGCAGTATAAGCTCCTAAGTAACAGCCCGCAAAGCGCTCACGGTGGCCTTGGTGAAGCCGGGCTGGGCGCCTTCTGGAACCATGCCAGAAACTCCTCCAGCGCCATGTTGTACACCCGTTTCGTAATCGGCGAGGAGACGCTGTCGAGTACCATCGCCTTCAGTTTTTCCCATCCCGCGATCTTTTGCACTGCAATCAAATCGTTCATTTTGGGTCCTTTTGCTCCCTGTTGTTGGGCATTATCGCTAGCCATGTCGACACTACCTCTAAGCGCGGGACACATCAAGCAGTCGCTTCGAGGGTACAAATCGTCTACAGTGAGCAGATGACTACACTCCGGATCGCCGTTCGGTTAAGTCGGACAGCGGCCGGGGTGCGGCGAAGGGCGGTTTGCCCAATAACTCCCTGGCTGGCGCCGGCCCTTTGGATGATGTTTATTCCAGGATTGGCATGCGCCCAATCTGCGGGGACCCAAGAAAACGCGCCCAACGCCATCCATGGCGCCGTACAGGACGTCTCCGGTTCGGCAATCACGGGCGCCATTGTCACGTTGGAAACCTCCGCCTCCGCGGGCCAGCGTACAGCGGTCACAGATCAAGCCGGAGATTTCCGCTTTTCCCCCGTGGAGCCCGGAAATTACAAGGTCACGATCGCCGCCGCTGGATTTGCGGTTTGGACAACGCCGAATGTGACGGTCGGTTCGGGCGAAAATCCACCCTTGCTTTCCGCTGTACTGCAGGTGGCCGCCGTGTCCTCTTCGGTGAACGTTACTCTTTCGCAACACGAGCTGGCTGCGGACCAACTGAAAGCCGAGGAGCAGCAGCGTCTGTTAGGCGTGTTTCCAAATTTCTTCGTAAGCTATGCGCCGAATGCGGCTCCGCTGACTGCCGCACAGAAATTTCAGCTCGGATGGAAAACCATCACCGATCCGGTTACGTTCATCGACACCGGGATCTCTGCGGGACTCCAACAAGCGCGGAACAACTACCCTGAATTCGGTCAGGGGATGGAAGGCTACGGGAAGCGTTTCGGGGCCCAATTTGCCAACAGGGTAAGCAGCGTCGTCATTGGCCATGTGGTCATGCAGTCGATCTTTCATCAGGACCCCCGCTATTTTTACAAGGGCACCGGCAGCTTTGGCTCGCGAGCGCTCTACGCCATCGGAGCCGCATTCGTCCGCAAGGGTGATAACGGGCATTGGCAGCCCGACTATTCCGACGTTCTGGGTGGTCTGGCGTCCAGCGAGCTTTCCACGCTCTATTATCCGTCCAGCTCGAGGCCCGGGCGGCGCCTTGTCGATGGTGTCCTGCTCGGATTCGCCGGCAGAGCGTCAGGTAATCTGCTGCGTGAGTTTGTGCTCCGCAAGATAACCACCCACGTGCCCAAAATGGCGGCGGGGCTCTCTCCGCGGATTCTGCCCGAAGGAACGCCGGTATCGCTGATTTCGGTGGAAGACTGGAGTTCAAAGACAGCGGAGAATGGCGGACCGGTCGCCTTCATGCTGGCCACCGATATTGAAGTGGACGGTGTCATCCTAGCCCCAATCGGCTCAAAAGCGTGGGGCCACGCGAGTTTCGCCGGCGCGCCCGGCGGCGATGGCAGCGGGATGCAGGTGGGACTCGATCAAGTGCGCCTCAAGGTCGGCGACACGGACGTACCGCTCCGAAGCACCCCGCTGCGAGATGGGGGCGCCGCATTCGAGTATCATCGCCTCGAAAACTCCGGCAGGATCGCCATCATGCTTTACGCGGCCCAGAATGTCACGCTTCCGCCGGCACGGTAATCGCAAAGGGTGACTAACCGGTGTCGTGGTCGCCGTCTTCGCGTCTCGTCCCACTACCCCTTGAGAGATCGATGTTCTGGGCATTTGCGGTGCGGCATAGGTCCTGGGTTATTCGGCGGCCGCTCGGAATTCCTGTGCCTCTTATTTGCGAGATGAGCCGTTTCGAAAGCGACCGGAGCCGAATCAGCTCAAGCTTCCCGGCCACAAGGCTTCGCGGTTGCGGCTGCCGAGCGTTCCCGTCATTTGCGGGCTGATGTCGCCCGGCGCGATGGCGTTGACCGAGATCCCGCGCGGAGCCCATTCCACCGCGAGGCTGCGGGTGAGCGAGAGCACCGCTCCCTTCGACGCCGCGCAGGCGGCGACCTCCGCCAGCGCCACGAACGAATTGAGCGACGCGATGTTGATGACGCGGCCGTGGCCGCTCGCCGCCAGAGGCCCATAGAAGCTCTGGCAGCGCGCAGACCGTGACGTTTACGTCCATGAGGGCGTCCCACTCGGCCTCGCCGATTCGCTGCGTCGGCTTGCGAAAGATCTGGCCGGCTGCGTTCAGCAGAATATCGACGCGCCCGAATTTCTCGAGCACTGCGTCGCACAAGCGGTCGATGGACTCACGGCTGCGCACGTCGCAGGCCTGGGCCAGCATCCGTCGTCCAAGCTGCTCGATCTCGCGCGCGGCTTCATCGACCAGCGCGGATCTTCGGCCCGCGGGAACCACATCGGCCCCTGCGCCGGCGAGTCCCACCGCCAGCGCCCGGCCGATTCCGGAAGTCGCGCCCAGTACCACGGCCACGCAGCCGGATAGATCGAAGAGATCGTGCGGCATCGCTTGTATTATGGCCTTTTATGGGGCCGGACGATCCGCGGAGCGGTGTTCCGTTTGCCCTCTACCTACCGACCACGATGATCTGGAAGCTGCCCGGCACAACCGCGCCGCGCCCGGCCTTCTTGCCGTCCTTGGCGGGAGCAGGCGGGCCGTACTCGGCCGCAGGCAGGTACAGCTTGTGGGTCTTCGGATCGGAGCCGATGGTGCGGGCGCCGCGCATGGTCTCAATGGTCGCGACGGTCTCGTACTTGCCGGGCGAGGTCTCGCCGATCATCGAGATGTTGCCGTCGCCGCCGTTGGCGCTGAAAGTAATAACCGTCGTCGAACGCGACGCCATCCGGGTCCGCGCCGATCGCCGGCGGTGGCCAGGACCTTGCCGGCGGCCGGATCGCTGACGATGGCCATCTTGTTGTCGCAGACCGAAGTAGAGGATCGACTTCGCGCTCGATCGCCAGGCCGCTGGGGCCGTCGCAGGGTGCGATGGAGTAGCGCTTGGAGACCAACGCGTTCTTGGCGTCGATCTCGACGATCTCGTTCTTGTCCTCGATGTTGGCGTAGATGTTGCCTTTGCCGTCCACCTGCGCGAATTCGGGCTTGCCGCCGACGGGAATGGAAGCCGTGATCACGTCGCCGGTCTTGGCGTCGATCGCGGTGGAATCCTTGCTGCGGCCGTTGAACGTGAAAACCCGGTGCGTCACCGGCTCGTAGATGATGGAATCGGGGTTCTGGCCGGTCTTGACCTTGGTGAGGACCTTGAGTGTCTTGATATCGAAAACCGTTACGTCGTTATCGCGGCCGTCGCTGAAGTGAAGCCCTTGCCCGAGGTCCGCCGCGATGGCGATGCCGTGCACGCCGTTGGTGTCGGGGATGGCGCCGACGACCTTATCGGTGGCGGTGTCGATGACTTCGGTTTGCGTGCCGTGGGAGACGTACAGGCGATGATTGGCGCTATCGACGTAAACGTAATCCCAACGTCCGGCTCCGCCGATTTTGATCTTGTTGACGACTTTGTACGTGGGCGGCGCGGCCAACATCGCCGTCGCGAAGGCTACGAGAAGAAGAATCGATCGCATTTGGATTTACAATATCGCGGCAATCTGAAGATTAGCTGAGGCAGGCGCGGCGAACGACACGCGAAATTCGCTCGACGCGCCTTCAGAACTGCGGACTTCGATGGTGGCGCCGTGCGCCCGCGCGATAGGGTCGGCCAGCGCCAGGCCCAGGCCATGGCCTTCTCGGCTTTCGGTGTTCAATCCCTCGGTGGCGCGGTAGAAACGCTCGAAGATGTGCGGAAGGTCGGTAGTGCTGATGCCCGCGCCCGAATCCTCGATGCTCACGGAGACGCGGCCGTCTTCTTGGATCCGACGCAGCCGCACTTCCGCTCCCGCGGGAGGATACTTCACCGCGTTGTCGAGCAGGATCACGAACAGCCGTCTTAATGCCGGCCGGTTGCCGGCGACGAGCGCGGGGCTCCGGCCCCGCTCGGCTTCGATTGACGAGGCTTCTATCCGGACCTGGCGCGTCTCGGCGAGGCTGTGAAGCCCGGCGCATACTTCATGCACCAGCGCCTGCAGGTCCAGGGACGTACGCGCCGCCGCCGCGTACCACAGGGTGAGCCGGAAGCGGATCGAGCGCGAGGGCAGCGTGGCGCTCCTGAAGGCACAGCGGAGCCTGCCGCGGCCGGGGTGTTCCGGCCCTGTGCCGCTCCCATCATTTCGGCACCTCCATCCTGTAGCCATATCCGCGCACGGTGTGGATCAGCTTCGGCTCCTGCGTATCGACTTTGAGGCGGAGCTGGCGCATGAAGACTTCAACGGTGTTCTCGGTGACGCCGCTCGCGAATCCCCACACGGATTCGAGAATGGTTTCGCGGCTGACGGCGCGCCCGGCGTTGCGCATCAACAGCTCTAGAAGCTGATATTCGCGCGGAGTCAGGCTCAGAGGCTCGTCCGAGCGGGTCACGCGATGGCTCCCGGGATCGAGGCGCACCGCGGCGATTTCCAGATGCACCGGCCGGGGAATCGCGCCGCGGCGGCTGACCGCGCGCAGGCGGGCCAGCAGCACGCCGATCGAAAACGGCTTGGTCAGATAATCGTCTGCGCCGGCATCGAGGCCGGCCACGACGTCGGCGGGAGTGTCGCGCGCGGTGAGCATCAGCACCGGCGTCCGGTTCCGGCATTCCCGCAGGCGGCGAGCCACGGTGACGCCGTCCATGCCCGGCAGCATCGCGTCCAGCACGATCACGTCGAACGCGGTGCAGCGGGCGATTTCGAAGCCCTGGCGTCCGCCGCCGCCGGCCAACACCACCTGGTGGCCTTCCTCCTGGAGCGCCCGCTTCAGCAGTTCGGCCATCCTTCGTTGGTCTTCAACGACCAGAATCTGCATGCCCCGATCGTAGCAATTTTTCAGCGATTCCTCAGGAAGGGATGCTCCAATGAAATGGTGCAGGTACGAATGTTCGCGCGGGTGTGTGCCTTGACGACGCTGGCTGCGACAGCAGCGGCGCAGGCGCCCGCGCCTACGATTACGCTGGCTGACGCTTTGGAGCGCGCGCGGCAGTACGGAGGACAGGTGCAGAGCGCGAACCTTGCGGTATTGCAAGCCGCCGAAGATCGATTTCAGGCGGAGAAGGGGCGCCTGCCAACGCTCAGCGCGTTCAATCAGTACATCAACACACAGGGCAATGGCACCCCCTCAGGCACCTTCGTGGCCAACGACGGCGTGCACGTCTATAACGAGCAGGCCGTGATCCACGAAGAGGCGCTGATGCTGGTGCGGCAC
>CAVXWB010000096.1:0-16565 GCA_963765185.1 Bryobacterales bacterium
TGAGCCGGTCCAAGCCGTCTCGGGTGGCCTCCTGGCTTCGCCGCAGGAGGGCCACTCCCTCCCACCAACTCGTCGCGATATCCACCGCCGAGAGCGTGTGCAAGTATTCGCCTCCGCTCGACCGCCCGCAATGCAGCACATAGTCCACCTGCACATTGCCGATCTCCTCGGTGTCCCAGTCCGCGGCCACCTTCACGGGGATCTTCTGATACAGCAGCGGGTGCACGGCCGGGTTCCGGTTCTGCCGCAGCCCCAATACGCGCTTCTCCCGCGCCAGCAACCGATCGATGCTTTTCGGCGATACACGCCCCAACTGCTCGGCCACCTCCGCACTGCACCGCAACTCGCCCGCCTGGCGCAGCCGCTCCACCTGGTCTCGGAGCGCCGGCGCCAGGCGCTGGCCACAGGGATAGTCGAAAATCTCCCAGACCTTCACCAGCGCCGTTACCACTTCCGCTCCGTAGGTCGCCTTTCGCCGCGACCGCTGTCCCGAATTCGGCTTGGGCGGGTGCGCCAATTTTCGTATCAGCACCTTCCGGTTCAGCCGCGTTCGCTTGCGCGCCTCATCCAGCAAGCGCGTCTTTTCCTGCCGGCTTGCCTTCCCATATTCTTCCCGGACCCGCTCCAGGTATTGCTCGCGTGAGTGCATATCCATCCTCGGACCCTTCGGTCCTTTTCTGGTCTCACGCCACGGCCCCCTTCGGTTACTTTTTCATTTGACCCAACCGATGCCCTCCCGGTGACATTCTACGTGACCCAATTCGCGGGCTAGTAGGGTCCGCACCGTCTGGTATGCTGGCGGGACGTGGAGCGTAACGGGAATCAGTCTCAATCTCCGACGCCGAGGCTCATGGCCGGGTCGGTGGTGATTCTGCTTGCGGTCGGGTCCTATTCCGCCTACATCGTGCGCCAAATTCATGTTGTGCGGGAATTGCAGCAGGAGATGCTGGACCGGAACCGGCGAGATTCGCTGCAACTGCTCCGCATTCAGAACAATCTCAACGCGCTCGGCCTGGCCATGCGGGACCTTCTGGACCAAGTCGAGCCGTACCCGCTGACCGCCTGGTCGCCCAGTTCGACCGGATTCGACGCGATCTCGACGACGCCATGAAGCAGGAGACCCAGCTCGCTTTCGGCCGGGATCGGGAGCAAACGGAATACCTGTCGAGCTCGATCGCGCAGTTCTGGAGCGCGGTCGACCGCATGTTTGAGCAAGCCCGGGAGGGACGCGAGGCGGAAGCGCGGGGCGTGGTTCGCGACTCCTTGCAGTCGAGGCTGGAGGCCCTGACGACCAGCGTGGCGCGGCTGACGGTGCAAAACAATGAGAGCGACCAACAGGCTGCGGCACAGATCGCCGGCGTCTACTCCCGGGTGGAAAGAGACGCTTACATTTTTCTTTTCGTGACGGTCTGCACCGTCGTGCTAACGGTTTTCCTTCTGATCCGTTCCAACCGCGCTCTGTTCCAGCGGCTGTCCGATCTGTCGGTCCAAAGGAGCGATCTGGCGCAGAGGCTGATCTCGACACAGGAAGAGACTCTGCGCCATATTTCGCGCGAGCTGCATGACGAGTTCGGACAGATCCTGACCGCACTGGGCGCGATGCTAAGCCGCGCGGAAGGAATGGCTCTGCGCGATCCCTTAGCGGAGGAACGATTGTTGGCGCAACTGGGCGAAGCCAAGCAGATCGCGCAGGACACGCTCGAAAAAGTGCGCAGCCTTTCGCAGGCGCTGCAGCCGGTGATTCTTCAGGAAGAGGGCTTGCTCGCGGCCATCGAGTGGTATTTGCCGCTGGTGGAGCGGCAGGCCGGCCTGGCGATACGATACGAAAAACCGCAAGGCTGTTGGACCGTCGAGCGTCACAATGCGATTCACATGTTTCGCGTGCTCCAGGAGGCTTTGAATAACGTTGTCCGCCATCCGGCGCGGGCGAAGCCTTGTGCGGCTGAAAGAGACGACCGCGAGTCTGGTGTTGGAGGTGGAAGACCGGGGCCGGGGCCTGGAGCGGGTCAACGGAAAACGGGGAATCGGTCTGGTGGCCATGCGGGAGCGGGCGGTGTTGATGCACGGCCGTCTGGATCTGGAGCGGGGCACCGCCGGCGGTACGCTGGTCCGGCTCACCATTCCGCGCGTGGCGGGGGGGCTTGTGGCGGTTAGCCTGTCGGTTCTGCTTGTCGACGATCACGCGCTGGTGCGCCGCGGCTTCCGCCGCATGATCGAGGACCAGGCCGACTTGACCGTGGTGGGCGAAGCGAGCGACGGCCTGCAGGCGGTGGAGCTGACCAAGCGGCTGGAGCCGCGCGTGGTGGTTCTCGACTACGCACTCCAGGAGACCAACGGCGCGATGGTGGCGCGGCGGATTCTGGCCGTGAAGCCGCAAACCGCAATCCTGATGCTCAGCATGCACGCGGAGCCGGCCTATGTCCGCAACAGCTTCGAAGCCGGCGCGCTCGGCTATCTTCTGAAGAACGCCCTGGACCTGGAGCTGGTCGACGCGATCCGGCAGGTGGCCGCCGGCAAGCGCGTGGTCGATCCGCGATTGCCCGCCGGGTTGGAGGCGCAGGCCAAACCGGGCAAGCTGACCGCCAGGGAGATGGAGGTGCTTCAGCATATTGTCGCGGGGCAATCCAACAAGGAGATCGCCGCCATCCTCGAGCTCAGCGTGAACACGGTCGCGGTGCACCGGGCCAACATCATGGAAGCGATCGGGATTCATAATACAGCGGAGCTGGTCGTGTACGCCATCAGGAACGGCCTTGTGACTCTTCCATGAACCGCCGTCGTTTCCTGCTTGGGGCCGCGGCTTACGCGCCGTCCTACGCGACGCTTTACGGCGCGGGCGAGTCCAGTCCCGGCTTCGGGCTGGTCGATGTCACCTCCGCCGCAGGCATTCAATTCCGGCATCACACGGGCGCGTTCGGCGCCAAATATCTGCCCGAAACGTTAGGCTCCGGCTGCGCGTTCCTCGACTATGACTGTGACGGCTGGCCCGACATCCTGTTCGTGAACGGAATGGACTGGCCCGGACATGGGCAGGAACGTACGACGATGCGCCTGTATCGAAACAACAGAAATGGAACGTTTACCGATGTGACCAAAGTCGCCGGCCTCGATGTGGAGCTTTACGGCATGGGCGTTGCGGTGGGCGATTACGACAACGACGGCTACCCCGACCTGTTTATCACCTGCGTGGGACAAAGCCGTCTCTTTCGGAACAACCGCCATGGCGGCTTCGTCGATGTCACTTCCCAAAGCGGGCTGGGCGGACATCAGGCCTTCAGCACCTCGGCGCTTTGGTTCGACTACAACCGGGACGGCCTCCTGGATCTCTTTGTCTGCAATTATGTGCGGTGGACCCCGGAGAAGGACGTCTTTTGCAGTCTCGACGGAAAGATCAAGTCGTACTGCACGCCGGAGGCGTATCGCGGATCGACTTGCTGGTTATTCAGGAACCGGGGCGACGGAAGCTTCGAGGACGTGACGGCCAAGAGCGGCATTTTCGATTCCACCTCAAAGTCCCTCGGCGTTGCCATGTTCGACTATGACGAAGACGGCTGGCCGGATCTGCTGGTCGCCAACGACACTCAGCCCAACAAGCTCTATCGCAACCAGCGCGACGGAACCTTTCAGGAAGTTGGTCTTGCGGCCGGAGTCGCATTGAGCGAGGACGGCAAGGCCCGGGCAGGCATGGGGGTCGATATCGGAGACTTCGACGGAAGCGGCCACGCCGGGCTGGCGATTACGAACTTCGATAATGAGATGGCCGGGCTTTACCGGCGCGCGAAAAACGGCCGCTATGAGGACATCGCGGTTGCGGCGGGCGTGGGCGCGGCGACGCGAGACACGCTCGGTTTCGGATGTCTGTTCTTCGACGTCAATCTGGACGGCGCACTCGATCTGCTGCTGGTCAACGGCCATATCGACGATACGGTGCGCAACATCCGCCGCAGCGCCGCTTATGCGCAGCCGCCGCAACTGTTTCTGAACGACGGCAGAGGGCGCTTCCACGATGTGGCCTCGCAAGCAGGCGCTGCCTTCGCGTCGCCAAGGTGGCCCGCGGATTGGCCTGCGGCGATTTCGATCGGGATGGCGACCTGGACGTTCTCATCACAACCAACGGTGGAGAGGCCCGGCTGTATCGCACCGACGTGACCAACGGCAATCGAAGCATCCGCTTTCGCCTCCAGGGGACGAAATCGAACCGGGATGCCATCGGCGCGGTGGTTCGGGTAATGGACCGTGCTGGAAACCAATCGCGCATGGTCCGCAGCGGGTCGAGCTATCTCTCGCAATCGGAATTGCCCGTGACCTTCGGGGTGGGCAAGCGCGATGCAATCGACCGTGTGGTCATCGAGTGGCCCAGCGGCCGCGTCGACGAGCATAAGAATCTGGCCACCGGCCGCGCCTACGATTGCGTTGAGGAACAACAAATTCGTCCGCAGAATCGCTAACACCCCTCGCCCTGTTCCGGGCATCTAATAGTTTTGCGTTATTGATAAAGCCCGGCCCCAGGGTTATGATTGCCCATTCGCCTGAAATCACACATGCCAAAAATGCGTATACCCGAAGGGTGCCCGGGCCCCGGTCCGATTGCGGTCGTGGCGAAACGCGTCCTCCTGAACTTGATTCTCTTGAGCCCGCTTCTTTCCAGCTTGGCCCGCGCTCAAGCTCCTACAGATACCAGCACGGCGGCGCAGCCCGCTCCCGCGGACGCCACGGCCGCGCCGGATGGATTGAAGCTCGGCGACATCATGTTTAACGGCTCTTTGCGGTCGCGCTTGTATGTTTGGGATTGGTTCCAGGGGGCAACAGGAACGAACCAATATGCCTATTCCGGCAATCTGCTGCGCTTGAATTTTGCCGAGAAACTCGCCGCGTGGGATTGGGACGCGGAGTTTTCCGTGCCGTTTCTGCTGGGCCTGCCTAGCACCGCCACCGATCCGGCGCCACAGGGCGCACTCGGTTTCGGATCGAATTATTATACGGCCAACCACGACAGCAACAACACGGCGATGATCTTCCCCAGGCAGCTGTTTGCGCGTTTCCATGGACTCGGCGGACCCAAAGGGCAGGCGCTGCTGATCGGGCGCTTCACGTTTTTGGACGGGAGCGAGCTTACGCCGCAGGATTCGACGCTGGCCACGCTCAAGCGCGACCACGTCAGCGCGCGTCTGCTGGGCGATTTCGCCTTTACCGATGTGGGGCGCAGCTTCGACGGCGTGCATTATTCCCTCACGAACACGAAAGGCTCGGACGACTTCACGTTCGTGGCCGCGATTCCGACACGCGGCGTCTTCCAAACCGACGGCTGGGGCTGGAATCGCGTGGGCTTCGGCTACGCCGCATATACCCACGACTGGGGCAGAGGCCGCCACAGCGCCGACACTCGTTTCTTCGTCCTCGAATACGACGACTGGCGGCACATTCTCAAGACCGACAATCGCCCCTTGGCCGCGCGCCTAACGGATACGGAGAACATTCTCATCAATACGTTTGGAGGTCACAGCCTGCACGCGTTCGACACGGACGCGGGTACGCTGGACGCTCTGGCCTGGGGAGCGGTCCAGACCGGCCGCTGGGGCGTGGAGCAGCAGCGCGCCTACGCGTACGACTTGGAGGTCGGTTTTCAGCCCAGGATTCTTCCCCGGCTGAAGCCGTGGCTGCGCGGCGGATATACGATGGGCTCCGGCGACAAGAATCCGAATGACAACGTACATGGGACGTTTTTTCAGGTGTTGCCTACGCCGCGGCTCTACGCCCGCTTCCCCTTCTTCAACATGATGAACATGCAGGACCGCTTCGGCACCCTGGTCCAGCGGCCCCACCCCAAGATAACGATCTCGAGCGAATTCCACTCGCTGCGCCTCAGCGAGGCCGACGATCTCTGGTACAGTGGCGGCGGCGTGTACCAGCCGTGGACGTTCGGCTACACCGGCCGTAACACGTCGGACCGGCGGTCTCTGGCGAATATGTACGACACCGGCGTCGAATACCGCGTCAACCGAAAGATCACTCTGACCGCGTATACGGGCTACGCGCAGGGCTTGGCGGCCATCAAGGAAATCTACCCTCGGGGCAAGAACGGGCAGCTCGGATATCTCGAGTTCCTTTACCGGTTCTGACTGGAGTTTTCTCCATCAGTCGGACGCCACGTACCCGGGACGCCAGGAGGCCAGCATCGGCGGTAAGCCGTGGGTCTGAACAACTTTGATCTGCACGCTGTGATATCGCTGGTCGCGCCGCTGGTTGGCGGGCGAGAATCCCAGAACGTATAGATTGTGCAAAGCGATTCCGATTTTTTCAGTGATGCCGGGGAGTCTGCCCATATAGCCCACCGAATATTCTCGTCCGCCGGTTTGTTCCGCAATTTCCTTGAGCAGACTCGGGCCGGCGAGTTCTTCCGGCGTCCGATCGAGCGAATCCAACGGCTCGTAGATTCCGATCGCGTAGATCAAAACATCGCTCTCACGGAGGAGCTCTTGAACTTCTCTCTCTCTGTAGCGGCTATGATTGTCGCCGCCGTCGGAAATCACCAAGAGCGCTTTGCGGCTTTTTTTTGACTTCTCGATCTCGTTCAAGCCCAGGTAAATTGCGTCGAGCAGAGCTGTCTTGCCTCTCGATTTAGACGAAGTCAGCCGAGCCTCGATT
This sequence comes from Bryobacterales bacterium, assembly GCA_963765185.1. Classification (GTDB taxonomy): domain Bacteria; phylum Acidobacteriota; class Terriglobia; order Bryobacterales; family Bryobacteraceae; genus Palsa-187. The sequence goes on from CAVXWB010000096.1 coordinate 6,646, forward strand.
TGGCTCGGGTCTTTGGTCAGCGGAACAGCCAACGTGGGAGTATCGCCGAATTCGACCAAAAGAAACTCATCCTCGGGATTGGCCGTCTCAAAGAACGCCTTCACCGCCATTCGCGATTCGCTCAGCTTTCCACCCATGCTGCCGCTGGCGTCGAACACCAGTCCCACGGCCACCGGCTCGTCCCCCTTCGAAAAACTCTCGATGGCCTGTTCTACTTTATCGTCGAATACCCGGAAATTGCTTCTTTCGAGGCCGGTTACCGGGCGGTTCTGGCTGTCGAGTACGCTCACCGGCTCCAACACCAGATTTTTGTCTATACGAAGATTCGCGCCCGGCCTGGACGAGTCGATCGCATGTCTCACCCGCGGTTCGATCACGGCCTGGCCGAGGAGGATCGAGAGCGCCGATATCCAGAAAAAGAGAAGAAACCCAAGAGTCCTCGAGACCCTCCTTTTATTAGCCTCTTCGATGATCCTGCGGCTTTTGAGCATTACCCTTAATTACGCAAAAAGGCGGCAAAGGAACTTGCAGCTTTAGCAGACTGCTGAAAAACATAATCGGCCGCCGATTCACGCTGATCCACGCCGATAAGCATTTTGCTTTCAATCCGCGTTGATCGGCGTTGATCGGCGGCCCTTGGTCTTGGAGAGTTTTTCTGCATCCTGCTAGGCGCCTTCGATCTTAAATCCGAGTAGGTCTACCAGCCCCCTGATTTGGCTGAGGGCGATCACATTCGAGTCAAATCTGACCTCGACCTTTCCACTGGGATAGAGCGCCCTGACCGCCATAATCCCCTTCTGTGCCTTCAACAATGTTTCGAGGCCGACCGCGCACGTAATGCAACTGAAGCCTGAGACGGTCCAGGTAACGCTCGCGTTTTCTACGGGCGGCTTTTCAGAGACCGCGCGCGATTCGTGCAGCGCCAGGCCAGCGCCGCTGGTAGCCGCTACTGCCATGAAGAAATTCCTACGATCCATGTGCCAGCCCCTCCAACCTGCAACTTCGCTCGGGTTGGCGCGCAGGTTACGGAAGGGACGCGAATTCGCTAGAATATCGCTGGACGCCTGCCATGCTCCGTCTCCAGGAAGATTCAAAGGCAGTGGAACGTAACCAGATCCCGACTTTCTCCGAAGGAATGAATAGGGGCCGATTCCTGGGAAATGGCCAATGACGCCACTTGCGTCTCAGCCTTCACCCAGCGAATCCACGGAAGACCGGGAATTGATGGAACTCATGATTCGTTATCAGCACGCGGATGCAACCGCGGTCGAGGAATTTGTCAACCGGCTGTCGCCGCGTCTGCTTCGGTTCCTGGCGTGGCCGCAACTGAACCCGCGCGACGCCGAGGATCTGCTGCAGGATTGCTGGCTGCGCATTCACCGCGCCCGGCATACCTATCGTTCGTCCCAACCGGTGCTTCCATGGATTTTCGCCATTGCCCGCCACACCCGGCTCGACGGCTATCGGAAGCGCCGGCGCTTGGAATCGCGGGAAACGCTGGTCGCCGAGGTTCCGGAACACGTCGCCATGGAAACAGCGTCGAGGGCGCCGGGCGACGATATTCTCAAGCTGATTGAAACTCTTCCGCGGAGTCAGCGGGATGTGATTGTGATGCTGAAAGTCTCGGGAATGACGCTGGAGGAAGTCGCCAGAGCGATTGGCTCCTCGGTGGGATCGGTCAAGCAGAAGGCGCACCGCGCGTATGCGAAACTGCGCGAGCTGCTCCCCAAAGGTGGTGGCGATGGCGCATAACCCGCGGGGAGATCGCCGGCCAGGAGATTGCCGGCTGGTGGATTCCGAGCTGATTGACTCCAAGACGCTTTCCGAGGCGGCGCGCGAGCATTTCGAGAACTGCTCCCGCTGCCGGACGCTGTATGCGTGGGTCTCCACCAACCCAACCTTGGCTGCACCGTCTTCCGGAATGCAGAAGCGGATCCTGCGCGACCTGACCGATTCGCTAAAACCAGTGAACCCGCTTCCAGGGATACCGGTCCTTGTTGCCGGATTCGTGTCGGTTTTTCTTGTGCTGGCGCTGGCTCTTATCGCCATGACGGATAAAGCGGGACTGCGCACGATGACGACGATACAACTTGTCTCTGTAACGGCGGCTCTTTTGGCCGGCGCAGCTCTGGTCTCTGTGCTTCTGGTCTGGCAGATGATTCCGGGGAGCCTGCGGGTCATTTCCGCGGAACTGGCGATTCTCGCCACTGCTGGTGCGCTCGTTTTGGTCATCGCGCTCCTGTTCCCGTGGCCGGCCTCGCCGGCGTTCTTCCGCGAAGGATGGCCGTGCACCCTGATGGGATTGGGGATCGCGGCAGTCGCGGTGGTGTTCCTTTTTCCCATCGTGCGGCGCGGTGTGCTAACCTCCCCGACCGCCGCGGGGGCGGTCCTGGGAGGGTTTGCCGGAACTCTGGCGGTCACGGTGCTTCAATTTCAATGCATGCGACAGCAGGCGCCGCACCTGCTGGTCTGGCATTTGGGGAGCTTGGCTCTGGCCATTTTGACGGGTGCGCTGGCGGGCCGAATCATCGGCCGGATCGCCCCGGCTCCGCGCCGCTCCGCGTGATCCTGCGTAACCGTTCGGGCTTCCCGGGCGAAGAAGAGAAGGAATGGCGACCCTCCGGAAGTTTCTGCTGCCCGCGCTGCTGCTGGCGATTTGGCAGTTCGCCGCCGGGCGCTCCCCCGCTCATGTGATTCCCGCGCCGAGAGCCGTTTTGGCCGCGTTGGCGGGACTGGCCGCCAGCGGTGCGCTGGCGAGAGACGTCATCGCCTCGGTTTTCCGGATCACGTGGGGATTTCTGCTGGCGAGCCTGATCGCGATCCCTTGCGGCATGCTGCTGGCGCTCAATCGCCGCTGGCAGTTGGCCGCCCATCCGCTTCTGCAAGTCCTCCGGCCAATCTCCCCGCTGGCATGGACTCCGCTCGCCGTGCTGTGGTTTGGAATTGGAGACCTGGCCGCGGTTTTTCTCATCTTCATCGCTTGCGCCCCGACACTCACGCTGATCGCCTTCTCGGCCGTCCGCAATGTGAGGCCCGGATACGTCAGCGCGGGGCGAAACTTCGGCCTTAGCGGCGTTCCCTTGATTTGGCGCGTGGTTCTTCCCGCTGCGGCTCCGCAACTGCTCTCCGGAATGCGCACCACGCTGGCGATCGCCTGGTCGGTGCTGGTGGCGGGGGAGATGCTTGCCGTTAATTCCGGGCTCGGATTCCTGATAATGGACGCCCGCAACGCCGGAAACCGCTTCGACCTGGTGTTCTCCGGGATGTTCGCCATTGGAGCCGTCGGCTTCGCTCTGGATGCGACCTTGGGCCGGCTGGAGCAGACCGATTTCGTCCGCTGGGCGTTGCCGGGCGGCCAGAGAAGCGCCGCGGAGAGCCGTACGTGAACGCCGGGCTGGTGGTCGCACCACCCGTGTCCATCCCCAAGCTAAAGGTGTCGGACCTATCTCTGACCTTTGAACGCGACGGCAGGCGCGAGTCGATTCTGGAGCACATCGATTTGAGCATCTGGGCCGGCGAATTCGTCTGCATCGTGGGGCCTTCCGGGTGCGGAAAATCGACTTTGCTGCATGTTCTTGGCGGATTCCTGGCGCCCACCACGGGAACAATCGACATTGACGATGAGCCCGTCCGCGGTCCCGACCCGCGCCGCATTTTCGTTTTTCAGGAATCGGCCGTTTTCCCGTGGTTGAGCGTGGCCGGCAACATCGGATTCGGGCTTTCCGCTCTGCCGCGTCCAGAGCGTGAGGAGCGGATTCAACACTATGTCCAATTAGTCGGCCTCGCTGGTTTTGAGCGTGCTTTCCCGCGCGAGTTATCGGGAGGGATGAAGCAGAGGCTCGAAGTCGCGCGGGCGCTGGCGGTGAACCCGGACGTTCTCTACATGGACGAGCCCTTCGCCGGCCTCGACTTTATCACGCGCATGACCATGCGCAAGGAACTCTTACGGATCTGGCAGCGGGAGCGGAAGACGGTGGTGCTGGTGACGCACGATATCGACGAGGCGGTGCAATTGGGAGATCGTGTGCTGGTGCTCTCCTCGCGCCCCGCGCACATTCATTGCGAGCTGGAAATCGAAATACCGCACCCGCGCGACGTCAGCGCTCCAGAATACATCGCCATGCGCACGCGCATTCTCGACGAGCTCGGCGTGGAAAGGGGCATATGAAGCGGATGGAAGCGATCCTCTGGCCCGGGTTGCTCTGCGCTGGGTTGGTTCTCGCATGGCAGCTCGCCACATTGCACGCGACGGTAGTCCCGTCTCCGGTGCGCGTGCTCCGCGGCTTCGGAGAACTGGCCCGGAAAAGAATTCTGCTCGGCTACATTGCATCTTCGCTTTGGCGCGTGGCCAAGGGATACCTTGCCGCCGTCTGCCTGGCCATCCCGGCCGGAGCCGCGCTGGGTTACCATCCCACGCTGCGCCAGAGCGCCAACTTGACCATTCAGATGTTGCGCCCCATCAGCCCGCTGGCGTGGATGCCCATGGCGGTGGTTTGGTTCGGAGTCGGAGATGCGACTCCCGTGTTCCTTATTTTCGTCGGCGCATTCTTCCCCGTTCTGCTGTGGACCGCGGAGGGCGTGCGCAACGTTCCAAATGTTCTGGTGCTGGCCGGCCGGAATTTTTGTTCTTCGAATGCAGCCGTCATCTTCCGTGTGATGCTTCCCGCTGCGTTCCCCAAGATTCTCACCGGCTTGCGGGCGGCTCTCGGCATCGCCTGGATTGTGGTGGTCGCGGCGGAAATGATCGCAGTGGACAGCGGTCTGGGCTACCTGATCATCGATTCCCGCAACGCCGGGCAGCGCTACGATCTGGTGGTTGCCGGCATGCTGCTGATCGGCGCCATCGGCCTGATCCTGGACCTCGGGCTCCAAAGCGCGGAACGAACCAGATTCTTGTCGTGGGGGTTCTCGCATGAACCGGCAGACTAAGAAAATTCTATGGGCGGTTGCGTTATGGACCGTGACCGTGACATCCCTGCACTTAATGCTCAACGTGGATTGGGCCGTCGTTCGGAACGACTATCTGCCCGATGCCTTGCGCAAGCTGAATGTGGCATACATTCCGGTGACCTGCCATCTCGCCTGCCCGGTTACGGATTACATCACCCGCCATTCGAAATCCAAGGATGCGCTGATCCCGCGCCTGTTTCAGGGCTTTCCGGAGATCAAAGAGGCTCTGATCGCCAACCGGATTCAGGCGGGATTCCTGGTGGCGCCCATGGCGCTGGCGCTGCGTTCGCAGGGTGTGCCCATCCGCATCGTGTACCTGGGGCATCGCTACGGCAGCTCGGTTGTGGTGCGTAAGGACGGACCCATCCGCACAGTTGCCGGCCTGGCGGGGAGGCGGGTTGCGATACCCAACCGCTTCTCCGACGAACGCTTGCTGTTGATTCGCGCGCTGAAACAGAATGGCGTCCCGCTCGACCAGGTGAAGATGCCGGAGATGAATCCCGCGGATGTTCCCGGCGCGCTGGCCACCAACGCGATCGACGCGTTTTCCATGGGCGAGCCGTTCCCTTCCCAGGCGGAAATCGACGGCTACGGGCGAGTTCTGTTCCGGGCCCGCGATTACTGGCCGGATTATCTTTCCTGCGTGCTTGTCGTGCGGGAAGATGTGATCGAATCGAATCCGGCCGCGGTGCAGGCTCTGGTAGACGGAATCGCCCGATCCGGTCTCTGGCTGGACCAGGGCCTGTCCCATCGCGAATACGCGGCGGATTTCGCAGCGCGCCTCTATTACCACCAGGATTCGAGGCTGCTCGAATGGGCGTTGACGCGGCCGCTGGACCGCGTCCTCTACCATCCCTTGGCCCCGCTCCAGAAGGATTTTGATTTGATTCAAGACCTGATGATCGAGACCGGCATCCTCGATCGCAAGCTGGATTTTAAGGATTACGTGGACGATCGCTTCGCCGAGCCAGGCCGCCGCGATGACGCCCTGGATGTTTGAGCCGGGCCAGCTCTGAGGGACAACGTGCTCGTTACGCCCGCCGGGTCGCGACGATCTCCAGGTATTCGCTCCGAGCCAGGATTGTGCCGTTCCTGGCGCTATTGAATTCCGAAATCAGGTCCGCCATTTTCCTCGAAAGCTCTTCCTGAGCCCGCGGCGTCGAGGATTCGAAAGCACGGATCGCCGGACCGAAGTAAGTCTTCATGAACTCCACCCAACGCTGCGCCGAGACGGAGCGAAAATGTACGGCCTGCCGTTGGGCCGCGACTTCGGTGGAATAGGGAGCCAGCCACTTCCGAAAGTTCGCTTCTTCGCCCCATTCGACCGGGGCATCCAGCGCCAGCTCCGCCGGAGCGTAGCCCGCCAGGAGCCGGAACAGCCTCCCCAGCATTCCGTCGGGCGTCCATGCAGCCAGCGCGATCTTTCCGCCGGGCCGGCAGACGCGCGCCATTTCCGCCGCGGTCCGCTCCGGATCGGGAGCGAAAATCGCTCCGAAAGTGCTCATCACCACATCGAAGGAGGCGTCCGGAAAAGCGAGCGCCATCGCATCCCCCTCCTTAAAATCGACGGCCAATCCTTCCGCCGCCGCGCGCTGGCGCGCACGTTCAAGCAGCGACGGCACGAGGTCGATCGCGGTCACGCGTGCCTGTCGTCTGGCGGCAGAGAGCGCCGTGTTGCCGGAAGCCGTACCGACGTCGAGAAGGCGGTCTCCGGCGTACACCGGCACCGCCTCGCAGAGGAGTTCCCCGGCGATCGCCAACTCGACCCCCATTTTCGGGAAATCCCCTAAGGCCCAAGTCTCTTGCTGGCGCTCGTTAAGCTGATCCAGATTCATGGTGTACTTTTCTCCTAGTGAAGTCTGCCTATTAGCTACTTCGCTCGGAGATCTTCGTAAAGTTACTGGCTTCGTGATTTCATCGCAGCAGCGCTTGCGCAGGCCGCGTGTTGTATCTGCGCTGATAGTTGTCGTGGACCGGATCGCGCGGGTAGCGCTCATTGGCGGGATACGGATAGCGGGACATGCCGTGAAACGGCAGCGGTTGAACCGTGGAAGAAAATGCTGTGTTCGGATCGCGATCCTTGGCCCAGCCGTCTACCTTGAGCAGGAAATCCCGGGTCCATCCCGGGAGCGGAGCATCCAGCGCCGCCGCGCCAAAGCGAAGCGTGACTTCGTCGCCCGATCCCAGGATCGCCATTTCGTCATCCACGTTTCGCAGCAGCGCGTCCACGGGGCCGTACCTTGTATAGAGACCCGGCGTGGGATTCCAGAAGGAGGCCGGGGAAACATGGCTGTAGAAAAATGTATCAGGCTGCTTGCGGCGCGGGTCGATGCGCGATTCTGAGAATCCGCGAAAATGCAAATCGGCCGAGAGCAGCGGGACTAGCTTCGGTGGCGTAGCGCGCCCGTCCGATTCGTCCTCACTCAGGAAGATTTCGTCCCAATAGACGCACAGATCGGTGACGATCCTGACCTTGCGGCTCGCCGACAAAAACTGCACCGGCACGACGATCGTCTTGGGCTTGCCGGCGGGCGTGCCCATATCCTTGTTTACGGTTTTCCAGCGGCCCTCGGAGTCCTGCACCTGGAGATACGGCACCGTCAATCCAGCCGCCGACTCTTGCGACGCTTTGCGGAAGGCGCTGCCATCGGGCCAATCCACCCATCCGTTGAGCACCAGGATCGCCTTGCCCTTCGGCGCAGCAGCCCCGAAGTCAAGCTCCAGCGTATGCAGGTCCGCCACTCCAATCTCCGAACGCGGAAACTGATCCGGATAACGCTGGTCCTTGGAAGTGATGCGCTCCAAAACATCCCGGCCCTGGTCATCGCGGGCGGACTTGGGATAGATGCGCCGCTCGACGCCGAAGAGTCTGAACTCCGGGTAGGGCGGCCCCTTAAACTTTTCGTTGGTGAAGATTTCGGTGCCGGCGCGGTGATCGACGGCGTACAACTGGATCTGATCCAGATAGGACACCTCGCTCAGTTCCTCGGTAACGCGGACTTCGTAGCGGCCGCCCACCTGCGGAAGCGCGGCGCCGGGAATCTGCACGTACTCGTGGTGGTTTACCGGGAAGTAGCTCCCATCCCCATCGCTGGCGCCCAGCGGAGCTACTCCCAGGACATCCGTGATGAACTCGAAATCGTGCCCGTTCCAGGTCCAGATCATGGGGCAGGAGCCGGACAATCGTTGCGCTTCCTCGTACGTATGCGCCTGATTCGTGGCCTGTCTGACCTCGTTCTGGATCAGCCCGTTGGGCCACGTAATGCGAACGGTGTCGATGGTGGCATGGTCGGCCGCGTCGAACAGCAGCGGAACGCCGGCATAGAACTGGCTGCGGTACAGATTGCCGGCCTTGATCTCCACCAACGCATCCTGCGCCAGCTTCAGACTCCGCACTCCCTTTAACCGGACGCTGATCCAGCGGCGCGGGGAGTTGCTCTGATTGCGCAGCAGGTGCACGCTTCCGTCATCGCCCCCATTGGCAACGACGCGGGCGCGATCCAGCCGGCCGTCAGCGTCGAAATCCGCATCCACTTGCGTGCGCGAAGGCGGGTTGCCTTGAAACGGCTCGACGGCGTACCTGCCGCCGAGATGATCGCGGTACAGCACCGGCGCCCGATCGCGGTAGAACACAGCCAGGTCGAAGGCTTTGCTATCGGGAACCACGCGAGTCTTGACGGCGCCGGTCACAGCGCCGCTTATAAACGGGAAATCGGCGGTGCGGTCCGCCCATCCGGCCGCTCCCTGATTCCGCAGCAGCGCAGGCCGGTCTCCCAGCAGAACCAGGTCAAGATCGTAATCGTGGTCATAGTCGAGCCATACCGCCTTATCGAAGCGCCGCGCCGGAAGGTCGGCCGGCTGGCGCACGAATTTACCACCCGTGTTGCGATACAGCGCCGGACCGGCGGTGGTGAGCACGCACAGATCCATGAGCCCGTCATTATTAAAATCGCCGGGAGCGACGTCGATGACGCCGGTGATGCCCTCCAAGCCGATGTTGCCCGCGAGCTGTTGTCCGCGCCGGTACAAACGGATGCCCTGTGACGACCAGACCAGCAGATCGGTCTCCCCGTCTCCCGTCAGGTCGATGAGGGTCATGCCTGCCGTTTTCGGATCCACGGCGCCCTCCAGCCGCGTATCCGTGACGCTGGGCCCCGTGAAGTTGGGTTCCGGCGGCGCTGAAGCTTCCACGCGAGCCGCCGGCGGGTCGTAGATTTCCGCGTACGTGCACCACTCGACGTCTTCCGGGATCACCCAGCCCTTCTGGACTTTCTGGATACGTTCGAAATCGGCGAGGTAGCGTTTGGCCTGCTCGGCATTCCCCGCCATCCGATACAGATTGTAGAGTTGGAACGGCGCGGCCGCCAGCAGCGGGTCTAGTTCCGCGGCTCGCTCGAATTGAGTCTGCGCCTCCGCATTACGATTCGCCTGCCGGTATAGCGCCCCAAGTTGATAATGTCCGATGGGCTCCGATGGCGCACGCGCGATCATTCCTTCGAACTGCGCGATCGCCCGGTTCACGTCTCCCTGCCGCTTGTAGTAAATCCCGAGGTTGAACCAGGTCTGCGGCAGCGAAGGATCCTGACGTTGCACCTCCTGAAGCAGCCGGACAGCTTCTTCGTCGCGCCCCGAGACTCGCAGCAACGCCAGGGCGTAGTTCAGTTTCTCGCGGGCGGAATTCGGGGCGAGGTCGAGCGCCTGCCGGAATTCCCGGACGGCCTCCTCGTGAGTGGTGGGGTTTTCGTAGAACCCCTTGCCCAGGTTGCGATGCTGCTCTAACAGGTTTTCGTCAATGCGCCGCGTGCAGCCCACTTGCATGAGTAACGCCAGCGCGACCGGTAATCCACCCGTCAACCGTCCCCAAACGGTCCAAAACATGATTGATGAGATGATACACCTTTTGGGGACTGCGGGACGCAGCGCTGTTCATTGAACTGCTTTGGAATCATGGTGAGCCGGGCGGGGCTCGA
>CAVXWB010000097.1:0-9782 GCA_963765185.1 Bryobacterales bacterium
ATGGTGAGCCGGGCGGGGCTCGAACCCGCGACCACCGCATTAAAAGTGCGATGCTCTACCAACTGAGCTACCGGCCCATGTGCTGTGTTACGCAGCTTAACACAGCGCGCGCCGTCTCTATTTGGCCAGCGGCTCCAGCGTGCGGCTGGTGATCACGCGGTCGATCAATCCATACTCCAGCGCCTGCTGCGGCTCCATGATGTAGTCGCGATCCACGTCGCGAGAGACCCGCTCCATGGACTGCCCCGCGGCCTGGGCCAGGATGTCGTTGAGCGTTTCCCGCATGCGCAGGATTTCCTTGGCGTAGATATCGATGTCGGTGGCCTGGCCGGCCAGTCCGCTCATGGAGGGCTGGTGAATCAGGATGCGCGAATGCGGCAGGCTATAGCGCTTGCCCTTGGTGCCGCAGGCCAGCAGCACGGCGGCCATGGAAGCGGCCTGGCCCACGCAATACGTAACGATATCGGGCTGCACCAGCCGCATGGTATCCAGAATCGCCAGACCGGCCGTGATCGAGCCTCCGGGCGAATTAATATAGATGGAAATATCCTTCTCCGGGTCCTCGGCGGCCAGAAACAGCAACTGGGCGATCACCAGGTTGGCGACGTTATCGTCGATGGGCGTGCCCAGGAAGATAATGTTTTCCTTCAGCAGACGCGAGTAAATATCGAAGGCGCGCTCGCCGCGCGAGGTCTGCTCTACTACCATGGGCACAAGAACGGAATTCTGCATCATTGCTCCTTAAGAAATCACAAACTCTGACCGACTCCTCATCTCCGACCCCAAACACAGGCCCTATCGAGCGGGAGCGCTCCGGCGGGACCGGGCAAGCAGGCGGCGCTTCTCCCCCAGCGATCTCGCCAGATCGGCGATGGATGTCCCCTGTAAATATTCTACGATATGCGAGCGCACCGGCACCCAGGAATCGTGCATGGAGCAGAGCGCCCGGTCATTGCACTCCTCGCCGCCGGCAATGCAGCGTTGATAGCGGCCGGCGCCGTCCACGGCCTCGATCACTTTGAGCAGAGGCAGCTCCGCGGGCGAAATGGCCAGCCGGAACCCCCCGCGCGGCCCTTTATTCGACTTGAGAAATCCGTCGCGGGCGAGGTCCTGAAGAATCTTGGCCAGAAAGTGCATCGGAATCCCGGTCTCGGCCGCGACCTGCTTGACCAGGGCGGATTCGCCCGGCGCCAGAGGCGCCAGAAACACCAGTCCCCGGATGGCATATTCGGCTGACCGAGAGAAGATCATCGCAAGAAACCAGCTTAGCGGAAGCCGGGGAGGTACGTCGGAGGCTCAGGTAGTCCTTGACATTCGGTCCTGTTTTGGATATCCTGACAATTCGTTAATCTTCGGTTACGCCTGCGTACTACTCTCCGGCCTACGCCCCCCTGCTATTAGGTTTATCGGGGGTCGTGCCGATGCTAGAAAAATAGGAGAAGCATGAAGCAGCATTATTTTGTGGTCGTTCTTGCGCACTCTTTGCACGGACGGCTGCGGCGCATTCACATACCTCATAAAGCTCTGTATGTAGTTGTAGGATTAGCACTTTTTGGTTCGATGTCCCTGTTCGGAATGGTTTCCAGCTACCTGCGCATGACCTGGAAGGTAGCCAATTACAATGCTCTTCGCGACCAGGTGGACACCCTGCGAACGAAGTACCAAACCCTGCTCAAAGATAACGATCAGAAGGAGGAGCAGTTGGCCTCTTTGCAGATGATGGCGACCGAGGTGAGCGCGGCCCTGGGATTGAACCGGAGTCTGGCAGGCCCCGACGACATCGCCGAGGAGGGTCCGTTGGTCCCCGGTTACAAGGAATCCATCGAGGAGTACAACTTCCTGAAGACCGCCAGCATCTCCCGGCTGCGGCATGAAAATGCCCGCGCCTGGCAGAAAAACATCGTGCCCAGCCTCTGGCCGGTGAACGGCCGTCTTTTGAGCAGGTTCGGCGACCGGTTGGACCCGTTCTCGGGCGAGGGCGAGGCGCATAACGAGTTTCACAGCGGCGTGGATATTTCCGCGGCGATGGGGACCTCGGTGCATGCGGCGGCGGACGGAATCGTGGAGTATGCGGCCAACGTCGGCGACGGTTACGGCAAGATGGTGATTATCGATCACGGCAACGGATTGCAGACCCGTTACGCGCATCTATCGCGCTTCGAAGTCATTCCCGGACAAGAGATTCGCCGCGGCGAGATTCTGGGCTTCTCGGGAAATACCGGCCGGGTCACCTCGCCGCATTTGCATTTTGAAGTGCGCCGGGGCGGGATCGCGGTCAACCCATACCCGTATTTGACGCACTCGGCGATGCTGCAAGAGATCCAGCCGGATCTTCCGTTTTAGATTTGGCGTTCTAATTCCGTTACCATCGAAAGCATGAAGCGCACGCGGCGCTGGCTTCTGTCCGCTGCTCCGGCCGCCTGTATGGCCGCCCTGGTTGACAAAGCTGACGCGGACAAGAATAAGCCGGTTCCTTCCGCATATTTCCGCTACAAGGACCCTTCCACTGAATTCCCGGTCCTGCGCTTGACCGACCCCGCATTTACCAGTCTTCTGCCGGCGCATTACGGGCGGTCCGTATCGCGCAAGGGAACCTTTCTGCTGTACGCCTCCGATGTGGCCGGCCGCATGGAAGCCTTTCGCATGGAGGCGAAAAATGGCGTCTCCCGCCAACTCACCGAGCAGGAACGCCTGGACCCGGCCTCGCTCACGCTCTCAATCGACGAGCGCAGCTTCTGCTGCGTGGCCGCGGGACGGCTGCTGACGGTGAACCTGAGGAACGGGAACGTCCGCGAGGTCTACCGCATCCCGGAGGGCTTTGAATCCGGCTCGGGAATGAGTCTGGCCGAGGACGGGTTGTACGCCGCGTTGATCGAGAAGAAAGGATCCAACCACCGGCTTCGGCTGATCCGGATGTCGGATGGAACCGCGACGACTCTGGCGGAAGCGGACGCTTCTGAATCGAGCGGCGGGATGCGCGACCCCATTGTTCGCCCGCGCCGGGCCTCGGTTCTGTATTCCAGGGAGGGCGGCTTGTGGCTGGCCAACTACGACGGGCAACAAAACTATCGCCTTCACGTGGCGGAGGGAGAAACCGGACCGGCGAACTGGAGTCCGGACGGCCGCAGCGTCCTGTATCTGAATTACCCGGCCGACCGGCGCCGGCTCCACAATATCCGCGAGTTCGTCCCGGACACGAATGAAGACGCGTCCCTTGCCGATACCACCCAATTCGTGGCCTTCGAGCGGAATGCCGACGCCAGCGTTTTCACCGGCGCCAGCGGGAGCAAAGCCTCGCCGCACGTGCTGCTGCTGGTTCGGGCCGTAAAGCGCGAGCTCACGCTGTGCGAGCATCGGGCCAGCGATCCCCGCATGGTCTCGCCCATTTTCTCGCCTAACAGCCAGAACGTTTTCTTCGTCAGCGACCAGCACGGCAAGCCGGCGATTTATTCCATGGCCGTGGAGAAATTCGTCTCCGAGACCGATAGTACTCAATGAGCGTAAGTTTCCTACTTTTGAGGAGGAGGAGCAACGCATGCGATTTGTGATGGCCGGGGTGATGCTGCTGCTGGCAGCGGCGCCGGCGGCCGAGCCTAAAAGCTCAAAGTCCACATGCAGGGACCGATTACAGGGCCAATATAAGGCCTGCCTGAAACGAACCAGCACCGGGAAGGGCCGGTCGCAATGCAAGGTGGAGCGCAACACCGCCCAGAAAACGTGCCGGTAAGTTACTTCGAACGGTTGACGTTGAGCAACTTGATGTCTTCCGGGCCGCGAACTTCCTGACCCAGGATCAGCAGACGGCCGGCCGCACTTTTGGCTTGCGCCGCGGTCACGTTGAGCGCGATCAACCCATCGCGGAAGCGGTCGATGGCGGCGTGGAAGCGGGAGCTGGTCAACCCTGAGCTTTGAAGCACGTCCAGGATCGCCTGGGTGACTGGTTCGATCTTCTCCGGCGCCAGCTGTTTGCCCGCCAGGGCCTTCGTAAATTCATTCGCGAAATCGGAGACGGTCTGCCGGGAAGGCTGAGCGTCCTTCTCCGCCAGCGCCAGGATGTCGTCCGTGATTTCCTGAGCGAGGGCGTCACGCGCCGCCGGCACCATTAGATCCGCATTGAGTTTTGCGGTGGACTGTGCGCACAAACCGGCGCTGAACAGCAGGAAGCAGCAAATTGCGGGCTTCATGCCTCAGATTGTATCGCTTTCGAGTATGCTAGAGAATCATGGCTAGCCGCAGCGTCAATAAAGTGATTTTGATCGGGCATCTCGGCCGCGACGCCGAGACCGCCTACACCGCCTCGCAGACCGCGGTCACCAAGTTTTCGGTGGCCACCAACCGCCGCTGGAAGGATCAGCAGACCGGGGAGTGGAAAGAGGAGACCAACTGGACCAACGTGGTGATGTGGCGCGGGGAAAACGTGGCGCCTTACCTCACCAAAGGCAAACAGGTATTCGTGGAAGGGCGTCTGCAAACGCGCAGTTACGACGATAAGGACGGCAAGAAGGTGTGGACCACCGAGGTGGTGGCCGAAGACGTGATCCTGCTGGGCGGCCGCGGCGAGGGCGGCGGAGGCGGAGGAGGCCCCGAGGAATATTCGCAGGAACAACCCATGCGGAGCCAGCCCCGCTCCCGTCCTGCCGCTGTCGCCCCAGCCGCTCCGCCCGAGGGCATCACCGACGACGACGTTCCGTTCTAGGCGGGCGTCACGGGGAGTGACGCCTATTCCAAGGTGGGCAGGTCCTCCCAAGGGATCAGCAAACGGATCGATCTGGCCTTCCCTGGCACCCGCTCGATGAAGCCATTGGCTTCCAGCGTGAGCACCATTTGGTGCACCGATGGCGGCGTCACCTGGAAATAGTTTTGCATGTCGGCCTCGGCTGGAGCGCGCCTGTGAATCTTGGTGTAGAAGAAAATGAACGCCAGGTACTGCCCTTGTTTCGCGGTGGGTCTCTTGGTCACGGCTTCCCGATTGTATCCGAACGTTGTACCCCCGGAGGCTGTAATGTGGATGGAGTGTGAAAACACAGCACTCAGGGACGGACCTCGAAGCGCTTTATCGCAAGCGGGCTTCACGCCGTTGGCGCGATCGCCTGTTCCGGCTGGTGCAGCCGCCGGCTCCGTTTATCATGAATCCGGCCGAGCCCAAGGATTTTCCTCTGGGCCGCTGGAATCTGTACCTCGGCGGGGCCGGCCGTGTGGTCCCCGGCTACGTCAACCTGGATCTGTTTGCGCTGCCGGGCGTAGACGTTGCCGCCGACGCGGAGCGCTTGCCGTTCCCTCCCAACACGTTTCAGCGGGTGGAGTGCGACGCGGTTCTCGAGCACGTTCGCGATCCTGCGCAGGTGATGTGCGAAATCCGCCGTGTCCTGGCGCCGGGCGGCTACGTGCATCTGGTGACGCCGTTCTGTCACCCGTTTCACGAGTACCCACGCGACTATCGAAGATTCACTCTGGATGGTCTGAAGGAACTGGCCGGTCCAATGGAGGTTGTGGCCGAAGGATGGCGCACCGGCCCGACGGCGACCCTGCTGGTTTTTGGCATCGAATACGTGAAGCTGCTGCTTCCGTTTCGAGCATGGAGAGCGGTGTCGCACGTGGTTTGCGGCTGGCTGCTTTTTCCGCTTCGATATGTGGACCTGTTGCTGTTTCGGTCTTCGCAGGCTCGGCGCATCGGCAATCATTGCTACCTCTGGCTTCGAAAACCGGCTATCTGAAGTCATGCGAAGGGGCAGGCGCCAAGGAAGTATCGATCGGCCGAACTCTTTCAGCTTTCACCGATACCACGCCGTCCTGATTCTGAAGCAGGCCTTCGACGATGAGGTACGGGGCGCTTACCAGCGTGGTTCGCTCCGCATCGAAAAGGTCGGGCCGGACGATGGCGTTGGAGATGCCGGTTTCATCTTCCAGGCTGAGGAACAGAAATCCCTTGGCCGTGCCGGGCCTTTGCCGGCAGATGACGCAGCCGGCGATGCGAACCAGAACGCCGTCGCGAACCAGGCGAATGCCGGCGGCGGGAATGACGCCGAGACGATTCATGCGCTCGCGATGAAAGCTCATCGGGTGCGGGCCGATGGTCAAGCCGGAATTGCGGAAATCCGCATGCAGGCGTTCGACGGCGTCCATGGGCGCAAGCGGGGAGGGTTCCTCAGAAGGCGTAACTGGATCGAGCAAATCGCTCACGGGACGCAGCGCTAATTCGGATTGCCAGAGGGCCTCGCGGCGGTGGGGCGGACCCCCTGCTTCATATTCATAGCGCCCGCGCCGGACCCCCTGGTCCGGCTGGTCGCGCGTCTCGATAGCGCGACCAGGGGGTCGCGCGCGGACGAGGGCGTCCGCCCCACTTAGGAGGGAATTCAGCGCGCCGATTTCGGCGAGCCGATTCAGGGCGTCTTTATGGAGTCCGGGAACACGGCGCACCAAATCGCGAATGCCGGTGAAAGGAGCGCGGCCGCGCTCCGCGGCAATGGCTCGGGCTGTGTCTTCGCGAAATCCTTTGATGTAGTTGAAGCCGAGCCGGACCCATTGCTTACCGTCATGGTGTTCGATGGCGCACAGCCATTGCGAGTGAGCCACGTCCACGGGCTTGAAGCGTAATCCGTGCCGCTGAGCGTCCTTCACCAGGGTTTGCGGGCTGTAGAACCCCATGGGCTGGTTGTTGAGCATGGCCGCCGTGAACGCGGCCAAGTAATGGCACTTGAGATACGCGCTGGCATAGGCGATCAAGGCGAAGCTGGCGGCGTGCGACTCGGGAAATCCGTACAGCGCGAATGAGGAGATCGATTTCACGATGCGATCCTGCACCTCGCCGGTGATGCCGTTGTTGGTCATGCCGGCGCGGAGCTTGCCCTCGATTTCCTGCATGCGTTTTTCGGAGCGTTTGAATCCGAACGCGCGCCGCAGCTCTTCCGCTTCGCTGCCGCTGAATCCGGCGGTGATCATGGCCATCCTCAGAAGCTGTTCCTGAAAGAGAGGGACGCCCAGCGTGCGCTTCAATACGGGCTCGAGCGACGGGTGGATCGACTCAGGAGCCTCGCGGCCCTGCCTGCGGCGCAAGTAGGGATGATACATCTCTCCGACAATGGGGCCGGGGCGAATGATGGCGACCTCCACCACGATGTCGTAAAAATTTTCCGGCTTCAGCCGAGGCAGGCACGACATCTGCGCCCGGCTTTCCACTTGAAACAATCCGACGGTGTCGGCTTTTTGCAGAATCGCGTACACGGCCGGGTCGTCCTGCGGAAGATGCGCCAGATCCACGTTTTCGTGGGAGTGTTCGCGGATCAACTCGATGGAATCTTCCAGCACGGCCATCATTCCCAGGCCCAGCAGGTCGACCTTGATGATACCCATGTCCGCGCAATCTTCTTTATCCCATTGCACGACGACGCGCCCGGGCATGGTGGCCGGTTGCAGCGGCACCACGGCGTCCAGGCGTCCCTGGCAGATCACCATTCCGCCGGAGTGTTGCCCGGTGACGCGGCAGATCCTGAATGGCGCAATAGAGTGAAAGAAATTTCTGCACCAGCGGCTGCTGGAGATCAATGCCGGAGTCGTGGAACTGACGCTCGGCTGTGTCCTTTTGATCGTGATAGCCCCAGTCGCGGAGCGAGGCTCGAAAGACGCGCGAGTGTTTCCGATTCGAACCCGAGCGCCTTGCCGACATCGCGCGCGGCGGAGCGGCCCCGATAGCTGATGACATTGGCGGTCATGGCCGCGCCCAGGCGTCCATAGCGTTCGTAGACGTATTGAATGGCACGCTCACGCTGATCGCCGCTGGGCAGGTCGAGATCGATGTCGGGCCATTCACCGCGATTTTCGGAAAGAAACCGCTCAAACAGCAAATCCATTCCGATGGGATCGACGGCGGTGATGCCCAGCGAATAACATACGGCGCTGTTGGCGGCCGAGCCTCGGCCCTGCACCAGAATATTGTGATCGCGGCAGTATTTCACGATGTCCCAGACGATCAGGAAATAGCCGGGGAGCTTCAGCTTCTCGATCAGGGCGAGCTCGCGCTCGATCTGCTTGCGAACGCGTCCTTCGTAATTTCCATAGCGGCCACGCGCGCCTTCCTCCGTCAGTTTGCGCAGGAGCGAATCCATCGTTTCTCCTTGCGGAACCGGATAGGCCGGGAATTGATAGCCGAGATCGGCGAGCGTGTAGGAGAGCCGCGCGGCCAGCTCTCGCGTTTGCGCGATGGCCGCGGGAACATCTGCAAACAACGCCGCCATTTCCTGCGCCGGCTTGAGGTGGTTTTCCGAATTCTTGGCCAGCAGACGTCCGGCTTTGCCGATGGTGGTTTTGTGGCGCACGCAGGTGAGGACGTCCATCAGCTCGCGTTCCTCGGGGGTGGCGTGGCAGACTCCGTTGGTGGCGATCAGGGGCAGGCGAAAGCGCGCGGCCAGATCCATGGCGGCCTGATTGCGGCGCTCCTCTTCACGGAGATGGTGGCGCTGGATCTCGACATAGACATTGTTTGCGCCGAAGACGCCGATGATTTTTTCCATTTGATTTCCGTCTGTGGGGCGGACGCCCTCGTCCGCGCGCGGCCCCCTGGTCGCGCTATCGAGACGCGCGACCAGCCGGACCAGGGGGTCCGGCGCGGACCGGGGGGTCCGCCCTACAGAATGGGCCAGAGGCCCATTGGGGCCTCCGGTAAGACAGATGAGTCCGCGCGAGTGCTCGGCGAGATCCTCCAGCGTGGCGGCGGCTTCGCGGAGCTTGATCTTGGACAGCAGACGGCACAGATTTTGATACCCTTCGCGCGTTTCCACCAGCAGCGGATATCGAAAGCCTTCCCTGGCCGTGATCTCGGCTCCTACCAGCGCCCGAATGCCGGCTTTCTTCGCGGCTTGATGCAGACGCACGGCGCCGGAGAGATTGTCGCGGTCGAGCAGCGCGATGGCGGGAATGTTTCGATCGGCGCACTGCGAAATCAGGGCCTCGGGAATCGACGCGCCTTCGAGAAAACTGAAAGCCGAGCGCGCATGCAGCTCCGCGTAGCTTTCAGTCATAGACACCTTCGACGAACCAGCGCCGCGAGTCTAATCGCAAATAAATGCGATAGACGCCGCCGTCGCTCAGATCGATGTCCCATGCGTCGCGCACCCAGCTGGTTTCGGTCCACCATTCGCCGGCGCTGCGCCACGGACCGGAAGCGGTGAGGACCGTTCCGCGAACGCCGGTGGCAGCAACTTCGGCGGGACGCTCCTGCTTCACGCGCACGGTGGCTCCGAGGGCGGGCCGAAACATGCGAAGTGCGATTTGCAGCGAAGTTCGAGGCGCAGGCTCAGCGACCGCTTTCGGAGCCGGAGGCCGGAACGGCAGCATCGCGAATGCATCCGGGCGATGCGTATCGAGCAAGGCCGGCGATCCGACGTTGTGCTCACCCACCAGTCCGGCGATTCGCGTCAGAACCAGCTGCAGCTTCTGCGGCTCGGGTTGAGAAGGAAGAAACAATCCATGCTGCACGGATTGCGGCGGCACGGGATTCAGCTCGATTCTGACGGCGGTGATGGCGGCGGCGGCCGGATGCGCTTCCAGATCCAGTTGCAGGATCTTGAGTAGCATGGCCGCGTCTTGAATCGGAGCGGCGAATTCCAGAATGCGTTCGTGACGCGATTTGTCTTCCAGATCCAGGCCCAGATGAATTCGATTGGCCGCCAGAGACAAGCGGCGCATGGCGCTCAAAAGCTCGTTCAGGATGGACGAGAGCACGAACAGCAGCGGCTCCAGCAGTTCCAGGGAGTGGTCCAGTTCGACTCGCTTTTCAAATTTGTTTT
>CAVXWB010000098.1:0-21112 GCA_963765185.1 Bryobacterales bacterium
GAAGGCCCAAACTCCACCGCTCAGGCAAAAATCACCGTGCCGGCTCCTTCGCCGAAGCCCAATGTTGGTCTTGTTGCCGGGGATGCCGCTTTCCGTCGCGAACTGGAAAGCTCCCTCGGCAGCGACTTCAACCTCGCGCATGCGAAAAACTACAACAAGAGGGATATGCGCTGCTCGAGCAAAACTCCCTCGATGCTCTCGTTCTCGATGTGAATTCCGGCGGCAACGACGTCAAAGCGAGCCTTGAGTTGCTGGAGGCACTGGACGCGAGCGACATCGACACGCTCGCCATCGTGATCAGCGCCGACCAGCGAACCCAAACCGCCTTGCGCATGATCCGGGCCGGCGCCTACGACTACCTGGTCACTCCGGTGAATCCCGCGGTGCTCAAGGTGGTCATCGAGCGGGCGGTTGAAAAGGTCCGCATCGAGCGCGAAAACCGTTTGCTGCGCCAGGAAATCTCCCGCAAGGCGCAAGTGGGCGATTTACTGGGCTCGACCGATGCCATGCGGGGGTATCTCTTCAGCAATACGTGCCATGTTTACTGTTCACCGCTTCGCACCATCGTATTGCTCTGCTCCGGCGACCACTCGTAAGTGATCCCCTCCACCCAGCCGATTCCGGCGGCCACTTGCAGCGCCGTCACATGCAGCGTCGTTTCGATCTTCGGGTCGGCGCCGTGGGCCAGCAGAAGTTTCATCAGGACGAGGTCGCCGGACTGGGATGCGCGCAGGAAAGCCGTCGCGCCGTTCTCATCCAGCCACTGGTTGGTGAAAACCGTACGGGTCTCCGTGCTGTCCTTCATCCGCGCATTCACATCGGCCCCTTTGTTCAGAAGGAGCTTGATGAACTCCAGATGATCCATGTCGCCCTTGCGGACGGGATAATCTCCGGATTCGATGTTGCGGTTATCGGTGGCCAGATACAGCGGCGTCCAGCCGCCTTTGTTGGCCAGATTCACATCGGCGCCGTGGTCCAGCAGAAACGCTCCCACCTTGTAAAACCGATTCTGCGTCGCGACCAGCAAGGGGCTCCAGCCATAGCCCGTGACCTGGTTCACGTCCGCACCCGCGGCCAGCAGGGCTTTGACGGACTCGATATCGTCGGCGCGGACCGCATAGACCAGCGGTGTCAGAGCGCCGCCATCTTTCACCGCCACTTGTCCGCGTCGGCCGCCGCCGCGCCGCAGCGGCGTTCTCGCTCCGCGGCCTGATCCGCTGCGCCGGCTAGATTGCACCAGCTGCGTCGGCCGCCGCCACGTCCGCCCCGGCCCCCGCCGCCTCGCCCTGCCGGCCCGGCTTGACCGGCTGGTGCCGCAACCCCGTTCGGATCGCCACGAAGGCCGGCAGATCGCTCAGTTGTATCGCCTTTCCGGCAGCGAGCGCCGCGCCTTGCGCCGCGACCGCTCTCCTGGGATCGTTCGATTTTCCGAGCGCCGGCCCTCTTCCACGCTCCGCCAGATCCGACTGGGCTTTGATATCCGCGCCGTGCTGGATCAGAAGCTGGATCGCAGCCGCGTGGCCTTCGTCCGCGGCCCACATGATCGGAGTCGTGCCGCGCAGCGTTTCCTTCGCATTCACGTCCGCCCCGTGGTCCAGCAGCACCTTCATGGCAGCGATATTGCCCGTGCGCGAGGCGAGCATGAGAGGACTCCTTCCCAGGGGGAGTTTCTCGTTGGGATCGGCCCCGGCTTTAATCAGAGCTTCGATGATGGCGGCGTCTCCGTTGACGCATGCCAGCCACAACGGTGTGGAGCCCTCGCGGTTCGCGGCTTTGGCATTTGCGCCTGCGCCAAGCAACAGGTCCACCATCTCTTTATCGGACCGGAACACGGACCAGTGAAGCGCCGTAGCACCGTCGGCCTGGGGTGCATTCACGTCGACATGCTGCTGCACCAGCTTCCGCACGGCCGCGTCATCGCCGCGCATGGCCGCATCTGCAACTTCAGCAGGCCCAGCGCCAAAGCCGGCAATCGGGAGCAATAGATAAAGGGCACAACTTCGGCTGAAGCGTTTCACAGATTCCCCCCTACAGATTTTCAAGACGGCCCGTGCTGTCGCCAATGCTGTCCTGGTGGATGTCGTACATGTCCAGCAGGCTCAATAACAGATTGCCGGTCGGGACAGTCTTGGTCGGATACGCCAGATGACGCCCGCCTTTGAGCTTCCCGTTCAATCCGCCCACCAGTACATGCGGCACGTCGTAGTGAACGTGTTGATTGGAGTTCCCCATGTTGCTGCCATAGAGCACCAGCGAATGATCGAGCAAGGTGCCGTCTCCATCCTGCGTCTTAGCGAGGTTGGAGATGAGATGCGCCAGCATCTTGACGTGATACTGGTTGATTTTCGATAGCAGGGCGATATTTTTCGGATCTTCACCGTGATGCGAAATTCCGTGGAAACCGGAGGTGGGCGCTTCGCTTTGAGGGTAAGTCCGGCCGGTGAGGTCGCGGGCAAACAGCAGCGTGCCCACGCGGGTAATGTCCGCCTGGAAGGCCAGCGCCATCAGATCGAACTGAAGTTTAATGTGTTCATCGAAAGATTGCGGCACACCCACGGGCACCGGCATATCCGTCGGCGCAACCGTGGAAGCTTTCATGGCGATGTCGAGACGCCGCTCGATCTCGCGAACGTTTTCGGTATAGTTATCGAGGCGCGCCCGATCCGAGGCGCTCGATTCGGTGCGCAGGTGAGCCAGGCTGCCTGTGAGGGAGTCGAGAATGCTGCCGTCCCGCTTTCTGCGCCTGGCGCGCTGCTCCGGAGTGCTGCCGTCTCCGAACATGCGCTCGAAGATCACCTGCGGATTCAGCTCCATCGGTAGAGGGTCGGTGGGGGAGGACCAGGAGATCGTGTTCGTGTAAGTGCAGCTATAGCCCTCGCCGCAATTGCTCGAATTGGCGCCGGGGTCTTCCACTGCGCACTGCATGGACGGCATCAGGCTATCCCTGCCGATCTTTTGCGCGATCATCTGGTCGATGGTGGTTCCCGCGCGAATGTCGGCGCCGGCGGTCTTCTTGGGTTTGTCCGCGCACAGGAACGCGGCGGCCACCCAATGGTCGGCGCCTGTCGCGCCCGGAGGCGGCTCGGCCGAGCGGGAATGCAGCCCGCTAAAGATTACCGTCTGATTCACGAACGGTTCAAGGGGCTTCCAATTGAAGGGAAGCGTGGCGGCAAGCTTCTCCTCCGGACCGGGGACCCAATAGCCGGGCGCCGCGCCGTGGCACACAAAGCAACCGACAAACCGGGGCTTCGGCCTGGCCGCGGTTTGCGCCAGCGCCGTTGCGGCGGGAATCATCGCGTCGAGCAGGGGCAGCGCCAGGATGGAGCCGCCTCCGCGCAGAATCGTTCTTCGGGAAAGGTGCTTTTTCGTGATAAACATTGGCGATTTCTCCTATTTCTTGCCGCTCGCTAACGCGCGCGGTTCTGTCTCTGCGGCCACGGCTTGGGCCGCCTCCGGCTTCATATTCATCTGGAACGCCGGGCTTCTGACGATGCCCATGACGAGTGACGAAAACTGAAACTTGTTGGACGCCGACTCACGCACAATCGAGCGCACCAGCGGCATGTCCTGATACTCGACGCCGCGGCCCAGCCCGTAGGTCAGCAACTTCTCCACCACGACGCGTTCGAACTGATCGGAATAACGCACCAGTGTGTCGCGCAGGCTGGGAATGCCGTCCAGCTTGGTTCCGTCGACCAGAACGCCGGTTGCATCGATGGGATTTTCTCCGTCATAGGTGCGCCACGTGCCCACCGGGTCGAAGTTCTCCATAGCCAGGCCGATCGGCTCAAAGATCTTGTGGCAGGTCGCGCAGGATGGACTGCTGTGGTGCGCCGCCATTGTTTCGCGCATGGTGGGCGCTTTCGCGTTGCCGGTGGAGTCCACCGGCTTATCCTTGATCACCGGCACGTTCGGCGGCGGGTCCGGCGGACTCACGCCGAGAAAGGTTTGCAGGAACCACTTGCCGCGCGCGACGGGCGAAGTTCGCGCCGCGTTCGACGTCACCGTCAGCAGCGCCCCTTTGCCCAGCAAGCCGCGCCGCATGTCGAGATCCTGAGGCAGCGTCACACGGCGGAATTGCGGGCCATAGATGTTGGGTATCCCGTATTGCTTGGCAAGCCGCTCATTGACAAACGTATAATTCGCAGTCAACAGATCCAGAATACTGCGGTCCTCGTGGACGACGCTGCCGAAGAACAGCTCTATCTCGCGCCTGTATGCGGCGCGCAGGTTGTCGTCGAAATCCGGAAACAGATTCACCACCGGTTCGCTGCTCTGTAGCGAGCGCACGCCCAGCCACTGGCCGGTGAAGTTGGCGACCAGCGCGTCCGCCTTCGGATCGGCCAGCATGCGCTTGACCTGCTGCTCCAGCACGGCCGGGTCTTTCAGCTTGCCTTGCGTCGCAAGGTCCAGCAACTGATCGTCGGGAGCGCTGCTCCACAGGAAGAAGGACAGCCGCGAAGCTAGAGCGAGATCGCTGATGCGATAGGACTTTCCTGCGGACAGACCGGCGGGTTCAGGTTCCAGGCGATACACAAATTCCGGATCCACCAGCACGCGCTGCAGCACGGCTTCGATGCCGTCGTCGAAGCTGCCGTCATCGCTCCGGCCGGACTGATAAAACTCCATCAACGTATTCAGGTCGGCGGGAGTGGCGGGACGGCGGTACGCATGCTTCACCAGCGTGGAAGCGATTGTTCGCGCGCAGGTGCCTCTTCTTTCGGAGTGGTTGGATGGCACACGAAAATCTTCTTGCGGGCCGGCCGTGTCTCTGGCGCCTGTGGCACCGTAGGGGCCTTCAATCCAGACTTGGCCGACATGCGGATAGAACAGAAATCCCGGTATGGTGCCCGGCGTGTTCATGGTCCGCTGAAACGGCCTGATTGAGTTCGGTGCCCGGCACGTCGTTGGTGGCAAGGAAGGTCACGCCGACGGTGTGCAGGCCGGCTTTGATCGGGATGCGTTGCGTCGATTTGCCGTTGCCGGTGGTGTTCGCAATCTCCTTATCCCAATCGAACAGCCTCACGCGCTCGCCGTCGACGGTGACCTCGAGTTGCTCGCCCTTGACGCCGCCCAGAACAGCCTGGAAGTAACCCGTGACGCCTTTGACCTTGAACGTATATTCGCCGTCGGCGGGGAATTGATATTTGATCAGAATGCCGCCGCGGGTTCCGAAAGGCAGCCCCTCGATCTGATAGTTCTGCGCGGTGTCCGCGGGCACCTCGAAGACGGCCTGCGTCGGCGCGGATACGTCGCCAACCGCCAGACGGCTGATCTTTCCCGCAGCCGACAGATACGCCTCCATCAGTGCCGGAGACAGAGTCAGCGCGCCCGCGATGTTGTCGAAGCCACGTGTCGAATCGTCGGGCGGCAGGAATTTTGTGGCGTCCACTTCAAGCGCGAGCACGTCGCGAATCGCATTCGTGTATTCGGTGCGGTTGAGGCGGTGCAATCCCGGCGGGGGCAGATACGTGACGGCGCTGCGATCGAGTTCGTTCTCCATCCAGGTGATCAGGGCTTCGCGTCCTGGCCGGCATCGGGCCGGGGCAGTCCCGACGGCGGCATCATCCCGGCGCGAAGTTTCCGGACGACTTTTTCGCCGATCTCGGCGTGGTCGCCGAGGTGTGCCAGGTCCAGTTGGTCCAGCATCAGGTTGGCGGTCTTCAGTTTTGCGTTGTGGCAGCCCACGCAATACTGGTCGAGGACGGCGCGCTGGGCAGACTGGCCGGAGACACCACCAGCCCACAGGAGCACCGCACAACCGCTTAGGACAAGTCTCGTGTTCACAGTTACCTCCGCCGGTTCCTGTTAATGTTCAGCCGCGACAATCATATCACTTTTTAAGCCTTCAAATGCGGGGGGGACGCCAGCCGGGTGCGCCAGCACGCGGCGAGAATGGATGCGGCTCCGGCGGCGCTCCGCTGGAGCCGGTCGGGCCGCTATAAATCTTTTGGAATCCGGTAGGGTCTGGTGCGAACGGAGAGACTTGAACTCTCACGGTGTTTCCACCGCTGGAACCTAAATCCAGTGCGTCTGCCAATTCCGCCACGTTCGCGTGCGGGCGCTGATCGCATTATAACGGGTCAGCGCGCGTACGCGGCGGCGGCGCGAATCTCCTCCAGTTGTCCTTCCACTCTGATCCGGGGTGTCTTGCGGCCGCACCCGCACGGTCCGTTCTCAATGGACCATCCGGTAATTTCCGGCCTTTGCGATTCCAGCTTTGGCGATTCTATATGCAGGCCGGCGTGGGCTTCGCACTCGGCGGCAAGCAGCGCGCCATCCTTTCCAATGATCTGCTCGAAGACGGGAACGCGGAACGCCAGCCAAAGCCGCTGCCGCTGTTCGATGGTCAGCAGCAAATCCGAGCGCGTCAGGACGATCAAGGCGTGGGTGAGCGACGGAATCCTATGCGCCAGCAGAGATTCCATCTGAGGCCACGTACCGGCAATCGCCGCGGGTTGATATGCCGCTGCTTCCGCATCCCATCCGTGATGGAAAACGCGAGCCCTGTCACGCGATCTAAACCATCTCCGGGATCCAAACCAGGGCACGAGAATCGCCGTCGGCGGGGCGGGAGGAACCGGGTAAACAAACGCGGCTTTCCGGCGGATTAGAGAAAAAACAAGTTCCACTTACATAAAGTTTTTTGAAGGCGCGAGAACTCTCAAAAGATTTTCACCGAAGACCGCGCGAGCCTCCGCCGCGCTCAAGCCGATCTCATACAGCGCGCGGGCTTGTTCCTCGAAGATGGCGTGGTGCCATCCCCGGGGAAAGAAAGACGAATCCGTCCCAAACAGCAGACGCTGCGGTCCGATCACGTCCAGAGCCCTGCGAAAAATGTTGCGCAGGCCGCCCCGCGGCTCCGCATGATGCGGTTCCTCGTAGCGCATCCAGCGATTGGAGCTGGACGTATCCAGAAACACGTTGGGGCACAGATCGGCCAGCATCAGCGCCTCTCGAAAGTAGCCCGCGCCGAAATGAGGCACGATGATGGGAACAGTGGGGTAGCGCAGCGCCACGGCGTGTAAATCGATGGGATTCGAAAACCGCATGTCGAACAGCGACGCCAGTCCGAGCCTGCCGCGCACGCCCACGCTCAACACCCCGCAGTGGACGAAAACGGCGCGGTGCCGGGAGGAGGCCCATTCAAACACAGCCTGCGCCGCTTCGTCGTCGACCGAGTAGCCGTGCATGGCGGGAAACAGGCAAGCTGCGTGAATGGCCGAAAATGTTTCGGGATTCCATGGTTGTCGGGGATTCACCATGGCGAAGGCATAGAACCGCTCCGGGAACGCCCGTACGGCGGCGGTCACGGAGACCTCGTCGCCGGGCATGCTGGCGATCAGCGCCGCGGTCTGAACGTTGTGACGGTCGAGCTCGGAGGCCCAAGCTTCGGCCAACTCTTCCGGCTTCTCCGGAGGCAGGTGCCAGCCCAGTTGCTCGCCCGCGGCGGCGACGGTCAAGCCCGGCTTTTGCGCGGCCAGCGCAGCAAAAAATCGGTGCGAAAAGAAATGCACGTGCGCATCGGCGACCGCTAAAGGCCCCCACGGCGACGCCCGTTCGATCATCCGCTCAAGCATTGGCTCCCGTCACATTGGCTACCGTCATATACGGACGCCCGGAACCTGCGTAAGACCCGTCGAAAGCGCCAGCTGCGTGAGTCCGGCGACGTTGTTCACGCCCAGCTTGCGCATCATGGTTTTGCGGTAGCTGCGCACGGTCTGCTCGCTCAGGTCGAGAAGACTGGCGATCTCCTTGCTGGTCTTGCCGTCGGCTACCAGGCGCAGAACCTGCAATTCGCGCGGGCTCAGCACTTCCAGCGCCGAGTGGGCCTGGCGCGCTTCCAGATCGCCTTTCTGGATGCGCATCAGAAGCCGGTCGGAGACCTGCGGGCTCAAATAGATTCCGCCGCTGGCCACCATCCGCAGAGCCTCCACCAGATCCATGTCGGAGGCGCGCTTCAGGATGAACGCCCGCGCGCCGGCGCGGATGGCGCCCATCACCGAGTTCTCGTCGTCGTACATCGACAGAATCACGATCTTGCAATCCCCGTGAAAGCGCAGGATCTCCTGCGTGGTCTCCACTCCGTTCAAGCCCGGAAGGCCGATGTCCATGAGTACCAGATGAGGCCGAAACCGCTTGCTGAACTGAACCGCATCGGGCCCGTTCTCGGCCTCGCCGACGACGCGAAATTCGTTGCCGCGGCTCAAGATGGCCTTGATGCCGTCGCGCATGATCTTGTGATCATCCACGAGGAGGACGTCCAGGGGCATAACGGATGGAAACAATTGTACCCCTTTTTGTTGAAGCCTCCAAGATGATTCCAGCGGGACGGGCGCGCCGGGCCAGGGCTTCGAGCTCCGCGCGAGGCCAGCGCGCTCGCCCGTTCGACTCGATCGCGACAATCAGATTTCGCGTCCCGCGAGCCGAAACTCCCAGGCGCGTGGCGGAGCCATCCGAGGCGGCCCGGGCAAGCGCCTCGGCGGCAGCTTCGTAGACCGCGGCTGTGGCGTCGTGCGGCGGCGCGATCGCGGCCGTGTAGGAGAAGCGGATGGCTCCCGCGAAGGAATCGCGCTGCGCCTCCACCAGATTCGAGAGCGCTTTTTTCAGCCCCAGATGGGCGGCCGGCGGCGGGTTCAACTCGCGGCTCAACCCGCGCACGCGTTCCATGGCTTCTTCGAGCGCCAGCAACGCGGGGTCGACCGCGGAAGCGGTTTCCGGATGGTCGGCACGCAGAAGCTCCAGGCGGATTCCCGCGGCGGAGAGCAGCGGGCCGACCTGGTCGTGCAGCGTGCGGCCCGCCGCGCGCAGGCTGGACCGGGTTTCGAACAATTCGTTCGCCAGGCGCTGCGGCTCGTCGGCTTTCCGTGTGGGGCGGGTCCCGGGTTGTCCAGGGCGACCCGCGCGCGACCCCCTGGTCGCGCCTGCGGACGAGGGCGTCCGCCCCACCGCTTCCAGGGAACTCGCCCGCACAGCGGAGCGCCCCTGACCCGGCTCCGTGCGGGCCTTTGAAGACTTCGCCCGAGACGAAGCGCGCGGCCTCACCCTTTGCGCTTCACCACGCGGCGCGCGGCGGCGGCCACATCCCGCGCCAGCAGACCGTATTTGTCCAGCAGCTCCTCCGGCGTCGCCGATTCGGCGTAGGTATTCTCAATGCCGACAAATTCCATGGGTACGGGGTGGGTTTCGACGATCACCTGCGCCACGCGCACTCCCAGCCCTCCGTCCACCAGGTGCTCCTCCGCGACCACGATGGCTCCGGTTTCCCTCGCCGCGCGCTCGATAGCCTCGCGGTCGAGCGGCCGGATGGTGTGAATGTCAATCACTCGAGCGGAAATGCCCTCGGCTTCCAGAGTCTCGGCGGCGCGGATCGATTCGGCAACCAGCAGCCCGGTGGCGATCAGAGTCACGTGGCTGCCTTCCACCAGTTGGATGGCTTTTCCAATCGCGAAATCCTGACCGGCTTCGTAAATCACCGGAACCTTAAGGCGTCCGGTGCGCATGAACACTGGTCCGAAGTGCTCCGCCGCGGCCTTGACCAGTTTAAGGGTCGCGACTTCGTCGGCGGGGCACATCACCGTAAATCCGGGCAGTGAGCAGGCCAGGCTCAGATCCTCGATGCTCATCTGCGACGGGCCGTCTTCGCCGATGGAAATACCGCTATGCGTACCCACCACCTTCAGGTTCACGTTGGGAAACGCGGCGGTGACGCGAAGCTGCTCGAATCCCTTGTTCATCGCGAACACCGAGAAGCTGGAGGCGAACGGAATTTTTCCGCCCGAAGCCAGGCCGGCTCCGATGGCGATCATGTTCGCCTCCGCAATGCCGCATTCGACGAAGCGATCCGGAAACTCCTTGGCGAATCCGGCGGTGTAAGTGGATTTGGAGAGATCCGCGTCCAGCACCACCACCGCGGGGTTGGAGCGTCCCAGCTCCACCAGCGCCTTGCCGAACGCTTCCCGGGTGGCCGCGCCCGGCTTCAGTTCGTATTTTGTTTTCGCGGCCATTACGCCAACTCCTGAAGGGCCTTCGCGCATTCTTCGCGCGTCGGCGCCGTGCCGTGAAACTTCGGGTTGTTCTCCATGAATGAGACGCCCTTCCCTTTGATGGTATGGGCGATGATGCAAGTGGGCTTGCCCTTTTCCGAGGCAGCCTCGCCGAAAGCGTTCTTGCAGCGCCGCGATATCGTGCCCGTAGACTTCGATTGCGTGCCAGCCGAAGCTGCGCCATTTCTCGGCCAGAGGCTCCAGCGCCATGATGTCCTTGACGAAGCCGTCCAGCTGGATCTGGTTGTAATCCACGATGGCCACCACGTTGTCGATCTTGTTGATATCCGCCGAACATGGCCGATTCCCAGATCTGGCCTTCCTGGCTTTCGCCGTCGCCCAGCAGGACGTAACGTGCGGGACTTGCGGCCGTCCAGCCGCGCGGCCGAGTCCCATGCCGAGCCCCAGCGATAATCCTTCGCCCAGCGAACCCGTGGACGCCTCCAGCGCAGGCAGGAAACGCACGTCGGGATGGCCCTGGTAAATCGATCCCAGCTTGCGCAGCGTGTTGAGCTTGTCCTTGGGGCAATAGCCGCACTCCGCCATCACCGCGTACAGGATCGGGCAGCAGTGGCCCTTTTGAAAGAATGAAACGGTCGCGATCCGGCCACTTGGGGTTGGCGGGATCGTGCTTCATCACGTCGAAAAACAGCGTAACGACGATCTCGGCCGCTGAAAGCGATCCGCCGGGATGGCCGGATTTCGCCTCCGTGATCATCTCGATCACTTCACGCCGCATCTGCTTCGTGATGGCCGCTAACTCAACCACGTCTTGAGTGGTTCGCATAACTTCTCCAATGTAGCATTAGAGCGATGGCAGCCACGTTACACTTGAGCGAATGCGAGCCCTGGATGAGTTAGCGGAGTGCAAGGGACAATTCGGCCGCGATGCCGCCCGCAGGACCACCGACCTGCTGCAGCGGTTGTCGCGGACGAAACTGCGCGAACCTGCCGATCTCGTACACCTGCATGAGACCGTGCTGTTCTTGCGCGCCTTCCCCCAAAGCCCTGGCGTGGCCCGGCTCGCCGACGAGATTCTTTTTTCGTTCGCTGAGCGAGTTTCCGGCGTCGATCCCGCGCCCTTCGACGACCCCGCGGTCTCTGGCATCGCCGGAACCGCGGTCTCCACCAACTTCAGTTACGAATTCGCCGGAAGCCTGACGGCCCGGCATGCCCGCTCCATCGCCATCGACTGGGAGAATTACCCGCGCGCAGACCGCCTGGGAAGCGTTCTCGGGCGCTTGATTCCGCTCGCTTACGAGGACTATGCGGTCGAGCCGCATGTGGATTGGCGGGCATGGCTCGAAACGGAATCCGCCGGCCGGGTACGCTGGCTGATCGAGCGCGTGGACGGCGTCACCTACGATCTTCTGGAAATCCCACTGCGCTGGGACCTGGGCGATTCGCCGGCCTCCCGCTCCGCACTTCGTTTGGCACGAGCGGGCCTGCCGCGAGGGAAGCTTTTTTATCACTCCGGACCGTTCCTCAAACGCGGCGACGTCTCCATCGAAGCGGAATTGACTGCGCCGCCCATTCGCCTTCGGCGCCTCCCTCCGCGCCGGGCGCACACCGTGCTCGGAGTCATCGTCGACGCCTCCGCAACCCGCTACCGCGAGCTGTACGGTTTTGAGCACCCCGACCAGGCCCACGTTTATCACGCCGATCTTGGGCGCGGCGTCGATCTCTATTTCTTCGGCGTGAGCCGGGAACGCCGCCTGCCGTTGCGCGCCTACCATGCCGGCATGTTTTTCAAGAACGGAGTCCCCATGGGTTACGTGGAAACGCTGTCTCTGTTCGAGCGCTGCGAAATCGGATTCAATCTCTATTACACGTTTCGGGAAGGCGAGACGGCGTGGCTCTACGCGCGGATTGTGAAGCTGCTTCACCAGCAGTTGGGCGTGACCTGCTTCTCCATCGATCCCTACCAGCTGGGGCATGAAAATGAGGAGGCCATCGTGTCCGGCGCATTCTGGTTCTACTACAAACTGGGCTTCCGGGCCGCAGCGCGCAACCTCGCGCAGCTTGCGGAACGCGAAGCCGCCAAGGCCGCCGCTCGCCCCGGCTATCGCTGTCCTCCGGCGATTCTGCGGCGTCTTGCGAAGGCGCCTCTGTTCTACGGCGGCAGCGGCCCGGCCAAGGAGCGGATTGGGAAAGTTTTTCTCCGCGCCGCCTGGGCGTCACCGCCGCCAGCCTGGGCGAAGACGTTGCCCGCGCCAAACGCGCCGCCGAAGAGACCCACTATCTCCGGCTGCTCCAGCGCCGGCCCGATCTGCGCCGAAAGATGCTCCGGCAGGGTGTACGCCATTCAACAAGCGCTTCCGAACCGCGACCGTGAGAGGGGCGCCATCCGCGAACCTTCGGGAGTGCTAAACGCGCGTCTCGGAAGCCCTCGTTCCGAACGGCGACCGTGCGGGAGCTGCATACGCGAACCTGCGCAGCTTGGCGCCAGTGCGATGTTCGTCTATCCCGTGCTAACGCGCGTGTCTCGAAGGCCCTCGGTCTGAGCCGCGACCATCTTGGAGAGCGGTCGTCGCCCCAAAAATTGCGCCAGCGCAATACGGATGCCTTGCTCGTACAACTCCGCCAGACGTGGATCGCGAGAGCGAATGGCCGGTATATCGTGATCCAGCGCGCGGCGCAGACCGGCTTCGGTCTGGCGATTCCACGCCTTGGCGCCGGCCTTGGCATACCTCCGGAGCGCCCGGATCCCCAGGATCTCCCCCACCATGGCGGCCTCGGGCCGCGAGAACCCAGCGGCGCGCAGGCTCGCCATGGCCGCCGCGCTCCAGGGCAGCAGGAGCGTCGCGCTGGCCTGAATGCCGGCGAAAAAAAGGGGCTTGGTCCCCGGCTTCAGTGTGATGATTTTGAGATGGCTTTCGGCGAAAAGGGTGCGCAGGCAGCGAACCGTGTAGGGGTGGCCCTCGGCTACGAAAATTTGCTCGCGGGACTCGGGAATCAAATTCAGCGAAGCCACGCGGGCGCCGGTGCCGTGCAGCGGGCTGGGCGCCAGACTATCGCGCACGCACCCGCACAGCACCACCATGTTCCTCGAAAAGGGCGCCTTGCGGATGGGAGTCCGCGCCACCATATCGCGCAGAATTCGTTCCAGTGCCGCTTCCGGCGCGGCCACCAGGATCAGCCGGCAAGGTTCCAGCGCCGAATAATGAGACGCGGCGTATCCGGCGCGCAAGGAATTGGCGGTTTGCCGCGAAACGCGGAAGGATGAGGTCTTGATGGGTCCCAGATACCGGAGCAACGCCGGCATCCGGGCCAGGAACGACTGGCTGACGCCACCGGCGCATACCAGCCCCATCCCGTCTTCGGGCTGCATTCCGCGTCTACGGAGAGCCGGCGTCGAGCACGACCCGGCTTTTGATCTCTCGCAGGCGATCGCGATAGTTTGCAGCCTGTTTGAAATCGAACCGACGTGCCGCCTCCCGCATCTTTTCCTCGATCTCCGCCAGGTATGCCTCCATCTTTTCGGGCGGCACTTCCGATTCCGGGCCGGGTTCTTCGATCGGCACTGTCACGTAGTCGCCCTCCGCCACCGCCACCAGCATCGAGTCAATCGGCTTTCTTATAGACTGCGGAATCACATTGTGAGTTACATTGTACGCCCGCTGCACGGTGCGGCGGCGCAAGGTTTCGTCGATGGCTCGCCGCATCGAATCCGTCATCACATCCGCGTACAGGATCACCCTGCCGTTAATATTGCGCGCCGCGCGGCCCATGGTCTGGATCAAAGAGCCGGCCGAACGCAGAAAGCCTTCCTTGTCCGCGTCCAGCACCGCCACCAGC
This sequence comes from Bryobacterales bacterium, assembly GCA_963765185.1. Classification (GTDB taxonomy): domain Bacteria; phylum Acidobacteriota; class Terriglobia; order Bryobacterales; family Bryobacteraceae; genus Palsa-187. Next base: position 13,845 of record CAVXWB010000098.1, read on the forward strand.
GACACCTCCGGCAAGTCCAGCCCCTCGCGCAGCAGGTTTACGCCGATCAGCACGTCGTAGACGCCGCGGCGCAGATCGCGCAGAATCTTGACCCGGTCGAGCGTCGAAACCTCGGAGTGGAGATATGCGCACTTGATGCCGGCCTCGGTGTAGTGCTCGGATAGATCCTCGGACATGCGTTTCGTCAGCGTGGTCACCAGGACGCGTTCGTCGGCTTTGGTGCGCTCGCGAATAGCCTTGAGTAAATCGTCCACCTGGCCGCGAATCGGACGCACCTCCACTTCCGGATCGACCAGGCCGGTGGGACGGATAATCTGCTCGATCACGGCGCCCGAAGTCTTGGTCAGCTCATATGGTCCCGGAGTCGCCGAGACGAAAATCGCCTGGTGCACACGGTTCTCGAACTCCTCGAACGTCAGCGGGCGGTTGTCCAGCGCGCTGGGCAGCCGGAAGCCGTACTTGACCAGGTTCTCCTTGCGGGACCGGTCGCCATGATACATGCCCCGAAGCTGCGGGACGGTCTGATGGCTCTCGTCGATAAACATCAGCGCGTCGGAGGGTAAATAATCGAGCAGAGTCGGCGGCGCCTGCCCCGGCAGCCGCCCGGAAAAATGCCTGGAATAATTCTCGATGCCGTGGCAGTACCCGATCTGGCGGATCATCTCCAGATCGAACATGGTTCGCTGCCAGATGCGTTGCGCCTCAATCCGTTTGCCTTGCTTATCCAGCTCTTCTTTCCACCAGTGCAGCTCGTTCTCGATGCTGCGCAGCGCGTTGCCGCGCGTCTCCTCGCTCATGACGTAATGCGTCTTGGGATAAACCGGCAGGCGCAGATAGGTCTGCTTTACTTGCCCGGTCAGAGGATCGATCCGCTCCAGCGATTCGATTTCATCGCCCCACAGGCTGATGCGGTAGGCGAAGTCGTCGTAGGTCGGGTAGAGTCTCGATGACGTCGCCGCGCACGCGGAACGTGCCGCGCTTGAAATCGCCTTCGTGACGTTCATACAGGATATCGCACCAGGCGTGAAGTGATCTCCTCGCGCGCGATCTTCTGCCCTTTTTCAAGCATCAGCAGCATGCCGTAGTAGGCTTCGGGCGAGCCCAGGCCGTAGATGCAGCTCACGCTGGCGATGATGATGCAGTCGCGCCGCTCAAACAGGCTGCGCGTGGCCGAGAGGCGCAGCTTGTCCAGCTCGTCGTTGATGGTGGCTTCTTTTTCGATGTACACGTCGCCGGCAGGAATGTAGGCTTCCGGCTGGTAGTAATCGTAGTAGCTGACGAAGTATTCTACCGCGTTGGACGGAAAATAGCTCTTGAATTCCTGGTACAACTGCGCGGCCAGCGTCTTATTGTGGGCCAGGACCAGCGCGGGCACGCCCATCCGCTCGATCACCTTGGCCATGGTGAAGGTTTTGCCGGAGCCGGTGACGCCCAGCAGAACCTGGTGCTGCTCGCCTTCCCTCAAGCCCGCGCGACAGCGCATCGATGGCGGCCTGCTGATCGCCGCGCGGCTGGTAGTCGATCCCAGGCGAAAAGAAGACATGGCCGCCAATGTACTCCGATTTTCCATCATTCAGTCAAATCCGCCGCCTCCATCGCTCCGTGGCGGATTGTGAGCACCCGGACGATCCTCTTCCGTTCATCGACCTCATAGATTGCCCGATACACGTGTGGCTTCCTGTCGTAGAGAAGATGACGCAGGGGCCTGTTGGCCTCCTTTGTCTCTGGGGCAATTGGCGATCGGAGTGGATAGGTTTCAAGAGCGAGCACGGCCTTCTCAAGTCCGTTGTACCACCGGGACGCGGCAAGCGACTCCGCAGCGTTCTTTTCATCATAAAGGCTGGCGAGGCAAGCGGGACGCGCGATCGGTCAATTCAACGCGGAATTTCATTCCGCCGGCGGATCTCTTCAAACACTTCCTTGGCCGGTCGCGAGCGGCCGTGAGTCGAATCGTCAAGCCCTTGGCGAATGGCTTCGAACACGTCAGCGCGGGCGGCGATGTCAAGCAGGCGCTGATAAGCCTCCGCGTCCTGGACCACGGCCTGGGCCTTTCCTTTGACCGTCAGCACCACGGGACGCTTGCTCTTCTTGAGTTGCTTCATGAAGTCGCCGGACTTGCGGCGGAAGGTTGTGAGCGACTGGATGTCATTGGTGATATCGAGCATAAACGAGCGCGTCCCCCCCTTCTACGGATAGCACCTTTTTGAATGCGCTTCGGAAGCCCGCGCCTACCATACCCGGCACGATTTCGGCGCCATCGGCTGGCCATCCTTGCAACTGAAGGCCCTGCGGAACTCAGGCATATTAACCACCGCGCCATTCACCCGATCCTCCGCCGGGGAGTGCGGATTGGTCAGCGCCTGTTGCCGGAGGCTCTCCGGCGTCTGATTCTGGCACCACACCTGCGCCCAGCCTAGGAAGAAGCGTTGATCCTCCGTGTACCCGTCCACCGGCGCGGGCTGTTTGCCGGCTTCCAGGTCCTTCAGCGCCATATAGGAAATGCGCAACCCGCCGTTGTCGGCCGTGTTTTCGCCGAGAGTCAGCTTGCCGTTCACCTTCACGTCGTCCGTCGCGGTGTAACTGCCATACTGCTTCACCAGGCAATCCGCAAGAGCGTCGAACGCCTTGGCGTCCGCCTCGGTCCACCAGTCGCGCAGGTTGCCTTTGTCGTCGTACTGGCGTCCCTGGTCGTCGAAGGCGTGGGTCAGTTCATGCCCGATCACCGCGCCGATCGCGCCGTAGTTCACCGCATTGTCCATTTTGTTGTCGTAAAAAGGCGGCTGGAGAATTCCCGCCGGGAAATTGATGTCGTTCTCCTGGGGATCATAGTAGGCGTTGACCGTCGGCTGGCTCATCGCCCAATCCGTCCTGTCCACCGGCTTTCCGATCTTGCCCAGCTGGCGGGCAACCTCAAACGCGCTTGCCCGTGCGCTGTCGCCGAAGGCGTCGTCGCGCGTGATCTTGACTTTGGCATAGTCCAGCCAATGCGCTTTGTTTCCGATCTTGTTGGTCACCGCATGCAGCTTCACCAAGGCTTCCTTTTTGGTCGCGGGCGACATCCAGTCCAGCGACTGAATGTCCTTCTCCATCGACTTCTCGATCTCCGCCACCATCTCCTGCGTTCGCTTGGTGCCCTGCGGGCCCAGCGTCTGGTCCACGAACGCGCGGCCCAGCGCATCGGGCAGCTGCCCATCGGTCAAGTCCACGCAGCGCTTCCACCGCGGCCGCATTTCCTTGGCGCCGCGCAGCACCTTGCTGTAGAAATTGAAGTTCTCCTGTTGAAACGCGGTGGGCAGGACCTCCGTGTTGGAGTTCACCAGATGCCACTCCAGATACGTCTTCAGATCGTCCAGGGTGTTCTTATCGATCGCGGCATTGAGGGCTTTGACGAACGGCGGCACGGAGACGTCCAGGCTCTGGATCGCCGGCGCACCCACGGCCTTGAAGAATTTCGCCCAGTCGAAATCGGGCCCCAGCATCGCCAACTCCTTCACCGTCATCTTGTGATACACCTTCTCGGGATCGCGCCGCGTCACGTTGTCCAAGGAGCCGTCCGCCAGCGCGGTTTCGATCGCCATCACCACCTGCGCCTTCTTGGCGGCATCGGCGGGGCTCGATCCCAGCAGCTCGAACATTTTCTCGACGTGCGCCACATAGGCGGCTCTCTCATCCGCGGATTTCTTGTCGGTCTTGAAATAGTAGTCGCGATCGGGAAGCCCGATGCCGCCCTGGTCCAGCCCGGCGATCTGCTGCGCCGAATCCTTGGCGTCCTGCTCGGAGGAAAAATTGAAAAACTCCGGCGTCCCGCCGCGCATCAGTACCGCCACCAGCTCCGCCAGGTCCTTCTTATTCTTGAGCGCCTCAATCCGATCCAAATCGGGTTTGAGCGGAGCGGTCCCCCGCGCGTCGATTCCCTTCTCGTCCATGCAGGCGAAGTAGAAGTCGCCGATCTTCTGCTCGATCGCGCTGCGCCCGGGCTTGTCCACCGAAGCGGCTTCGAGCATCGTCCGCAACACCATCCGGTTACGATCCTGGAGCTTGGAAAACGTGCCGTAGCTGGACTGATCCGCAGGCAGCGGATTCGCCTTCATCCAGCCTCCGCAGGAAAACTTGTAGAAGTTCACGCACGGGTCCGCGGAGCGGTCAAGCGAAGCGATGTCAAAGCCCGTATTGGACTGTGCGTTTGCCAAACCAGCCGCCAGAACGGCGCCGAAAAAGAGAGCCATGATCGAGGAGCGCATACTTCCATGTTAGACGGGATAGATAGCTGTTGGTTCGGGGAGTGTAGTACGTAAGTACGTCAGGCAAAGCCGTAGCGTAAATAAGCGCTCTCCCCAATTGGGTGGCCACATAGCAAAGCCTACAATTCTAATTGACCCATGCAACTAACCAGGACCGGAAAGTCCCAATATTCCGAGACCGAAGCGGCCGAAGAGCTCGGCATCTCCATCGCGCAGTTGCGGACGATGATCCGCAGCCACGTCGTGGACCGCGACGAAGATCTCACTAACGTTCCCTCAACCACATTCCAGCCCTCGGATCTTCTGATTCTGCGGCTGCTGGCCAGCAAGCCTCCGCTTCCGCTTGTATAAAACGCTAGAATCGTAGCTTCCGCACACAAGGAGGCTCTTCTTGGCAAAACTTGGATTTCTCGGATTGGGAATCATGGGGTATCCCATGGCCCGCCACCTGGTACGCTCCGGTCACGAACTGGCGCTGTGGTCCAACACCGGCGCGAAAGCTCACGAGCTGGCGAAAGAGGGCAACGCCACCGTCTGCGCTTCTCCCAAGGAAGTGGCCGAGCGCGCCGATACCGTTTTCTATTGCGTCGGCGACACGGCCATGTCCCGCCAAGTCGCCCTGGGCGAAAACGGATTGATCGAAGGCGTGCGGAGCGGCGCGATTGTCGCCGATTGCAGCACCATCTCGCCGCACGTGAGCCGGGAGATCGGCGCAGCCTTCGCCGCCAAAGGCGCGCACTTCCTGGACGCTCCCTGCACCGGCTCGAAGCCCGGCGCGGAAAAGGCCACGCTCACGTTCATGATCGGCGGCGACACGGCCGTTTTTGAGCGGGCTCGCCCCTTCTTCGAGATCATGGGCAAGCTGTTCTACCATTGCGGTGGTCCCGGAAGCGGCCTGCAAGCCAAGCTGACCCAGAACCTGGTCCTGGCAAACCTGTTTCAGGGCTTTGCCGAGGGCATGGTGCTGGCAGTGAAGGGCGGCGTGGCGCCCCAGTTGATGCTCGACATTTTGGACAACAGCGCCGCCAAAAGCGGCCTGATCTCGTTTAAGGCGCCTTTCGTACTGGCGCGGGACTTCGAGACCAATTTTTCCACCAAGTGGCTGCATAAGGATGTCGGCCTGGCTCTTGATTCCGCCAAAGACATGGATGTGCCGCTTCCCATCACCGCCTTGACCGAGCAGATGCTCCGCGCGACGATTGCCAAAGGTTGGGGCGACGACGACTTCTGCTCCTCTATCCGTGTTTTGGAAGAATGGGCTTCCATCGAAGTACGCAAGGAGTAAGAGAGTCGCCAGCCAGGTGGCTAAGGGAAACCGCCAATGGGCATATGCCATTGATTACAAACGTGTAAATCTGAGTTCTCAAATTTCTGCCGCGGTCTACAAAAAACTGTTGCATTCCGAGAAAGAGTATTCTATTATTGGAATCAAGCCGGGGAGGACAACTCCCACCAAAGCGAGACTAACCTCATAAAGACCCCTGAAGCAACCCTCCCCGGCGCCCTCTGGGTTTCTGCTTCGCTGTCAGGGGGAAGCGAATGTTATCATTTGAGATAGTGACCTTTCTCACGCTTCTCGGCTCCACGGGTTCCATCGGAAAAAGCACACTTGATGTTGTGGAGCGCTGGCCGGACCGCTTCGGGATCTATGCTTTAGTAGCAGGCAGGAACGTCGAGCTGCTGGCCCGCCAGATTGCCCAGTTCCGCCCCAGGTAGCCGTAGTCGCCGATGAAGCGACGCTCGAAAAACTTCGCAAGTTATTGAAGGAAAATGGAGTATCTGCGCCTGAGTTGGCCGCGGGCGCGCAGGCGCGAATCGCCGCGGCCGCCGCTCCAGAGGCTGGATTCGTGATGTCCGCCATTGTGGGTGTGGAGGGTCTGGAAGCAACTTACGAAGCCGTGCGTCTAGGCAAACGCGTGGGGCTGGCGAACAAGGAGGTTTTGGTCGCCGGCGGGAGTCTGGTCACCGGAGCCATGCGGGCTTCCGGTGCCGAACTGATTCCTGTCGATAGCGAGCACAACGGAGCGCATCAATGCTTCCGCGCCGGCTTGCGCGGGCGAGGTTTCCAAACTGATTTTGACCGCTTCGGGCGGACCTTTTCGCGAGACCTCTGTTGCCGAATTGGTTCGGGTGACACCGGAGCAGGCGCTCAACCACCCGACCTGGAAGATGGGACCGCGCATCACCATCGATTCGGCCACCTTGATGAACAAGGGCTTCGAGGTGATCGAGGCCTGTTGGCTCTTTGATTTACCTACCAAGAACGTGGAAGTGGTGGTGCATCCGCAATCCAAGGTTCATGCCATGGTGGAATTCAACGACGGTAGCGTGATTGCTCAAATTTCCGCGACCGACATGCGCATGCCCATCCAGTACGCCCTGACCTATCCGGAGCGTGCCAAGGCCCCGGTGCCGATTCTCGATTGGCGTCAATCCGCGCGCTGGAGTTTTGATCCACCCGATTTCGCCAAGTTTCCGTTGCTGAAGTTGGCGTATCAGGCGCAGGAAGCGGGGGGATCGGCGACTGCGATTTTGAACGCTGCCGACGAGATCGCGGTAGAGGCCTTCCTGGCGGGTGAGATTTCGTTTCCGGCGATTGCCGCAACCGTGTCTGAAACATTGGAGCGCATGCCGCAACGCGACCCGGCTTCGATCGCGGAAGTGTTGGAGACCGATCGCGCCGCACGCCGGGTCGCCCGCGAGATAATCGCATCCCAGCGGGCGGGAGCGCGAACCGAAAGCGCCGTTCAGGCGTAGTATAAATAGAGAGGGATATGCAAGTTTTACAAAGCATCTGGTGGTATCTGGTTCTCATCGGCGTGATGATTCTGATTCACGAACTGGGCCACTATTGGGCGGCGCGGCTCTTTGATGTCAAGGTCGAAACCTTCAGCTTCGGCTTTGGACCGCGCCTGTTCGGTTTCCGCAAGGGTGAAACCGACTTTCGCTTCTCGGCGATCCTGTTTGGCGGCTACGTGCGGATGGCTGGGGAACAGGCGGGCGATGAAGCTGCGCCATCCCCGCTCA
>CAVXWB010000099.1:0-22028 GCA_963765185.1 Bryobacterales bacterium
GCATCACGGTGCGGTGGAACAAAAACTTCCTGAAGATCGTGCGATTGCTGGTGGAGCGGCGGCGCGAGTTCGCCATGTACGGCGGCGTGCGTTTCGGTGGCACGCTGACCATCGACAGCGCCTTCGATCTGGGCTTCGATCACATCGCGCTGTGCGCCGGCGCGGGCCGGCCCACCATCGTGCCGATGGCCAACGGTCTCGCTCGCGGAGTGAGACAGGCCTCTGATTTCCTGATGGCGCTGCAACTCACCGGCGCAGCCAAGCGCGATTCGGTGGCGAACCTGCAAGTCCGCATGCCCATCGTGGTGATCGGCGGAGGACTCACCGCCATCGACACAGCCACGGAGTCGCTGGCATATTACGTGGTGCAGGTGGAGAAGTTTCTGGAGCGCTATGAAACGCTGGCCGCCGAGCTCGGCGAAGCGGAAGTGCGCGCGGCGTGGAGCGCGGAGGACACGGCCACAGCGGAGGAATATCTGGCGCACGGGCGCGCCATCCGGGCGGAGCGCAAGTCCGCGGCTAGAGAAACCCGCGAGGCCAATCTGATCGCCTTGCTCAATTCCTGGGGCGGCGCGACCATCGCGTACAGGCGCAGGCTGATCGATGCGCCGAGTTACACGCTGAATCACGAAGAGGTCGCCAAGGCTCTGGAAGAAGGCGTTCAGTTCGCCGAGGAGTTGACGCCGGAGGCGGTGGAGATCGACGGCTATGGCCACGCATCCGCGCTGCGCTTGAAGAAGCCTTCGGGCGAGACCGTGGTTCTTCCCGCCAAGGCGATCCTGGTGGCCGCCGGAACGCAGCCCAATACGGTGCTGGGACGCGAGGAGCCGGATAAGCTGAAGCTCGACGGCCGCTATTACGAAACCGTCGACGACGATGGCCATCCCGTCAAGCCTGAGCGGGTCGCGAAGCCGAAGGAAGTGCGGGTGCTGACTTCGTTCGTCCCAGATGGCCGCGCCATCAGCTTCTTCGGCGATTTGCATCCGAGTTTCGCGGGCAACGTGGTGAAGGCGATGGCCAGCGCCAAGCAGGGCTATCCGGTGATCTCGCGAATTCTGGCGCGGCGCAGCCCCGCCGGTCCTTCGCCCGCGGAGTTAGTCGCGTATCTCGATCGCGAGCTGCGCGCGGTGGTCCAGGAAGTGGTGCGCCTGACCCCCAATACCGTGGAAGTGATCGTCAAGGCTCCCCTGGCGGCGCGATCGTTTGAGCCCGGACAGTTCTACCGCTTGCAGAATTATGAGACTCTGGCTCCCCGCGACAACGGGACCCGCTTGGCAATGGAAGGCCTGGCGCTGACCGGCGCCTGGGTCGATCGCAAGCGCGGATTGCTTTCGACCATCGTGCTGGAAATGGGCGGATCGTCGGATTTGTGCGTGCTGCTCAAGCCGGGTGAGCCGGTGATTCTGATGGGGCCCACGGGAACGCCCACGGAAACACCCGCGCGAGAAACGGTGCTGCTGGCCGGCGGAGGGCTGGGCAACGCGGTGTTGTTCTCGATCGGTCAAAGACTGCGCGAGGTCGGGAGCAGAGTCCTGTATTTTGCCGGCATATAAGAAGATGGCCGACCGGTTCAAGATCGAGGAGATTGAGCGCGCCAGCGACGTGGTGGTGTGGTGCTGCGACGAGGCTCCCGGCTTCCCCACGGACCGTCCCGGAGACTTTACGTTCACGGGCAACATTGTGGAAGCGATGGCGGCCTACGGGAGCGGCAAACTTGGAAACGTGGAGATTGCACTCGATTCCGCCAGCCGCCTGATCGTGATCGGCTCGGATGGAATGATGCGCGCGGTGCAGCGCGCCCGCCACACCGTGCTCGAACCATTCCTGAGTCCGCAGATGCATGGAATCGCCAGTATCAATTCGCCCATGCAGTGCATGATGAAGGAGATTTGCGCGCAGTGTTTACAGCTCCACCGCAATCCGGAGACGGGCGAGGAAACCGTGGTGTTCTCCTGTTTCAATCAGGACCAGGCGCTGGACCGCGTGGATTTCGATGTCCTGCGGGCGCGGCTGGCGCTGAATGGAGTACAGGAGAAACTGACGCGGCAGTGGATTGACCGGAGTTTGAAGCGCTTAGGAATCAGAGCGAGCGCGGATTACGCGTTGCGCTGATTTCGCTCCGTTGGGCTTGGCCGCAGCGTATGCCTGGCGGCATACAAAATTCGAGCTGCGTGGCACATGACGTTATTTGCTTCATTGAGATTACACGCCTAGCCGAATAGCGAAGAGAAAAGTGCGGAACTTCGCTGCATAATAAGAGCATCGAGCTCCATGGAAGAAACGGCATCCCCCTTGATCGAACCTCGTCCCTCGATCCCGCACGAGCCTGACAGCGAGGCGTCCCACCCGCGCCATTCGTCAAGAGGGTGGTGGTGGGCCGTAGTTCTCTTGTTGCTGGCCGCGGCCGGCGCGTACGAATACTGGCACAGGCCCGGCGCGACGGCCAGCGCCACCTCCGAGGCCAAGGCAAGCAAGAAAGGCGGCGCAGGCGACATTATTCCCGTGGTGGCGGCTCGCGCGACAAGAGGCAACATCGGCGTCTATGACCCGGGGCTGGGAAACGTCACGCCGATCTATACCGACACCATCAAGAGCCTGGTGAACGGGGAGCTGATGAGCGTGCGGTACACCGAGGGTCAAGTCGTCCAAAAGGGCGATCCGTTGTTCGAAATCGACCCTCGGCCGTATGAAGCGGCGCTGACGCAGGCGGAAGGACAGCTGGGCAGGGACCAGGCGCTGCTGGCCAATGCCCGCATCGATCTGGCGCGCTATGAACTGCTGGTGCCGCAAAAGGCGATTCCGGAGCAGACGCTGGCCACGCAGAAGGCCACGGTGGCCCAGTACGAAGGCATCGTCAAGACCGATCAGGGAATGGTGGACGCCGCCAAAGTGAATCTGGTGTATTGCCACATCACCGCGCCCATCACGGGCCTGGTGGGTTTGCGGCTGGTGGATCCAGGCAACATCGTGCATTCCACCGACACCAACGGGCTGGTGGTGATCACGCAAATGGATCCCATCAGCGTCATCTTCACGCTGGCGGAGGACCTGCTTCCGGTGGTGCAGCAAAAAATGCGCGCGGGCCAAACGCTGGAGGTCGACGCGTGGGACCGCGACAACAAGAAGAAGCTGGCGCAGGGGACGCTCACGACGGTGGATAACGAGATCGACCAGACCACCGGGACGGTGCGCATGCGCGCCACCTTCGACAACAAAAACTTTTCCCTATTCCCGAGCCAGTTCGTGAACGTCAAGATGCTGGTGGAGCAGAAGAGCGGAGTGGTGCTGCTGAACACCGCGGCGATCCAACGCAACTCCAACGCCACCTTCGTGTATCTGGTCCAGCCCGATTCCACGGTGTCGGTGCGCAACATTCAGGTGGGCACCACCGAGGGAGACGACGCCGAGATCGTCTCGGGTCTGGCGCCGGGAGATGTGGCGGTCATGACCGGCGCCGACAAATTGCAGGATGGAACCAAGGTGAACGTGCAGATTCTTGGCGAAAAGCCGCAGCCCCAGCCGCAGCAAGCCTCCGGCAAAGCCCCCGGAGGCAAAGGGTAGTTAGTGAACCCGTCCCGAGTTTTTATTCTGAGGCCGGTGGCGACCTCCCTGCTGATGGTGGGCGTTCTGCTGGCGGGCGCGGTGGCCTACCGGCAGTTGCCGGTATCGGCGCTGCCGGAAGTGGATTACCCGACCATTCAGGTGATCACGTTTTATCCCGGCGCGAGTCCGGATGTGATGGCGGCATCGGTGACGGCGCCGCTGGAGCGGCAGTTCGGGGAGGTCCCCGGGCTGCAGCAGATGACCTCCACCAGCTCCGACGGCAGCTCCGTCATCACTCTGCAATTCCTTCTCACCCTGAATATCGACGTTGCGGAGCAGGAAGTGCAGCAGTCCATCAACGCGGCGGGGACGTATCTTCCGCCGGATCTTCCGGTGCCGCCGCAGTACGCCAAGACCAATCCGGCGGACACTCCCATTCTGACGCTGGCCCTGAGCTCGCCCATGATTCCGCTCTCGAAGGTAGAGGATCTGGCGGATACGCGCCTCGCTCCCAAGATTTCGCAGTTGCCGGGAGTGGGATTGGTGAGCATCAGCGGCGGGCAGAAGCCGGCGGTGCGGATTCAGGCCAACCCCACCCAGTTGGCGTCCTACGGGTTGAACCTGGAAGATGTGCGTAGCGCCATTACCTCGGCCAACGTGAATCAGGCCAAAGGGAACTTCGATGGGGAATTTCAGGACTATCAGATCGGCTCCAACGACCAGTTGCTTTCGAGCGCCGATTATTCCCACTTGATCGTGGCCTACCGCAACGGCGCTCCGGTCAAGCTGACCGACGTGGCCGTGGTCAAGGACGATACCGAGAATGTCCGCCAGGCCGCGTGGAAGAACCAGACCCCCGCCGTGATCGTGAACATCCAGCGGCAGCCCGGCGCCAACATCATTTCCGTGGTGGACAGCATTCATAAGCTGTTGCCGGTGCTCACGGCGACCCTGCCCCAGGGAGTGAAAGTGGAGGTGCTGACGGATCGCACCAATACCATTCGCGCCTCGGTCTCAGACGTGGAGTTCGAGTTGATGCTGACCATCGGCCTGGTGGTGATGGTCATCTTCGTGTTCCTGCGCAACGTGGCCGCGACCGTGATTCCCAGCATCGCCGTGCCGCTTTCGCTGGTGGGCACCTTCGGCGTGATGTACCTGCTGGGATACAGCCTGAACAACCTGACTCTGATGGCGCTGACCATCTCCACCGGCTTCGTGGTGGACGACGCCATCGTCATGATCGAGAACATCAGCCGCTATATCGAGGAGGGCGAGAAGCCGCTGGAGGCGGCGCTGAAGGGCTCCGAGCAGATCGGCTTTACCATCGTATCCCTGACCGTGTCTTTGATCGCGGTGCTGATCCCGCTGCTGTTCATGGGCGACATCGTGGGGCGCTTGTTCCGTGAATTCGCGGTGACGCTGAGCGTCACCATTCTGATGTCGGCGATCGTGTCCCTGACGCTGACTCCCATGATGTGCGCCAAGCTGGTTCGCCACAAACCGGAGCATGAGAAGGGACGGTTGTACCAGATGTCGGAGGACGCCTTTAACGCGATCATCCGCTTGTACGGTCGCACGCTTGAGGTAGTGCTGCGGTTTCAGACCGTCACGCTGTTCGTGGCAGTGGGCACGCTGGCGCTGACCATCTATCTGTTCTACATCATTCCCAAAGGATTCTTTCCGATTCAGGATACGGGCGTGATTCAGGGCGTATCGGAAGCGGCGCAATCCATTTCCTTCCAGGAGATGTCCAAGCTGCAACAGTCGCTGGCGCAACTGATTCTCAAAGATCCCGCGGTGGACAGCCTGTCGTCCTTTATCGGAGTCGACGGCACCAACCAGACCCTCAACAGCGGACGTATTCTGATCAACCTGAAGCCGGTGGAAGAACGCAGGATCAGCGCCTCGGACGTGATTCGCAGAATACAGCCTCAACTGGCCGGCGTGCCCGGAATCACACTGTTCATGCAGCCGGTGCAGGACCTGACCGTGGAAGACCGCGTCAGCCGCACGCAGTTTCAGTACACGCTGGAGGATCCGGGACAGGATGAGCTAAACTCCTATGCGCCGCGTTTCCTGGCCAAGCTCCAGGAGCTGCCTCAACTGAGCGACGCGGCCAGCGACCAGCAGAACCAGGGATTGCGCGCGAAACTGATCTACGACCGCGACACGGCCTCGCGGCTGGGGATCACGCCGTCGGTAATCGATCAGACGCTGTACGACGCCTACGGCCAGCGCCAGGTCTCGACCATGTTCACGGAGCTGAATCAATATCACGTGGTGCTGGAGCTGATGCCGGGTTTTCAAAGAACTCCGATGGATCTGCGGGATCTGTACATTCGCACGGGTGCGCCCGGCGCGGCCGCCAACGGTAGCTCCGGCCTGGTGTCCGGGGGAACCTCGACCACCGGGATTTCGCAAGGGCCCGTCAACTCGGCCGGCAGCGCGTCCAGCTCCATCGTGACCGGGTCGGGGGCGTCGGCGTCGGGTGCGGTGTTCAGCGCGGCGGCGCCGTCCTCGGCCGTATTTGCCAGCGGCGGGCAGGTGCCCTTGCGCGCGTTCTCGCGCATGGAGCTGACCACGGTTCCCATCACCGTCAACCATCAGGGCCAATTTCCGGTGGTCACGTTTTCCTTCAATCTCGCCCCCACCGCTTCCTTGGGCGACGCCGTGACGGCGGTGAACAAGGCCGCCGACGAACTGAATATGCCGGCCAGCGTCCAGGCCCAGTGGCAAGGCACGGCGCAGGCGTTTCAGACCTCCCTGGCGAATGAGCCGGTGCTGATTCTGGCGGCGCTCATTACCGTCTACCTGGTCCTGGGCGTGTTGTATGAAAGCTACATCCACCCCATCACGATTATCTCCACGCTGCCTTCGGCGGGAGTGGGCGCGCTGCTGGCGCTGATGATCTTCCACAGCGATTTCAGCGTCATCGCCCTGATCGGCATCGTGCTTTTGATCGGCATCGTGAAGAAGAACGCGATCATGATGATCGACTTCGCTCTGGAAGCCGAGCGGGTGGAGGGCAAGCCGCCGCGCGAAGCCATTTATCAGGCCTGCCTGCTGCGCTTCCGGCCCATCATGATGACCACCATGGCCGCGCTTTTGGGAGCAGTCCCGCTGGCGCTCGGCACCGGCACCGGATCGGAGCTGCGGCGTCCGCTGGGCATTACCATCATCGGCGGATTGATCTTCAGCCAGGCCCTGACGCTGTACACCACGCCGGTGATTTACCTGTGGTTCGACCGCATGGGGCGAAGGGTTTCGAGGCACGCATGAGCATCTCCGAGCCATTCATCCGCCGGCCCATCGCCACCACGTTGATGACGGTGGCCATCGCTCTTGCGGGTGCGGTGGCCTTCCGGCTTCTGCCGGTGTCGGCGCTGCCGGCCGTCGATTTCCCCACCATCTCGGTCACCGCGAATTTGCCGGGAGCGAGCGCGGAGACCATCGCCTCCGCGGTCGCGACGCCCTTGGAGCGCCAGTTCGGACACATCGCCGCGGTGACGGAGATGACCTCGGCCAGCACTTTGGGGTCGACCTCCATCACGCTGCAATTCGATTTGAACCGCAACATCGACGCGGCCGCGCGCGATGTGCAGGCCGCCATCGCGGCGGCGCGCAGCTACTTGCCGTCCAACATACCGACCAATCCTACGTACAAAAAGGTGAATCCCGCGGATTCGCCCATCCTGATCATCGCGCTGACCTCCAAATCCCTGGACCAGGCGCAGATGTACGACGCGGCTTCGACCATCATGGCGCAGAAGCTTTCGCAGATCCAGGGCGTCGGCCAGGTGCAGGAGGGGGGCAGCTCTCTGCCTTCCGTGCGCATTGAGCTGAATCCCGACGCGGTGGACAAGTACGGCCTGGGGTTCGAACAGGTCCGCACCGCGCTGGCGACCGCCAATGTCGATAACCCGAAGGGGCATTTTTCAAGCGACGGGCAGATGTGGGAGGTCGGCGCCAACGATCAGATTTTCAAGGCCAGCGACTACGCGCCGCTGATCGTTTCGTACTCCAAGGGCGCTCCCGTGCGCGTCCGCGACATCGGGGAAGCCATCGATTCGGTGCAGGACGTCCGCAACGCGGGCTACGCGAACGCTGTAAAAGCGGTGCTGGTGATCATTTATCGCCAGCCCGGCGCCAACGTCATCGACACCGTGGACCGGGTGCGCGCGGCGCTTCCGCAACTTCACGCCGCCATCCCCGCCGCCATCAACATGAAGATCGCGCTGGATCAGACCGTGACCATCCGCGCTTCGGTGTTCGATGTGGAACGGTCGCTGCTGATCTCGGTGCTTTTGGTGGTGCTGGTGGTTTTCTTTTTCCTGCGCAGCGCGCGGAGCACCTTTATCCCCAGCGTCGCGGTTCCCGTGTCGCTGATCGGCACCTTCGGAGTCATGTATCTGGCGGGCTTCAGTGTGGACAACCTGTCGCTGATGGCTCTGACCATTTCCACCGGATTCGTGGTGGACGACGCGATCGTGGTGATCGAAAATATCACGCGCTATCTGGAAGAAGGCTTGAACCCCTTCGAGGCCGCGCTCAAGGGCGCCGAAGAGATCGGTTCCACGGTGCTCACCATCAGCATTTCGCTGACAGCCGTTTTTATTCCGCTGCTGCTGATGGGCGGCATTGTGGGGCGCCTGTTCCGGGAATTCGCGATCACTCTTTCGGTGGCCATCGGCATCTCCATGGTGATCTCGCTGACGGCCACGCCGATGATGTGCGCGTACATGTTGCGGAGGCACGAAACCCATGGAAGGGTGTACCAGGCCTTCGAGACGGGCTTCGATTGGGTGGTGGTCCAGTACTCCAAGGCGTTGAGAGTGGTGCTGCGGCATTCCTTCGCGACGCTGCTGGTTCTGCTGGCCACCATCGGGCTGAACGTATATCTTTTTATCCGTGTTCCCAAGGGATTCTTTCCGGCCCAGGACACCGGCAGGCTGCAAGGAAATATCCAGGCGGACCAGGACACTTCCTTCCAGCAGTTGGACAAGATTCTGCTTCAGTACGAGAACATTCTCCACGCCGATAAAACGGTGGACACGGTGATGGGCTTTGCCGGGGGCAGCACCGGCCGCGCCACCGACACGGCGCGGACGTTCATGTCGCTGAAGCCGCTGGGCCAGCGGAAGGAAACGGCGCAGGAGATCATTCAGCGTCTTCGCCCCCAATTGGCCAAGGTCCGGGGCGCGACCCTGTACCTGCAAGCGGCGCAGGACGTGCGCGTGGGCGGGCGGCAGAGCAACGCGGACTATCAATACACCATGCGCAGCGACAAGGTTTCGGATCTGAACGTCTGGGGTCCCAAGATGCTGGAGGCCTTGCGCACCATCAAGATCATCGCCGACGTCAACACCGACCAGCAGAATCGGGGCCTGGAGATGTACGTGAATTACGACCGCAATACCGCGGCGCGCTTCGGCATCTCTCCGCAGCTCATCGACAACACGCTCTACGATGCCTTCGGCCAGGAGCCCGTTTCCACGATGTACACGCCTCTTAATCAGTATTTCGTGGTGATGGAAGCGGCGCCTCAGTATTGGCAGAACCCCGACATCCTGAGGAGGATCTACGTCAACTCGCCTTCCGGCCAGCATGTTCCGTTGAGCGCGCTGGCGCGCACCGCGCCGGATTTAACGGCGCTGGCCATCGCCCATCAGGGATTGTTTCCGGCGGCGACGATCTCCTTCAATCTGCCGGTGGGCGTGGCTCTCGGCGACGCCGAGAACGCCATCAATGAGAAGGCTCGCACGGTGGGATTGCCGGCCAACATTCAGACCGGCTTTGCTGGAACGGCCCAGGCCTATGAGGATTCGCTCGGCACCGAGCCCCTGCTGATCCTCGCGGCGCTGGTTACGGTCTACCTGGTGCTGGGCGTGTTGTATGAGAGCTACATTCACCCCATCACGATTCTATCTACGCTGCCTTCGGCCGGCGTGGGCGCGCTGCTGGCGCTGATGATGACGCACACGGAGCTGACCGTTATCGCCCTGATCGGGATCATCCTGCTGATCGGCCTGGTGAAGAAGAACGCCATCCTGATGATCGACTTCGCCCTGGCGGCCCAGCGCAAGGAGGGCAAGAACGCGCGCGATGCGATTTACGAAGCCTGCCAGCTGCGCTTCCGGCCGATCATGATGACCACCATGGCGGCGCTGCTGGGCGCTCTGCCCCTCGCTCTGGGCCACGGAACCGGAGCGGAGATGCGCCGCCCGCTGGGCATCACCATCATCGGAGGGCTGATCGTCAGCCAGATGCTGACGCTGTTCACGACGCCGGTGGTGTATCTGTACTTCGACCGTCTTCAGGATTGGATGCAGGGCTTGCGCCAGCACAAGCCGCACAGAGTGGAGCAGCGCAGACCGGAGCCGGTGGGGTCGGAGGCATGAGCGTGTTTACCCAAATGTGGGGCGGACGCCCTCGTCCGCGCCGGACCCCCAGGTCCGGCTTTGGAGCAGTCACAGCGCGACCAGGGGGTCGCGCGCGGGTCTGGGGACCCGCCCCACCACAACTGCTGGCTCTGGCGGTTGCATTCACCCTGCTCTCCGGGTGCAGGATGGTGGGGCCGAATTATACGCAAGCTCCTCCGCTGCCCTCGCCGCCCTCGTTCAAGGAGCAGGGCCCCGCGAATTTCAAAGAGGCCGAAGCGGAGGGCTGGAAGCAATCGCAGCCCGGCGACGCTTTCACCAAGGGCAAGTGGTGGGAGGTTTACAACGATCCGGCCTTGAACGCGCTGGAGGAACAGGTCAGCATCTCGAATCAGAACGTATTGCAGGCCGAGGCGCTGTACCGCGAAGCCAAGGCCGCGGTGCGGGCGGCGCGAGCCGGGCTGTATCCCGACCGTCACCACCACTCCCGCGATTACCGAGAACGGTTTGGGCGGGCGCTGCGGCGGGCATGCTACGGCGGGATCGGCTCTCTCGGTCAATCCAACCACGCCTGCTCGATCTGCCGGTCAGCGCGAGTTGGGAACCCGATCTCTGGGGCAGCATCCGGCGCGGCATCACCGCTGCCGCCACCACGGCGCAAGCCACCGAAGGCGATCTGGAAAACGCCAAGCTGCTGTACCAGAGCGAGCTCGCGCAGGATTATTTCAGTTTGCGCGGGTCCGATGCCGAAGCGGAGCTGCTCAGGCGCACCGACGACGTCCTACGAGGAATATCTTGACGCTGACGCGCAACCGCTTCAACGGCGGGGTGGCCTCGGATCTGGACGTGGCGCAAGCCGAAGCGCAGCTCTACGGCGACGCAAGCGCAGCTGATCGACCTGGGCGTGCAGCGCGCGCAATATCGAGCACGCCATCGCCATTCTGATCGGCAAGGCGCCCGCGGATCTGACCATGCCGGAGGTGCCGCTGGCGGCGCTGCCTCCGCCGGTGCCGGTAGGCGTGCCCTCGCAGCTTCTGGAGCGGCGCCCGGACATCGCCGCGGCGGAGCGGCGCGTGGCCTCCGCCAATGAACAGATCGGCATCGCCATGGCTGCCTTCTATCCCAACTTGACCCTGAGCGGAACGGCGGGCCTGGAAGCCTCCAGCCTGCTCAAGTGGTTCACCTGGCCGGCGCGGGTGTGGAGCGTGGGTCCGCAGCTCTCAGAGACGCTATGGGACGCGGGCCGCCGCACCGCCGTTGTCGCCGAGCAGCGCGCCGCCTACGACAACACCGCGGCCACGTATCGCGCCACCGTGTTGACCGCCATGCAGCAGGTGGAGGATAACCTGGCGGCGCTGCGGGTTCTGGAAGGAGAATCCGCCAAATTGCAGCAGACCATTCAGTCGGCCAATCGCGCCCTGACATTATCCACCGCCGAATACACGGCCGGCACCGTGAACTATCTCACCGTGATCACGGCGCAAGCGACGCTGCTGACCGCGCAGGTGAACGCGGTGACCCTGCAAACCCGCCGATTGGAGGCCAGCGTGATGCTGATCCAAGCCCTGGGAGGCGGATGGAATTTGTCGGATCTGCCCACCGAGAAAGCTCTGGCCGCGGCCAAGTAAGGCCGCCGGCCGCTACGCCGCGAACGGATTCCTAATTCGAACGCCGAGAATTTCTTGCCCGTCGTTCAAGTCTTCGGTGTACAGCACCGCCGCGCCACTGCGCGCCGCGGCGACGACAATGAGAGCATCCCAGAAAGAAATCTTGACTTGCCCGGCCAACTCGGCGCCGGCGCGGATTACAGAGTAATCCACCAACAACAGCGGCCACTCCGTCAGCTCTTCCAGTACAGCAAGTGCTTCCTCATTCGAGCAGCGCAGGGCCTCCTTCAGTGTCAGCGTTACGAACAGCTCCTGCAAGACCTGCGTGCTCACGCGCAGCCGGCCTTCTTCCATCAACTCCGCCAACAGCCGGCGGGCCACCTGCTGCTTGGCCGAAGGGCTCTTCTGGAACGCATACACCAGCACATTGGTGTCGACGAAGCTAAGATCGCTATTCAGGTGGTTTCCGGTCATACAGATCGTCCCGGCTCCAGGTTATATCGCCATCGACCAGACCTGTTTCCATCATTTTCATCAGCCTCGCCTTGGCGATCCGCCGCCGGTCGGTCTGCTCCACCAGGCTGGTCAAGTACTCCCGCACCAGTTGATTCACGCTGGTGCGCCGGTCGAGAGCGACCTTCCTGGCCGCGAGTAGCAGATCCTCCTCGATCACCAGCGTTACGTTCGTCTTCGCTTTCCCCACCGTTTAAGTGTAGCACGAGTCATGTGCTACACGCGAATACGCTGAAGGCGAAGCGGAATTCCGAATGTCGCGCGCTTCCGGCTGAAAATGTTAAGATATTTTGTACGAAGTAGTTTCCCCTGCGTTCCCAGCGGCGCTCTAAATACGCCGCTCAAAGAACCCCGTAAGGAGCTCAACTGCATTGCCCGCAAAAGATAACGTCCTGATTGCGCCCGCGGACGGAACACTCGGCGTATTAATTCCTGGAATCGGCGCAGTTTCCACAACATTCATGGCCGGAGTCGAAGCCGTTAAGCGGGGCCTAGGCGCGCCCGTGGGTTCGCTGACGCAGCTTTCCACCATTCGCCTGGGAAAGCGCACCGACGGCCGTTCGCCGTTGATCAAGGATTTCGTTCCGCTGGCCGGCTTGAACGATCTGGTCTTCGGCGGCTGGGACATCTACGAAGACACGGCTTATGAAGCCGCGGCCAACGCCAAGGTTCTGGATAAGGATCTGCTCCAGCAGGTGAAGGAGCCGCTCTCCGCGATCCGTCCCATGAAGGCGGTGTTCGATCCGGAGTACATCCGCCGCATCAACGGTCCCAACGTGAAGACCGGGGGCACCAAGATGGACAAGGCGCAAATGCTCATGGACGACATCGAGCAGTTCCGCAAGAAGCACAACTGCGCGCGCCTGGTGATGGTCTGGTGCGGGTCGACGGAGGTGTATCACAAGCCCGGCGCCGTGCACCAAAACCTGAAAGACTTCGAGTGCGGCCTGATGAAGAACGATCCGGAGATCGCGCCCAGCCAGATCTACGCCTACGCCGCGCTCAAGAGCGGAGTTCCTTACATCAATGGCGCTCCCAATCTGACCACCGATACGCCGGTCCTGCTGGAGCTGGCGCGGGAGCGCAACGTCCCCATCTGCGGCAAGGATTTCAAGACCGGGCAGACCTTCATGAAGACCCTGATCGCGCCCGGATTGAAGGCCCGCATGCTCGGGATCAGCGGATGGTTTTCGACCAACATTCTGGGCAATCGCGACGGTGAGGTTCTCGAAGATCCAGGCTCTTTCAAGACCAAGGAAGAGACCAAGCTGAGCTCGCTCGAACAGATCCTGCAGCCCAAGCTGTACCCGGATCTGTACAAGGATTTATATCACGCGGTGCGGATCAATTACTATCCGCCCCGTGGCGATTCCAAGGAAGGCTGGGACAACATCGACATCTTCGGATGGCTGGGCTATCCCATGCAGATCAAGATCGATTTTCTGTGCCGGGATTCGATTCTGGCCGCGCCCCTGGTGCTGGATCTGGTCCTGTTGATGGATCTGGCCCAGCGCACAGGCATGCGCGGCATCCAGGAATGGCTGTCGTTTTATTTCAAAGCTCCTATGACCGCGCCCGGACTTTACCCGGAGCACGACATCTTCATCCAGCTCATGAAGCTCAAGAACACGCTGCGCTGGATGCGCGGCGAGGATTTGATCACGCACCTGGGGCTGGAGTATTACGACTAACAGCCCGCCGCTACCGCCAGCATGAATTGCCTGGTTATCGGTGGAACAGGGTATCTCGGCCGGCTGCTTGTCGCCGAGCTGCTCAAGAAGGGGCATGCGGTTTCGGTGCTGCACCGGCGGCCCAAGCACGACCTGGGCCGGCGCGTCGCCAACATCGTGGCCGACCGCAACGATGCCCAGGCGGTCAAAGCCGCGCTGGCCGGCAAAAACTCCGACGTGGTCTTCGATCAACGTCTACGATTGGGAGCGCGGCACCACCGCCGGCCACATCGAGGCCACGGTACGCGCGTCCGGCAACAACCTGCACCGCTACGTTTTCATGTCCAGCGTGGCGGCCTATGGCGACGGCCTGAATCATCACGAGGGCGACGCGCTTGCGCCCGACGACACCGCCGACCTGTACGTCCGCAACAAGGCCATGAGTGAGCGGGCTCTGTTCCGTCTGCATCAGCGCATCGGATTGCCGGTGGTCACTCTGCGGCCTCCTTATGTCTACGGGCCCGGCAAAAGCAACCCGTATTATCGCGAGGCGTTCTTTCTGGGACCGCCTGCGCGCCGGCCGGCCCATCATTCTTCCCGGCGACGGCCGCCGCCTGATGCAGTTCGTCTATATCAAGGATCTGGTGCGCGCCAGCCTGCGAGCCATGGATGAGCCCGCGGCCGCAGGCCACGCCTTCAACATCGCCAACGCCCGGCCCATTTCCCAGGCCGAAGCCGTGGAAGCTTTCGCGAAAGCCGCCAAAAAGCCGGTCAAATTCGTGCGCATTCCGCGCGAATATATTCTGCGAATGGGCGGCCATCCCATGGGTCCAAAGCTGTATTTCGCGGTATATTACGACATGCCCCCGATCACCCAGGTGACCGCCAAGGCCCAGCGCGTCCTCAAATTCAAGCCCACCGACTTCCTGACCGGCCTCAAAGAATCCTACCGCTGGTATCTGCGCCACAACGAATTCCCCAAGCCCGACTTGTCCTTCGAGGATTCGCTGCTCGCGACGGCCCCGACCCTGCCTCCCGCGAAGGCTTAGGCGAGTCGGAGCAAGCCGAGCGGTCACTTCCACGGGACGCGGATAAGTCGGAGGAGGTCCCCTCCGTGAGCCTTTTACGGGAGTGATCCGCCGGGGCGCTGGTGGACTCTCCACCATTACGGTTGAACGCCTTACGCCGATCAACGCGCGGCTGTCAGTGGCTCGGAGCAAAAAAACGCTGGCGGCAGGCGCGCCTCTAAGGGTCTGTGTAAGTGAACCGGGCATTGCCGGAAGTATCGATGTAAGCGAACCTTCCAAACGAAATTCCTCCCTTCAGCTGAACGTGGGCCAGCCCATGGTAGAAGTTCGTTGCTTGCACGAACGATCCGCGAAACGCTTGCTTTCCGTGGTGATCGATGTAACTGTATCCCGATTCGCGGTCGCCAACGTAGGCGAGGCCTTCGTGGAAATCGCTTGCCTGCTTGAACTGGGCGGGGATCACGAGGACTCCACTTTTATCGATATAGCCGTAAAGACCGCTCTGCCTCACCGCCGCAACCCCGTCGGAGAACGACATGGCGTCGTCAAATTGAGGCGAGATCGCCATCGCTCCGTCCTTGTCGATGTAGCCCCAGAGTGAACCGATCTTGACGGGCGCAAGCCCCGAGGAGAACGCCATCGCTCCGTCAAATCGCGCCGCAGAGATCACGCGACCACTCTTGTCGATGAACGTGAGTTTGCAGGAAGGTAGCAGTTCGCCTTTTTTGCCGCTGTTGGGCGGGACGATCTCGCCAATGTCGCATCCGCCACTTCCCGGAAAGATGCAAGGTCCGTCCAAAACGACGCGAACCATCCCGTCCGAAAAATCGTCGGCATAGAGTAACTCGGGCGGAATGGCGAATTTGCCAGTGTGGTCGATGAATCCATACAAGCCGTTAACTTTTATCTTCGCGAAGCCCCCGGAAAACGGCCAAACGTAGTCCTCCTGCGAGGTATTGAATATTGGGGGAATCGCAAAGTTGCCGCTTGTGTCGATGTAACCCCATTTTTTGTCCGCATCGTCCCTCATCGCGACGGCGAGGCCCTCTGAGAAGTCCCAATTCCGGTAGAAGCCTGTATCGAGTACCTTCTTCCCCGTCGCGTCGATGTACGGTCCGTCGGCGACCCCCGTGATGAGCATGCCATTGTGAAACTCGCCGCTTACCCATTCGTCGAGTGTAGGAGAGACAACAATCCTGCCCTGGTTGTCGATGTAACCGACTTTTCCCTTCTGAATGATTCGGTAAACCGGGTCCGCGTCCGGGGTTTGAATGGACCAAAGCGGAGGAACTGTCTCACAAGCGCATGCCAATTGTACGGAGCAGAGAACCGCCCCCAGGCGACGCATGAGTCTATTCTAATGCAATACTACTGGCCTGGTCCGCCCGAAGTCGGTGCCTGCTTCGGCCCTGGACAGCCAGGTATCTCCTGAATCCTTCGCAATGGGACATTTGAACCTCAAGGCGTTTGAGTTCAGGAATCCGGCCGGTAAACCTCATTCCGACGGCGTTAATCCCGTGAGGTCGACGTCTCGTCAACTTGTCTGCCATTTGCGACGCGTACGAATGAATGGAGCACTCCGGACCGACTGCGACCGAATGGACCGCCATCCGGCGTTTGAGATTCCGGCCCCCGCGATCGCTCCAAGTACCCAGTCAGCCGCGTGGGACCACGCGTCCCGAAATCCGCCCTAGACTAATGCTCGCACCGACCCCAGGGCCGAATCGGAGAGTTGCCCGCGATTTTCCAGCCAAGCGTTCTACAAGACGGCTCGGGTATAATTCGGGCTATGCTGGGAACCATGAAGACCGCTGCCTCCATGCCCGACGATCTTTTCCGCTTGGCCGAAGCAACTGCCCGCCGCCTTCGCGTTTCCAGAAGTGAGCTGTACGCGAAAGCGATTGTGGAATTTCTGAAACGGCAGAATGGAAATGCGATCACGGAACGCCTGAACGACGTGTATTCGCGGCACCCAGCTAAAGTGGATTCCGCATTGAATCGCGCCCAACTGAAATCTCTCGAAAAGCACCGTTGGTAGAGGTGGGCGAGACTCAACGGGGGTATGGTGGGCAGACCCACTGCGCGCCCGGAAATGCGCCCACGACAACATCGCCGGGATTCAACGATCTTCCGGCTCTTGATCTTCGAACCGCCGCACTGCCGCCGCCGTCGCTTCGGAGAGATCCTCGTCACTCCAGGAGTCGGACCACTGGACAGCGCGCCCGCCCGCAAGATCGGCCGACTGGCGCGCCCAATCGAGCACCTTCCCGGCCTCGTCGGGCGGGAGTGCACGGACCACGCTGATTAACGATTCTTCCTGGGCACTGAGCACCATACTTTTATTCTATCCTCGCAAACTCCGACGGGCCTTCAAGGAAAGCTACCGCTGGCCGCCGCACCCTTTGCGCTAGCCATCTTTCCCTTCCAGAAACTTCGAAAGACTCCCAGCAATATGGGCAAACTCCGCTGGAATCATGATCACCGTGGTGCTGTTGTTCTCCGCCCCCACTTCAGCTACCATTTGCATCCGGCGCAATTCGAGCGCGGCCGGATTGCCGACCATCATTTGCGCCGCTTCCGCCAGCTTCTTCGAAGCCTCCAGTTCCGCTTCCGCCTTGATGATGCGGGCTCGCTTCTCGCGCATGGCTTCGGCTTCCATGGCCATCACACGCTGCATGTCCTGGGGGATCTCCACATCCTTCATCTCCAGCAGCTCCACTGCCACTCCCCAAGGCGCCGTCGTTTCGACCACGTTTTTCTTCAGAATAGCGTTGATCTGGTCTCGCGCCTTTAATACTTCGTCGAGATCGTGCTGGCCGATCACGTTGCGCAGACTGGTAAGCGCAACCTGTTGCACCGCGGTGCGGAAGTTTTCCACGGTCAGAACAGCCTTTTGAGGGTCCTCCACGCGAAACCAGAGCACGGCGTTCGACTTTCACCGTCACGCTGTCCCGCGTGATGGTCTCCTGCTGCTCGATGGGATTGGTTACAATGCGAAGGTCGACGCTGTTTTGATCTTTCGATTCCAAGCGGAATCAGCCAGAACAGACCCGGCCCGCGCAGACCCACGTAGCGGCCTAACCGGAAGATCACGCCGCGTTCGTACTCCCGTGCGGTTCTGATCCCAGTGACGAAAATGAAGAAAATCACGAACAGCACAAACATGGCGGGGAGAAGCATCCCGCTAGCGTACTACAAAATGCGGCGAAACCCACTCGCGATGGGGGCTCGCGAGGGGTTGCCGCGCCGCGCGCAGTCCGGCAAGCGCCCATTTCAAACAATTGCGCGCCTATTTCTCGAATTTCTCCAGCCACTTCGCGCATAATCTTTATCGCAGCGCGAAATCTCTCCGCTATTCTTCAGGTGTAAGTACGTTGCTCGGCCGAGCAGATCGTTGTACTGGTGAATTCCGCGGTGCGCCTCACAAGCGCGCCTTGCCGCTTCCGTCGAACCGGAGGGAGCGGGACAGGAGAAAGATTCGAATCTTTTGAGAGTGTGAGGAGATTGAGGTTAGCTTGCTCCGTCGGACAGTGCGCGCCCTAAACCAGCCGCATTGCCCTCTCAAGCTTGTCTACGAACAGTCGCAGTAACTCACGTTTTCCACCCCGGTGGGCCCGATCGCATGTGGTCGGCCCACCGCGTAACGATTTCCTTCTTTCTTGACACCCGCTTAAAACAAGCGTACGATTGAAACGTACGTATGAATGAGAAGCCGGATACCAAGTCGCGCATTCTGGATGTCGCTGAGAAACTATTTGGAATGAATGGTTTCGAGGCGACCTCCCTACGTGACATCACGGCCGAGGCCCAGGTCAATCTTGCCGCCGTCAACTATCATTTTCAATCCAAGGAAAGTTTGATCGATATGAGAGGTGAAACCGAAGCGCTCTTTGAGCGCGCGCGCATTGGCGACCACCTGATCGATCGTGCGCACTTCGCCCTTGCCGGTTTTCGAATCGGCATAGCGGAAGAAGCAATAGGAAGCGAAAGGGACGCGATCGCGCAGTTTACCGCCAAGAATCGCGTGAACGGGAACGCCCCAGGCCTGGCCGAGAATGTCCAGACACGCGAACTCCAGGGCCGCCAGCACCTGCGTGCGGTTGTTGTAGAGCGACGCCGTAGGATTGGCGATGCGGAAACGCATCTCCTCAAGGCGCGCGGGATCGTGACCGGCCAGATAGGCTTTTCAGCGAACGGAACACCGCCTCAGCCGATTCGCCGCCGCCGCCCATTTCACCAAGCCCGACGATGCCCATCATCGGTTTCCACTTCGATGATGGTGCGCACGAAGCGGCCCCAATGGCAGCCGTTGGCGTGGCGCAAAGGAGCTTCAAGTGGAACGGTAACGGTGGTGGGGCGAATATCGACTATCTTCACGAGTCTGCATACAGAATAGCGAAGGAGCTATACTCACTGGCAGCGCAAAGCCACATTGGGATCGATACGCGTGGCCCGGCGCGCAGGCAGATAGCTTGCCGCAAAGGCCACCGCGGCCAGGAACAGAGACGCGCCAATGAAGATGAGCGGATCGGTTGCGCTCACGTGAACCAACAGGCCGGCCACCGCGCGCGTCGCCGCCAGGGCCGCTACCGCGCCCACCGCAAGACCGATCAAGGTCAGCCGCATGCCCTGCCCCACCGTCATCGCCAGTACGTCTCGCGGGCCGCGCTCCAAGCGCCATGCGAATGCCAATCTCCTGGGTCCTCTGGCTCACCGAATACGCCATCACGCCATACAGCCCCACCGCCGCCAGCACCAGTGCAATCGCGCCCAGCGCGGCCAGCAGAGCCGCGGCGATTTTCTGGGCTAACAGCGATACCTGAACCGCCTCAGCCATCGGCATGGCGCCATAGACGCCAACGCCCGGGTCCAGCGAGTTCACCTGCGCCCGCAGAATGGGCAGCGCCTGCTGGGGATCACCCTGTGTGCGCACGAAAAAGGCGATGTCCAGATCGGCCCGGTACACCTGCCCGAACGGCACGTAGAAATGCGGACGCGTCGCCTCGTTCGGCGTGCTGTACTTGCTGTCCTTCACGACGCCAACAATGGTGAACCAGTCTCCCCAGCCGTGCACCTGGTGGCCAATGGGATCGCGAACGCCGAAGTACCGGTGGGCGAAGGCCTGCGTGACGATCATCGCCCCATCCGCCTTCATGTCGTCGCGGTCGGTGAAATCGCGTCCTTCGAGCAGTGGAATTCGAAGCACGTTGAAATAACCGGGAGCCACCACGTTGCGCCACAGCTTCATGCTCTCGCCCGGCGCGGGTACGTAGCCCTTGATTTGCAGGTCCTCCCAGGAGCCGCCGCTGGCGAGAGGGACCTGGTCCGCATAGCTCACGCCCACGATTCCAGGCTGTGATTCCAGATCCGCCCGCAATCGCCGGCAGAACTCCTTCCGGTCGTCTTCGAGTAGCCGGCCATGGAGAGATCGAGACCAGAACGTGCTCCGGATCGAAGCCGGGGTTGATGCGAAGCGCCATCTGAAAGCTGCGCGCAAACAGGGCCGCGGCGACGATCACCACCAGCGCCATGGCCACTTCCGACACCACCAGCAATCCGCGCAGGCGCTGCGATCCGGCCCCCGCGCTCCCGCTCCGGCCGCCCTCTTTCAGCACGTCGTTCAGGCCGGCGCTGGCGGTTTGCCAGGCGGGCGCCACTCCCGACACCAGGCAGGCGCCCACGCAGAGCAGAATGACGAACGCCAGGACGTCGACGTTCATCCCAAAGTCCAGATACACGGGGACGCCGGTGGGTGGGATCAGATACCCGAGGGACTGGCTCATCCACATGGTCAGCGGCATGGCCGCCAGCGCGCCCATGATGGCCAGGGCCAGCGTTTCGGTGAGAAGCTGCCGCACCAGACGCCCGCGTCCGGCACCGAGGGCCATGCGCATACTGAGCTCTTTTTGCCGCGCGGTCGAACGGGCCAGCAACAAATTTGGGCACGTTGGCGCAGACAATCAACAGCACCACGCCGCCTACGGCCATCAGGATGGTCAGCGGCGCCGAGAAAATGTTGCTGAGCTCCGTAGTCGCCTTTCCAGGACCGGGAGCAGGGTGGCGCTGGGTGCGGCCATGTTTGTAATCCTGCTTCGCAACCTTGTCGCGCGCAACAGAGACGGTTTCCGCTCGCGCCCGTTCCAGGCTGACTCCCGGTTTCAGGCGTTTCCGAAGGAGACGAAAACGTACCAGCCGCGGTCCTCCAGCATCCAGTCGGGCCCGCATCGAGCTGAGTGGCCATCATCACCGGCGCCCAAATCTCAAAGCTCAAACCCGGTATGCTCCCGTGGAAGCTGTCTGGGGCCACTCCAATCACGGTCAGCGGCTGGCGGTTGAGCCGGATGGTTATACCGGCAATGTTGGGATCGGAATGGAACCGGGTCTTCCACAGACGCTCGCTGATCACCACCACCGGGTATCCACCCTGCTTGTCGCCGTATTCTTCGGTGTTGAAGAACCGGCCAAGGATGGGCCGGACCCCGAGCACCGCGAAGAAATTCCCGGAAACCAACTCGCCGCTGACGCGCTCGGCATGCTGGTCCTCACCGAGGCTCATCGCTTCAGGCCGGGACACGGCCAGGCCGGAGAGCAGCTTCAGGTGGTCGCGATAGTCCCGGTAGTCGGGGTAGGAGACGGTGGGCAAGTGCTCGCCGGTGGCGCGACGTTTTCGAACATTACGAGTTCATCGCCGTGAGCGGCGCCCGGGATAGGATGCACCAGCACGGCATCGATCCAACTGAAGACCGTGGTGTTAGCGGCAATGCCGATGGCCAGCGTGGCGACGGCGATCAGCGTGAAGCCGGGACTGCTCCGCGCCATGCGGAAGCCATAGCGAAGGTCCTGAAAGAGGGTTCGCATCACCCATAAGAGACGCAATTGGCGTGCCACGAATGGATCAGGGTTATGCACAGCACACCGCCAGCGGCGTGTCCGCGTTTGGGAAAACGTGAGCGGGAGCGAACATCGATCCTACTGAGCGCGCGCGGAATTTCTGATGTCGGGAGTGCTGCAGGATCTTTTTCGGCGAGCCATGCCGAGCCACGTGATGGTGGCGCAGGCCGATCTCTTCGGTTGTCATGATGAAGCTCGGAAACATCCGTCGCAATATCGGAAGCAACGGCTTGGCCAACAGGTAGCCGATTCGGTAGGCCGGGGTCTTTGATCGCTCGCCGTTCACCGGCTGAATCCCGGCCTGTCCAGGAACATATAGGCGGCCTTGAAGGGAAGGCGAAGGAGCGCGTTCTCGGTGCAGCCCTCCACTCGCGCCCACGTAAGTTCCCGGCGATTGAC
>CAVXWB010000100.1:0-10322 GCA_963765185.1 Bryobacterales bacterium
CCATGCACGATCATGTTACGCTACTTTCTCCCGCGAGGATCGAACGAGGTATAGCCAGGGACAATTTTACACCCATCCTCAGCCGGACAAGATCCTCTGGTTTCAACGTATTCGGCCTGCGGATGGGTTTGCGGAGCACAGGACTGAAGGCATCTGAGCACGGCGGTTCGGACGCCAGAGCCGCCGGGTGCCAGTCACGATCTGGCGTGCCTTACAGACACCCACCGAATCTTCTTGGATCAACGAGCTTTGTCCTGCGCTTCCGTTCACCCGCTCACCTGCACTTTGGACAGGCGGCGGTTCACAACTCATCAGCGGTCTCATTGTTTCTGCTTCTGGTGGTCAGGGTGACGTACGTCCCGGCCTCCTCTGCAAAGAGAAAAAGAAGCGCTTTTTCGGATGGTCCCCCGAAAGGGACAAAAGGGAGACCCTTTTTGCTGACCTGTGCACCTCTTGCGGCACTGTAAAACGTTTATACGTGAAAGACCCAAAACGTGATTGGGTCGTATAACTTTCACGGTTTCAACCGGGACGGTCCCCGGCCCGATGGGCGCAAAGGACCCTTGGCGCAACGTCGCTTCGCCCACTTTGACGCATTACGCCCGACTCGCTGATCTGGTTGTTAGCTTTGAGTGGATGGTCGCTAGGCTTGATCGGAAATGTCCCGGCGCAGGAACGTGGGCGCAGCGATAAAGCTTGCGCCGGGGCATTTTCGATAAGCAGACAAGAAGGGAGCCGCTCGCGTTAGGGGCAGACGCGGGCCATTATTGGATTTTGAATCGATATTCCACAGGACGTTCTATAAACTAAAAGGCTTGCCGAAAGCCTCGACCAACAAGCACGCGCAGCGTCTGCCGTGCGAGCGGCTTAGTTCTTGTCGGCGACTCGTACAAAGGGAGCGGGTTGGCCAGATAGGTCCCCGAAAGTCGGCTTGTGACCGCCGATCTCACCGTGACGATAACGCCCTATCCGGAAAACTTACATGGAAGCTACATCCCCGACTTCTTGGGGCGCCGCATCTCGATCACCGGGATCAGCGAATTGCCCGGCTGCGCCGAGGGGCTCGGCCGGGCGCGTTGGTTGATCTCGGTGTTCAGGCTGGTGACGAATTGCCCGATCTGAAGCTGCATCTCCTCCATCCTCTCGCGCATATTGAGGATGATTTCGACCCCCGCCAGATTGACGCCCAGATCGCGGGTCAATTTCAGGATCACCTCCAGGCGCTCCAGGTCCTGGTCGGTATACAG
This sequence comes from Bryobacterales bacterium, assembly GCA_963765185.1. GTDB lineage: Bacteria > Acidobacteriota > Terriglobia > Bryobacterales > Bryobacteraceae > Palsa-187. Next base: position 1,248 of record CAVXWB010000100.1, read on the forward strand.
CCGCGTGTTGCCTTCGCTGCGGGAGGGCTTGAGCAGCCCCTCGCGTTCATACAGCCGCAGCGTCTGCGGATGGATCTGGTATTGCTCGGCCACCGCCGAAATCATGTACGCGGCCTTGCTGCGTTTCGTCATAAATTAACGCCGCGCTTGGTCATGGGTTGACGTCCTGCGCCCAGATGGTGGCGCGAGGGTCCTCGGGATGAAGCTGCGCATATTCGCGCAGCAGTTCCTTGGTGCGTTCGTCCTGCACCACCGGCGCGAGCACCTGCACGTCCACGATCTGGTCGCCGCGCTTGTTGGTGCGCGAGTTGAGCACGCCCTTTTCGCGCAGCCGGAATTTCTGCCCGTTGTGGGTGCCTTGCGGGATCTTCAACAGAGCCCGCCCGTCGATGGTGGGGACTTCGATCTTGGCGCCCAGGCCGGCCTCGTCGATGCGCACCGGAACGCTGATCTCGATGTCGTCGCCCTGGCGGCGGAAGAACGGATGCGGCTCCACGCGCACGGTGATGTACAGGTCGCCGGGAGGCCCGCCCATGGTCCCCGCGTTGCCCTTGCCGCCCACCCTCAGGCGCGAGCCTTGCTGCGCGCCGGGAGGGATGCGCACCTCCACGCTTTCGGTGGTGGAAACGCGCCCGTCGCCCCCGCAATTGGAGCAGCGGTTGGTCAGCCGCCCGGTGCCTTCGCAGCGCGGGCAGGTCAGGCTGAAGCGCATCGCGCCGGCCACCTGGTTGACTTTCCCGCTGCCGCTGCACTCCGGGCAAATGGTGTTGGCGCCCGCGCGCGCGCCCGTGCCGCCGCACACCGGGCAGGACTCCTGCCGGGTGATGTTCAAGCGCACTTGCGTGCCCTTGATGGCCTGCCAGAAATCGATGTTCAGGCCATATTCCAGGTCCGCGCCTTTTTCCTGCGTGGCCGCTTCCTCGGCCTGCTGGCGTCCGAACCATTGATGGAAGATATCCTGAAAATTGCCCGGCGTGGCGCCGCCCCCGCGTGCCCCCGCGCCGGCTCCGCCCGCCGCGCCGCTTCCGGCTCCGCGCGTAAAGGTGTCGGAGAAGTCGAAACCACCGAAGCCCATATGCGGGCCCTGTTCTCTCCCTGCGCCGCCCGCTCCGGCCCCGCCCGCCGCCGCACCGTTCTCCGAATAGAAGCCAACCTGGTCGTACATCTGCTTCTTTTTCGGATCGCTTAAAATGTCGTAGGCTTCCTGAACCTTTTTGAAGCGGTCTTCCGCCGCTTTATCGCCCGGATTTAGATCGGGATGGTGCTTGCGCGCAAGCTTCCGGTAGGCCTTGCGGATCTCCTCCGCTCCGGCCTCCCGCTCCACACCGAGTGCTTGATAATAATCCTGTGCCATAGACTGGCTCCTGGCCTCGCGTTCCTAGCTCGCAAAAGAGTGCGGCGGTGAAGTCATTTCAACTTCTCAAACCGCCGCACTCCGTTTTGCGCGCCTGCCGCCGGCGTGACGCTTACTTTTTCTTTTCGTCTACGTCCACAAACTCGGCGTCGACCACGTCGTCCTTCGGCTTGGAACCATCTCCGGCCGGCCCTTGCCCGTTGGCCTCCGGTCCTGGCGCGCCCGGCTGAGGGCCGGAGCTCGAAGATTTGTACATCGCCTCAGCCAGCTTGTGGCTGGCCTGCGTCAGGTTGTCGATGGCCTTGTTGATGTCTTCGACACCGCCGCCGTCCATGGTCTTGCGAGCCGCGCTCAGCGCCTCTTCCACGTTCTTGGCGTCCGCATCGCTGATCTTGTCGCGATGATCCTTGAGCATCTTCTCCACCTGGTAGATCATCGAATCGGCCCGATTGCGCGCGTCGATTTCGTCCTTGCGATTCTTATCCTCGGCCCCATGCGCCTCGGCGTCCTTGGCCATCTTGTCCACCTCGTCCTTGCTCAAGCCGGAAGAGGAGGTGATGGTGATTTTCTGTTCGTTGTTGGTGGCCTTGTCCTTGGCCGTGACGTTGAGGATTCCGTTGGCGTCGATATCGAAGGTCACCTCCACCTGCGGGATGCCGCGCGGCGCCGGAGGAATGCCGATCAATTGAAACACCCCCAGCATGCGGTTGTCGCGAGCCATGGCGCGCTCGCCCTGATACACCTTGATCTCCACCGAGGTCTGCGAATCCGCAGCCGTCGAGAAGGTCTCGCTCTTGCGCGTGGGAATCGTCGTATTCCGATCGATGAGCCGGGTGAACACGCCGCCCAAAGTCTCGATGCCCAGCGAGAGCGGGGTCACGTCCAGCAGCAGGACGTCCTTCACCTCGCCGCCCAGAACTCCGCCCTGCACCGCCGCGCCCACAGCCACCACTTCGTCGGGATTCACGCTGCGGTTGGGATCCTTGCCGAACAGATTCTTGACGATCTCCTGCACCTTGGGAATGCGCGTGGAGCCGCCTACCAAAACCACTTCGTCGATGTTGGAGGGAGTCACGCCGGCGTCGGCCATGGCCTTTTTGCAGGGCTCGACCGAGCGGTCCAAAATATCCGCCACCATCTGTTCGAAACGCGCCCGCGTCAGCTTGACCGCCAGGTGTTTGGGCCCGCTCGCGTCGGCGGTCAGGAACGGCAGATTGAGCTCGGTTTCGAGCAGTGTCGAAAGCTCGATCTTGGCCTTCTCGGCCGCTTCCTTCAGCCGCTGGAGCGCCATCTGGTCCTTGGAGACGTCCACTCCCTGCTCGCGCTTGAATTCCTGAATCAGCCAGTCGATGATCCTCTGGTCGATGTTGTCGCCGCCCAGGTGCGTGTCGCCGTTAGTGGATTTCACCTCCACCACGCCGTCGCCGACTTCGAGAATGGAGATGTCGAAGGTGCCGCCGCCGAAATCGTACACCGCGATGGTCTCGTTCTTCTTGCGATCGAGGCCGTAGGCCAGCGCCGCCGCGGTCGGCTCATTGATGATGCGCATCACTTCCAGGCCGGCGATCTTGCCCGCGTCCTTGGTGGCCTGCCTTTGTGCATCGTTGAAGTACGCCGGCACCGTGATGACGGCTTTGGTCACCTTCTCGCCCAGATACGCCTCGGCCGCCTCTTTCAGCTTGCCCAGGATCATCGCCGAGATCTCCGGAGGCGAATACTTCTTGCCGTTGATATCCACGCGAGCGTCGTTGTTTTCGCCGGGGACGATTTTGTACGGCACCAGCTTCATCTCTTGGGAGACTTCGTCAAAACGCCGTCCCATGAAGCGCTTAATCGAATAAACCGTGTTCTCGGGGTTGGTTACGGATTGGCGCTTGGCCACCGTTCCCACCAGCCGCTCCCCGCTTTTCGCGAATCCCACCACCGACGGCGTCGTGCGCCCGCCCTCTTGATTCGGGATGACTACCGGCTGCCCACCCTCCATCACCGCGACCACAGAGTTGGTCGTTCCCAGATCAATGCCAATGATCTTGCTCATATCGTTTTTGTCTCTTCCTTCCAAGGAATCTTCGGCTTTTTTTCGATTTAGCCTACACCCATTATGAGATCTTAGTGTGATCTTGTCAAGTATCGGTTTTTCAATTGTGATGTACACTACGTACGTCTTGCAGATTGACATAGTGCGATACTATTGATAGGTTAACGCTATGCGCGTGACAATTACCAAGCTGCGGCGGGATCTTTTTCGCCTCGTCGACCGAGCTCTGGAAGGCGAATCTGTCGAGTTCACTCACAAGGGAGTGGTCTTCCAAATCGTCCCGGAAACCGTTCCGGACAAGCTTGCCCGATTGACCCGGCAAACCGTAGTGGCGCCGGGCGGCGAGTTTAGTCAAGCGGGAAAGGACCTCCTGGAGGAAATGGAAGCAGAATGGCAAAAGGATTGGGCTGAACTGTGACCCTCTATCTCGATACCCAGGTTGTGGTTTGGCTCGCCGCAGGTGCGATCGACAGGATCTCGGCCGCCGCTGCCGCATCGATCCGGAAATCCGATCTGCTGATCTCACCGATGGTCCTGCTGGAGATCCAGTACCTTTACGAGATCAAGCGCCTTCTGAAACCCCCCCTGGCCCTGCTCAACGAGATGGACACACAGATCGGTTTCAAGGTGGCGGACGCCTCTTTTTCCGCGGTGCTGCACACGGCGCTGTTCGAAACCTGGACTCACGACCCCTTCGACCGCGTCATTGTCGCCCATGCCAGAACCGACGGGCATGCACTGCTGGCTACTTCGGACAGCAAGATTCGTGGACAACTATCCGCGGTCGGTTTGGTGAATCAAATTCCGCCCAGCCACTTGACGGGCAGCCGGGCGGCGACCGCGTTTGCGAGCCGCTCGTCGGCGGTCACGAGGTCCGTCCCGCTCTGCACGGCCAGGGCGATGTACAAGCCTTAGCAGCGGAGGCGCGGGACCATCTTCCCTGCCGCAGGGCTTTCCACATTACGTTCCCGAACTCCGGCCAGAAAAGATCGGGAGCGGTGAAATCGATTTCGCCTTCCGCGTGCCGGCGGAGGAGATGGAAAGCCTCGTCAACCAAGCCCTCGCCGACGCGCGGGAGGAACCATTTGGCAGCAACGCCGGCGTCGAGAACCAGCAGTTTCATCGGCTCCTATCGTCCCGGAGCGTCTCCTCAGCCGAAGGGAAGGGTCCGGCCGCGAGAGGCTTCTCCGCGCTCTGCCGCAAGGCAGTCTTAAGAAAACGCCGGCGCCGCTCCATTTCCTTGCGCGAGGGAACGTGCTGTTCCAGCAGGCCGAGGATCTCTTGAGCGATGGACCGGCGGTGCGCGCGCCCGCTCGCGCAAGCCCTCATAGATCTCTTCGGGGAAGTTCTCGACGCATAGGCCGGCCAGTCGCGAACGAAAGATGTGAATAGGCGGAGCCCTGTCTTCAGTACGCCGGCTAAAGAGTTAATTTCCTCTCGCGACCATTTGGGAACGTATCTCTTGTCTGCCGGGGTCATTGAGGGCAGGTTATTTCCCCAGAACAACTTCATGTATATGGGGGAAATGCTTCATGGTCTTCTACCGCGCGATGTCTTTCCATTCCTTTTCGTAGTAGCGCACCAGGATCTGGTCGTTCAGACGATTCACCTCGGCGGGGACGGGTTGCATGTCGCGGGCGAAGTCGAACATTTCGGGGACGCCGGCGACGGTGAGGAAGCGCAGACCTTCGGGCAGCTTTTGCGGAGGCCCCCAGGCTTCGCCCGCCAGAGTGTAACCCCATTCGCCGAAGCTGGGAACGTAGACGTGATAGGGCCAGGTGTGGAAGCCGGCCTGCTTCAGCGTCTCCACGATGCACCAGTACGATTGCCGCGAAAACATGGGCGAAGTGCTCTGCACCACGATGAGGCCGTTCGCGCTGAGATGCTTTTTCAGCAGACGGTAAAACGCGGTGGTGTAGAGCTTACCCAGCGAAAAGCTGGTGGGGTCCGGAAAATCGACGACGATAAAATCCCACACCCCGTTATTCTGGTCGAGCCATGGAAAGGCGTCGGCATTGATCACGTGCACACGCGGGTTCTTGAACGCGCCTCCATTGAGCGGCGCGAGCATGGGGTTCTCCGTGAACAACTTGGTCATCTCAGGGTCCAGATCGATCAAAGTGACGCTTTCGAGATTGGGATACTTCAGCAGTTCCCGCACGGCCAGGCCGTCGCCGCCGCCGAGCACCAGCGCCCTGCGCGCCCACGGCAGCGCCGCCAGTCCGGGATGCACCAGGGCTTCGTGATAGCGATACTCATCACGCGAGCTGAACTGCAAATGCGTGTTCAGGAACAGCCGCAAATCGTCCTTCCAACGCGTGATCACGATGCGCTGATATTTGGTGACGCGCTGGAAAATCACGTCGTCGGCGTAAAGCTGGTTGTCGGCGGCGGAGGCGATCCAGTTCGAGGCCAGCATGCCTCCACCCAACAGCAGCAGCACCGCGGCGCAGCCGGCGCGCAACGTCATCGGCGACGGTAATTGATCCCGAAACAGGTACGTCGACCACAGAGCGACCAGCGCGTTGATGATGCCGAAGAGGATGGCCGCGCGCACCAGCCCCAGCTTGGGCACCAGCCACAGGGGAAACGCGATCGACGCGCCGAGGGCGCCCAGATAATCGAACGTCAGAACGTGCGAGACCAGGTCGCGGAAGCGAAAGCGGCCTTCCAGAATCCGCATCAGCAAGGGGATCTCCAGGCCCACCAGCACTCCCACGGCGATCACCAGCGCGTACAGCGCGAACACGAAGCTGTGGGTATAGGCGAACGCCAGGAACAGCAGGGAGGACGAGAATCCGCCCACCACGCCCACCATCAGCTCCAGAGTGACGAAGCGCTGCACCAGGGATCCGCCCAGGAATCGCGACAGCCAGCTCCCGATGCCCATGGCGAAGAGATAGGAACCGATGACGGTGGAGAATTGGAGAACGCTGTCGCCCAGCAGGTAACTGGCGAGCGTGCCGGCGATCAGCTCATAAATGAGCCCGCAGGCCGCGATCAAAAGGACGGAGAGGAAAAGGGCGGGGGCCACTTAGATCACGATGTAGGGCGGACGCCCTCGTCTGCGCCGGACCCCCGGTCCGGCTCTGCCAGCGCAGGGAAAAAACGAGCGCGACCGGGGGTCGCGCGCGGACCAGGGGGTCCGCCCCACATACGATTCACCACCCTAGTGGACCGCCGCCGCGATAATAATGCACATCCCCAGGGCCACGGCGCCCACCAGGATCGCGAGAGCGATGTTCTTATCCTCCACCACCTCACGCCACAGATGGTAGGGCGTCATCTTGTCGATGATTACGAAAATGAAGACGAAGATCACGATGCCCAGAAGGGCGTAAATCAGGGCGTTGAGCAGATTTTCGGGATGGAAGTCAGCCATGAGTCACTTGCCTCCGACGTAGCGTGGATAGAAGCCGTAGATAGCGCGGTAGGCGCCGGGGTTGTCGCGCACGGTTTTGGGAACGTTATTGACCTGGTTGGGGCGATCGAGCGACCAGCCGCGAAATTCGGCCCAGGTGGTGCCGGTGAGCAGAAGCATGCCGTAGATCAGATAGCCGGGGAATCGCATCGGTTCATTATCTCCGAATGGGCGGATGGTCGCTATTCATCCAGCGCTGCGTCTCAAACGATCGCGCGCGGATGGTGTAAATCACGGGCGGGAGCAGCAGCAATCCGGCCGCCAGCCAGAACCAACTGTAATTGGGCACGTCGTGACGGAGGGTGAGATCGTAGCTGACTGCGCCCGCATCCATCTCCGGCTCGACTCGAAGATAATATTTGCCCGGCGTCACCGCGGGAATCAGAACCGAAAAATTGCGCGAGCCTTCGTCCCAAGCCCCGTCGCTATCGGTGCCATGATAGTAGCTGGCCTCGCGCGCGAAGTCGTAGGCGTGGCCGGAATCTTCGTTCACCAGAGCGAAATTGAAGAAGGTCCAGTTATTATCCAGGTCGGTTTTGACCGCGACTTCGAGCGAGGTGGGCCGGCCCGTCAGATCGAAGTCGCTGGTGACGAAGCTGGGCTCACCCCGCTGCACGCTCGAAAACGCGTAGGAGCTGCGGAACACGGTTTCCTTGCGGCTGAAGATCGCGAAGAAGATGGCCAGGCCCAGCAGCAGCGCCAGCAGCAACGCGAAGTTGGCCCAGATCCCGCCGATGCGCTCCTCTCACCCAGGATAGGTCATCGCGAATCTGGTAATCGTTCGCGGTGTTGTTCCAAGGCAGCCAATTGACCGTGTAGTCACTGCCGGTGCTCCCAGCCAAATGAATGTCCGGGATGCGGTTGTCGACATTCGCCCCAGAGAAGATTTTGTTCGCACCCTCCGTAAAACCTGAAGGTTGCGCGTAGACGCCCGCGGGCAGGATGTGGATGCGGTTGCCGTCGTAACTAAAGGCAATTTCGTTGAGCAGATTGGCCCGGATCGCGTGCGTGGCATGAATCACCGCGCTGTACGACGGATTTCCGAAGGTATTGTAAACCGTTGGCACATTGTCACCACTCCACTGCGTAGTGCCGTAGGTCTGAATGGCCTGGTCGGAAATCCAGTGGCCGAAGATGGAGAACTTATCGTTGAACTGATGGTCGATGCGGGCAAGTTCCTCCTTACCCGTCGTCGGTTGTTTATTCCCTCCGATGAACGCCCAAGTGGAAGTATTGGTGGGGGTGGGGAAGATTCCAGCTTTTAGCAGAGCGGCGGAATTGGAATTCACTGCGCAAGCCGGAATTGTGTTAGCGGGAAACGGGCCTCCAGGCACAAGAGAAGCCTGGACTGCACCCGAGCAACCTGTGTCAAGGCTCGCGATGTTGGCCGGGACCACCACGTTCAGTGGGTTGCCGTTCGAGAGCGTACTCGGCAGTACTACGTCACCACTCGCGTCAGGATACATGCTGGCCAAAGGTGCGGTTACGTTGAAGATGCCGCCCTGAATGTAGCGGCGCCATTCCATGTTGTAGAAGAAGAACGTCTTTGGAGTCGATCTCGACGGATGAAAGCTCACCGGTCCGCCGACATTGAAACCGAAGTCGTCGAAGCGCAACTCGGCAACCGGGTTGGGCGCCGGATTGAAATAGTTGCGGGCATCAAGCGCATCGTTGCGGCCAAAATAGAAAGCGGTGGCGTGAAGCTGCTTGGTCCCGGACTTGATTACCATGCTGATCGTGCTGAAGTTGCTGCGGGGCCGGTGTACAAGCTGCTGGGGAAGAAGGACCTGGGGACGATTGAGTTTCCGCCGATGGGGACGGCTGTGATCGATGGCGATCTGGGCTTCAGGCAGCATCAATTCGGGCACACGCCAGCGCCAAACTGGCCGGCGTTTCTTGAGTTCGCCGGGCACTATCTTCACGCGCCGGAAGAAGCCAAATAGATGGCAGGCATTTGCTAGAGCGGAACCAGAGTATGCGTAGCCTTGCAGAGGATCTTGAAGGTGGTTTTTCCTTGAGGGGAAAGCCACTTGGCCTGTCTGGCTTCGGGGCACATCTACTCTGGTTCCGCTGTAGTGTCCCGAGTCAAAAGTTCGTTGCATCATCTCCGAGGTGCAACCGCAGGGCCTTCGACTGCGCTGCACAGGCTGCCCACTCATCGCGGTAGGGCCGCGATGAATGGGGCACAGCTTCAGCCACGAGTTCCATGGCTCGCCCACTCATCGTGATAGGGCCACGATGAATGGGGCACAGGCTGCCGCC
>CAVXWB010000101.1:0-70765 GCA_963765185.1 Bryobacterales bacterium
GAAACTTAAATAGTTGCCGGGGCTGGGGCCAGAGTAATGATGAGCCCTAAGTCCCTGGCCTTCTTCTGCATCCACTTGATCTGCTGTTGTTGATATCGCTGTTGGTAGAACTCCATGCCTTTGTCCACATACTCGTGGCCGTAGCGCAGCATTCGATAGACGAGTCGTGCCAGGTTGTGCGCCATTGCGGTGATCGCCTTCGGCGCACCGAGTTGCGCGCGCAGCCGTTTGAACTTGGCGCCCAGATAGGTCTTGCTTCGCCACAAGCTGGTAGCCGCCATGCGGAAAGCCGTGGCCGCCCGATTCTCCACGTGGCGAGTTCCGCGATGGTAGATTTTGCCCCCGGTAATCTTGTTGTCTGGACAGAGCCCCAACCAGGAGGCAAAGTGCGCTTCGGTCGGCCACCGGCTCATGTCCAATCCCACTTCCGCGATGACGGTTTGCGCCGTCATGACATTGATTCCATCGATCCGCGTCAGATCGATTCCGCTGATGCGGAACAATTCGCTGCGCAAATCGAACCGCGGCGCGTTGCCTCCGGTACGCTTGCCTGGCTTGGGGGTTTCCGGTTGGCCCTGGGACCGGGCCCTGTTCTCCAGGGTCTTCAAATGCGCCTGGATAGCTTCATCGCATTCCCCGATCCGCTTCTGATACTCGCGATAGATGTCTCTTTGCTGCCGCAGGACAAACAACAACTCCGGCCGCCAGTTCCCTTCTAGGCTCTTGGCGATCTCCTCTGTGCTGGCTTTGACGCGTGGATCAGCCAGTTCCGCTAGCTTGTACCGGTCGCGCTCGCCCTTCAGGATTGCATCCAGGATCGTCATCCCCGTGAGCCCGCTGATGTCGCTAATCACATTGGCGATCTGCACGTTCATCTCCGTCAACACTTTTTGCATCCGCTGGATCGCCGTGCTGGCCGCCTTTACATGATCGTCCCGCTGGCGCCAGTAGGTCCGCAGCATGCAGATCTCTTCTGTCGGCCGGAAAGAATTGTTTAGCAACCCATAGGTGTGTAACTTCATCAACCATTGGCATTCCTGCACGTCTGACTTCCGGCCCGGCAGATTCTTGGTATGGGCCGCATTCACCAGGAATACTTGCAATCCCCGCTCCCTCAGAATCTCGTACACCGGCAGCCAGTACACTCCCGTCGATTGCATCGCTACCGTATCGATTCCGCACCCGGCTAGCCAATCCGCCATCTTCTTCAGGTCCTCCGTAAAACACTCGAAGCACCGGACTGGCTGCGGGTCGCGTTCCGCTGGTACCGCAACGTAGTGGGCCGCATTCCCAATGTCGATTCCCGCGGCGTTGGGATGCACCACCTCAAGACTCATCGCTTCCTGCCGCTGTCTGGCCATGGTCCTTTCACCTCCTTACGATGACGCCAGCCAGCCCGGTTGCGACTGGTTTAGAAATCTCCTCAACGGGGTCACAGCCACCACGTAAGCGATCGCATGAGAACCGGAGCCACGCTTCTAATCGGGCACAGAGGCACCATCAACGCCACGGCCTTAGCTGCTGACTGAACGTCTAATCCAGCTTCACTCTCCGCTTCTGCTCTCCGCAAGTTTCTCCTCTTGGCGACGCCCCGTCAGGGTCGTCCGACGCTTCTAAGTAACAGCCCGCACAACGGAGCCTGGCTCGGCGCAGACTCGGGAGTTCCTGACTGTTTGGAGGGCCGAGCCGGCCCTGTGCGGGCTTCTACTAAGGAACTCGCCCGCACAACGGAGCCTGGCTCGGCGCAGACTCGGGGAGTTCCTGACTGTTTGGAGGGCCGAGCCGGCCCTGTGCGGGCTGCTAAGCAACAGCCCGCAAAACGGAGCGCGGCGGCGTAGTTGCTTTGTCGCATCGAAGGTGCCGCCGCACCCTTTGCGGGCTACTTATCGCTATCGAAGGTGATGCTGGTTGCGGCTTCAAACTTCCGGTAGTTGTGAAACTCGATGCGGTTGCGCGAGCAGGCGCTGCTACCGCGCTCACAATTCAGCACTTCCGCGTCGGACGGCAATAGGAACTCCTGCTCCGCCGCGGCCAGCCGGATGAAATCGTAGTCGGTGGCCGCCTCGACCGTGTCGAATGGAAACAGCCTCGGCAGATTGTACGCCTCCATCTCAATCCGCAACACGCGCGAGGTTTCGCGGTCCACCCAGATGCTGCCGTGGATGGCCGGATAGTACAACTGCGAAGGAGCCTCAATCCGCCAATGCGACCGTTCCCGCGGGATTTCCAGCTTGAACACGATGGTGCTCCGCCCGTGGATGGTGTCCGTCCCGCTGCGGCGGAAGACGGTGGCGGTTTGAGGGCTCATCAAATCCAGGAGCATCGAGGAAAATTCGCCCGTCGACCGTGTGCCTTCCAGCTGATCCATGGATTGAACCGTGCCCTTGCCGGTGGCTTTGATGTTCTTGTAGCTTTCCTGGCCGTTCTGATACTGCACGTCGGCGGTGACGGTGTCGAGCGTGTCCCAACCCTGCCTGGGGTTTTGGCTGCCATAGCGGGTGGTGATCTGCTGGCAGAAGAAATTCGGCAGCGACGAGGTGAAATTGTAGGCGGCTTCGCGCACCTTTCCTATCAGCGGATCTTCCGCAGGCAGAATCGGCTGCGAAAGCGAGGGGCGGACGGGTGCATCGCTGGATCTCCCTACGATTGTGGGAGTGTTGTTGGTCGTCGCGGCCGTGGTGCTCGCGGAAGTTTGCCCTGCGGGAGCGGCGGCGGGCTGGGAGGCGGCAGTTGAGCCTGCACGGCGCAGCACGGGGCGTCCAGGGTCGTCCGGGTCGGGCGGCGCGGGCTGAGTCATCTGGGTAGCCGGGCGAGAGCTGGAGGTATCGTTATCGGAGGCCGAAGGCGCTTGCGACGAGGGCGTAGTTGAAGACTGTCCCGAAGACGCCGATTGTCCCGAAGACGCAGCTCCCGAAGACGCATCGTCGGGGTTGCTCTTCCGCCTCAAAATCGGGCGATCGTCATCGTCCGCGTCGCGAGCGCTATCGCGGCGGGTGGACGGGGCGCTGGAGGAAGCGTTCAGACCCGGCATATCCCAAGTCTCCAGAGCCGCGGATCTCTCGTCCAAGGTTCCGGCCCTTTCCCAGTCGACTCCGGTGGCCGTGTAGTTGCCTTCGTCGTCTTCGCTCGATTCCACGTTCACGCGGTCACCGGGCTTGAAGCTGGCCACGTCCACGCTGCTGCCGTTCTTCTGCGACGTAGTCTGCGCGGTGATGCGATACCAGATCACCCGGTGGTCGTCGGCCTCGATCACCAATTGATTTCCCGCGACGCGCCGCAACATCCCCTCGGTGGTGATGGTGACAGGCCGGTTGGAGCGCCGGGAATTCTGTGGTTGTTGTTGTTGTTGCTGCGGTGCGCGCCGCCCGCTGGGATAGCCACCGGGATACCCACCTCCGGGATACTGCTGCCCAGGGAACGGGAACTGCGCCAGCGCCGACAGCGCCCAGAACATCAAGCTCAGCCGCACTGTTCTCATGTAAACAGTATGACGCCAATTTTGGGAACCGGGGTACGCGCGAAAAAATGGGGACACCCTTGCCTGTCCCCGCCTCGATAGACAGCGTGTTTGCCGGCTACATTCCCGGGCGGGACGGGCAAGGGTGTCCCCATTTTTTCGCCTCAGTGCTGATGCTTCACAACCGTGCACGACTCCTCCGCCAGCGCGCAGCGGGCGTGCTCGAACTGAACGGTGGTGTGGTGGATCTCGAAGCGGTCGGCCAGCACGTGGTTCACGCAGCGCAGGATGGAGTCGCTCGCCGACGGGGGCATGTCTTCGATCAGGACATGGCAGCTTAGCGCGTGCGCTTGCGAGCCCAGGCTCCAGATGTGCAGATCGTGCACGTCGATGACGCCCTCCAAGGTGCGGAGTTCGCGCGCCACCTCGGACAGTTTGAGTCCTTTGGGCAAGCCTTCCAGCAGAATATTCAGCGAGTCCCGGAAAATATCCCACGCGGTCCAGATGATGGCTCCGCCGATCAATATGGAAAGCAGCGGGTCCACCACCAGCCAGCCGGTGTAGTGAATCACCACCGCGCCCAGGATGATGCCCACGCAACTGGCGGCGTCGCCGAGCATGTGAATCCACACGGCGCGAATATTGATGTCGTCGCCGTGGCCGCCGCCGTGTCCCATGAGGCCCCAGGCGATCCCGAGATTCAAAATCAGTCCCGCGCCGGCTACCCAGATCATGATGTTCTCGGCCACAGGCTGGGGATTCAGAATGCGCCGGTAGCTCTCGTAAAACAGGGCCAGCGAGAGCGCCACCAACAGCAGCGCGTTGATGAACGCGGCCAGAACTCCGGTGCGGTGATATCCGTAGGTCTTGACGTGATTGGCGGGGCGCGATTCGAAGGACAAAAGCGATGGCCGCCAGCAACAGGCCGAAAGCGTCGGTGAAGTTATGACCGGCGTCGGAGAGCAGCGCCAGGCTGCCCGCGCGGTATCCCGCCACCGCTTCCGCCACCACGAACCCCGCCGTCAGAATCAGCGAGGCGAACAGCGCTCTCCCCGTGTGCCCTGGCGAATGGGAATGCCCATGGGCCAGCGGATGGGAATGAGAATGCGCGTGGGCCATCTAATTCCATCCTACCCCCTATGGATGCCCCAGCGGGATGAATCCTGGCTACTTCTTCGCGGGCGCCACCACCGGCGTGGTCGCGCCGAGCTTGACAAGTAGTTGTGCGGTGTCCTCATGGACATCAATGCGCTGGCCGCCGCGGCTGTTGCCGCCGGCGCGGCCCATGGCGGAATCCACCACAGTCATATCCCTTGGCGTCCTTGGCGTTGATATCCGCGCCATGAGTCGATCAGGAATTTGCACACGTCGTTCCATCCCCAGAACGCCGCGCCATGCAGCGGAGTCTGTTGCGAGCGCCCGCCCTTGCGCCGTTGATCTCGCCGCCGGCCTTCAACAGAAGATCGAGCGAGGCGATGGAGCGCTGCTGCACGTCCGGCGTGTTGTACCAGCCGCGCGTATCGGCGTCCACCGAGCCCAAACCGGCCGCGGCCATGGTCGGCGTGATTCCCTGGTTGTTGGGAAGATTCGGCAGCGCGCCATGTTCAGCAGCAGGGCGATGGCCGGGGCGTCCATGCCCTTGGCCGCGCGCAGCAGCGGCGATGGCGCCGGTGGTGATCATGCTATCCACGCCGCGGTCCGAGCCGACGCTGCGGAAGGGCGGCAGAATCTTCAATTGGATATTCGGGATTGGCGCCGGCGTCCAGAATCTGCTCGATCACTTGCAGCGGCGTGGTCTCATCCAGCGAAGGACGCGTCGGAGCGGCCGCCGTGCGGCAGGGTGTTGTAATCCACGGCCAGCCACAGCGGCGTGCGGCCCCACCAATCCCATTTGTTGACCATCGCGCCGGCTTTGATCAGGTACGAAGCGGTATCGAAGTGCGCGTTCCACAGGGCGATCATCAGCGGCGTCACGCCTTCCGGATCGGCCATGTTGAGGTTCGCGCCGCCTTCCTTCAGCGCCTCGGCGCAATCCACGCAGCCTTCGCGCGCGGCGAAAATCAGCGGCAGTCAATCCGCCGTAGGAACGGTATCCGGCGCGCGGCTCCGAGCTGACCTGGGTGACGAATTCGTCCACCTTGGAGCGAGCGTTGACGTCGGCGCCATGCGCGATCAGTTCCTTCACCATGGGCGCCTGTTTCTCCGCGGCGGCCCACATCAGCGCGGTTTGATCCTTCTGCGACTTCCTTGGCGTTGACGTGCGCGCCATGATCCAGCAGAAGTTTCGCCGCGGCCACGTTGGTGGTGCGCGCCACCAGCATCAACGCCGTTTGCCCGTCCGGGCCGGGCGAATCGGGATCGGCGCCGGCGGCCAGCAGTTTTTCGATCACCGCCGCGTGCCGTTGTAACGCCGCCTCCGACATGGGCGTCGCGCCGAAGGCGTTTTTGACGTTGGCCTTGGCGCCGGCGGCCAGCAGGCGGCCGGCGAGATCGGCGTCGCCATTGTGCGCGGCCCAGAGCAGAGCGGTGGTGCCGTCGGCATCGCGCGGCGTTCACGTCCGCTTTCTGCTCGATCATCTTGAGCGCATGGCGCGGTCGCCCGTCCTTGACGGCGTCAGGGCAGCGTACGGGGGCAGTGGCGAGATCCGCGGCAAAGGCGAACCCGGTCGCAAAGCGCCGTCGCGAGGGCGAATAACGCGCATGAGATTTCGCATGATACTTAAACCTCCTTGAATGTGCCGGTCGAATCGCCGATCTTGTCCATGGGAACGCCGGCGCGGTCGAGCACGGTCAGCAGCATGTTGGCCAGCGGCGTGCGCTCGCGCATACTTCAGGTGCTGGTCGCCCTTCACCTTCTTCCAGCCGCCCACCAGCGCGGTGGGCAGCGGGTAATGATCGTGCGCGTTGGAGTTGCTCATGTTGCTGCCGTACATGATCAGCGAATGATCCAGCATGCTGCCGTCGCCGTCCGGCATCTTGTCCAGCTTGGCCAGGAACTTGGCCAGAATGGTCGGTGTGATAGGTCTGGATCTTGACCAGCTTGTCCATCTTGGCCTGCTCATTGTTGTGGTGCGAGAGCGGATGGAACGCGTCCGGAACGCCGATCTGGTTGTAGGTGAGGCCGCTGACTTCGGCCGCCATCATCAAGCTGAAGATGCGCGTCATGTTGGCCTGATAGGCCAGCGCGATCAGGTCGAACATCAGGTTGACGTGCTGCTCGAACTGCGGCGGGGTGCCGGCCGGAGCCTCGGGGATGTCGACGTGGGAAAGGTCGTGCGCTTCCATCTTCTGCACGCGGCGCTCGATCTCGCGCACGGTGTCCAGATAGTCGCTGAGCATCGCGCTTGATCCTGCGCGCCCAGGCTCTTCTGCAGATCGGTGGCCTCGGTCGAAACCAGGTCGAGCACGCTGGAATACTGCTTGCCCAGCCGCTGCGCGCTCTTCCGTGGTGTCGCCCTGGCCGAACAGGCGTTGGAACAGCTTGCGCGGCTCGGTCTCCATGGGCAGAGGAGTGTTGGGCGTGCGGAAAGAGATGGTGCCGGAGTAGCTGCAGCCGAAGTCGCGATCGCAGGTGCCGCCGCCGCCGCGTCCTTCGATGGCGCATTCAAGCGAAGGCAGCGGAGTGTCCTGGCCAATGTGCGCCGCGGCGATCTGATCGATGGTCGGGCCGCCCCAGGGGTCCTGGGTCGCGCGCGGACGCACGCAGCTCAGCCAGGTTCCCGGCGCCAGCGCGTGCACCGGCCCGGTGGCCCATTTGTTTTCCAGGTTGCTGACCACGGTCAGATGCTTCTGGAACGGCTCCAGCGGCTTGAGAATGGGCGAGATCTTGAAGTCCGCGCCGGTCGATTCCGGCGTCCAGTGCTTCATGATCGCGCCGTGCGGAAAGTAGATGAAGCCCAGGTGCGGAGCGGGATTAGCCGCGGTCTGCGCCAGCGCCGTGCGCGCCGGGATCATGGCGTCCAGCAAAGGCAGAGCCATCGTCGCGCCCACGCCGCGCAGGAACTTGCGGCGGGGGATGTATTTCTTGGTGAGGAACATTTTCGAGCTCTCCTTACTTACTGGACGCTCGGCCTGCAACATGGCCGCCGGCGGCTGTGCTTTCCGGAATCTTGCTCATACTGGAACGGCGGCGCTGGTGGCGATGCCCATCACCAGCGATGAAAACTGGTATTTGTCGGGAGCGGCGTCGCGCATGATCTTGCGGATGGTGGGCATGTCGTAAGGCTCCAGTGTCCGGCCCAGCGCGTAGATCATCATTTTCTCGGTCATGGTCTGAACGAACTGCTCCGGCCGCTTCATCAGTGCGTTGCGCAGATCGTCGGGACCGTTCACCACGGTTCCATCCACCAGCTTGCCGGAGGCGTCGATGCACGGTGCCGGCGAAGTTATCCTTGGCTCGCCACGCGCCGATGGTGTCGAAATTTTCCAGCGAAAAGCCGAGCGGGTCCATGATGCCGTGGCAGGCATTGCAGGTAGGGTTGGCGCGATGCTGCTCCATGATCTCGCGGACCGTATGGGCCGCTTCGCCGTCCTTATTTTCCTTGAAGGGCGGGACATTCGGCGGCGGCGGGGAGGGCGGCGTTCCGGTAATGCTTTCGAGAATGAATGCGCCGCGAAGCACCGGCGAGGTCCGGTTGGGATAGGCCGACATCATCAGGATCGCGCCCTTGCCCAGCAGCCCGTAGCGCCTGGAATCGGGCAGGGTCACGCGCCGGAACTGCTCTCCGCGCACGTCCGGGATGCCGTAGTGGGCGGCGAGCCGCTCATTGGCGAAGGTGTAATTCGCGGTCAGCAGATCCAGAGCGCTGTGGTCCTCGCGAAAGATGCTTTCAAGGAACAATTCCATCTCGCGCTTGAAAGCCGTGCGCAGGCTGGCGTCGAAGTTGGGATAGACGATGGGGTCCGGATCGAGCTTGTCGATCTCGCGCACGCGCAGCCATTCGAAGCCGAAATTGGTGACCAGCGTCTTGGACTTCTCATCCGCCAGCATGCGCCGCACCTGCTGTTCGAAAACCTTGGGGTCTTTGAGCTTGCCCTGCTCGGCGAGGCCGAGAAGTTGGTCGTCGGGAATGCTGCTCCACAGGAAGAAGGACAAGCGCGAGGCCAGATCCAGATCGCTGACATGGTAGATGGAGCCGGGCTTGAGGTTCTGCGGCGGCGGCTCGGCGCGATACAGAAATTTGGGGCTGGCCAGAATGGCGATGAGGCCATTTTGAATGCCCGCGTCGAAATCGCCGATGGCCCGGCCTTCCTTGAAGAAGGCCAGGGGCGCGGTCAGATCTTTATCCGTCACGGGCCTTCGGAAAGCGCGGTGCGCGATGCTCGTGAAGATTTTGGTTGCGCACGCGGTTTCATCAGTCGGATTGGCAGGCCTGCATACGAAAATCCGCTGGCGATTGGCGGTTTCGACCGGCGCTCCGGTGGGGTTGTAGGGGCCGGTGACCTGAAGCCCGCCGCCTCGTCCGCCGCGTCCGCCGCGGCCTCCGCCACCGCCTCCATATGCCAGTGGCGCTGCGCCAGGGATGAGCGACTCGAGTAGCGAGTCGGATTCGATGAAGCTGCGCGCCGGGGTGACCAAAGCAACTTCATGCAACCCGGCCTTGACCGGGACGCGGCCGCCGGCGGCGATTCGCACGCCGTCCAGCAACAGCACCCCTCCGCCGGCGGGGGCGCGGAACTCGTATTCGCCGTCGAACGGAAACAGATGCTCAACCACCGTTCCACCGCGCGTGCCGAGAGGCACGTCGCTCGCATCGGCGCCGGGCGTGGCGGTCAGGGATTCCGTGACGGGCTTGGACGGAGGCGGCACGCCGATGGCCTTGAGGCTGACCGCGCGCGCCGCGGTTATATATTGATCCAGAAACGAAGGCGATACCTTGAGGACCGTGGCGATGTTGTCGAAGCCGTTGCTGATATCGTCGGTGGGAAGCAGCGCGGCCGGATCCACGTCGATCGCCAACATGTCCCGGATGGCGTTGGCGTATTCGACGCGATTCAGCCGGTGCAAGGTGACGCTGCCCGGATTCGGATTCGCCGCCGCGGCCTGATCGAGAGAAGCCTCAAGCGATGTGAGGAAGGCGTCCACGGTAGCCTGATCCGGCCGGCGGGAGCCCGGAGGAGGCATCATGCCGCCCCTCAGCTTGCGCACCGCGTGTTCCCAAATCGCGGCGTCGGCGCCGACGTGACTGAGGTCCATGGTGTCGAACATCAGGCCCGCGGTTTTAGCGCGCTGGTTGTGACACGTCACGCAGTATTGATCCAGCAGCGCGCGGTTGGGGGGCGGCGTTGCGGCGATTGCTTGTGAGGCGATTCCTTGCTGGGCGGGCAAGCGGAAAGGTCCCGACAAAAAAATCGCCAGCGCGAAGGTGCCAGCCACTGCGAGGTGACGCATTTTGTGTTCCCGTCCTCTAATGCCCTTTAAACAATCCCGCCCAACTCGCGGACGTGACCCCACAAACCTCTGTAAGTATTGGCGATAAATAATTCCGGATTGCCCCACTTCTCGTCGTACTCCTTGGTCGGCTTGGCGGCGATCATCTCTTTCGGACCCATGCCCTGCTTCATCAGCTTCAGCAGGCGATCGCGAAGGGTGTTGCACATATCGTTCAGGGCCTGCACGTCAGCGCGGGTTTGCACCGGGCCGCTTCCGGGAAGAATACGCGTCTGGGCGTTGCCCAACTCGAGCAGAGTTTTTTGCGCGTTCACCATTCCGCCGATCCAGCCGCCGGTGGTGTAATCCAAAACCGGGTAGCTCGCCACGGAAACCACGTCGCCGGCGACAAGGATATTCGGGCCGGGAAAGAAAACGTAAATATCGCCGTCGGTGTGCGCCTGCGGCATCAACGCATATTCGATCTGCTCCTTGCCGAAGGTCATCTTGCCGGTCGTGTAGAAAGTCTGGTTGGGAAGCGCGGCCTTAGGCGAGGGTTCAAACGTCTTCTTCTGCCAGCCGAAGTCGATCTCTGTCCCCATCCACAATTTGGTGTTCTCATGCGCAACGATCTTCGCGCCGGCTTGGCCCAGAGTTTCATTCGAACCGGTGTGCTCGGGATGCCAGTGAGTGTTGAACAGCGTGTGCACGGGGCGTCCGCCCGATTGTTCCGCGACCAGCTTCAGCAGCTCCGCGGAGCGCTCCTTAAGACCGCCGTCGACCAGCAGCACTCCGTCCGGGCCGGTCACGGCGAGGACGTTGGAGCCGGCTCCTGTGATCTGTATGAAGTTGTCGGCAAGCTTGGTGGCGGCGAGGGGCGCGGTATCGGCTCGGCACAGGGATGCGCCGGCCGCTCCCATCAGGGCCCCGAGGAAGTGGCGACGATCAAAATGAGGCATTACCTTACCGGCAATCAGTCTACTATGAATAACTCTGGAGCGACAGGGTGGGCTCAGGGGCTGCTTCAGGGGACCGCTTTGCCGTAGTCCAAGATCCACGCCGGAGGGTCCTTCTCGAAGACTGCCATCGTATTTGACGTTCCGTTCGTCGGCCCAGCGGTAGCCCCACATCGGTCCAAACCTGGTGATGAACGTGTCAGGCGTTTGATAGGCGGGATCGGACTGAGCCGCACCCAGAGACACGAAGCGGTACCGCTTTTCCTCAAAGAGCGCGAGCACTTGTTCGATGACGTCGGCGTTGAGACGATTGTCGTGCAGCAACATGACCTCCGGCGGCTCGTAACCGAGGACCTTCCGATTCAGCGCCGCATAGTAGTCGATTTCCGTGCTGCTATAGGCCAGATATTCGACGCGCAGCTTTTGAGCCGAGGCACTGTCGCCGTTCGCAAGCATCTTAACGTACGCATTGTTGAAGAGGTAGTCGGAAGTATCGATGGTGCATGTGGCGACCTTATATCCCCGGCGCAAAAGAAACGCCGCGATTGCATCGTGCTTCGCCTTTGTGTCGCCGGTTTGGTTCATGGGGAAGCGGAAGAACTTCGAATTCCTTCCGGCTGCCTTCATTAAGGGACAAACGTCGCCTCGCCGCGCACGATTTCCTCTTTTATCTGTTCGACGGAGAGCTGATTGGTGTCAGGATGCGAGTAAGTGTGGTTTCCGAGATCGAGGCCTTGACGGATCCATTTCTGGAGAATCGCAGTTCCTTGGACGGGGCCGATATCCTCAACGAGCTTTTGGATCACGAAGCCGGTCACCGGAACATGGTGACGGCTGAAGGCAGCCAGCAGCTTGGTATTGATCATCGCAGCAGAGGCGCCCGCCGCGTCCCCGGCATACGGCAGATCGTCGACGGTGATTGCCACGGTTCGGCTTTGGGCCAATGCGCCGGCCGCCGAACACAGAGCGAGCAAGACGGACGCAAGGAAGATCATTTCGGCACACAATAAAAACCGGGCCTCCTGCAAGGCCCGGCTTGAACCAAATGATCCGGCGTGGACGGCTTTAGCGTACCGCGAACTTACCGCGACCCAGGTAGAAGGCGGACAACGCCGCCAGTCCGATCCCCAAGAGCACCAGGGACGGCGGCGCCGGTGTCGTGGGCACCGTCGGAGGGCTGACCGGCACTCCGCCGACTGTAACACCATCCACGGCAAGCCCCGAGTCATAAAACGTATCGACCCAGTTTACGACTCCTACTTCGAGATAGTAGCTGCCAGCGGACGCAATGGTGTAGTTGCTTTGGATCCATCCGGTGTAGCCGCATCCGGCAGCGTAGCATTCACCCGAATACCCACCGAGGGGCGCCCAGGCCGGGCCACCGCCGATGATCGGCACAGAAGCGGGAGTCAATGTCGCTAGAGGGGCGGGTAATCCAGTCCCCGGAACAATACTGCCGGCCGCTTCCGTTCGCGCGGTGAAGAGCAGCGCCACGGGAGTGCCTGTTGACGTGAACAGTTCCGCCCACGCGTAGTCGGCATATCCGGCTCCGTCAGAGGTCACATAGTTGAAATAGAAGTTCAAGGCGGTTCCAGCGGCTGCGGCGAAGGTCGGCGTAGCGAGTGTGGATCCATCTGTTTCCTCGCCGAGCGCGCCGGTTGAAAGGCGCCCACCCCCGAGGTGCCGCCAGACGTCGAGACCCACTCGTACGCGGCATTGGCTGTTGGTGACAGCGTCACGACGCCATCGGCGCCGTCGGTGCCGCAGTTGCCGGCGCAAGTCCAGCCGGCCGGAATTGGGCTCGGGTCGATGGACCCGCCGTTGACGCCGGTGCGAGCCTTTGCCGTTGCTTTGGCTGCTGCCTTTGCCGCCGCCAATGCTGCGGCCCGCTTCAACGCGCTGGCAGGCGGTTGCCTCGGGGGCAGGTTCACTAACGGCGATTGAGCTGCCGCAAATTCAGACAGCAACGCAACCTGGATTCCTAACAACGCTAGCGTGGAAAAAGATCTGGAAAGCTTCACGCACTTCCTCCTCGTGGTATAGCTCGACTAATCTTAGAAGAATACACGCCAAAACTATGTCTGTCAAGAACATTTTCTATCCTTCCTGTTCGGGTCCCGGGAGCTGGCCCGGCCTAAAACTTCAGCCTTACCGCCAACTGCACGAGCCGCGGCGGGGCCGCGCTGACTACCTGGCCGAAAGCGTTGCTCGTAATTTCTCCGACGACCGACGTGGGACCGAAGAATTGCGCGTGATTGAAGGCGTTGAAGGCCTCCAGCCGGATCTCTAGGGTGCTCGACTCGAGGAGCCGGGTGGTCTTTGAAATCGCGAGATCGGAGTTCTCGACTCCAGGGCCGTAGAAAAGGCGGCGTGCCGATGAGCCCGGCGTCCCCAGAGCCCGGCAAGCTATAGAGCGATGTGTTGAAATACGGCAAACCGTTGCGCGGATTATGATTCAGATCCAGGGGGCCTGGCTGCACGTCCGGCAGATCGACTCCGTAGGCGTTGACGCCGTCGGGCTGGGTGCCGAGCAAAGAACTGTCGCTCGCGTTGGTGAAGGTAACCGGGAATCCCGTTCCCAGGCGAGTGATCCCGGAAAAAGTCCAGCCCAGAGTAGCTCTGTTTCGCACCCGGAATAACTTTTCGAAAGGTATCTCGTAACGGTAACTGGCCACGAAATTGTGCTTCAAATCGAACGCCGAGGGCGCATAGGTCGCCCTGTAGTCGTACGGGTTCAGTTGCTCCGCGATGCTGGAGGAGTTATCGAGCGACTTGCTATATGTGTAACCGGCCTGCACGTCCAGCCGCCGCGTGGTGTGCCGGACGCTGAACTGCATGGCGTTGTAATTGGAGTTGCCGATGGTGGTCAGCCAGTCCACGCTGCCGAAGTTGGAGCCAAGGGCCTGCCGCGTCCCGTTAATGGTTTGACCCGACGCCGTCGTGTAGACATTCGATTCCCCGAACGGCCCGCAAGTGGTGCTGCCCGGCGCTACCTCGCTGGGCTGGCTAAGGCTGAGGCACAGCGCCGGATTGCCGGGATTGGCTTCGAGCAGTGTCAGAAGATGATGCGCTTCGCTGCCCACGTAGCTGGCGGTGATCACCGTGCTGCTGCCCAATTGCCGCTGAATCGAAAACGTATATTGGTCGGTGTAAGGAGTGACTCCATCCGGCTTGTAGCCTGGCAGACCCGAGACCGGAAGAA
The DNA here is from genome assembly GCA_963765185.1 of Bryobacterales bacterium. Taxonomy (GTDB): domain Bacteria; phylum Acidobacteriota; class Terriglobia; order Bryobacterales; family Bryobacteraceae; genus Palsa-187. The sequence goes on from CAVXWB010000101.1 coordinate 13,986, forward strand.
AGGGCGCCCAGTTCACGTTCGGATTAGGATTGCTCGCGGTGGCGTTGAGCGGCGGAAACTGGATTGGGAAACGTTGTCCCTCGTCAAAGCCCGTGGACGCCGTGACGAAGGGATTCGAAAACAAGGGCGGCGCAGGGCTGATGTAAGTGCTCCCATAGGGCGGGTCGCCGGCCATCACGCCGGCCGAAATGCCCTCCACCGCGGTGAAGAAGCGCCCGAACCCGGCTCGTATGCTGGTCTTGTCCGCGTCGCCCAGGATCTTCCGCGCCAATCCGCTTTGTCCGCGAGGAGCCCAGGCGATGCCCAGGCGCGGCGAAAAATCGTTCCACCTGGTGGGCGCGAGCGAGCGCGAAACACCGGGGTCGCCGGGGAACACCAGGCCGGTGGGCGCGCCGGGATAAACCACCGATTGTTCGCCGGGCACCAGCGTCTGGATCTGATTGTATTTCTCATACCACGGCATGATCACGTCCCAGCGCGCGCCGTAGTTTATCGTGAAGGTCGGCTTGGCTCTCCAGCTGTCCTGCGCGTAAAGAGCCCCGTAGTGATTGCGCATATAAAACGGCTGCGCGTCGCCCTGCTTGTAGAAGCTTGGGGCTCCGATAAGGAAGTCGGCGAAATCGATGCCCGTCTCCGATCCGGTGAACGAAAAGGTTCCGTTGGACTGGACATCGGCCGCCGCGTTTACCTGGCTGGACATCAGATCGCCCCCGAGCTTCACCGTATGCGCGCCAATCACGTGTGAGAGGCCGTCCCGGAATTCGTAAGTGTTGTCGATCTGCTTCAGTCCCGTGACCGTCGATCCGATGACGAAGTTGTTGAAGGTCACGTTCTCCACGCCGACGATGGACGGCCGCTGCGGCAGGATGCTGGGTGCGCCGGAACTGGTCAGGAAGCCCTGGGAAACGAGACTGGTGCCCACGGTTCCCTCCGGAGTACCGACGTTATTCGCATCGCGCACATAGGAAATATGGAAATCGTTGACCACGGTCGGTCCGAAGTTTTTGGTCACGCTCAGGGTGATCAACTGCGAGCGGCCCAGATTTAAGGCGTTGAAGCCGGGAACGTTGGCGCCTCCTTGCAGCACCGGATAGGGATTGTTGAGCGTGTAGTCGTCGGCGAAATAATAGGCCGAGACTTGACCAATGCGGGTGATTGCATCCGTTCGGAAGGCGCCTTTATCGTCGCGCAGCGTCTGGTCCACGGCGGAGGTGGAAAAGAAGTTTCCCGGGAGGTTCGGCGAGGGAATGTATTTCAGCAGATTCTGGGCCGGCGCGGACCACGCGCTCTGCGGGATGATGGCGTTGGGAAACACGCATTGCTCCGACGATGTGCAGCCGGGGGTGTAATACGCTTCCCCGGAGGAAACTCCGTAGCCAAGCTTGCTTTGCAACAATTGCGCAAGATAGGGACCGCTCACCGATCCGGTCAAGTGGCTCTCTTCGTCGGAAAAATTGCCTTCCCGGTTGAGCAGCGACGGCACCTGGATCAGGCCGGTATCCACTCCCTGTTTCTGCCGCGTGCCCTGATAGTCGGCGTAGAAGAACACTTTATTGTGGACAAGCGGCCCGCCGAACAGTCCGCCGGGCTGGTTCTGCCGATAGACTGCGCGTGCGGGCGAGAAAAAATTTCGCGAATCGAAATCCTGGTTTCGAATGAAGTCGAACGCCCCGCCGTGAAACTGATTGGTCCCGGACTTGGTGACCACGTTGATGCGGCCGCCGCTGTAATTTCCGTACTCGGCGTCGAAATTTGCAGTCAGCACACGGAATTCGGCGATGGAGTCGAGATTGGGAATGATCGCCGCTCCCATGGTGAAGCGTTCCTCTACGTCGGCGTCGTTGACCGTGAATCCGTTGGCGTATTCGCGCTGTCCGTTGATGGAGATCGTGCCCGGATTCAGGTCGCCGGAAGGGGACAATGTGACCGCGCCCGCGGCCTGGATGGCCGTGCCTGTGATGGTGGTGGCCGGCGCAACGCCCGGTTGCAGCGCCAGCAGGTCGGTGAAGCTGCGGCCGTTTAAGGGGACGGCTTCGATCTTGGTCCCCGCGATCACTTCTCCCAACTGCGTATCCACGGTTTCGACTCTGGACGCCGCAGCGACTACCGTGACCTGCTCGGTGCGATCGCCCAGCGTCACCGGCACATCGACACGCAGGGCGCTGTTTGCATCTACCACGAGATTCTTGCGCCGGTATGTCCGGAAACCCGCCGACTCCACTTCGATATCGTAGGTTCCCACGGGCAGATCGACAAAGGAATAATTCCCGTCCGTCGACGTTTTCATGCTCTGCCGGATATTCGTGCCGGTGTTGATGGCTGTGACGGTGGCGCCTGCCACGGCCTGCACCTGCGGATCGGAAACGGTTCCCGATATGCTTCCCCCACGTCTCCCCATACGCAGTGAAGCGAAAGCAGGCTCAACAAAACAGCGCCTCTGAATACGTGCCGCTGCCTTCTGCTTGGACTCAAAAGATCCTCCGATAAGTTGGTCCGGCCCTCCGAGAGGCTGGCATGCCGGAAGTGGTTAATACATCTGACTTCTTATTTCGTACAGCTAGATTACGGAAGAATTAAACTTTTGTCAATAACTTGAGCGAGATTTGTCATTCAAACAGTGGCGAGAGAGTCATTTTTCTGAGGAAAACGGATTCTGTTATACTGACCGTCTACCATGGCCGTTTGGGCTGCCGCATGAAGCTGCTGATCGTCGAAGACGAAGTAAAGACGGCAAGTTTTCTGAAGCGCGGCTTCGGCGAAGCGGGCTTCGTAGTGAGCGTGGCGGCGGACGGCCTGGAGGGTATGCGGCAGATCGAAGGCGGGGCCTTCGACCTTATCCTCCTCGACATCATGCTGCCGGGTATGAACGGCTGGAATCTGCTCACGTGGATGCGCGGCGCCGGTCTACAGACGCCGGTCCTGATCCTGACGGCGCGCGATGAGGTGCCGGACCGGGTGAAGGGTCTGGAACTCGGCGCGGACGATTACCTGGTGAAGCCGTTCGCTTTTTCCGAGCTGCTGGCGCGCGCGCGCACCATTCTGCGCCGGCCTCCGGTGCGGGAAGCGGCCACGCTGAGGGTGGCCGATCTGGAGCTCGATCTGGCCGGCCACCGAGCTACTCGCGCCGGTCAGCGGCTGGACCTGACGGCGCGGGAATTCACATTGTTGTCGCTGCTGATGCGGCGCGCCGGGGAGGTGCTGACGCGAACGTTTATCGCCGAATCGGTTTGGGATATCAATGCCGGCTCTGACACCAACGTGGTGGATGTGGCGGTGCGGCGGCTGCGCGGCAAAGTGGACGACCCCTTTGCTCGGAAGTTGCTGCGCACGGTTCGGGGCGTGGGATATGTTCTCGAAAACCTCTCCAGGAATTAGCCGCAGCGGCCGCAGGTGGGGCGGCGCTTCGCTGGCGGCGCTGCTCACCGCCTGGTACACCGCGGCATCCTTCCTGGTGGTGGCCGTGGCTACCGGATCGTTCTATCTGGGCCTGGCGGATAACCTGAGAAGGATCTCGGAACAGTCGCTGCTGGACGAACTAGCGGTGTGCCGGGCGCTGGTGCGCGAGCGGGGCGGGGATTCGCATGCGCTGCACGAAGAAGTGGAGATCGATTCGGCCGTGCGCCGCTACCAGAAATTCTACGTCCGGGTGCTGGATGCGAACGGCACGGCTTTGTCCACTACGCCTGGAATGGACCGGGATCTGAGCGAGTCCCGCATCGCGGAGGCGGCCGCCACTCATCAAGGCATTTTTTGGATCGATTCGCCTGGCGGCGCGCCTTATCGAGCCATCGTAGCCACGCTGCCGGTAGCCACGCTGCCGGCGTCCTCGGCGGGAGGAGATTTCTGGACGCTCCAGGTGGCCGTGGACCTTACGCAGGAGCAGGAGGTGCTGGGGCGGCAGCGAATCTGGATATGGATGGTGCTGGCGGCGGCGCTGATCTTCTGTCCCGTCGTGGGAGTCGCCATCGCCCGCAGGGGCACGCGGCCGCTTCGGGAGGTCGCCGAGACCGCCCGCCACATCAGCTCAAGCACGCTCAACGAGCGCATCCGGACAGAGGGCTATCCGGTGGAAGTTCGCGTGATGGCAGTGGCTTTCAATGCGATGCTGGAGCGGCTGGAGGAGTCTTTCGCGCGCCTGTCCCGGTTCTCGGCGGACATTGCGCACGAACTCCGGACTCCCGTCAATAACATTCGCGGGGAATCGGAAGTGGCGCTGGCGCGCGCCCGCGCTCCGGAAGAGTATGTCGAGACGTTGAGCTCCTGCCTGGAGGAATCGGTGCGGCTCTCCGAACTCATCGAGTCGCTGCTGTTTCTGGCGCGGTCGGAAAGCCCGGGCGACCATCTCAAGCATACGCGCGAGGATCTGGGCCGGCTGCTGACGGACCTTCGCGACTACTACGAAGCCGCGGCCGCGGAGATGGGAGTGACGCTCACCGCCAGCGCCGACGAGGGCGTGGTGGGAGACATCGACCGCGCCCTGCTCCAGCGCGCGCTGGGAAATCTTGTGTCGAACGCGCTGGCGCATTGTTCGGCGGGCGACGCCGTTTCGTTGAGCGCGCGGCAGCGGGACGGACAGATTCGCATTGAGATTCGCGACACCGGCTCGGGAATCGCGGCCGAGGTTCTTCCCCGCGTCTTCGACCGTTTCTACCGCGCGGACCCTGCCCGTTCGCGCAACTCCGGCGGCACCGGACTGGGCTTGGCGATCGTTCAACAGATCGTATTCCTGCACGGGGGCGATGTCCAGATCGCCAGCGAGCCCGGACGCGGCACGACTGTCTCGGTGGTTCTTCCGCAATCGGCGCCGCGTGGCCCGGCTTTGCGCGGCCATGCAATCGTGGACCGCAGTTAAAGCGCTGAGTACTCACGTTCGGAATTACGGGTGACGTTTTCCTTTTGTGGGGCGGACGCGTCCCGCTCAACAAGCCGGCCGGGGGGCCGGCTGCGGTCCCGGGGGACCGCCCCACCCTGCAAAGGCACCCGATTCGTTGCGGTAGGCGTTTTGAAGTTACCGGTTGTCAGGCGGACCGTAGGTGAAGGTCAGACTGAACGCCCGGTACGGCTGCGGAGCCTTTAGAAACCCCGTCTTCGTCGCGAACGGGCTATTCCGCGGTTCAAGCGTAGGCTTCACCGATGGCGGCGAGTCCGTTTCGCTCAACGCGGGCACAGCCGACCCATCCCGATGCACAAAAAAATGCCAGATCTTCCACTCCTGATTCGGTTTATAGAAGTCCACGCCATAGGCCTCCCACCCCTCGGCGGGGGTCTGCTTTCCGCCCGGCGCTTGCGTGACTTGACTTACCGGGTACCAAAGTCCTTTGGCGGTCTCTCCGTTCTCGGCGATTTCAATAATCGGCGTCGCGTTTTGGAAAATCGCGACGGCGGCGCTATAACTCTCCGCATTCTTGACTTCGGGATGCGCTTTACCGAACGTCGCAAGCTCTTGTGCGCGGACCTTGTCGTAATGTTGAACATAGTGTTCTTTGAGCTCCTTAGCGTCGACCCAGAAGCCCTGATCCGACCCCCAACTGACGCCTTGAGTCGTCATCGCCCAGAGTTCGTCCAGTTCCCGTTGGTGCTGTCCCGTAGCGAAATAATACGCATGCTTGTTCATGAGGTTCTGGATCGCCTGAACATCCGCGGCATGCTGAAGGGCACGCTGAACCTTAGCCGCTTCCTCAGCGTTTTTGGCTGAGCTGGCACATCCAATCAGCGCAAGACTTGGCAGACTTGCCAGGCCGCACAGTAAGAGCTTTGTCAATTGAGGCATCTTCCTCATTTTAATCATCTTATGTCTCCTACGAGAACTTGAGAATACGATCCAGAGCCCGGCTGCCGGAGGACAAAGGGAGTGGCCGGGCCGGTGCAGACCCTTTCTCAAGCAAGGTTCCATTATACATACACACGGGAAACCCGCCACTCCTGGAATCTCGGGACCGGGCGCGCCCAGCGCGGGACCTGAAGGCGCGGATCTGGCCAGCCCGGCGCGAATAGAGTTGTCGCCACAACACGTTGCCGGGGCGAGCGTTTCCCGATCGGAGCCTGCCGAAGGGCGAAAAAAACCCGTGCTTGAGCCGGCCAATTGGTGTATAGTATGAAGCTAAGTGGATTGGTTACCTTCGGGCAGGCACTAGACGCCGGGTCCCGTCCTATACTCTCAACTTTGAGAAAGACAGACATTTGGAGGTGTTTTTTGAAGAGATCTAAGATATGTTCGACCTTAGCTCTGGGCTCGCTCCTGGTGGCATTTACTACATCTGCCCCGACCGCGAAGGCGGCGACCCCAGCGCAAATTACGACCGCCATCCAGAATGGCCTCGCTGCCCTGTATCTCGAGATACAAACGTCCGGGTGCCCGGTCACGAATACGGGATGTTGGACCTCTGACGACTACTATACGGCTCCCACGGGTTCGGCGGTTTTTGCCTTTCTAAGCGCGAAGTCCTATTGGCCCGCCGCCCAGGTCGCCAATTACAACACTGCGGTCGCCAACGGCATTGCGTTTCTGCTCGCGAATGCATCCACCGTTTCTGTAAGCCTCAGAGACGACAATGCGAACATCTGCCCTAGCGGCAGCGGCACCTGCACGGGTGTGTATTGGTATGGAGAAGGAGAAGCGACCTATTCCACGGGACTTACGGTAGGGGCTATCGATACCTACGGGTTGAGCATTGGCTCGGGCGCGGTGGCAACCACCAGCGGCCCTCTGGCGGGTATGACGTGGGGCGCGATCGCCCAGGGCATCACGAACGCTTTTGCTGCCAGCCAGAGCACTACCGTGGACCAAGCTAACTATGGTGAATATGGCGGTTGGCGCTACAGCATCCCAGGGAACGGGGACTCCGACACCTCCACCACACAATGGGCCGTCTATTCATTCATCTTTGACTCATCTCTTGGCGCCACGACGCCCGCGTCCACCAAGACCCTCCTGGCAAACTACCTGAACGTTGTCCAGGAGCCTTCTGGATCCGCAGCCGCCGGAGGAGCGTGCTACCAATCTGTCATTAATAACGGCTGCCCGATTGGCCCGGACAACTCGGATACAGGTGGCTGGCTTCTGGGCCAGCAGTTCCTTGGAACGCCCGCCAGCAATGCCGCGGTGCAGTCCGCTTTGGGTTGGATGAACACCAACTGGACAACCTCTGCGAACGCCACCTGGTATGGCGACTTCAACCAGCCCTACGCCATGTTGGCCAGCTACAAGGGTCTGGAAACAACCCTGGGCACGACCTCTACCGCCAGCATCACGAACCTCCTGACCCCAACCTGCGGCGGCAACCTGCCCGCCGGCACCGCCTGTAACTGGTATCAGGATTATCAACAGTGGCTGGTAGCAAACCAGGCAGGCAACGGAAGCTGGGCCGGCTCCGGTTACTGGACCGATCCTCTTTCCACCGCCTTCGACATCGTCATTCTGGGAACGGCCTCCATCCCCGTCGGCCCCGTGACCCCGACGACGCCCATCGTATCTACGCTGGGACTCGCGGTGTTGGGACTGGCGCTCCTGGCGGTTTGGAGATATCGAGCCGGCCGCACGGCGTCGAACGTCGCCTAAAGGCGGGAGACTTATCAGGCCGGGTACGCTGGTTGTTTTCCGGGCGAGCCGCTTGCGGCTCGCCCAAGATTCTTTCTGTCTCTCATTTTCGTGATCTTCTCCCCCGTAAGCCTCCTGTAGCTGAAATTCCTTCGAATCAGTGTGTTGAACGCGTAAATCCTAACCCTCCAAGCGGAACAAGCATGCGTCAGACCATCATCGCCTTTCTATTTACAACCCTGAATCTGCTGGCCCAAGTCAACACCGGCTCGGTTTCCGGCTACGTCCTCGATCCGTCGAATCGGGCCATTCCCGGCGCGGCGGTAACTCTTGAAGATACGGCCCGTTCGTTGACCCGCTCCGTTTCAAGCAATGCGGCCGGATACTACGAATTCGACGGCCTTCCACCCGCCGAATACCGGCTTTCGGTGGACGCCTCGTCCTTCGCGCAGATGACCACGCAACCGGTCCGGATCGAAGTGGACCAGCGTGCGCGCATGGACCTGCATCTGATCGTGGCCGCGCGCGGCGAGCACGTGGTCGTCAACGCGCCGGCGCCTGCGACCAGCGGCGATTCAAGCGAACTCGGCGCGGTGCTGGAGCAGTCGCTGATCGACGGCCTTCCGCTCAACGAACGGGACTTCCTGCAGCTCGCGCTGCTGCTGCCCGGCGTCAGCTCGCCGGTGCAGGGCTCCCAGCTCTCAACCCGCGGCACCTTCGCCATGAACGCCGACGGCGGCCGGGAGGAGAACAACAACTTCCTGCTCGACGGCGTCGACAACAACGATTCCGATACGCGCGGCTATACGCTCCAGCCCTCGGTCGATGCCATTCAGGAGTTCAAGATCGCCACCAACTCATACAGCGCTGAATACGGCGCGGCGGCGGCGGCGCAGGTGAACATCATCACCAGAAGCGGCGGGAACGAATTCCACGGAACCTTGTTCGACTATCTGCGCAACCGCGATTTGGACGCCCGCAACTTCTTCGATGGTTCCAACAAGCCGCAATTCATCCGCAACCAGTTTGGCGGAGCGGCGGGCGGCCCCATCGTGAAAAATTCGACCTTCTTTTTCGCCAGCTACGAAGGTCTTCAGGAGAACGAGGGTCTGACCCAGCTCGGCACCGTTCCCACGGTGGCAGTGCGCGGAGGAAACCTTTCGAGTCTCGGGACCACCGTCATCGATCCGTATTCCGGCCAGCCGTTCCCCAACAACGTGATTCCGCCGACGCTGATTTCGCCCTATGCGGGGAACGTTCTATCGCTGTTCCCGCTGCCGAATCTGCCGGGGGCCTCCGGCAACTATCTGGGAAATCCGATCGGCACCACCCGTCAGAACGAAGCCAGCATCCGGGGGGACCGCCGCTTGACCGATAAATCTCAGATCACCCTGCGCTACAGCTACGGCCGCCAGAATCTTTTCGAGCCCTACGCCGAGACCAATACGGAGCTGCCCGGCTTCGGCGATTACGTATTTAACCGGAGTCATAACGCTCTCCTTCAGTATCAGCAGACGATCAGTCCCCGAACGCTGAATTCGATCCTGGTTGGGTTCAACCGGGCTGTGCGGCAGGTATTGGCAGAGAACTACGTGACCAACGTGAACCAGCTATGGGGCGTGAACTACCTGCCCACCGTGCCGCGCGATTACGGTTTCCCGGCTATCGACGTCACCGGGTACTCCAACGTGGGAGACGCGATCTCGCTGCCCATCAACCGCGCCGACAATACGTTCCAATATGCCGACAACCTCACGCTGATTCGCGGCGCGCACAGCATCAAGATCGGCGCCGAGCTGCACGATCTTCAGCTCAACGGCTACATCGAGGAATATGCCCGCGGCCAGATGGATTTCAGCGGAGCGCTGACCGGTAGCGGAATCGGCGACCTGCTGCTGGGCCTGCCCACGCTGGCCATCCAATCCCAATACACAGGGCCGCAAACGCTGCGCACCAAGATCTGGAGCGGTTATATTCAGGACGACTGGAAGGTAACCCGCAACCTGACGCTGAACCTGGGGGTGCGCTACGAGTACGAAGCGCCCGCCACCGATCCCACCAACCGCATGGCCACCTTCGATTTCCAGACGGGCCAGACCGTGCAGGTGGGAACCGACGGATTCTCCCGTTCGGGTACGAAGCCAAAGGGAGACGATTTCGCCCCGCGCGTGGGCTTCGCATGGTCTCCGATGAAGAATACCGTGATTCGCGGAGGCTATGGCATTTATTACGATCCCGGCATGTTCGTGATCAACTCGTCGCTCTACTACAACCCGCCGTTCTTCACGACGTCGGTTTACTTTCCGAGCGCCACATCGCTGATCACGCTGGCGAATCCATTTGCCGCGTCGAATGGCTACGTGCCGCCCGCCGCGCTGAGCCTCATCAGCTCGAATTTCGTGCCGGCCTACGCGCAGCAATGGAACTTCAACATCCAGCGCGAAGTGGAGCGTGTGGGCACGTTCAGCATCGCTTTTGCGGGGTCCAAGGGGACGGATCTGCCGCGCTCGCTGGATGTCAATCAGCCGTTACTCAATTGGGGGGTGGGCGTCGGCCCCGCGCCGTATCCGGCGTACAGCAATATTCGCGTGACCGAAAGCGGCGGCAATTCCGAATACCAGTCGCTGCAGTTCACCTACAGCCGGCGCCTTTCCAAAGGGCTGTCGGTGCTGGCCGCGTATACGTTCTCGAAGTCGATGGACGATACATCGGCGTTTCTGCCGACTATCGCCGACGTGAACTTCCCGCAGGACAGCCACAACTACGGCCTCGAAAGAGGGCTGTCGAGTTTCGACACCCCGAACCGGGCCACCATCGCGCTGGTGTACCACCTTCCCGGCTCGTCGCGCTGGATCCGCGGATTCCAGGTCAGCAGCATTATCACGGCGCAGTCCGGCCAGCCGTTTACGCCCACCCTTTCCCCCGACGACGACCCGAGCAATACGGGCGACACCGGAAACAGCGTCGGCGGGGTTGTGCGTCCCAACGTTCTGTTTAACCCGGCGCTTTCGAATCCGACGCCGCAGGAGTGGTTCAACACGGCTGCGTTCACCATCCCCGCGCAATATACCTTCGGCGACGCGGGGCGAAATATTTTGCGCGGGCCCGGCCTCGAGACCGTCGATCTTTCGCTGCGGCGCACCTTCGCCCTGCGGGAGCGAATGACGCTGACCGCCGAAGCGCAAGCGTTCAATTCGCTCAATCACACCAATTTCGATCTGCCCGACGCGCTCGCGGACCAGCCCCTTACCTTCGGAAAGATCTTTTCGGCTAAAGATCCGCGGCAGATCCAGTTCGCCCTTCGGCTTGCGTTTTAATTAACTTTCGGGCAGCAGCCCGCCGGGGGATGGTTCCAGCATGTAGGCCTTGCGACGGACGCGTATGCAACCGGCGAGTCGCGCTATGCCCTGGCCATGACGGAACAGGCCCGGACCTCGGATGTGCCGTGGAAGCGCGGCACCCGGTACCTCCTGAGCACGCAAAGCGCCGACGGGTCCTGGTTCGTAGCCAGCTATTCGCCGCGGATACAGGCGTTTTTCGAAGGCGGATTTCCTTACGGTCACGTCCAGTGGATCAGCAACTGGGGTACGTCGTGGGCCGTGCTCGCCTTAACTTCAGCGATGGATGCGCCGGCGACCTGCGCCGCCAGATAACAGGGTCAGGGTTTGCGGGCGCTGGCGAGCCAGTGGGGCAGCGGGGGCGGCAGCGGACGGACCTCGAAATCCACAAAACCGGCTTCTTCCAGCCATCCCATCAGTTCTTCCGAGGAAAAGACCCAACCGTTGTCGGTGGTCAGCGCCATGGTCAGCGCGAACAATGCGGAGAACTGCGGAGCCGTGTGAGTCTCGTCGGTCATCATATCCATCACATGCACGACGCCACCCGGATTCAAAGCGTCAAACGCTCTGCGCGCCAGATTCCGGATATCCTCCGGGGATTCCTGATGGAGCATGCCGAAGAAATTCACGGCGTCGAGCCCGCCGGGAAACGGCGTCACGTGGTAATCGCCCGGCGCCACGTGCACGCGTGCGGATGCACCCTGCCGTTCGATGAGTTCGGCGGCGACTTTTACGACTTCCGGCAGATCGAGCACAGTGCAGTCGATCTCCGGAAACGCCTGCGAGATCAGCACGGAATACGTGCCGGGGCCGCCGCCGACATCGAGCAGCTTCTTTTCGGCCCGCAAGGTTGAGCAACGGAACCACGCCCCTGCCGATTCCCATCGCCCTGCCATGCATCGACATAACGAAGGTCCGGGTGCGCTGCTTGTCCTCGCCCAGATGGATCTGCGGGCGCTCGACCGGTTTTCCGGTCTTCGCGAACTCCGCCAGCTTACCCCACGCCCCGTAGATATCGCGGTTGTAGCGGATGGCAGTCGAAAGATCCGCTGGGCTTCCCGGGACAAGAAAAATCCTTGTAACGGCGGCATTGCCGTAAGCGCTCCCGGTCTTCGTCAACAGACCTTCGGCCACGCACGCATCGAGAAGGAGCTGCAGACCACGAGGACTGCAATCGAGATCCTGCGCGAGAGTGGCGGCGTCGAGCCCGTCTTTTTCAGCGAGACGCTTGAAGACGCCGGCATCGGAAGCGACAAACAGGACACAGGAACCAAAGAACGCGTTGGCAAGTTCTATGATCGGCCTGGGGTCTGGCATGTTTGGCGGCGCAGTCATAATGTCCTTAGAAAGGCGATGAGAGCGGCCCGGTCGGCGGCCGCGAGAGTGAGTCCGAACATGTGACCATTTACGGCGTGTGGCTTTTCGATTGTTGCCCAGTTCGAGGAGCGGAAGTCGGGTTTGAGGCGAGCGGGATCGAACATCTCTTCGAGCGTTCCGATCGATCCGTCATGCAGCAGGCACGCTTCCATCCAGACCATGCGTAGCGACGGGACACTGATAGAATCCCGTGCCCTTGCGCGTCTCTTATGGCCAGATTCGGGTCGGTTCCGACGGAAATATTCATCGCTCCCGTCAGACGCATGACATCCTCCGAAGGACGATACCCGCGGCCAGGGTTAGCCGGTTATTCGTGTATAAAGGCGCAGTGTGGCAGTTTCCGCAACCCTGCTCCTGAAACACAGCCTGCCCCCGCCGTGACAACGCGGTTGGCTGGTTCGGATTCGGCGGCCGCAAAGACTTCGAGGCAGGCAAGCGCGTATAGGAGTGCGTCGGGCGTGAACGGGCCGATTCCATTCGCAAGCCCCAGATGCGCGAGATTGAGCCTCCCTGTCGGGGCCATCGCCATATTCGGTGAGCGCATCGGTCTATCCCCGCGATCGAACCTGCGTATCGCATCAGATCGGCGATGCCGCGGTTTCTCCCCGTGCCGGTGCGGTCGAAGAATTTCATGTCCGCGATGCCGATCAAGTTCGCGATTTTGACGGGATACAGGAGGCTTGTGTTCGTTCGCGGGTAGACCCCTGAGCGGATTCCGCTCATAGAGACGTGCGATCTCTTCTGCCCGCAGATCGGCGGACTCAAGATTCGGATCGGGATAAAGAAACGGAACCCGGTAATCCTCGCGCATCTGGCGGCGGCGGCGTTCCTCAAGGAAGGCTTCGCCGAGCCCGGCATAACGGCGGGTCAAATCGCCCATTAGAGGCCCAAACGGGGTGTGAACGTTGGCGGGGCCTTCAATCACGGATCCATCGGGCTGAACGCGGACGTGGCACATGGCGCAGGTATCTGTTCCGAGTTCCACTTTGCCTTTTTCGCGGACGAGATAGCGCAGTCCAATAAGCACTCCATCTTTCGTGGTCTGGAGTTTGTAGGCATCGAGCACCCTGGTGTCGCGAATCAGCGTGAGATTGTCTTCGCTGCCGCTGAAACGAGGAAGTTCCCGTCCATAAAAGACATCTCTGCCCGCTGCGATCCAGTCTTCGCGGGTACGCAGCTTGCCGACGTCAACCAGTGGTTCGGGGGCTCTTGACCTGAGCCATTCCAGATAGTCTTTCGGTTCCTTTTCAGGAGTGTAAACAGGATAGGTTTTAAGGTTGACCTCAGGCAGCCCGTAGTAGGCGGCTCCGGAAGCCATCCTGGGCGAGCCCCGGAGGACTGCGAGCGGCAAGCGGTACGCGGCGATGGAAGCTTCGCTCCACGGCGACGGCACCTCCTCCGCGGACAGCGACGCGGCGATGGCAACAGCCGCCAGGAACAGACACTTCGAGTGCATAGAATGGGTCAAGCTCTCTCCTCTCCCTAATTAGATATGTTCTCACGACCGGCTACCACTGAAACGCTCGTTGAGCCGGAGCCTTCGTTTGAAGGCGGAATATACCTGGAAAACAAAAACTGAAGTCCCAGGGGGTTGGGGGACGGCGCGCCCATCATGAGGAAGACCTCCTCCTTTTGGAGTGGTGCGGGAACAGGTCCGCTGGCGTCTGATAGCTGAGTGCCTGGGCGGTCCCATCGTTAAAAATTCGACGTTCTTTTTTTTTCCAGCTACGTAAGGTCTTCAGGAGAACGAGGGGCTGACGCTGATTTCGCCCTATGTGGGGAACGTTCTATCGCTGTTCCCGCTGCCGAGCCTGCCGGGAGCCTCCGGCAACTATCTGGGAAATCCGATCGGCACCACCCGTCAGAACGAAGCCAGCATCCGGGGACCGCCGATTGACCGATAAATCTCAGATCGCCCTGCGCTACAGCTACGGCCGCCAGAGTCTCTTCGAGCCCTACGCCGAGACCAATACGGAGCTGCCCGGCTTCGGCGATTACATATTTAACCGGTGTCATAACGCACTCCTTCAGTATCAGCAGACGATCAGTCCCCGAACGCGGAATTCGATTCTGGTCGGGTTCAACCGGGCGGTGCGCCGACGGAATAAATTCGTCCGCTAAATCGGAGGCTGCCTTCTGGAGCGGAGCGGGCTCGCGGGAGTCGATCAGGATGGTGGTGGTCGAGTTCACCACAACGCGGCCGTATGCCGAAGGAAGCCCGAAGAGCAAGACTAACGCGCAGGCGAAACGGAGCATGAAAGAGACCTCGTGGGCGATCTTAGCGGGATCGTCAGGCTTTCCGCAACTCCCGACTGCGGGCGAAGCCACTTAAAAAGAGCATCGCGAAGATCGCAAGCACAACCAGCGCGCTGATGAAAAGAGTAGCTTGCCGCTCCAGTCCCCCACTGAATGCCAAGTCGATGGAACAGTCCCCCGAGCATGCCGGATCGATCACGATAAACCCAAGCTCGTCGGCGCTCGTTTTTACCTTGCGCCCTCCGATGCGGGCCTGCCACCCGGAGTCGTACGTTATTTGAACCGATACGACCTGAGAGGAATCCATCCTGGCCGCAATGCTTGCATGATCGGGATTCTGCCAGGCTATGCTAGCCGCCGGAATCGCCTCCGACTCCAGTGCGTCCACGTAGCGGCGGAGTTCGCCTACATCCAATCCGTGGACCGGTCGATCTCCGACAATCGCCGACTTCGGGATGACATGCGCCAAGGACGTGGATCGTAAGGGGACCTGGTAGATAGAGTCGCCGGATTCGCGCCACACCAGCGGGAGAAGCCCATCGAATTTATCGGGATTCACGATGGCGTGGTAGTGATCCTTGCTATCCCGGCCTGGAACGACGATGGCTCCGCAGGCGAATGCTTTCAGCCACAAAAGTGAAATCGGACCGTCTTCCGCCCCCGCGTTCTGGCCCGAAAAAATGGTGTAGACCGCAACGCGTTGGACCCAATTCGGCGCGGAGGGTTCGTGGCCGGCGCCCATCTGTGGGTTGTCGGAAAAGAGGTTGAACAACCACTGTCCTTCCCCGGCATCGAGGACCCGTTGGCCAGGAAGGTTCGCCGCGATCCAGCGCGCCTCGCGGAACGGCGCGGAATGCACGATGTCCGCCGGACGTATCAGCCTTCGTGCGAACTGGTAATCCTTGACGGCGATCCATCCGAGCGCTGCGGCGCAAATTATGGTGCAAGCGAAGACCACCCTTGGCCGCATCCTGTGAACCATCTGTTCCAGAAGGAAAGCCGTGAGCAAGCACACCCCGGCCTCCATTTCGATGTGATAGCGCTGGGACTGAGGCACGAGATTTACACCCAGGAGCCCAAGCCACGTAATGCCACCGAAACACGCGGAGAACAAGATGGCGAATTGCAACATGGGACTGGAAAGACGGCGAGTGGCTTGCCATAGCGCAGCCGATAGAGCCAGGTAACAACAGGCGAGTAGGATTGTTCGCGGCGTAAAGCCATATTCGCCACCGGCCGGTTGTGTATTGGTTTCAAGGAGGCGGATCAGCGTCGGCGGAAGGAAACGGCACACGGCCAGATACGCGGCTATCAGGACTCCGCCCACGGAAGCGAACGACTTCCAGTCAAGACGCTTTCTGGCAGCGCACAGGAACACGGAGGAAAGAGAAACCACCACAATTCCAAAGGCATTCGTGAGGATCAGCGCAGCGGTAACAAGAACGGCCAAGGCAAATCTGCGAGCCGAGCGCCTTTCCAAAAAGCGCCAAATGAGCAGAAGCGAAATTGGGAGCAAACAAATCGCGACGTTGTGCGGCGTCTCGCCGTAAAATACGATATTATGCAGGCGCTTTAAGCCCCACGGCGTGCCCATGTCGTTCAAGAACTGGGGGAAGATGACCGACGGCGAGAGCAGGGACCACAACAGGGTTGCCCAGGCGCTGGGCCAGAGGCGGCCTGAAACTTCTAGCGCGAAAAGGAACAGGGAGACAGGCGCAAGTGAATAAGCCAGCGCCGCAACAAAATGAAACGCATGTGCCGGCGAGCAACGTGCCACCGTCGATAAGATCGCAACGATTGCACTGACGCCGGGCAAATACGTATCTTCAAACGGCATGCCGGCATTGAACCAGGGAAACCAGCTTACATGCGGCCAGTTCTGTGAAAGAAATCTGGCGAAGGTAATCCAGGAGCCCTCGTTCGAATTAAAATCATCCAGGTATTCGATTCTGAATAGAGGCGCACAGATAAAAGCGTTTAGCGCGAAGAGAGCGAGGCAGATGAATAGGATGCGTCGAGTCAAATTGTCCTGTACAGTGTAGCAGGGGTTCCCGTCGATTTCCTCACTTCGTTACCGCGTGCCCGAAAAAGCGAATGCGCAGGACGTAATGCCGGCCCTCCTGGCCCACGAATTGAAGATAATCCGGCCCGCCAATCACGTTGTACACAGCGGTGGGGTTGGCTTGATTCGTCAAATTGTCCACTCCGCCGCGCAGCGCAAAGCGGTATCCACGCAGCGTAATCGTCCGTTCCAAAGACACGTTCAAATCGAAATTGAGCGGATAACGATGCGAATCCGCCGCGCCCAATACCTGGCCGGTTTGTTCCTGGACCGAGAACGGAAAGCCGCTGCGGGCATCCGCAAGAGCCGCGACGGCCCAGTTCTTGGCGTTAAAATGCCAAGGCAAATGCTTGGGAAAGGGAAGATATGCAAAGCCCAGCAGACGGTTCGGAGCGTTCCAGGGCATGGGCGCGAAATAAGGCAGCACCTGCAAGG
The DNA here is from genome assembly GCA_963765185.1 of Bryobacterales bacterium. GTDB lineage: Bacteria > Acidobacteriota > Terriglobia > Bryobacterales > Bryobacteraceae > Palsa-187. The sequence continues at coordinate 30,991 of CAVXWB010000101.1, forward strand.
GGTCCAAGGCGTTGTTATCGAGGAAAGAGTTTGAAACCGCGCGGGAGTGTACGTAGGAAAACATCCATTCGTATTGCCCCGACAAGGTCTGCCTCACGGAAATCTGCTCGGAATCGTAATCGTCGCGGCGAATGCTGCCGAGCTGGTAGATCCCCGGCTCAGAACCGCCCGGCAGGGGCAGCTCCGACGGAGGAGCCTGGGGATCGAGCGCGTTGAGATACACCAGGCCATCCGTCAAACGGCGGCGGAGATATTTCGCGGTTACAAGAATGTGCTGCGATACCTTGTGGTCTATGTTCAAGCTCCAGCTGGCGGCGCGGGGTAGCTGCAGCCCGCTGTTGGGAATCGTGAAGGTGGTGGGCACCGGAGGCCCCGTGGGCATCCCCGCGGCATTGTACTCGGTTGTAAGCGCGGTCTGATCGAGCGGACGTCCCAGCGTCTCCAGCGGAACCGCGTCGCGCGTGACCGAGTAGCCGCCGGCGATGCGCGTGCGGCCGGATTTGAACGGCGCCCAGGAGAACGCCGCACGCGGAGACCACGCCAGGTCTCCCGTGCGCTGCTCCCAATCCTGGCGCAGCCCCAGGCTCAGCTGGAATCGCGGCGCGACGCGCCAGGTATCCAGAATGTAGGACGACATCTCCGCGTCGGGAAGATGAAATACGCCCGACCCTTGAAACGTCGTTGACGATAAAAGCTGGTCCGTGAGGCCAAACACTTCGTAGCCGGTGCGCTGAAAGTCGGCGTTGTAATGCAGCAGATCGCCGTCGGCTCCCACTTCGATCCGGTGGGTTCCGGCGAAGTGAAAGGCGGGCAGGTACAGGTGCGCCAATCCCTGGTCGCGCGTGGCGCTCTGCCGGGAATCGATGAAGTAGTTTCCGGTCCGCCCCGCCGGCGAAAACACATACGGGGCCGATCCCTGCGGCGTCTGCGAATCGTCAAAGTCGTTGTGCGCGTATCCGAATTCAACCAGTGCGCCGCCCACAACAAACTGGTCCTTGATACTGCCGAAATATTCCCGCGTGTGCACGGTGGTGGTGGTGGATATGGGATCGAGCGCGCCCAGGCCGTCCCGGTTCTGGTCGCGCACGTTGAGCAGAACGTCGGCGAACAGGATCTGCGAGGGAGAGAGATTCCACTGTACGTGGAACAAATTACTGCCGGCCCAGCTGCTGCTTGTGTTCTGGCCGCCGGGAAGTCCGTTCACCAGAGTGTTGTTGAATTCCGAGGAGAAGGTGTCGGAGAACCACGCCTTCCCTCGCACGATCGGACCCGACACGCCAAACCGGGGATACCAATTGCCCAGCCGGATGCCTTTCTGGATGGACACTCCGGGAATGAAGTCGGTGGCCGTGTAGTGGAGGGTATCCGTGCCGGACTCCGTGCTCATCGCCAGCACGCCCGCGGACCCCTTGCCGAATTGCGGCGAATCGCGGCCTGAAGTGTAGGCCAGCTCGCGAATTCCTCCACCGCCAGAAGCGCGGCGAAGTGGTTCGAAATCGGGTCGGTGATATTGAAGCCGTTGAGCAGGTACTGCACCTGGCTTTCCGTCGATCCGTTGAAGTGCAGCGCGCCAGCCGGATCCATCAGCACCCCCGGCATCAAGTTCATGGATTCGCGCAGGCTGTGGCCGTTGGTGTAGGGCACGTCGTTGATCTCCGTCCCGGTGAGATGCTCTTCGTTGTGGGTCTGCGCGATGTCGACGGGCGAGACCTGTTCGTTGACATCGACGGATTGAAACACCTCTTTGACGGCGGTGATGGCCAGCGTCAACTCCTGCGCCCCTTCCACGTGAACGGGACGGTCCTTGAGAGCGTAGTAGCCCTCGCGTTCGGCATCGATCAGATAATCGCCCGGCCCCGGGAGCACAACTTCGAATGCTCCATTGGGACCGGTCTGGGTTTCGACGAGAAGGTCCGGAGTGGTGGCCGCGCGAACCGCGATCCTGACGTCGCCGACGGGAGCGCCGTCTTCATCCGCCACGCGGCCGCTGAGAGTCGCATCCCCAACGCAAAGCGCGGGTATCGCTACAAGCACCGCCGGAATCACAAGCGCACAACGAAAGGCAGCCACCGCGGAAAAACCTACAGATCCCATTTTATAGGTTGCGTCATCCATAGGTTGCATCGGCCCCCGCTTTGGGTGTGTACTCTTGGTTGTGGGTCTCAAGCGCGTGGCCGTCTTGTTGCTGTTCGGCGTCGCTGGCGTCCAAGTCTGCCGGGCTCAGAATTACGAGTTCGGGGGCACCATCGGCTACGGCATCTATCACGACGGCACCATCTTTTCGCCTGACGGTGAAATCCAGGCGGGCATCCGCAATCGCTTCGCGGCCGGAGCTGTATTCGGCCAGGATCTTTACGATTACGTCTCCGGCGAGATTCGCTACCTCTATCAGGATGGCCACCCGTTTCTTTCGGGCGACGGCGTTAGGAGCGACATTCAGGGGCAATCCCACGCGCTCACTTACGACCTGTTGTTTCACTTCAGGGATCGCAGCCACAGGTTCCGGCCGTTCCTCGAAGGCGGGCTGGGCGTAAAGGACTATGTAATCGCGGGACCGACTCCGTCGCCGCAGGCGTTCCCCAACATCGCGATCCTAACCACGGCGGATGAATGGAAGTTCGCAACCACCGTGGGCGGCGGCGTCAAATACAGGATTCAGAAGCACGTCCTGCTGCGCGTGGATTTTCTCGACTACATAACGACGTTCCCCAAGCAGCAGATCATGCCCGCCTCCAAAAACACCGCGCGGGGAATCTTCGAGCAGTTCACGCCGTTGTTCGGAGTCAGCTACTCGTTCTAAAAAATGCAAATGCGGCGCGTCTCCATCGAGGAGTACGCGCCGCACTCTTTGCGTTCTTAAACGACTTGCGTTTTTAGGCAACCGGCCGGGCAACTAGCGGCGTCCGCCGCCACCGCCACGGGCAACACCGCCGCCACGGGCAAAGCCTCCGCCACCAACTACTGGGCCACGATAGCCATAGCCGCCACGGTAGCCGCCCCAGCCGCCGCCCCAGCCGTAATACCCACCCCAATATCCATACGGGTAACCGTACCCTGGATATGCGTAGGGGTAACCATAAGCGTACGGGTAACCATACGGATATGGGGCCGCATACGCGTACGGGTAGGCCGGGTAAGGCACACCCACCCGGATGCCAACTCCAAACCGCACCTGCGCGTTAGCTTGCGCAGGGATCATCAGGAGCAGGATTGCTAACAATGCCAATGCCGGGGCCAATGCCGGGATTCCAAATCTCTTCAGCATAATTCAACCTCCCGAGGAGGCTCCTTCCACTCTCTCCTTTACCCGTTTGACGCAGGAAGTCGCTTTTGGGATTCAAGCGGCAAGGCCACTAAAAGTCTTTATTTATGTTTGGTTTAGTGATCGTGACCAGCGGTTGCGGGTGCTCCGGACGGCTGTCGCGGCCGAGGTAATAGTTGATGTAGGAGCTGGTTCCTTCAAGCGACCGGTCCCGGGGAGGAACGTAGATCTTCAGCTCCTCGGTCCGGTCGGCGGCCTGGGCGCGTTCATACACCTTCACCCAGACGCACGCCTTGTCGGGCAACACCTCGCACTGCCCGTTCAGGGTGCCTCCGCAGGGGCCGTTGCGAAGATTTTTGGGACACGTCATCGGGCAGACATATTCCATCAGCCCCAGGATGCAGTTTCCGCAAGCCTGGCACCCGAACGCGGAGGATTTGAAGGCGTACTCGGCGCGCTCCAAAGCGTGGGCCGCGGACGGATGATGGTCCACCCAGCCGAGAATGCCGGTGAAAAGCGAGCGCAGCGGCGCGGGCGTATTGGCGGGCTCAATCACATCCATCACCCGTTGCGCCAGCTCACGCTTCTTGGGGGCGGGCCTGGGCGAGTCGAAGAAATAGAAGCCGCCCTTGGGCGCATAGGTCAGCTCCTCGGCGTACTCCTCCCAATTGGGCGCGATCGCCTCCGACCTTTCGATGATCCATCGAATGCGCTCGGCCTGGTGGTCGCCGCCGATATACGCTCCCGCGTAGCCCAACCCGCGCAGAACCGCCACGGTGCGGGCAGCCCGCTCCAACCGCGCGGCCAGGCCTTTGTCCGGCGCCTTGGCTTCTTCCTGGACGATTTCGACCAGCTCCTGCGACACCCAGCATCCGGGAGGCTCACCTTTGGAGAACTTCCTGGCGGCCCCGGCCGGCAGGATGTAGACGTTGCCGAGCACCGGCGTCCGCAGGCCGCGCTCATCCAGATAGCGCTTCAGCTCACGGAACTTGCGAACATCGTAGCCCAGCTGCGTAATCGCGAAATCCGCGCCCGCCGCGATCTTCTTTTCCAGCTTCAGGTATTGATAGGCGCAGTCGGCTTCGGTGTATTTGAAAGGCGACACGGCCACCGAGATGTGAAACGGCAGACCCTGCTGCCGCATCTCGGAAATCAATTCGACCAGTTGCACCGAGTCGATATCGTAGTCCACTTTGGCGGTGGGATCGCCGGCCTTGGGATAATCGCCGGTGATGGCGAACACGTTCTCGATTCCCAAGCCGTGGAGCTCTTCGAGCGATCGTGTCAGTTCCTGGCGGCTGTGGTTGACGCAGGTGAGGTGAACATTGGGAGCGAGCCCTCGCGCCCGCACACCCGCGCCCACGCGAATGGGGTCGAGACCGGCGGAGCCGCCGGCGTAGCTGGTGATGCCCCCGGCAATCACACCGGGAACCTGCACCAGCTCGGAGGCAATCTCTTGCAGGCGTTCCTCGTTGGTCTTGGCGCTGGCCACCAGTTCGACGAAGTAGCTGAACCGGCCGCTGCTGAAGGCGTCACGAATTGGATTGGGCGAAGGCATGCGTCTGCGCTACTTCCCCAGTTCCTTGCGAACGATCCTGGCTCCCTCCACCATGGCCTGAATCTTGGCAAAGGCGACGTCGCGGGGCAGATGGAAGCAGCCGCAGTCGGGCAGCACATAAATCCGCTCGGCGGGCATGACTTCCAGCGCCTTGCGAATATGTTCCGCCACCATCTCCGGAGTCTCCACCTCGTGGTTCTTGACGTCGATCACGCCCAGACCCAGCTCCAGCTTGGAAGGGAACTCCTTGAACAGATCCAGATCCTCGCCGCCGCGGCGAGCGAACTCGAGCGTCAACTGGTGCACCTTCGCATCCAGAATGCGCGGGAACAGATACCGGTAGCTGCCCTCCCAACTGGGCTTGCCGTAGCGGTTTCCATAGCAGATATGCACGGCAATGTGCGCGTCCACTCCCTCTACCAGCGTATTCAGAACCGGCACGCTCCAGTCCAGGTCTTCGGGAAATCCGGAATAATAAGGTTCGTCGATCTGGATCAGGCGCGCCCCGGCCTTGACCAGAGCCTTCAGCTCCAGGTTCATCACCTTGGCCAGATCCGTCGCCAGCGCGGCTTCGCTGGGATAATACTGGTTGCGAATCCGCTTGGTCAGGCAATGCGGCCCGGTGATGCAGATCTTGGGCTCGCGGTCCGTATTGGCGCGCAGAAAGCGGTAATCCTGCACCAGGCCCAGGGACGCGGTGGGCAGTTTGCCCTGCACCACTCCGTCGTAGAAATCGTAGTAGAACTTCTTGGAGGAACGGTCGATCTGCACGCCGGGCAGCCGCTCGACGAAGTAATCCACCATGTTGTCGCGCCGCACCTCGCCGTCGGTGACGATATCCAGACCCGCGATCTCCTCGTCCTTGATCGCGGCCTTGACCGCGGCGTCGTGGATCTCGTCCAGATCGTGGCGGCTGATGCGCCTGGCGAAATATTCTGTCTTGAGCCGCTCCAACCACCCGGGCATTGTATAGCTGCCCACGATGGCGGTAGGAAGAATGGGAAGAGTCATCAATTACTCCCGTTGTGTCGTATACAAAACCGAGGTCTTCGATCCCTTGCGGTACGGGAACGGCGCGAAGTGCACGTCGAAACCGGCCCGTTCGCCGACCTCTCTCAGCAGCGCCCCGTTCACCCAGTTCACGACGGAGCCGTCCAGCTTCCCCGGTCCGTGAAAGCCCACCCGGTATTGATCGAATTCGGTGACGAAAATATCCTGCACCTGCAAATAGCCGCGCGGATAGAGCAGCGGCAGCGTGTTGCTGAAGCTTTCGAGAGCGCCGGAGCTCAAATGGAAGCGAATATCGCTGGGGGCGTCTTGCAGCATGTCTTCAAGCTTCGCGGCGTCCAGCCCCCCCGGAAACGGCGAGTCCGGAAGCTCATCCAGACTCATGAGCCGCTCCTCCAGGCGCACCGCGCCCCAGAGCTGCTGCCAGAAACCCACGCCCCGATCATGATCGCCCAAAGCATCGGGACCGATCTCCAGCAGCCGCTCCACCATGGCATGGATGCGCTCCACCGGCAGATCGAAGGTCGTCGCGATGCGGACGGCGTCGCTCATGGGGACGTAGGCGCGCACGTGCACGAAGAACAGTTTGCCGTCGCGGCGCAGCACTTCCTCGTCGGGAAGATTGTCGTAGACGTTGGTCAGGTGAACGTGCAGGATCTTGTGGCGCAGGAACGAAAGCGTCTGCAAAGGATTGATCGCGTCCAACACGACGAAACTGCACAGATCCACATGCTGCTTGAGCGCGGGCTTGGATTTTTCGAGCGTGGCCAGCGAATAGTCGCCCAGCAGCATCCGCAGCCGGGGGTAAAAATTGGTGCCGTGCTCCCGGTCGAGAGCCAGAAACTGGTTCAGCCACATGGAGCAATGGGCGCCCGACCCCACCCCGATCTCCAGCAGGAAAATCTCCGCCGGCAGTTGTTTCTTGCTCTCCATGTCGTCGAGCAGCTTCCAGAAATCGGCGGCGGCGGCCGCGACCGCCTCGGGCTGGTGCCCGTCGGACTGGCCTCCGGGAAGCGCCTGCTCATAGCCTTTGCCTGTCGATTGCTCCCAATCGTTCAATTTGCGCCAGTACAAGCCGTTGAACTGCCACGCGATGCTGTTGCGGAAGGATTTGAAATCCTCGAGGACAATGCGATCCTGCGCGGCTTCGCGTTCGCTGTCACTCGAGCGCGCGCGAGCCATGGCCCGCAGAATCTCCGGCCGCAGGCATCCCGGGACCACCTGGCGCGTGTCCACGTGGATGTCCATCATCGTCTGCTCGCCGCGTTCGTCGCGATTCTCCGCCACCGACACTACCTCACGAAAGTTCTGCTTGTACTGAATCCAATCTAATTGGATGCGCAGCCGCGCGAATTGACTCTGTTCAATGAGGCCTTCCGCGAGCAGACCGTAGAGCGTCTCCACCACGCCCTGCGCGTTGGCGGCCGCGGACTTTCCGTGAAGGTGGTTCAGATTCAGGATCATGGCTCGAACTCAGGAATGGCGAATCTAACAGGATAGCGCGATTATGCATGCATTATCGCGACACATTTATCGGGCTCGGGTTTGCAGCTTGTGATAGCCGTGCTGGGCGCGAGCCTCGCGCAGGCTCAGGCCCCCTTGCACAGCGCGGCGGATGCGTTCCTCCACCGCGTCAATCTCTTCGGCCGCGGCCAGAATCGCCTGCTCATGCGCGCGCGGCAGCGCGACGATGCCGTCGGCGTCTCCGCGAAGAAGGTCGCCCGCCTCCACCCGCGCGTCGCCGATGTTGACCGGACCGCCCATGGCCTCCACCTGCACCCGGTCCTTGCCCGTGCGCATGGAGTAGCTGCGGCTGAAGATCGGATAACCCAGTTCCAGCGCCAGCGCCACGTCGCGGCAGGCTCCGTCGATCACCGTTCCCGCGACCGCGCGCGTGTGCGCCACCATGGTCAGAATATCGCCCCAGACCGTGGCGTTATCGCGCCCGCCATTGTCCAGCACCACCACCCCTCCCGGCTCCACATCGTCGATGTAATCGCCCACGGTGCCCGGCGGCGACCCGGCGGGTCCGTACAGGATGGTGAAGGCGCGGCCGGTCAGGCGGAAGCGCGGATCGAGCGGCTTGATCCCCAGACACTGCCCGCCTACGCCCAACCGGTCCATCGCGTCGCTCAGCGCCGTGGTGTCGAGCTTGGACGCTCGCAGAATGTTTTCGTCGTGACTCATGTTTTTGACTTTTTCTGGATCGCCGGCACAACGGAGCCTGTCGCGGCGGGACGGCCCAGCACTGCGGCGCCCCCCGAGGGCCGCTCCGGCCCTGTGCCGTCCTTCATTTTCTGGATCGGCGGCACAACGGAGCCTGTCGCGGCGGGACCGCCGGGCGTTTCGGAGCCAACCGAGGGCCGCTCCGGCCCTGTGCCGCCCTTCAACATATGTTCGTAGTTCGCGCCCATCACCTGGCTGATCGGCTTGCCCTCGCGCAGCGCCTGGGCCATGGCCCCTTCGCGCGCGACGATGGCCTCGGCCGTCTCCAATACGCGATCAATCTCGGCTTGCGCGACGAACACCGCCGCGCTGCCGTCCGCCACCGCGTAGTCGCCGGGCGAAACCGTGACGCCGCCGACGTCGATGGGCTCGCCCGTGGCCACTTCGACGATGCGCCCGCGAGCCGTCCGCGCCGTATGATCTCTCGCGAACACCGGAAAATCCAGCTTGCGGCTGTCGTCGATATCGCGCACCGGTCCGTCCACGATCACGCCCGCCACCCCCCGCACCTGCGCGCCGATCGACAGATTCCCGCCCCACGACGCCGCGTCCAGGCCGGTATGCTGCTCCACCACGATGATTTCGCCGGGCGACGCTGCTTCGATCGCGGCCGTGCACAGGTGCCGCGTATTCGTGCGTCCTTCGGCTCGATCGAGCTTGACGGTGAGAACCCGTCCCGCGATCCTTCTTTCAGAGGAGAAGCGGCGAATCCCGGTGACCGCACCCGCCAGGCCCAGTTTGTCCAGTGCGTCCGAAACCGCGCAGGAATCGAGCCGGCTGAGTCGTGAAATCAAATCGTCCATGTTTCTTTTTGACTATCTTTCCGGCTTCCAGCGTGAGAAGCGCCGTTCCAGACGCTCCGCCAGCGACGTCAGCAGGATTCCCGAAAACGCGACAATCATTACGCCCACGAACAGCGTATCGGTGGCGAAGGTTTGACCTCCGTAGGCCACCATGAAGCCGATGCCCTGGCTTCCGCCGAACATCTCCCCCACCACCATGCCGATTAATCCCAGCGCGACTCCCTGGCGAACGCCGGTCAGGATGAACGGCACCGATCCGGGCAGCGCCAGCGTGGTGAAGATCTGCCAGTCTGAGGCGCAGAACGCGCGCGCCGCGCGCAGCAGGTCGCGGTCGATGTTTCGCACGCCGCCCACTGTGTTCACCAGGATGGGGAAAAATGCGGAGATGAACACGATGAAAATTTTGGACCAGATGCCCACGCCGAACCAGATGATGATCATCGGCACCATGGCGATGCGCGGCGTGGCATAGAGCGCGTTCAGGAACGGGTCGAAGACCAGCCGCACCCTCCGGTACCAGCCGATGATCACGCCCGCAACCACTCCCGTCACCAGCGCCAGCGCGAATCCGATGGCGAAATTGGTTCCGCTGTAGCGCATGTCGGCCAGCAGCGTCCCTTGCGTCAGCCCGTAGCGAAACTGTTTGGCGATGGCCGAGGGTCCGCTCAGGAACAGCGGCGAAATTTTCCCCGCCGACCACAGCGCCTGCCACACGGCGATGGTGATGGCCACTGCCGTCCCGCCGAGGATAAAAGCCTCGTGCCGTTGATAGAAACTCTGTTTCGGTCTCATCGCATTTATCCAGTGCCTATTTAATCCGGCGCCAGCACGGCGTTCAGCCCCTTCGACTCTTCTTCGATCAACTGCCAGATGGTGTCTTCCAACTCCAGAAACCGGGGATCGCGCTTCAAGTGCAGCGTGCGCGGGCGTCCAAAGGGGACCTCAAACACGTCCTTCAAGCGGCCGGGCCGCGCGCTCATCACCGCCACTCGATCCGCCAGGTAGATGGCTTCGTTGATCTGGTGCGTGATGAACAGCACCGTCTTGCGGGCCTTGGCCCAGATCTTCAACAGCTCGGCCTGCATGAACTCGCGCGTCTGCGCGTCCAGCGCCGCGAACGGCTCATCCATCAGCAGCACCGCCGGATCGGCCGCCAGGGCTCTGGCCAGGTTCACGCGCTGCTGCATGCCGCCCGAAAGCTCCGACGGATAGTGCCGCTCAAACCCGCTCAATCCCACCAACTTGATGAAGTATTCGACCCGCTCCGCCATCGCGGCTTTATCGAAGCGCCGCTGCAATTCCATCCCGTAGCGGACGTTGCCCGCGATGGTCCGCCACGGCAGCAGACTGGAGTGCTGGAACACCACCGCGCGGTCGATTCCCGGCCCGTACACCTTGCGCCCGTCAATCGACACCGAGCCTTCGTCATAGGGCAAAAGTCCGGCGATGATGTTTAGCAGCGAGGTCTTTCCGCAGCCGCTGGGCCCCACGATGGCCATGAACTCACCATCGGCGACCGACAACGAGACATCGACGAGCGCGGGCGCCTCCGTACCCTCCCGTTCGAGCCAGTATCGCTTGGATACGTGGCTGACTTCCAGCTTAACCATGTGCCCCGTGCTTACCGGAAGGCCGCTTTGGCTTTGCGGTCCTCCTCCGTCTTGATTCCCGCTCCGAAGGTCTTCTCGAAGAACCCGTCCTTGACCAGCCGCCCCACGTAACTATTGTCGATCACCTTGTGGAAGTCGTAGGCCTTCATTCGCGCCGCAAGCTGCGGATCGGACTGCTGGTCCAGCACCGATTTGACCGCCGCGGCCAGCACAAACGGGACTCGCTCGAACGCTTGCGGCTTGGCGTACAGATCGTAGACCCGAGCCACCTCGTCCGCCTTCGCCATCTTGTCGTACTTCAAGAACGTCTGCACCGCGAACGCCTTATCTTCATAGAAGCGCTTGATCGCCTCGGCCTGCGCCTGAATCAGTTTTTCGGGCAGTTTGGGATCGGCCGCGGCAACGCTCTTCTTCATCAGGTACGCCGTGGAGGCGAAGATTTCCGGATGATCGGCGAGGTTTGCCAGCGTCTTGAATCCCTGCTCCTCTACTTTGAAATACGCCGGCGCGGTCAGCAGCGTCGCCTCGGCGCGGCCGCCGATCAAAGCGGCGGCTCGTCCGTTGGCGTCCGTGCCAATTGGAATCCATGTCACATCCCGCGGCGACAATCCGGATTTCGACAGCAGGGCAACCAAGTATCCGTACGGCGCGTCGCCCAACTGACCGATGGCGATGCGCTTGCCCTTCAGGTCCTTGATGCTGGTGATGTTCTTGGCGGCCATCAGCGCGAACACGCCGCGGTTGAGCGAACTCCCGATCAGCACCAGCGAGCCGTCTTTGGAGGCCGCCTGCATCAATTGATCCAGCGATGAATTCACCATCTGCGCTTCGCCGCTGGTCAGCATCGCGATTCCCGCCGGCATCACGCCGAAGGTCAGCGTCACATCCAGCCCGTACTTCTGGTAGTAGCCGCCGTCCTTGGCCAGGAACAGCGGCCAGTTGGACCCGCTGCGGTTGGGATAGTTGATGGTAATCTTCTGCTGCGCCGCGGCGTTCATTGCGAACAGCGCGGCCAGCAGCAATGCGCCGAGACGAATTCGGAACTTCATGCGCCTGCTCCTTCCGAGTTTGTGCGGGCTTGCGTCACATCGAGCTTGAAAATTTTCTTGGCGTTGTCCTCGAAGATCATCTTCTTTTCCGCGGCGCTCAGCCAGTCGAAAGCCTCGATCAGGTGCCGGGTTTCGTCCAGCCACTTGCCCGTCCTGGGGTCCTTCACGGTGCCCACGCCGGGCCGCTCCGTACCGAACAGGCAGCGGTCCGCGCCCACCACCTTGAACAGCAGTTCCAGCGATTCCTTCGAATACAGCACCGTGTCGTAGTACAGAAGACGCATGCGATCGGAGAAGCGCGGGCCGCCGCGGCGAATCGCGCTGGCTTCAAAACGGGCGTATTGATACGGGATGGCCCCGCCGCCGTGCGAAAGCATCAGCCGCAGCGTCGGAAAATCGGAAAACACGTTGGAGTTAAGCAGCGAGACAATGGCGATGCTCTCCTCATTGATGAAGTGCAGCGAATAGGTCAGCCGCTCCGACCGGCACGCGGTCGAATGAATGTGCCCGGGAATATCCAGCTCCACCAGCTTTTCGTAGAGCGGATACCAGAAGCGGTCGCCCAGCGGAGGAGTCTCGACGCCGCCGCACTCGCCCGGATCGGGATTGATCAGGCAGCCCACGAATCCCTGCTCTTTCACGCATTTTTCGAGGTAAGGCAGCACCACTTTGGGACTCGCGCCGGGGGTCTGCGGCAATCCGCAAACTCCGCGAAAAGTATTGGGGAGCAGCTTCACTTCGCGGGCGATGATGTTGTTGGTCTCTTCCGTGAACCAGGTCACCAGCTTGGGATGCTCGCTGTGCATCATCTGATACGGCCGGGGCGAGATCACCTGCATGTCGGTTCCCGCTTCCTTGAGCTGCTCCAGATGCGACGATCCTCCAAAGGCCGGGGCATTCAGCGCGCGCAGAATATCCTCGTCCGTGGCTCCGACGCTGCCGCGTCCATGCCCGCCGCGATGGGACAACAGTCCCGCCTTGTACACATACAAGCTCTCCGGCGCCGTGACGTGCGCGTGAGCGTCAATGACCATGCTGCCTCCTGAAATTTTCCCCGCTCGTACATCATATCTCGAACTGGCAAGAGGATGAATCGCAAAACCGAGTTCTGATAAAGTAGAAGCAACAAGCCACCCTAGCGCAGTTGGTATGGGGTTCTTCGGTACATTCGGCCTCTCGGGCGCTAATTGAATCCGATTTTGAACCCAACCTTTCTCTCAGGCCAGCAATGCACGCCGAACCGCGTCCGGCTCACGTGCGATCACTGTCAGGAAGGCCCGAGCGGCGCCGCTGGGGATTCGCCGCCCGTGCTCCCAATGTTCCAAGGTCCGTTTGCTCAAACCGAATAGCTTGGCAAACTCGCCTTGAGAGAGCGATATCCTCTCCCGGATCGCCTTGACGTCGATATCCTCCGGGACGTGTACCTCACACCCGTGGTTTTCTTTGCCTTTGGCGAAAGCGAGCGCTTGTCTGGCACTCTCAATCATTCGTTCGCCTGCTGTTGATTTGGTCTTTTTCATCTGGACTTCCTTGTAGGCCTGTAGGTTTTGACCATATTCGACAAGACGTTCTTGAAGACGCGGCGTTCTATTGGCGTCAAATCGGTTTTCTCGTTCTTGGCAAAGATGTTGAGTAAGAAAACGGGGATGTCCGTCCCGGCGAAGAATGTTATGACCCGGTATCCGCCACTCTTCCCCTTGCCCTTTCCAGCGAACCGCACTTTTCGAGCACCGCCGGTTCCTTCGATCACATCGCCGGCTGCCGGGTTGGCTGCAACCCATGTCACGATGGTAAGTCGCTCCGCGTCGGACAGGCCCAACGACCGTGCATCGCCGAGGAATGCCGGTGTCTCCACGACGGTCTGCACATTTTAGTATACTCCATTGGAGTATACTTAGCGGTACGGCGCACTTACGGAAGATAGATGAAACCAAAGACAGACCGCGGCTTGGATGCGCTGGACAACCTAAATTGAGCAGATCATCGTCGATGCTTATGGCGAGGACGAGCAAGTCTGTGCCTTTCTGCAGGCTTTCGAGGGTGATGTTGCCGTGCCCAGCGACGCGTTTGTCGTCGGCACGCCGGTTTCGGTGGTGAAGTTCGACTATGACGGCAACGAGCGGCGCGGACTGACAGCCACGTGCCGCCGTCCAGATGGCCGCGAGTACGTCGCGGCCGCTTCCGAGGTGGTGTTTCCTGCTGGAACCGAGGGCGCGAGATATGTTGCTTCATACCGCAAATGGATGGGACTCACACCATTCCCATCGAAGACTGCGGCTCCAACTAGCGGCAAAACGCGACGCGAAACGGCTGGCTCGGTAATCCATGCGAAGGAATCCGCGGAATTGGCCGTCCTGTCGGTGAAAAGTCAGACCGCGCAATGTCGGTTCCTCGGGAACGACCGGACCGTCACGCTGCGAAGTAGGAGACCCTGGGCACCCGGCGAAATTGTGCGAATCAAGCTGCGCAGAGAGTGGACCGTCGGTGATCCGCACATCTCCGCTGAGATCACCTCTACCCGGATCGACGCGCTCGCCCTGGAGTTGACGCCGCTACGGTTGGAGGAGCGTGGCACATGGAATCCGATTCAGGAATACTGGGGTGAGGAGGGTGAGCCGATCGAGCGGTGGGCCAAGCCGATTATCGCCCGTGGACCGCGGCAGGCATTCGAAATGGAGCAGGTGCTTCCCGGATATGACTTCGCGGATCCGGAATGCGACCCGATCGGTGTTTCGAACGACCTCAAAGACTCCGGGGATACCGTGCGCGCATACGAAGCCCTGATGGGACTCTGTGGGTCGGATCTACGCTGTCTGGACGCCCACTCCCACCTCGGGAATCTGGCTTTCGATCTGGCGCCTGGGGATGCGATCCGTCACTACGAGGTGGGTTTCCGAATTGGGGAATTATCGCTGTCAGACGACTTTGACGGTGTCCTGCCTTGGGGGCACATCGACAATCGGCCATTCCTTCGGTGCATGCATGGGTTCGGGCTATGCCTTTGGCGATTGGGCCAATTTGCGCAAGCCTCGCAAATCTTCGGCCGCATGCTTTGGCTGAACCCATCGGACAATCAGGGCATCCGATTCCTGATCGACGACATTCGCGCGAAGAGGACGTGGGAAAACAGGCGGGACAAATAAAACTTCTCGAACAATCCGGGCGCCTCTGAACGGGGCTTCAATTCTCAACAGGATTTGAGTTTCAGGCGCTAGGCAGAAAACATGGATTCAGAACTGATTGAGGTCCATGATACCTGCAGCTGTATGCTCCTCAGACATTTCGATACAGCGCGGAGAAAGGCGGTTGCGCGGTTCACCGCAAGTCTTTATCATTGGAGAGCAAAGCCACCCTAGCTCAGTTGGTAGAGCGGCTGATTCGTAATCAGCAGGTCGCCGGTTCGATCCCGGCGGGTGGCTCCATTCATAAAACCAAGACTTAGGCCGGTCCCGTTCGGCCGGCGGAGCGGGCCTTCTCCCCGTTTTGTCAGCAACTTTGACTCTAAATTCAGAAGCCCACCTGGGTGGGTAGAAGCCCGAGAAACTCGCGCCGGTGTCCGTTCTTGGCCGAAGAGTCAGCGAATAATCAGCGGGTTCGCTGTCCGACTCGACAACTGGCTCTTGCCGTGCGGCGAATGTATGAAATGCCGGCGCGAGGAGAGCTTGCGAGAACAACTCGGCTGGGCCGGCGAAGGAGATGTACGGCGCGATGACCTCTACTCTCGCGGTTCCAGCGTCACTACGAGCGCGGATGTGCGCTTAGATCCATGTCTGCAGTAGCCATGCGGCACCGTGGAATCGAAGTAGATGGAATCACCTTCCGAGAGCTCGTGTTTGTCTGACCCGATGCGCAGTTCCAGCCGGCCGGACAGAACGTATAGAAACTCTATGCCCGGGTGTTCGTGGAGCCGGCCCTTGTCTTCGTCGATCGGCTCAAACTCGGCGAAGTATGAATGCAGTGCCCGGTTCGGCACCCGAAAGTCCAGGCTCTCAAAGTAGTAGGCGACTCTGCGGGTGTCCGGCGAATCCGGAAAACGCAGACGCTCCTTTTTGCGAACAATCTCCAGCACCGGCTTGGGTTCCGGGTTGAAGAAGTACTCCAGTCCGACGCTGAACACCATGGCGATGCGCAACAGCGTAGGCAATGTGGGGTGCATTAAATCCCGCTCGAGTTTTGAGAGCAGCGCGGGGGAAAGGCCGGTATGCTTGCCTAAATCCACCAGTCCCATGCTCTTGCGCAAACGCAAACGGCGCAGCTTGCTTCCAATCGCGTAGTTCTTGAGTCCCGTGGCGATGGTGTCAGACGCCATGACGAAGATCGTTTTCCTCCCAGTGCCTGTTTCCGGTGGAGTTTTTCCGCTCAGGAAACTCAACTTCCGGATATTCTTTACAATAAAACATCTTTTCCTTAAGATCAAACTGTGGCCGAAAACAATCGGCATTCGAGAAGGGAGAGGAAGCGTTCAAATCATGAAAAAACTTGACGTACTTGCGGCCGCCCTGGTCATTATCGGCGCCCTGAACTGGGGTTTGGCCGGAGCATTCCATCTGGACCTGGTGGCAACTGTGTTCGGAATGAAATTTGGAGAAACCTCCGCGCTCAGCACGGCGGTATACAGCCTGGTGGGTCTGGCGGGACTGTATCAGGCCCTGACATGGAAATCGATCCAGCGCCGCTGGCATGGCGATCTCTCGATCGCGTAATCCGCCTCATGAACTCCGTCGTGTTGCCGACATGACCATTAGGGGCAAGTTCATGCATCTGCTGACCGGCGCAACTGGATACATTGGGGGACGCCTCTTAAGGCGCCTCGAGAGAGACGGTTCGGCAGTCAGATGTTTGTGCCGCCACCCGGAGGCGCTTGGTTGGCGCGTGGCTCCCGGCACTGAAGTAGTGCAGGGGGACCTGCTGCAGCCGGCGTCTCTGGATGTTGCGTTCTCCGGTGTGGACACGGCGTTCTACCTGGTCCATTCCATGAACAGTGGTGAGGAATTCGAGGCCGAGGAGCGCAGGGCGGCTCACCACTTCGCCGCGGCCGCGCGCAAGGCCGGAGTGCGGCGGATCATCTACCTGGGCGGGCTGGCGCACGGCGTAGGGCTCTCGGCTCACATGCGCAGCCGGGTCGAGACCGGGAACATTCTCCGGTCGAGCGGCGTTCCCGTGATCGAGCTTCAGGCTTCGATCGTGATCGGCTCCGGCAGCGCCTCTTTTGAGATGATCCGCGCTCTGGTCGAGCGCCTTCCCATAATGATCACTCCTCGCTGGGTGAATACCGCGGCGCAACCCATCGCCATCGAAGACGTAATCGATTATCTGGCGGCTTCCGTCCGGCTGCCTGCCGACGGCAACCTTATCTTCGAAATCGGCGGCGCGGACATCACCTCCTATATGGGCATCATGCGCGAGTACGCACGGCAGCGGAAATTGCGGCGCTGGATCGTGCGCGTGCCGTTCCTCAGTTTGTCATTGTCGAGCCGCTGGCTTACGCTGATCACGCCGGTCTATGCAGCCATTGGGCGCTCTCTTATCGAAAGCGTCCGGAATCCGAGTGTCGTTCTGAACCGGGCGGCTTTGGACGCCTTCGACATTCGGCCCATGGGAATCACGCGCGCGATCGAGCGGGCGCTCGCCAACGAGGATCGCAACATTGCGGAGACCCGCTGGTCCGACGCACGCACGCCGGCCGCACGCTTGAATGCGATCTCCGGGCCAAATTCTCATCTTTTCGTCAATAAGCAGAGCACGCGGGTACCAGTGGACCCGCTTCAGGCATTCGCCCCGATTCGCCGCATTGGAGGACGCACCGGCTGGTACTTCGGCAACGCGCTGTGGAGGATTCGCGGCCTGATCGATCTGATGATGGGCGGCGTCGGCATGCGGAGAGGCCGGCCGGATCGCGAGATTCCCTTCCCGGGAAGCACGTTGGATTTCTGGCGTGTGGAGTCCTACGAACCCGGCCGGCGGCTTCGATTATTCGCGGAGATGAAGGTCCCCGGTCGCGCCTGGCTGGAGTTCCGCGCCGAGCCCGATGGCGCGTCGACGGTGATTACGCAGCTGGCGGAATTCGAGCCGCGCGGTTTGCTCGGGATCCTGTACTGGTATCTTCTGGCTCCCATCCACGAAATCATGTTCCGGGGAATGCTGCGACAGATCGCGGCCGCGGCTCGTCACCCGGAGATATATGTCGAGCCGTTGAAGTTGAGAGAAACGGAAGTCATTCGATGACCATGTGGATTTGCGCGATGCTGGGGGCAGCACTAACGGCGTCGGCCGCCGCACCTGCTGCTGAGCTGGCTATTGGGGACCAGCTGCCGCCGCTTAAGGGAGAATTCTTGAGCGGCCGAACCGCGGTGCTTCCGCACGTTGCCTCCGGCCGCGTGGCACTGTTGACGCTCGGCTTCACTTACGACTCGCGGTTTCAGGTGGAAGCCTTGGCGAAGCGGTTTCGTCAGGACTTCGGAACCAAACCAGGCGTTACATTTTTCGAGATCCCCATGATCGGCGGCATGGCGAGGATGGGGAAGTGGTTCATCGATAGCGGTATGCGCCGGGGCACGCCGAAGGAGGATTTCGAGAACGTGATCACCGTTTACAGCGGCACGGACCAGTGGAAGCAGCGGGTGGGTTTTCACGACCCGAAGGCGGCATATCTCATCCTGATCGATCGGCATGGCAGTGTCGCCTGGGGCAGTGCGGGAAGCCTCGACGAGCAGAGTTACAAGTCGCTCTCATCGGAGGTTTCGAGACTTCTTTCTGCGAACTGAGACGGATGGACTATTACACGCTGCATAGGGAATTGTGGGTGCCGCACCCCTTGCCCATGGTCTTCGATTTTTTCTCGCACGTGGAGAATCTGGAACAAATCACTCCGCCATGGATGCGCTTCCGGATACTCACTCCACTGCCCATCGCCATGAGGCCGGGGGCCACCATCGCCTATTCGCTCCGCGTCCGGGGGATCCCGCTTCGCTGGGTGACGGAAATCGAGAGTTGGAATCCACGGCACGAATTCGTCGATGTTCAGGCGAAGGGTCCGTACAGGCTTTGGCGCCACACGCATCGGTTTTCGGAACGGAACGGCGGCACCCTGATCGCGGATACCGTCGAGTATGCTCTTCCGTTCGGATTGCTTGGCCGGCTGGTCCATCGCCTTCAAGTGGCTCGGGACCTCGGGCGGATATTCGATTATCGAGCACAGCAGGTTCAGACACTCTTCCCTCGATAAGCTGGAGAATGTCATCTCTGATGCGACTGTGGTCCCTTCATCCCTCGTTATTAGACCGAGCAGGACTTGTTGCCCTGTGGCGCGAGGCGCTGCTCGCCCAAAAGGTCTTGGCCGGAGCAACCAAAGGCTACCGGCATCACCCGCAACTGGATCGATTTCGACAAACGCGCAATCCCACCCGAGCCATCGGAATCTATCTCTGGAGTGTGGCCGACGAAGCGAAAGAACGTGGCTACCATTTCGACGTCTCAAGAATTGCGATGCCACGAGGAATGGTCTCCATCCCGGTCACCAAGGGACAGCTTGAATACGAACTCATGCACCTGCAGCAGAAACTTCGTCAGCGTGACCCAAAGCGATTGCAATTGATCAGTAAACGCGAACCAGTCAAGGTCAATTCGACATTCAGGGCGGTGGAGGGGCCAGTCGCACCTTGGGAGCGAACGCTGAAGAACTGAGCGCGGACGCTGGCCAAAGAGAGTCGCAGGCTCAGGTGATGGTTAACTGGCGCACGCAAGTCGAGTCGCCCAGTCTGGAAGTTCTCGCGTGGCTTCGTAGTCGGCAGGTCGCCGGTTCGATCCCGGCGGATGGCTCCATCGTAATTTCCCGGCGTTCTCTCCGCTCCTTTGCGCACAATAAGATCCTAATCCGATCTCGCGGAGAATCCGATCACCGGGTTGAGCCGGGGAACTGGAGCAGTGTGTGAAACCTTCGCTGGTCCCGCCTTCGATCTGACCCGCGAACATACCAGCCATTGCGCCTCCAGAGGAAATGGGTGGAGAAACTAATCGAACTGTCGAACTTCACCCGCGCCGACGAGGCGACTCTCCAGCATCTGGAATACCTGAAGTGAGTCTGATTGACCCTCCGGCTCCCAGATTGCAACGGCTCAAGGGAAAGGTTAAGCGTACCTGAGCTGGAGTGGGACTGTAACCGAATCCGTTCTCCCGGCGTCTAACAGGCGGAAGTTTAGATGCACCGGCCGGCACAGAGCAGTATGACGCGCACGAATGCATTTACATTTCTAATCCCAAACAGGAGGAATATATGCGCGCCACACGTGTCTTTTCTTTGTCGATCACGTTGGCTGCAGCCTCGTTGCTCGCTCACGCGCAGACATTCAACGAGGTTCAGGTCAACCTGCCTTATGCCATAACTGCTGGAACGGCTGTTGTTCCAGCGGGTAACTACGAAATCCGCCCCTTGGCGGGTCAGCCCGATACATTCGGATTGTACAAAGACGGTCTGGTTTGCGAAACCCTTATCCACGCGATGCGGATTGAGAAGCTCAACGCCAACGTGGATACCAGCGTCGTTCTGAACGTAAGCGGCGATCACTACCAACTCTCCCAACTCTGGGTCGATGGACTGACGGGGTACCAGTTCGCTCTACCTCGCGCGGCGAAAGGGCGCGAAAGCGAAGGGGCTCCACCCCTGGTCGTCAAAGCGCGACGCAGCTGACACCGGCGGCTCGGCTTACACATCGCCCCAGCTGATTCCCCTGCTCAAAACAGGAAGCTGCGGGTTTGTCTCATCGGGCTTGGCGCTATCCGTTAGAGCGCCAAGCCCGATGATTATTCGAACTTACTGCGATCCCCCTTTAGTACTGGGCGGAGCGGCGTTCTTCACATACTTATCGAGCCAGGTGAGCTTTTCCCAGTTCACATGCTCAATGGTTTCCTTACCGCGATAGCCGTGAGCTTCCACCGGCAGGAATACCAGACGCACGGTTCCGCCGTTGCCGCGAACCGCTTCATACATGCGTTGCGATTGAATCGGGAAAGTGCCGTCATTGTCATCCGCTTCGCCGTGGATCAACAGCAGCGGAGCCTTGATTTTATCGGCATTCATAAACGGCGACATCTTGAGATACGTTTCGGGCGCTTCCCAAATAGTGCGGCGCTCGTTCTGGAACCCGAATGGCGTCAGCGTGCGATTGGGTGCGCCGCTTTCCGCGATTCCGGCTTTGAAGAAATCGGTTTGGGCCAGCAGGTTATCGGTCATAAAAGCGCCGTAACTGTGGCCGCCCACTCCCACGCGGGAGCGGTCGGTGACGCCCATCTCCACGGCCTTATCGATGGCCGCCTTGGCGTCCATCACTAACTGCTCGATGAAGTGATCGTTGACGGTGCGCGCGGGACCGACAATCGGCATAGAAGCGTTATCCAGAACGGCGTAGCCTTCCAAGGCAAAGAACACCTCGGAATATCCGCCGATTTCCGTGAAGCGCTCAATGGAACCCGCCGTCGAGACTACGCTGGCGGCATCCTCGTCTTCGTATTCGCGCGGATAGGCCCATAATACCGTGGGCAAACGCGTACCATTCTGGTAATCCGGCGGAAGATACAGAGTGAAAGACATCTCCACGCCGTCGGGCCGCTTGTACGTCACCAATTCCTTGTGCACCTTGCGCATGATGGGTTCCGGGTCGGGGAACTTCGTCAGCGCGGTCATGCTTCCTCCGGCTGAGCGCACATAATAGTTGGGCGGCTCATCGGGACTCTCGCGATGCGTCAGGAACTTGTCGCCATGGGCATCCAGCAGCGCCTCCACGGCTTCGTAATGAGTGTCGTCGCACTGGAAGAGCAGCTTGGTCTCCTTGGTGTCCAGGTTGTACTTGCTCAGGAAGGGATGGTCGCCGGTGGCCGAGGGTCCGTTGCCGGTCAGGAAAATACTGTCGCCATCCAGAATCACGGCGCGATCGCCATTGGGAAGACTTTTTTCCATCGGCGAGCCGGGCTGGTTGTAGCGGTTGGCTCCGCCGCGAGTCCACAGCGGCTTGGGCGCTTCCTTGGGATTGGCGAAATCGATCAGATACGCCGTGGTCGCAGTCTGCCCGCCGCCGCGTCCGCCGCCGCCTCCTCCGCCACGCCCTCCGCCCCCGCCGCCATCGAGAATGGCTGTGTGCAGGTTCTCAGTGAACTGGATGTTGTTCAGCCGCCGGTCGGCTTCGAAGATGACTTGCGGATCGCCCGCGAAAGGCGCCTTCAGCGCCATCATCTTTTGATGGACCGGCGCCGGACTTGCGGCGGGATTTGCACCCGTTCCTCCGGCCCTTGCGCCCGTTCCTTCCACCCACATGAGCGTCGCCGGGTCGCTGGGCAGCCATACCGCGGTGCGCGGACCGTTTTGGGGAGCCGCTTCCGCGCCGTCGTCCGCTCCGCGGCCCCCGCCTCCGCCGCCGCGGCCTCCGGCGCCCAACGGGACGCTGGCCAACTTGTGCACAACCTTGCCGCTGCGATCCCAAACCTCGACTTCCGTCGGGAACTGCCGCGCCTGATAGGAATAGGAGAATGGCCGGTGAATGGTGGTGACAATGAAATCCTTGCCGTCGGGAGACATGTGCGCCGACATCAGAAGCGCAGGCTTGCCGATGGGCGATATACTGCCGCTGACGCTATCCACCACAGCCAGTTGCGATGTGGCATAAAACTCGAAGAGATCTTCGTCATGCGGATTTTGCAGCAGGTCTTCATGGGTCACTACGCCGCGTCCGCCGCCGAGGCTTTCCTGCACATGCGGGCCGATGGGCGCGAGTGGCTCCGGCGGGGGCGCTCCGCGATCGGGCCTTACCATGTGAACCAGCAGCGATTTACCGTCGGGCATCCACTGAACTGGTCCCACCGCTCCGCCGCCGCGTCCGCCGCCGGCGCCGCCCATCACCTCGTTAATCCGCAGGTTGGGCAGCTTGTGCGTGCGACCCGTCGCCGAATCGCCGATCCACAGTTCGATGCCGGCTGAGGTGGAGTTGGTGAACGCGAAGTGCGTGCCGTCGGGACTCCAGCGCGGCATGCTGAGCCGCGAATTCGGCGGCGTCATCACCTTGATCTCGGTGCCTTCCGGAATCTTGCGCAGCGTCAGATTCGTGTTGAAGGTGGCGTTGTGCAGTCCGTTGGTTTTCGGGTTGATGCGAATGCCCGCCAGCCGCAGCATGGGCTCGGCAAGCTCGGCAACAGGTGGAAAGCGCACCGGGCTGCCCTGCATGGCATAAGCCCCGGAAGGGCTCAGCGCGAGCGTAGGGGTGGCCGGAGCGTTGAGGATATCCATGATTTCCTTCGGCGGCTGTTGATAAGTTTCGGCCCCGAAGAACAGAAGCGATGCCAGGATAAGCAGCAGAGCAGCTCGAAGTGCAGGTTTCAAAGGGAAAGCGTTCATCGTCCTCATCTCCTCGGTGAAGTGAGCGGAATTGTCGTAGCAACGCCGGTCGAAAAGTTAAGGGTTCAGGAAAGAGGAGGATGCGTAAACGTCACGCGAACTAATACTGTCGCCGACCCGGGCACAGTAACCACTCCAGCCCATAAAGATCAAGGCCAAGTCGTCCTGGCTAAAGCTTCAGATCCCGAAAGCATCGGGAGGTGCCGGGTCGTCCCAGGAAAAGCTTGACGATTAAAGTAACACGAACCTTTCGAGGAACGCAAGGACGAGGATCACTGAATCGCGACGGTTGCGCCGGTCTGCGAAGGGATTCCACCGATGCTCACAAGCACCGGCAGCACCGCGGCCCGGCATCACGCTCTGCGGAACAACCGCGTTGATTTGGACCACCCCTTCCGCCTCACCCGGAGCGTTGCCTGCGTAAACAACTTGCGCATTCGCTGCGCCGATAGTGACGGTGACGGGAAGCGTGAGGTTGGCTTCCGCCGGCGCGACGCTGCCGGTAGAAGATGCGGGGGAAGTCTGGCCTCCGCCGGTCGCATAGATCTGGATCACAGTCCCTCGCGCCGCGGGGTTCGAGGAGCTGTTGACCGAGTTGTCCTGATTGAGCACCGCCGCTTGTCCGGCGCCGTTTTCGGGAATGGTGAAAATCGCCGGCGACGAAGGCGCGACGGGAATTCCCCACTCGGCCGACGGAAGACCACCCCACTGGACCTGGATATTCGCGATCGTGCTGCCGGTCACTTCGTAAGGGACGATAACGTTCAATTGGCTGGGCGACGCGTAGATCAAGGGAGCGGCCACGCCATTGATCAGGACCTGGGTTCCGCCCAGCGACGTCGCAACCTTTCCGCCGGCATTCAGGGTGAGCCCATTCACCGCCGCGCCCAATCCGGTGCCGAAGAGTGAGATGACTTCGCCGGGCGCGATCGATGTGGGCGCTTCCGAGGCGGCGTTGACGATCGCGGCAGTCGCCGGAGGACTTCCGAGAGACGCGGTCACCGTGAAGATCACCGGCACAGTAAGGGTGCCGTTTCCCCAGACGATATTGATGCTGCCGTTATACACGCCGGGGGCCAGTTCGAGAGCACTGGCTTCCGGGAATTGCGCGTCCGGAGTGATTCCCGAAGAATTTACCGTGAGCCAGTTTCCACCATTAGAGGTGGCCGCGGAGGCTGTGTACGCCACCGGAATGCCGCCGGGCGCTGCGACAGCCAACGAAGCGGATGCGCTCATTCCGGCTGCTGCGGTCAATAACAGGGGTGACGGCGTCGCGGTCAACGGCGCCTGATTTGGAGGCAAACCGACAACCGTAGCCACGACGGTCACCATGGTCGAAGTCGCACCCGGCAATGAAATTGTCACAGTGCCGTTGTAAGTGCCGGCCGCCAGTCCTGAGCCGATGCTGACCGTAACTACGCCAGTGCTCGAGCCCGGGAGGGCATTCGCAACGGCGTTCAGCCAGCTGCCGCCCGATTGGGTCTGGACCGAAACCGTCACCGGATTGCCACCCGTCGTGACCGTCAACGTTTGAGGAGGCGGCGAAGTTCCGGCGGAAAACTGGAACGTCAAATATCCGGGCGTCACTTGAACTGTCGGTGGTAGGGTTGGCTGCGAGGACCCGCCGATAACCGTCAATCCCGCCGTCAGCGTGAGGGTATTGGCTGGGCCTTGAATCGTGATCGGGCACTGATACAGCTGGACGCCGCCCGGCAGGTTGAGCCCGGCCGGATTCGCGGTGAACGTCAGAGTTGCGGGCGTGGTGCCGCTGGGGGGCGTAACCGAAAGCCAGTTCCCGCCGGCGCAAGCTCCGATGGTCACCGTAAAAGCAGCCGGGCTCCCATTGCTCATGAGCGCAATCGAGTCTGGTCCGGTCGCGGGATTGTTCTGTTCTGGTTCGAAGAAAGCGCAACAGTTTGAATTGGCCGCGAGGCTGATCAACGAACCCGTGCTGACCACCAGCGTGACCGCGATCGATGTCGGCTGCGCGGTCAGCGAAGCAAGCGCCGCGGGAAGTGTCGGCGTCAGCGTGATGGTCGCCGCATAGGTCCCCGGCGTTGCCGAAGCAAAGTTCGAAGCGACGCTCAGCGTCGAGGGTGCAGTGCCTTGCTGGGGAGTCACCGTCAGGAACGGCGCGGCTGAGCCTGAGACGGAAACGGTAAAGCTGAAATTTCCGCCGACGCTGAGATTTACGGCGGACGGCAAAGGCGTCCCGGTCTGCCAGCTCCAATTCACGGGTCCGCCACTCACCACGGCTTGGATCGCCGGCAAAGAGGCCGTCGCGGCGGTGGGAGCGGCGGCATAAATCGTCGGCTGACCCGGCGGCCGATCGTTGTCAACGTATTCCAGGATGCGAACCGGAGCGGAAGCTATGATCCATAGCTCATCAAATTGTCCAGGGAACAGCTGCGTCACGTCAAAAAAGGAAAGTGTGCTTGCTGGAATTGTGAGGCTCTGATCAGAGTCAACGGTTAGGGTGCCCTCCGTAGTCACAACTTCCAGAATGACGGTTATGGGAGTCAGATTCGGGTTGAGGAGTGCAAGAGCGTCGCTGGTGAAAGGTTGCTCGATCCGATTGTCTTGAAGAATCGCTGTCGTGTAAGATACCAGCGACATCAGCGGCTGAATGCCGGGTAATCCCATGAACCCGTCCGGCGTGGCTCCCGGCGCGCTCGGGAGAGAAGGAAAATAATCGACTTCCGTGCCGCTCGAATTGGTGACGTGGACCTGTTTGCCCGTCATCTCAGTCTGCGCGCCCAGCGTGACGTTGATTTGTTGCGGGCCGATGAACTGCGTCGAGGAAATGCTCACGTCATCGATCGCGACCGTAGTGGTCTGATCAAAGCCGGTGCCCTCGATTTGGAGCACGGTGCCCGCGGGAAGCACCCCGCCGCCCGGTGTGACGCTCTGAACCGAAAGGCTTCCGCCGACGGTAAGCATTCCTGGATTCAGGCTCACCGAATACGGATTGCCGCTCACATTATTCCAAGGCGCGCCCGACGCATTGACAGTCACGGCGCTGGTGGTGCCCGCGGCGACCCCCGGCAATACGGGAATCGAAACGACGAACACCGGCAGATCGGGCAGTTGACCGATGGCCGCCGTCGCCGACGAAAAATATGCGGCCACATGCTGCGCGCTCACGTTGGCATAGCCCAGGGCGTCTCCGGTTGCGCTGAAAATTGCCACATTGGCGACGTCGCCGAACACCGCCGGATCGAAATCCATCGAAATGGCTCCGCTTCCGATGAGCGCTGGAGATGTCAGCGAAACCTTGAATTGCGCGTAACCTCCGGGAGGCGCTGTTTCGCTGGAGACCTGCAAAACAATACTGGGATTGGCCGCGCCAAGAACGTTGGTCGAGAGTGCGAGAAGGACCAGTTGGGAAAAAACGGCCCAGGAGCTGTGGCGAAAAGGAGCACGAGCGAGTAAGAGACCCTGTTTCATAGCAATGTTTTCACGTCATGCAACTGCGTACACTTGAGTAAGCGTAGCAATCGGCGTGCCTCCGGGCTAAACCAAGAATCGCTACTATAGACGTATGGTTCGGCGTGTAGCCCTGCTGGGCGCGCTGGCCGCCTTCCTTTTCGCGGCCGGTATGGACACAGCCGAATATCGTCAGACCGCCGATCAACTCATCAACGCCGCGCTCAAAGATGACGCGGGGTTGAATCGGCTGGAATATCTCTGCGACCGCATCGGAAACCGGCTGAGCGGATCGAAGGCTCTGGAGCAGGCCGTGGCATGGTCCGCGGAGGAGATGAAGCGCGCCGGGCTGGCCAACGTGCGCACCATTCCGGTGAAGGTTCCGCATTGGGTGCGCGGGCGCGAATCGGCCGAGATGGTGGAACCTCTGGCGAAGCCTCTCTTCATTCTGGGATTGGGCGGCAGCATCGCGACTCCGCCGGAGGGCATCACGGCGGAGGTCGCCGTGGTCTCGGATTTCAACCAGCTCGAAAAGCTGGGGCGCACGGGCGTGCAGGGCAAGATCGTTCTATATGACGCACCGTTCACGACCTACGACCAGACCGTGACGTACCGGAGCCAAGGCGCTTCGCGGGCGGCGAGGCTGGGCGCGGTGGCTGCGCTGGTCCGCTCCGTCACGCCGCGCAGCCTGCGCGATCCGCACACCGGCGTGATGCGCTACACCGATGCCGACCCCAGGATTCCCACAGCGGCCGTGTCGGTTGAGGACGCCGAGTACCTGCACAGGCTGGTCGAATCCGGCCAGCGCGTTCGCGTGCACTTGGCAATGGAGGCGCACTCGGAACCCGACGCCGATTCGGCCGACGTGATGGGAGAGATCGTGGGGCGGGAGAAGCCGGACGAGATCGTGGTGATTGGCGGACACCTGGATTCATGGGATGTGGGCCAGGGCGCGCATGACGATGGTTCCGGCGCCATCGCCGCCCTGGAAGCCGCGGCCCTGATCCGGCAGGCCGGGCTGCACCCCCGGCGCACCATTCGCGTCGTGTTCTGGACCAACGAAGAGAACGGCAGCAGGGGCGGCAACGAATATCGCAGATGGGCCGGCGACCAGGTGAAAAAACATATCGCGGCGATCGAGATGGACGGAGGCGCGGAGACGCCCGTGGGTTTCGATTTAGGCTCAAAGACGGTTCCGGAGGAGTTCCGCAACCGCGCCGTGGCGATCGCAGGGCTGCTGAAGAGCATCGGCGCGGACAAGATTACCGCGGGCAACGGCGAAGCCGACATTGAACCGCTGATGAACCTGGGCGTGCCCGCCTTCGGGCTGCGCACCACCATGGCGCATTACTTCGATTACCACCATTCCCAGGCGGACACGTTCGACAAAATCGTGCCCGAGGATTTCCGCAAGTGCGTAGCGGCGATGGCGGTGATGAGCTACGTGCTGGCGGATTCGGAGTAGCCTCGCCGGACCACTTTCGCTCAACGCGCCGGAGCCGTCAGCAGCCGCTTGTTGAGCAGGATTCCCGCCCCGATTAAAGCCAGAACGGCGGCGGTAAAGATCAGGAACCAGCCCCAGTATTGCGTCGGATGCCGAATCACGCGGACGAAGTGACGCCCGTACAGGTCCGTAACAACGCCGATGACGGTATAGCGCACGCTACGGCTTACGGCGACCACCGCGAGGAATTTGCCCAATTGATATTCCGAAGCGCCGGACGCTGCGAAAACCAGGCTTGTCGGGAACGGAAACGGAATGGCGGTGGAGGCGACCAAAGTCCCCGTGCCCCACTTCTTAAACACCGCCAGAAACGCGGATACCTTCGCCTTTCCGAATTTACTTTCCAGATAGGCGTCTCCGGCCTTGCGCGCGAGCCGGAAGGTGATATACGCGCCGATGGTGGATCCGACCGTGGCGATGGCGGCGTACGCGTACCACGGGTCGCGACGCGTACCGACGAGAATCGCAAGAAGAATGTCGGGGCCGCCAAACGTCGGCACGGGGGAGCTATCCAGGATCGCGAGGGAAAAAAGCCCGAGTGCCCCCAGGTGGCGGAACACCGAAAGGACCGAGCGCCCACGGCTCGCGTTTTGGAGCAGAGCGTTCAACATGAACCCTGGAGCGCAAAGGGTGCGGCGCGCACCCCCGAATCAATCCAGGAACCGATCGCGCCGCGCTCCGTTTTGCGCGAGTTCCCCAGTAGATTCCGCAGCGTCATCGCTCCCCTGTCGCGCTCCTCGTTTTCATGGTAGCGGAACGTGTTTAAAGGCCGCCGTCCCGGACCGATCTGGCCGCGAAGTGGCAAACTTGTCGGGAGGAGACCGGCCCATGATCCTTGCTCTGTTCGTCGCTCTTTCCGCCTTTGGAGCATGGACTGCCTGGCGCCGTAATCCGCTCTACTCCACGCGGTCGACGCTGCGATCCGCGGCATTTGTGCTGTTGGCCGTCGCCGCCGTGATCGGCATCGTCTTAGCCGCCGTCAACCTCACTGTCTGTCCCGCCCCCTGAGCGGAGCCCGCCGGCGAGGGAGGGGAGTCAGAATCCGTCATTGACGGCAAGCGGCGGCGGCTATGAGTGCCTTCGCCCCGCTCGATTGGGGGCGGCAGGAAAGCGCGAGATGCCGCCGCAGCCGAGCGCGGCGGTCATAGGATTTTGTGGTGAGGCCCGCAGGGCTCTCCTCATCCTCAAACCACAATATCACTCGGGATGTACTTTCATACTGCACCTTCGGACATTGCGCCAATTCCCGCCGCAGCGTATTCTCATCACATTGCGGAGGTGAATCGTATGAAACTGCTACTGGCACTGCCCGCGGTTCTGACCGGCGTGCTTGCCGCGCAAAACATGACTGTGGACCCAGGGAGTTGGCGCCAAGCCGGCATTTCTCTGGTGTCTTCGTCCGATCCAGCATTCGCCGGGCTAGCATCCGCTCTGGTCCCGTCGAACGCCCCGAACTTGGCCGCAGCGTTTCCTTACTCCTTCGTTCTGACGAACGGAACCGGACAAGCCATCATCGCTCTCGGCGTCAGGTGGATCTGCACCGACGCGGCGGGCCATGTGCGAACCCATGATCGGGCCTGGATTGACTTGATCACGCCAACGAGCAGTGGAACGGTAGCGGCGGGCGCGGACCGTCTTGTGACGCCGATTCTTTCGCCGGGCGCGGACGCGGACGACGACGCCGTCGCGAGGGAATTGGCGGGATTTCAAGGCGCACAAAGCATCGCCGCTTCGCTGGAGGCCGTGATCCTAAGCGATGGAACTGCTCTCGGCGGGGATGCAAACAACACCGTCCCCCGTGTAGAGGCGCGGCTGGATGCACAGAAGCAGGTGCTTGCCGGGATCGTCGCGGCGTGGCAACAGGGAGGGGCCGACGCTCTCACCACGTACCTGCAAGGCGTAGTAGCCGCCGCGCCGCCCCCGCAGGGCGACATGGCGGCGGTCAATGCCCCGACCCCGTCCGCCGCCTACTCCATGGTCCTTTCGGATGTCCAGCGCCAGTTCGCAGGCGGTCTTATAAAGAAAGCCTCCAGCGATCCCGGGGGCCGTCGCCGGTTTCGCGCAGCGGCTGCTCGCTACAGAAAATTTCCCCAACGTTCACCGTCAATAAGGAGACAACACACCACCATGACAAGGTTATCAAGACCACCGCGCCTAGGCCTGTGGGCATTGTCCCTCGCCTTCCTGTGCCTCGGTGCTGCGCCGCTCGCGAGGGCAGATTCCGTCAACACCAGCACAGCTGTCTGCGGGCCGTGCTATTCGAGCAACGATGGATACGGGCCAATCGACGTCGAGTCCGGGGTTGCGGCGTCTTGCACTATCTCAGGCTCGGTCTCGTCCGTCGGCATGGCAAACGGCTACTCGGACGATTGAGTACTACACCATCTGGAGCGAGTCGTACGCTTCCTCGGCGAACGTCTCCAGTGATGCTACTGCCTACGGCATCTACTATGGTATGACTTACAGCACCTCAGGGTCTGCCGACTGTAACGGGAACAGCAGCGGGTTCACACAGGACTCGGATGGCTATGGCTACGCATCCGCTGCAACTAATTCTGCGTACTTCATGTAAGCCGGCTCGCTGTTATATTTGTTAGGGAGGGATCTTCATTGACGCCCTTGGGTCTTTGTATCGCGGCGGGATGCTACGCAATCACGGTCGCCGTAGGCCTGAGCCAGCCCCTTTTTCTCGGCGAGCAGCCTCAGATTCGAATCGGCCTATCGTTCCACATTCGGGCCGAGCCCTCTCGGCGAAGACCCCGGGTCTAGGATCGAGCGTCGTGTTGCATCGTTCAGGCGACGGTGCCGTTGTCGCGCGAAGGATTCTGACGGACCCCGCGGACAACGTCTATTTTGCCTATGAGATAGCAGTCGCGTCGGGCCAGCCGGACACGCTTCTTGTGAGTTTCCGTCCCATAGATCCGGGGGAGCGCGGGGCTGATCCCGGCTCCGGCACGAAGCGGGGACCCACGGCTTTTCCGCCGGAGCGTATGATCCATTTGGGCGAAACGGTTGCGATCCCGCTGGGCGTGGTGCCTAGCTCAGGCATCCCCCTCATCGACGAAGTCGTGGTTGACAGGACACCGCTCCGCGGCGAGGAACTCCTCTTTACTATGCGTGACAGGATGTCCCTTCTTCTGGCAAAGTCCGCCTTGACCGTGGAATTGCGCAAGCGTGGCATCGAGCCCACCCCACCCAGCAACGAGGGATCTGGCCCGCCCCCCGTTCTTATCGTCGCCGGCGTTCCGCGTCGAATCGCCGCCGCCGACGCTGAGTTCAAGGCGAGCCTCTTTTTGCGCATCCGCATGAACGGCGGTCCCGAGGTCGAACTCCCGTCCGCGCGCGGAAGGCTGATCTGGTTCTCTCTCCCCGGGCGCGGAAGATACGTTCTCTCCCTCGTCCCGCGGCCCGAGCTGGGGTTTGTCAAGGCAGGCGAAGCGCGAGGCGGCTACCTCAGCCTCCAAATCGACGGCGACTCGTTTGTACTCGTGTCGGGCACCTCCATCGCGCCCGCCGGGGCCGCCTTTTTCGTCTATGCGCTGCACGATTCCGAATGGGAGCCCGCGTCCTTATCTCAACGGGGCAAGCCCCAGGCCGGCTCAGTCGGGCTGGAGGAGATCGTATCGCTTCGTAAGGAGCAGCCCAGGTGAGGCTCGCCGGCTTTCTGCTTTGCACGCTTCCGGTGCTGGCCCAGGAGGCCAAGACCCTTTATCCGCCGCCTAACATAATTTTCTACGCTCAGAGGGAACCTAGGAGCCAGGTCTCATCGGCGGCACCTCTGGTGCCATCCCCTCGCCTGGGAAAGGGCAGTTCATTCTTCACCTTTGGATTTCTCGCAACTCCCGATACTTCGGATGCGATGCGGTCTTTCAGCCACACGGCGCCGAGGGCGCATACTTGGTAAAATTTCAGCCTCTGAGCCCCAGCGGCCCCGATCTTGCGAAAAACTTCACGCACACGGGTATGGGGGATCCGTCCGTTTGGGCTTATGACCCTCCCGCGGCATATCCTCGCCAGCAGGTCGTTGGGCCAGGCGAGACGCTCGCCATCGACCTGACCCCGACGGGCAATGAGGAGAGAAAAGCCATCGGCGGGGGAAACAAACTCGTCGGCCACATAGAAATGCCGGAACTTATAATGTCCCGCGCGGCCGTCGAAGCGCAGCTCAAGGGCCTGACTACGCCTGAGTTACAAGCGCTTTATGCCGACCTTCTCCGGGCGGACCAGAACCTGAATGCGAAGGTAATTGAAGCACGCCAAGAGATTGTCCAGCAAATCCAATCCAATCCGCCGGTGCCCCGGGCACTCGCGCCGCCTGCCCCTAGCGTTGGGGGAGCGGCGCGCGACCTATCTGCCGAAGACGCGGAGCTGGATGTTGTGTTCCCCGCGGTTTACATCAACGGCGTACGGCAGAGCTGGAAGATCGGCGAGAGAGGTCCGCAGTCCGCTCGTTTGGTTCTATCTCCCAGGACGCGGGCGCTTCGTTCTCTCGCTGATTCCAAGGCCCGGCTTCGAGCAGGCGGGCAAGGTGGAAGGCCGAGACCTGATAGTGACGTCCGGGGAGGACACCATAGCGCTCCAATGCTCCGGCCCAGTCACAACTGAATACGAAACTTACATCGTGTACGTCAGACTCGATCGGGACTGGCGGCCCGATCCAACTCCCCAACTAGCCGATCCCTTGATGGGGACACTGGACCTGGGCGAGATCAAG
Source organism: Bryobacterales bacterium (assembly GCA_963765185.1). Classification (GTDB taxonomy): domain Bacteria; phylum Acidobacteriota; class Terriglobia; order Bryobacterales; family Bryobacteraceae; genus Palsa-187. The sequence continues at coordinate 63,531 of CAVXWB010000101.1, forward strand.
ACCAATTAGTGAAACCCTTCCGACTTTTTGTCGGGCGAGTTGGATTTATCCGAGTGTAACCGACTTCATCCGGCGTATCAGCGACGAATAGTCCCACAAATTCTGTCCGATTTGTGACGTCGAAAATCAGGAATAGCTGGGCCATATACGCCTTTATGGTCTGCTCTTTCAAGCCCAGCGCCTTAGCGATATCGGAATTTCGAAGCCCCTTGCACACGAGCGACAATACCTCCGTTTGCTTCGTATTTAAGCCATCCATGCAAAGGCCTAGGCGGAGCCGACTCAGTGTATCGCCTCCCGAGCGGCATTGCAAAGGAAAAGTCGATGGTGCTAATGGTGCCCGGGGGTTTGGTCGCGTTGGTGTTTATTAAATTATAATTGCGCACTTTCAATGCCGCCGCTCACCCCAGAATACTCGATCCACTGGCGTTATCAGTTCCCTGACATCGCTGTGAATTTCGGAAGCCCCCAACGGAGTGAATCGCTCAGAAGACTGGGCAGACGACATTATTAAAGACATACATGCGCGACTAATCGCCCCCCAAACGGGGGCCTGGACCGGACCATTCACAGCCCACGTCTGATCCCTCCGGGCGTGGAGAGCGACATCGCTCGCCTGCAACAGGAGCTGACCGCCCGCTGCCCCTCGGCTCGGATCATGTTAAATTAAGTTTCATCCGCGCAGGGCCGAAGGAGAACATGATGAAGCACAATATCGCGGTGATGGCCGGCCTCGCGCTTGTCGTCCTCTCGGGGCGCGGCTGTCTCCTGCGGCCAGCTCAGAACAGTCAGCCCGGCCGACCAAGCCAAGCTCGCGGCCCTCAAGGATCTGCGCGATACCGGAGTCATTACCGCGCAGGAATACGAATCGAAAGTTCAGGCGCTCCAGGCCAGCGCTCCCGCGGCAGCTCCTGCTGCTGGGACTTCCGCGCGCGCCCAATCTTCGCCAGCCCAGTCTTCACCGGCCCAATCTTCGCAGGCCCCAGCGCCATCCCAGGCATCGGGCCAGGCAAAGATCGCCTCGTCCGGTATGCGCAAGGTGCAGGTCCCCGATCCCAAATATCAGATGGTCGCCTACACGCTTGAAGTTCCCGCCGATTGGAAGTATGCCGGCGTCATCGCTCGGGATTCGGGATGCTTCGCCGGCGGCGCTGGGATCAAGTACACGGCGCAAAGCCCGGATGGCCTGACCGCGATCGTAATGTTGCCCGGCTCGTCCTGGAGTTGGTCCAGCGACCCCGGAATGCAGAAAATTATGGCGCAGCACTGCCCCGCCGTGGACGCCGACTCCGCGTCCAAGTTCCTGCTCAATATTGCGATCCCTAAACTCCGTCCCAACGCCAAGGTCGCGGAGGTCCTGCCGCTGCGGCCGGAAGGCCAGGCCGCGCTGAAGGATCAGCTTGAGAAGGAGCATCGGGACAACATCGCCATGGCCAAGCAGTACGGCCTGCCGCCCCAGCATCTGACCCTGGATGGCGCCCGCGTGCGCGTTCAATATGTGCGCGACGGACAACCCGTGGAGGAGATGATCACCGCCGTTGTGGATTGCGTCGAATCGCAGATGGCCGCCTTGTACAAGCAACCCGCCTCCACGCGGCGCACCTGCACCTCCCGAAACACCGTCATCGTCCGCGCTCCCCAAGGTCATCTCGACGAATTCATGGCGCAGCCTCAGTTCGCAAGCCAAGGCAAAAGCATGCAGGTCAATCCCGACTGGCAGAACCGTTTGATGAAAGACCAGCAGGCAGCCTTTCAGCAGGCGCAGGCTGCCAACAATGCGCAGTTTCAGCAGAACCTGAAGAATAGCGCGGATACGAATGCGCAGATGCTGGCCAATAGCCGGGCCCAGAATGCAGCCAGGCAGGCAAGCACCGACCGGGCCATGGCCGCCGACCGCGCCCGTCAGGATGCGATCGACGCTTCGGCACATAAGATGGCTCTTTACGCCAACGACCAGCAGGAGTTCACCAACCCCAACACCGGCCAGACCATCCAGGCCAGCAGCCAATATAACCACCAATGGGTGTCCTCGGATGGAAGCACTCTGATCCAGACCAACGACCATACCTTCGACCCCAACGGCGTGGTCTATCCGGTCAGCCAGAGTTGGAGCGAGCTCGTTCCCAAGTAACCGATCGGCCCGCAAGGAGCGAATCATGTCGCACGCGCTAAGAGCTTTTCTAGGGATTGGGCTGGCTGCGATCGCGGCCGGCCAGGGCGCCAGTCAAGGCTTGGTCACGCAGCGCAATTTGTCGCTGCCGATGGCCAAGAGCATCGCAGAAGCGGCGCTGGCGGCGTGCAAAGTGAAAGGCTACAACACCTCGGTCGCGGTGGTGGATCGCGCAGGGCAAGTGCTGGTGATCCTGCGCGACGAGGAGGCCTCCGCGCAGACCGCCGAGATGGCGCGCCGGAAGGCCTTCACGGCGCGCATGTTCCGCACCACCACTCTCGAATTTCAGAAGCGCACCACCGACCCCGCAAACGCCGCGCAGCGCGACGTGGCCGACATCCTGGCGCTTGGCGGCGGCGTGCCCATCCAGGTGGGCAACGAGACCATCGGCGGCGTCGGCAGCTCCGGGTCAAGCCAGGAACAGGACGACGCCTGCGCGAAAGCCGGTGTCGCCAAGGTCGCGGAGCTGTTGAAGTAGCCAGCCCGCAAAGGGCCGGTCGCGGCCCTCAATTCCCGAGAGCAACTGCGCCGCCGCACTCCGTTTTGCGGGCTATTGCTCAGGAGCTAACTCGCGGCTGGCTTGTACCCAGTGGTCGAAGCCTTCTCCATGGCCGAGAGAGCTTCGCTCACGCTCAGCAGCGCGGTGGTCTTCACTTTGCTGCACGCTCCACCGGCTCCGATCGCCAATGCGAACGCCGCCATCGAGGCGTTATCCGGCATCTCCAGAACGCCGATCACATCCGAATCTCCAAATGCGAACCAGAACCCGACTACCTTGCCGCCCAATTTCTTGACCGCCTTCGTAACCACCTGGATGCGGTCCTGCGGATCCTTGACCAGAGCCGCCAGTGCGGCTGAGGTATAACTGACCTCGAGCATATACAGCGCCATCTCTCACCCCTCCCTCAAGAATTTGGATTGATCCCAGGATCTCCGTTTGGCGATCCGGCCAGCATCGATTGTATCCATAATTCGCGGGACTGCTTCTGCCCGCTGCCGCGCGATCACGCAAGCGTGCCGGTACCGGGAAACCCCGCGCAAATGTAAACGAGTGAGCCCATGCCGCTGTGGCACGATCGGGGCGCGGGTGCAGCGCGGAATCCTAAACGCTCAGAACAGGGCAGGGCGACCTTTGAATGATTCCGTAGGCATGCGTGCGCAATCGTCCCAAGAGGCGACTGGAGCGAGCCGCGCCCGATCACAATCAGATCGGCTCCTTCCTGCCTTGCCTCCTCCGCCACGGTATCCGCAATCGGGCCCACGGCGATGCGCACCGGCGTCTCGAAGCCGGCGGCTCGTTCGAGAGCATGGATCCTGGCGCGAGCCTCTTCCCGGACTTGCTCCTGAAGCTCTCGTTCGCCCGGCAACGCCAGCCAGTCGCTCATGGGAGGAACCACGTGGAGCAGCTTCACGGCCGCCCCGATCCGCTGGCCATACTCGACCGCCCATTGAATCAGAGCCGGGGTCCGGGCGGTCCCATCCACGGCGCAGAGAATGGTTCGCGGCACAGCCGGCGATTGTTGCTCCTCCGCATGCGTCGCGGTCCATACCGGGCACTTCGCGTCGTGCAGAACTTTGGCGGTGACGGACCCGATCAGCAGTCTCCGGAACAACCCTGTCCCATGCGTCGCCATCATGATCAGGTCCACGCCGCAGTTGTTGAGAGTGTCGTGCGCGAAGTCCACAATCTTCAGCGCCGGATCTCCGGAACTTGTCGCGCGATGAATCGGGATGCGGCAGAACTCCTTCGTCAGCGTCTCATCCAGACGGGATCTGAGATTGCTCTCCATAGTTGGATCGCCGCTGGTCACGATGGGCGTTCCCATGGTGGGGTACTCCCACACAGGGGGAAGCACGCTCAGCAGCGTGACGCGCGCGCCAAAGCGGCTTGCGATCGCGCTTACAAATGGCGCTGCCTGACAACCTTGCTCGGAGAAGTCGAACGGGAATAAGATGTGTTTTTATCGTTGGCATGATCGGCCCCACCAACGACAATGCAATTTGGAAGCCACAGGCTGGTCCCTGCGTTAACTTCAAGCGGCACAAGGGCCGAAGCCGATGCAGCTAGGCGGCAGGCCCGCTCAGCATTTTGAAGAGATGGGTGATTTCACGCAAGCGCTGGCCAGAAACCAGGAGTGCGGTCAGAGCAAAGCTTGAAGTTGGTGCGGATGAGAGGACTTGAACCTCCACTCCCTTGCGAGAACTAGAACCTGAATCTAGCGCGTCTGCCAATTCCGCCACATCCGCATGGGCGAGCAACTCTATTCTCGCGAAGCAGAGTCGCGACTGTCAATCCGGGGCCGCCCGTCCGGGCGATTTTCTTAAAAGCGCAAAGGGTGCGGCGCGCTCCGCCAGGGGACCAGAAACTGTTTCGCGCCGCACTCCGTTTTGCGCGAGTTCCTCAAAAGCTAAACCGGAGATTGAGTTCCATACGGCGGTTGGCGGAAACGTTAGCGCCGCCTATATTCGCCATCGCGAGAACGTCGTCAAAACGATTCAGCAAGTCGCCCACCGGCGCGCCTGGATTCACGGTATTAAACAGATTGCGGACCACGAGTCCGGCCGTGAGCGTGTACTTCTGTCCGCTGGAATCGCCGCCGCCGCGTCCGCCACCACCGCCGCCGGGACCGCGTCCGCCGCCGCCACCGCCGCCGTTAAAGTTACCGCCGCCGCGTCCGCCCGCGGCTGCTCCGAACCCGGGTTGCCCGTTCTGGCCGCCCTGCTGTTGGTTGCGGTTATTGTTGCTGTTAAGCCGCTCGCCAAATCCCCAGGTGCGGCTGACCCGCATATTGACGGTGAATTGCGCATACGCATTGCCATAATTAATCGGGATGATTTTCATCCCCGGCGTCGGATTGATCACGAAATTTCCGTATTTCCCGCCATTGGCGAGGCAGGTCACGCCTTCCGCGGCCGCCTCCGGTGTGCAGGCCGGGCCGCTGAAACCCGCGGGCTCAAACGCCGGACGGCTATTGGTGAATGAGTCGCCAAACGCGTCGTAACCCTGCGTGATATTGAAGGGCGGAGCCGACGAATAGCTGATGTTGGGATTCAGGCGAATCTTCCACAGCGTCACAATTGTCCCTTCGATCTGGACGCGATTGCGGATGTCGTAGGGTGAGCGGCCCTAGTCCTGCGCGAAATTGTACGGATTGGCGGGCTGAGCCGCATCGGTGTTGGCGTGCCCGTAGACGTAGTAGCCTTGCAGGGAGACTCTGGAATTGATGGGCGCCCTCAGGTTGAAGATCAACTGGTTCTGTTTGTAAATGCCGCCCGATTCATATAAATTGTCGTAGCCCGTCGCCTGGCCATAGGGATAATTGCCGATGGCGTATTGGGTCGGATTGGCAAGAGACAGCGGCGGTGCGTAGGTGCCGAGAAGCGGAGTATTGATATCCACGGTCTGGAGTTGGTGAACACCGCGCGTATCGATGAAATTCACCGATAACTGCATGTTCTTGGGCAGCGCCCGGTCCACGCCGACGGCGCTCTGCATCTGCAGCGGAGCGCGCAAGTCGGAGTCGGTGTGATACGTCGTCGAGGACTGCGCAAGCGCGGCAAGCCGCTCCCCGTAGGAACAGGGATTCCAGCGGCCAGCCGCCTGGGTCGGGCTGAATCCGATCTGCTGTCAGCGCCGCCGCTGGAAGAAATTGCGGATTGTTCGCTGTATAGGATACCTGATTGATGCCGTTGAAGCGTTCGTCATTCAAAGTGTCGGCCAAGGGGAAACGCGTGTAGAACCAGCCATAGCCCAACCGCAGGACGGTGTTCGGCGTTTTCTGCCGGCCCTGTCCCTTCCCGATGCCCCATGCCAAGCCAAGGCGCGGGGCCCAATCGTTTTTGTCGCTGATATTGTTCTGGATCTCATACCTCAAGCCCAGGCTCAGAGTCACGTTGGGAATGACTTTCCAGTCATCCTGAATATACATCCCGGCGTCGACCTGGTTCACGTTGACCAAGGGGGTTCCGCTTCGCCTGCATGTATTGGATCGGCCCGTAGCCGGCGAGCGAAAATCTGGGCAAAGTCATCCCCTCGGCAATTCCCTCCAGAAAATTGGATGTAGGAGGCGAGCGAAGACCAACTGTACTGCCCGGAAAGTTATTTCGGAGTAATTGCCCTGAAGATACCCGCGCAGCCGGGCGCCAAACTTGATGAAGTGCGCCTTGTGGGTGATCGAGGTGTAATTCTGAAATTCGTAATTGTTGGAGTGCGTGTAGGTCTGCGGAGAGTTCGCGCCGGTGGTAAATCCGTCCCCAACCGAAATATTCACTACCGCGTTGTCCGCGGGGTGCGACCGAGTTGTTATCCTGATGCTGCCATTGGAAGCGGCTCTCGTTGATCGCGGCCGGATTCACCACCCAGGTTCCCGTAATCGCCACATTCTGGTTGGTGTTCTGATTGCTGTCGTCGCGGTGCTGAGCAGGTTCTGCCCGCCCACGCCGTTATTGCTGATGGAGGTGTTGTTGTAGTTGTAGCGCGCCGTCCAGGGTGAAGTTGGGCGTCAGTGCGTAGCTGATGCGCGGGCTGACGCGGTACAACATGTTGGGCGAGATGATGCTTGTTCAGAAGAGTGGCCGGGCAGTTAGTGGGGGACAGGCAGGTGCGGGAAATGACCTGCTGCCCGGCGATTGCAAACGAATTCTTATTGGCCCGGCGCTCAAAATCCAGGAACAGGGACATCTTCTTGAACAGCGATCCGCTTATGTTCGCGTTCAGATTCTGGGTGTTGTAGTAGGGCTCATTGGTGGTATACGGGTTGCGCGCGTTCCAGATCGAATCGCCGTAGTTCATCTGCACCATGGCATGCGGCTTGTCGGTGCCGGACTTGGTGAAGATCTCGACGCGGCCATACCGGATGCGTCGTATTCGGCGGAGAACGGATTGGAATTGATGCGGATCTCGCGGATGGAATCCTTGGGAGGAAGCTGGCCGTTGCTGAAGCCGTCCACGAAGATCTGGCCGCCATTGGGCCCCGCGGCCGGTCCTGCCAGCGCCAGCAGGTCGGCTTGCAGATCGTCAGGATCGTCCGGAAGAATATCAGCAATACGCGGCGGCGCCCGGCCG
>CAVXWB010000102.1:0-11270 GCA_963765185.1 Bryobacterales bacterium
ATTAGCTCACGCCCAGCATCCGCGCGGTCGGCGGCATCAACTGCATCAGGCCTTCGGCGCCCTTGGGGGAAACCGCGTTGGGATTGTAGTTGCTCTCCACGCGGATCACGGAATCGACCAGCAGAGGATCGACGTTGTGCGCGCGGGAAGTTTTTTCGACCAGCTCCGGAATGGCGGAGGGAGCCGTGGGAGGATGCAGAGCGACCTGCGTGCGCACAAGTTTCCCGGTGCGTGGGTCGACCTTCACCACCGTCTTGTAAGACTTCGCCGGCGGGTTCGACTCGGCTTCGGCTGCGCGCATGGGGGAGGCGGCCAGCATCACCAGTGTCAGTACGAAACAAATATACACTATTTTGTTTCCTGGCGCGAGGCTCTCTTGACAACCGGGGGACATTTCGCTTGGTACCATCATCTCATACGCCGTGGAAGGACCCGTGGCCGGCTCTTCCGCCCGGGAGCCGATGGACTGAAAGCGATGACACCAGAGGAAAACACCGGCTCGTCCCATTACATCGAATTCGCGCATGTCTATAAGACGTTCGACAGACCCGTTTTAGACGACGTCAGTTTTCATGTGGACGCCGGGGAGACGCTGGCCATTATCGGCCGCAGCGGCGTGGGCAAGTCGGTGAGCCTGGGCCATATCATGGGATTCCTCCAGCCCGATTCGGGCCGCGTCTACGTGTCTTACCTGGACATCACCAGCGGCGAGGACGCCCTGCTGCGGAAAATCCGCAAAAAAGTGACCATGGTGTTCCAGTCCGGCGCGCTGTTCGATTCGCTCACGGTGCGCGAGAACATCCTGTTTTCGCTCGAGCTTCGCGACGATTACGACGCGCACAACAAGGAAGACGTCGTCCACGGCCTGCTGCAAATGGTGGGCCTGGCCGAGTATAAGGATACCTATCCGGCCGATCTTTCCACCGGACATAAACGCGCCGTGGCCATCGCGCGCGCGCTGGCGGCGCAGCCCGAATGCATTCTCTACGACGAGCCCACCACCATGGTCGACCCCATCATGGGCGATCACCTGGCCAACCTGATGCTGCGCTTGAAGACCCAGTTGCGCCTGACCGGCGTGGTGGTGACGCACGATCTGGACCTGATGCGCCGCGTCGCCGATAAAGTCGTGGTGCTGTTTGAAGGCCGCGCGATTTACTTCGGCCCCGTGGCGGACTGGAGCAAATCCCCGCATCCGCACATCCGCGAGTTTCTGGCCATGGACGCGCTGGTGTGAGCGCGGCCCCAAACTTGACCGTCCGCGGTTCCATGCGCTAGAGTTGACTGCAAGTCTAGTGTGTTTTGGAGGAATCCATGCAAAAACTTATTGGAATGACGTTGTTGATGATCGGTTCGGCGGCGATCGCCCTGGCTCAGGCCGGACCGGCACCGGAGATCGATCCGGCCTCAGTGACCAGCGGGTTGGTATTGCTCGGCGGCGTCATGCTCGTCGTCCGGGCCAGCCGCCGCAAGTAGAACTGCCTTAATCACACCTGACGGACACCTGGCCCAGACGCCCGGTGTCCGTTGTGTATTTTCCAACCTTGTCTGACTCGTCTCCAGTCCCCGCGACAGCCTTTCCGCCGGACCGGAAACAGTCCCTGCCTGTCGTACCCTTAAGTCTGCTCCACCGCCTGGTCATTCTTGCGCTCCTTTTCATCTTGGAGTTGGTTGTGATTTCCGTCCGCCTGGACAATGCCGATCTGGCCGGAGCGCCAGGGTTGACGCATCTCATCGGCGGCTGGTGGGGGGCATGGATCCTGCGTGGCATCGTGGGCTTTTCGGCAATCTTTCTCACCTTCGCTTACCTCAAAAACAATGCGGCGTTCCTCCGGGTATCCACTGCGGTGGAGGAGGTCCCCGTCCGCTGGGCTCTGGTGGGCGCTCATTGCGCCGCGATGCTGGCGTTTGCGGGCCTCTCGTTGAAACTCTATGGGGATCGCCTGCCGGGCTATCACGGCGATCTCACCGCCGCGGGTTGGCTTGTCTGCGGCATCTCGGCGATCCTGCTGGGGGGACTTGCCTTGGTGCCGTTTTCGCTGTGGGTCCAGTTGATTCGCAGCACCGGATTCTTTGGCTCTTGCCTTCGCCGCGGTGATTGCGGCATGCGCCGTCGGGTTGAAGAGCCGGGTGCTGTGGGATCCCACAATTCATCTGACGTTTGCTCTGTCGAAAGTCATCCTGGGCCTTTTCGCTTCAGGAATTATCGCCGATCCGGCAAGAAGCGCCCTCGGCACCCATCGATTCTGGGTGGTGATCACGCCGGAGTGCTCCGGTTTCGAAGGCGCCGGACTGATCCTGGCCTTTGGGCTCATCTGGCTGTGGCTGTTTCGCCGGGAGTGCCGTTTCCCTCAAGCTCTGCTTCTGATTCCGGCGGGGGTCGCGGTGATGTTTCTCCTCAATGCGGTGAGGATCGCCGCCCTGATCCTGATCGGGGATGCGGGTGCGCCGCGGATCGCGATGGGGGGATTTCATTCCCAGGCCGGCTGGATCGCATTTAACATGGTTGCGCTCGGCTTCTCTGTCGCCGCCCGGAATGTTCCCTGGGTCACCATCGGGAAGCCGGAGCCGCAGACGCCGCCATCGGCCGCCCTTGCCGTCGTGGAAGGCAATGCCACCGCCGCGTACCTGACGCCATTTCTGGCCATTCTCGGCGCGGGGATGATTTCGGTTGCCGGCAAAGGCGATTTCGAGTGGCTCTATCCTCTGCGATTTTTCGCCGCGGCGGGGATGTTGTGGGTCTTCCGGAAAAGGTATGCGAGCCTCGACTGGAAGGCCGGATGGTTCGGCCCGGCCATTGGCGCGCTGGTATTCGTCATCTGGATCGCGCTCGATCGCTGGTGGGGTGTCGACGCTCGCGCGATGCCTTCGGCTCTCGCCGCTGCGTCCGCGCCTGCGCGAGCGGCGTGGATCGCTGTCCGCTGTCTGGCTGCGATCGTCACCGTCCCGCTTGCGGAGGAGCTGGCGTTTCGGGGTTATCTCCTGCGCCGTCTGATCTCGCCCGATTTCGAATCCTTGGGGGCTCGAAGCTTCACCTGGTTTGGACTCCTGGTTTCGTCGGTGCTCTTCGGCCTTCTGCACGGCGACCGTTGGCTGGCCGGAACTTTGGCGGGGGCGCTCTATGCGCTGACTCTCATACGGCGAGGCAGAATGGGCGAGGCCGTCGCCGCGCACGCGACCAGCAATGCTCTCCTCGCCGTCAGCGTTCTCTGGTTTCACCAATGGCAGTTATGGTAGAGTTCCCGGCCCGCTACGGGCTCCGGCCCTGGACGCACTGCCATCGTCAACGCCGGCGCGGCGGATGGCAACCCTGCGCCAGCAATACGCCTTCCGGCGCAAGTAAGAATTTGCGAACTCCGGCTTGGTGCGGCGGGGAGCCCTTGGCCTGCGGCTCGGCGTGACGGCTACTTTGGTCCCAGCAGTAGCTGGAAGCCGACATAGGCGATCCAGCTGGGCTGGCCGTTGGTGATCGTTACGGTCTGGAAACTGCGGCCGCCCATCAGCAGCAGGTTGAGCGTCTTATCCTTGTTGAGCGCCTGGCGTCCGCCCAGGCCGAGGGTCGACTCGCGCTGCTTGGGTTGGCCGGTGGCGAATTCTCCCACACCCTGCCCGGGAGGGATGAGGTTGGCGTCCTGGATGTCATAAATCTCGACGTAAACCTCGCTGCGGTCGCTGAACTCGTGGCCGGCCAGCAGCCCGCGGTTCCAGGTTTGCGGGACCCCGTGGTTGCCGAAGTCGTAGCCGGCTTCGCCGTTGATGCGGATGGGCCCGAGGCGGGCGTTGAACTCGAGCGGCAGGTAGAAACTGGGGCCCCGAGCGACCAGCCCGCGCTGGACTGCGCTGGTGGGGTTGTCGAGGAAGATTTGCGGGTAAGTGGAGACGCTGAAGTTCACCACCGGCTCAGGCGCGTCCTTGGCGCCGGGCGAATCGCCCGAGTCCGCGGCGGGCAGCGTCTGCTCGCCTGCGTGGCGGCCGAAGACGCCCAGCAAACCGGTCCCGAAGCGATCCTTGATCCAGGGATCGTCGGGGTGATGCTCATAAAAGCGCCACTTGATGCCCAGCAGGCTCTCGCCCAGGCCGGCGATCACGTGGCCGGCTTGCGCGGGCGACCCGGGTGACGCCGGCAGCGGACGAATCTCTTCGATGGCGATAGGTAGCTCGTACTTGAGCTGAATGCGGTCGCCAAGGCCGTAGTTGATGTCGAAATCGGGCACCTGGTAGGCGCCGTCCTCGGGGTTGCGGTCGCCGATCCAGCCGAAGTTGATCTCCCAATGCTGGTTGCCTGGCGTTTCCGGATCGTCGGTGCGAAACGGCGGGCCGCCCTGCCCAAATGCCGCAATGGCGAAAAGGGCGGGCAAAACAAAGGCTAGCAGGACTCTGAAAAAGACTTTCTGGCCGCCGATACACGCGGATGAACGCCGATTCGCAGGGTGCAAGGTCCTTGTTTTCAATCGGTGTTCATCCGTGTTCATCAGCGGCCCATTTTAACTTGGGGTTTTTCAGGAACACAGCAGCCCATCAACGCATTGTAACGACGGCACCTTTCAATCGACGCGCTGGTGTGAGCAGGGGCAGGTGCGCAAGACGTGGTGATAATATCAATCCAGATAGCGATCGACGCTTTTCTGCGCTGAAAACTCCTGCTGGGCTCGCCCTGAGCGGCTTGCCCCATGGCTGCCGCGAGCGCCGGGTCGCCGGCCAGCTTGCGCACGTCCTTGGCCATCGCCCGCACGTCGCCCAGCTTGGTCAGGAACCCGGTCTTGCCGTCCCGACATGATTTCCGGCACGCCGCCCACTCCGGTGGCCACCACCGGTTTGCCGAAGCTCATCGTCTCCAGCACGCCCATCCCGAAGCTTTCCTTCTCCGAGGTGTAGATGCCGGCATCGGCCGCGTGAACGTAGTTCTCGATATCCACCACGTCCCGGCGCACCACCAGCTTGTCCGCGATCCCCAGCTCCCGTGCCGCCGGCTTGAACTCCTCAAACCCGCCGCCGGCCAGAATCAGCAGCTTCACCCGCGGCCAGATCCTTCAACTGCGCCATCACCTTCAGCGTGTCCAGGAACCGCTTCACCGGCCGCAGATTCGACATGTGGATCAGCACGAAGTCGCTTTCTTTCAACTTCAGCGATCGGCGCACCTCCGCCCGGTCCCGGCTCGGCTCCGCCGCGCGATAAAAATTATGCACCACCTGGATCGGCTTGCGGGTCCGCAGCACCTCGACGGTCTCCTTGCGCAGGCTTTCCGAAACCGCCGTCACCCCGCAGGAGCTCTCGATCGAGTACTTGATAATCGGCCCCAGGTTCGGGTCGCGAGCCAGCAGCGTAATATCGGTGCCGTGCAGCGTGGTCACCACGCGCGGCGCGCGCCGGCACTGCGCGCCGCAGAATATTGGTGGCCAGCAGCGCCGCGGTGGCATGCGGAACCGCGTAATGCACGTGCAGCAGATCCAGCTTGTGCTTCTGCGCCACGGCCACCATCTTCACCGCCAGCGGCAAGAGTGTAATCGGGATACTTGAACAACTGGTACTCGTTGATCTCGACCTGGTGAAATTCATGTTGGGCTGGCCAGGTCCAGCCGGAAGGGCGGCTCATAGCTGATGAAGTGGACGCGGTGGCCCAGCTTGGCCAGTTCGCTGCCCAACTGCGAAGCCACAATGCCGCTGCCGCCGACGTGGGGTAGCAGGTGATCCCGATGGCCAGTTTCTTCATCCTAATAGTTCCGCGACGACAGCGTCAGATCCGACAGCGAGCTCAGGCGAATCGGATCGTTCACCCACAAACCCACGGCCGAGGAGACGCCGATGGTTGCGCCCAAGGCTCGCGCGCGCGTCTGGACCAGATTGAGGTAGGCTTTGGTCTTCATCTGCGATTGGTGGCAAGCGATAGCCGCTTCCCATTCAGATTCGATGCCGCTGGTGTCGATGACGATGTCGGGATTCGACAAAGAAGTTTGAGTAATGGAATAGAAATACAGGTTCCCGATGGCGTGCGGGGAAGGTCGTGCAGTTCCTTCAGACCTCCGTAGCGGGCCAGGCGAGCGGCGTCGCGCACCAGGCGGGCGGCGGCGGAGTGGTCCGGATGCTGGTTCTCATCGGGATGCGGCGCCAGCACGATCCTGGGTTGAAAGCGGCGGATCTCGCCGGCGATGGCGAAGGCGTTTTCGGGGCTGTGGCGGAGGTGGCAATCGCCGCCGGTATCCGAAGGATGGTCCAGAAGATGGTCCAGGAAAACGAGTTCGGTTCCCATGACGCGGGCGGCCGCGTGGGCTTCCTCGACGCGCCCCTCAGGCGTGCCGTGACTCGCGGCCTCGCCTTTGGAAAGCACCGCGATGCGGACCTGGTTCCCTTTGTGGACCTCCTGAATCAGCAGCGGAGCGCAGCCGAACTCGATGTCGTCGGGGTGGGGCCCTACGGCCAGAATCTTCACCGGCTTAGGCTTCAGCGATCGTAACGCTCACGATTTTGTCGCCCTGCTTGATGGCGTTCACCACATCCTGACCCTTGATCACCTGGCCGAAGACGGTGTGCTTGGGGTCCAGGTAGCCGGTTTCGACGTGGGTGATGAAGAACTGGCTGCCGTTGGTGCCGGGTCCGGCATTTGCCATGGACAGCGAGCCAACTTTGTGAACATTGGGTTTGCCCTTGATTTCGTCGTCAAAGCGGTAGCCGGGTCCGCCGGTACCGGTGCCTTGCGGGCAGCCGCCCTGGATCATGAAGTCGGCGATGACCCGATGGAAGGCGATGCCATCATAAAACTTGTCTTTCGCCAGGAAGACGAAATTGTTGACGGTGATGGGTTTATCTTTGGCGTGCAGTTCGATGACGATTTCGCCGCGAGAGGTGTTGAAGGTCGCGGTGTATTTCTTCTTGGCGTCGATGGTGAGCGGCGGCGGGGCCGGGTAGTTTTTTGGCATTGCACTTTCTAGTCTAACTCGGCATCTGGATGCATCCAAGAAACGTAGGGAAAGAGGATGGAAGTCCACGTGCTAGATAAGACGCGTTCGAAGGAAAGTGCATAAAGAGGTCTGCATGCTAATCGGAGCTGGAATCGCTGGATTGTTGATAATTTCGTTATTTTTCGAGATGGTCTCGTCTTCGCCCAAGCCGAGCGAGGAGCGTTCTCAAAAACCGGGTCCCGTGAAATAGTTACACGGAGCCTGTGTCAGAACGTCCACTACGGGAGAGTGGACGCGCCAAGTTGCCGCACCGTCACGTGCCGGGAAAACTCCAGGAATAAATCGTAGCCGTCCCAATAGCGATCGAAATCGAGAGCCCTGCCGATGGGCACGATCCGGTCGATACCGCGGGCGCTGGCCATTTGCGCCAATTCGCGCAAGTCTTCGCCCTCGAAGCCGAAATAACTCATGGTTTGATCGCGCCGGTCGATGAAGGCGGCCAGCGGTTCCAGAGCCGTGGTGTGGAATTGATACAGCAGGCCTCCGCCGCAGTGTTCGCGGCAAAAGGGAGTCAGCTCCTGGAGCGTCAGGGTGTCGAAATTCCCATGATGACGGTCGAGATCCGACACAGGTCCGTCGAGCGCGGCGCGGCAGCCGAAAGTGAACCGCTCCAGACGCATGCCGGCGTCGGAGCGATAGCCGCGTTTCTCGACCACCGTTTCCAGCTCGGCGAAGAATGCCGAGGCGGCCGCGGCGCTGTGCTCGGGAGTGCCGTACCAGACCACCAGCCGGGGCGAGGAACAGGCGGCCTGATCGAACCAGAACGTATCGTTGAAGAATTGCGCGGCCAGCGCGGAGCGTTCCGGGGCGGTTAGTTTCTGGTACGCGGCGGCGCGGAGGATGGCGAAGGAATAGCGATCGGCGAAGACCAGCTCGGTTGCGCGCGGCGCCAGGGGCACGGCGCGGATGGCGCGGACGGTGGCGTCGCCGCCCCAGACAACCCGGACGTCGCAGGCCTCCGAGATCGCGGCGGTGATGGCGTCTTCGTGCCCGTACTGCACGATCGCGACAGACCGGCGCACGGATTCGGCGGCCGCGGCCAGCACGTCGTTGAATACGCTGCACAGCAGCAGCGAAGTGTCCGAGGCGCGATCCGAGATCCGCACCAGGTTGCGATTGCCCATCAGCGCGGCGAACAGCCACGAATAGACGAACATGGTCTCGACGTTGGCCGGCGCGAGGTGAAAGACCAGCCCGCGCGGCTGAAGCAGACTCCCGTCGGAAGTCGCTCTAAAAGATTCTTCGAGCGCCTTGATTCCAGCCGGACGCAACTGAAACGCGAGCGCCTGAAGATCCGGAAACCGCCGGGTGCGCGGATCGGTGAATAAGGCTCGCGAGAGCCTGGCGGCGAGATCGCAGACGCCATCCGAGAAGGGCAGCAACGGCGGCGCGGAATGCAGGTCCGCGAGGACATCGGCCAAGTCGGGATGGCCCTCAGCGGCGGGCGCAAGGCGGCGAATCTTCACGCAGTGCTACCTTCCTTAACGGCCGCGGAACGCACGATGTGGGGCGGCCGCCCTCGCCCGCGGCCGACCTCCTCGTCGGCCCGCATTTTGAGAGAGCTACAAAGAGCCTGACCGGGGGTCCGGCGCGGACGAGGGCGTCCGCCCCACACGCGCAGCCCGTGATTTCTACCATGGGCTCCTAGCAGCCCATGGTGAAAGTCGTCTGGCGCAAAAACCGGGACAGTCATTATATTTCGCCCACCGGAAAGTTCCATCGGATCAGCGCCCCGCCGGGGCGAAATGTGGTGACTGTCCCAGGTTTTTGCGATTCGGATCACGCGGCGCTCTCCTGATGCGTGTCGCTGCACCCGCGGATTTCGGAGCGGGGTACGCGGCCGATCACCGAGAAAGCCTTCCCGAATCGCCCACCCGCTCCGGAATCGACGGAGTGAACGACGCCCAGATCCTCCGTCAGAATCGAATGGCCGGGGTAGCTGAGCGGCAGGGCGCTCAAGACTTGAATGAGCCCGGGCTGGCCCACCGGCGCGGGCTCCCACGTGCGCGGATCGCGAATAATGATGTCGGCGAAGTTGGGAGGATAGAGCAGGCCGTCTTCACCCTCCATGTACACGCTGCCCACCTGCTCCACCATGCCGTAGAAATTATAAATACGATGGAGACCCGTCGATTCGCGCAGCCGCGCTTTGAAGGTGGCATTGTCCACGGCCTGATCGGCCAGCTTCTTCCAGCCTCCGCTGTGGATGAGAATGCCTTGCGAGAGATCCACATTCAGATCCCGCAGAGGCTCAAAGAAGTATTTCCAGACCATGAAGGTGAAGCCGAACATCAGGAACGGCGCTCCGCCGAAGCGGGCCAGAAAATCCCGCACGGCGTCGCGATTCAGATTCATGTCTTCATCCAGCGCGTAGACATGGGAACGCCCGAAGTTCATCATGCCCAGGACGCCCGCGCCTCGCGCGCTGAATTCCTTGCGGTTCTTCAGCAGCGCGGAGGTGTCGATCACCAGCATGGGCAAACGCTCCGGTCCCAGCACATGTTGCAGAATGCGGCTGAGCGCGACCGTTTGCCGGCGAGCCGTTTCGCTGTCCAGATACACGCGGCTGACCTGCTGGCCGGTGGTTCCGCTGGAAGTCAGGGTCTTGAAGATCTGGTCGTCGGGAATGCTGAGCAGGCGGTGGGTTTTGAAGAGTCCCACCGGCAGGTAGGGGATTTCTTCGAGCGAAGCCGCAACGCCAGAGTGCGGATAAACGGCATCGAGAAGCCGAGCATACGACGCAGAGGCGGAGCGGTGATGGCGCTGTGAGGTCGTTCAGCAGCGGAAGCAGATACCGCTCCTTCTCAGTTTGCCGCAGCGAGTATTGAGGCTGGGATAGGAGAAGTTCGAGGCTCATCGCGGCGCACCTAACGCGGAATAATCGATTTTACCCGCGCCGGTGATGGGCAGGCGATCGATGCGATGGAACTGGAAGGCTCGGGCATGGACGCGCAGCTTCGTCGCCAGCTCATCGCGGCACACCGGGAACAAGGCTTCCTCAAATTCGCAGAAGATGCTGAGGCTGTCGGTGCGGCCGATCACCGCGGCGGGGCCGTGCACGCGCACCATGGCCTCCAGATCGTCCAGATTGACGCGCAACCCGAACAGCTTGGCCTCGCGCTTCAGGCGTCCGGTGACCCACAGGCAGCCGTCGCGATCGAGATGGCCCAGATCGCCGGTACGCAGCGTGCCGCCTTGCGTATCGCCCAGCGCGAGATCGGCGCGGCATTCCGCGTAGCCCAGCATGACGTTGGGTCCGGAGTAGACGATCTCTCCTCATCGCCTTCCCCATCAATCGCAATCGAGCCGCCGGGAATCGCGAAGCCTACCGAGCCGGTTTTATCGGGAAGCATTTCGGAGGGAAGAACGGAAATGCGCGCGGTGGCTTCGGTCTGGCCGTACATGGTGAAGAAGCGGCCCCCGCGGTCGGTCATGACCTTGTGGAATTTCGCGATCAGCTCCGGGCCCAGCTTGCCTCCGGCTTGGGTGAGCGTGCGGATGCCGGGAACATTCAAGTGATCGAGCTTGAGACGATCCAGCATCTGATAAGAATACGGAACGCCGGCAATGGATTCGCAAGCCTGCTCCCGCAGCAGATTCCAGAACCCGGGGAGACGAAGCTTTCGCCGGTCAACACGACAGAGGCTCCGCGCGCCATGTGGCTGTTTATCACGGAGAGCCCGTAGGAATAATGCAACGGCAGGTTCGCGGCGGCGCGGTAATGGGGCTCAATGCCTAACGCTTCCGCGATGGAGCGCGCGTTGGCTCGAACATTGTCGAGCGAGAGCCGCACGAATTTCGGATTCCCGGTTGTTCCAGAAGTGGAGAGCAGCACCGACAGGCTGGGATGAATCGGAGGTGAATCGGCGCCCGAGTCGTGTTTCCACATCTGGCCGCCGAGTTCCGAGTAGTTCCTGGGATCGGCCGGGTTGAACAAAAACTCCGGCTGATAAACATTGATAAGATGCGCCTGGAACTCCGGCGCCATATTCTCAGGCAGCAGAGCGATGGCCGCGCCGGCCTCGAGCGCGGCGAGATACACGGCCACCGACGCGAAGTCATTGCGGCAGAAGCTCAGGATCAGGGGCTTGGCGGCCGATTCGAAAGCGCGCGCGCGATTCTCGACGGCGCTCGCAAGATCGGCGTAGCTCCACCAGCGCTGCGCGGAGGAATCATACAGCGCAGGAGAAGCACCCGAGCCTGCGAGAAGAACGTTCATTCAAAATCAGCATGCCACCGTCCACGCCCAGCACCTGGCCGGTGATGTAGCGCGAAGATCGGAGGCCAGGGACAGAATCGTCTCGGCCACTTCC
>CAVXWB010000103.1:0-7079 GCA_963765185.1 Bryobacterales bacterium
ATGAAAAGCGTCCATTACTCCCGTTACACCGGCGACGACTTCGGCCTCACCGCCGAAGACCTGATGCGCGCGCTCTCCGACTTCTTCCTGCAAAGCGGCTTCGACAACCCCTACATGCAGTTCAGCGAGTTCAATTCGAACACGCTCGAAGATCTCAAGCGCGCCATCGAGCAGGCGCTGGAGCGCGGCGAGCTCTTCGACCCTGAGCGGGCCGAGCAGATCCGCCAGCAGCTCGAAGCCATGTCCCAGGAGCAGCTCGATCAATTGCTCAGCCGGCTGGTGCAGAAGCTGGTGGACGAAGGCTACATCAATACGGAGCAGCAACAAGGCGGGGGCCGCGGCAAGGGCGATGCCAAGGTGGAAATCAAGGTCACCGATAAGAGCGTCGATTTTCTGGGCTTCAAGACCTTGAAGGATCTGCTGGGATCGCTGGGCCGCTCCAGCTTCGGCGCGCACGACACGCGCGATATGGCCACCGGCGTCGAATCGAGCGGCGCGGCGCGCCAGTACGAGTTCGGCGACACCATGAACCTGGACATCGGCCAGACCCTGTTTTCCGCCATGCAGCGCGAAGGCGTCACGCTGCCGCTGAATCTGGAATACGAAGATCTGCACGTGCACCAGAGCGAGTATCAAAGCTCCTGCGCCACGGTGCTGATGCTCGATTGCAGCCACAGCATGATTCTGTACGGTGAGGACCGCTTCACTCCGGCCAAGAAGGTCGCGCTCGCGCTGGCGCACCTGATCCGCACGCAATACCCCGGCGATTCGCTCCGCTGCGTGCTGTTCCACGACACCGCCGAGGAGCTGCGCATTGAGGAGCTGGCGCGCGTGCAGGTGGGTCCGTATTACACCAACACCCGCGACGGCCTGATTCTGGCGCAGCGGCTGCTGGCGGCGGAGCGCAAGGACATGAAGCAGATCATCATGATCACCGACGGCAAGCCCAGCGCGCTCACGCTCGACGACGGACGCATTTACCGCAACGCCTTCGGCCTGGACCCTCTGGTGATCAGCAAAACGCTCGAGGAAGTCAGCCGCTGCAAGCGCCAGGGCGTGCTCATCAACACCTTCATGCTCGCCAGCGATTACGGGTTGGTCCAGTTCATCCAGAAAGTGACCGAGCTGTGCCGCGGCAAGGCGTACTTCACCACGCCGTATACGCTCGGGCAATATCTGCTGATGGATTACATGAATCGCAAAACGCGCACCATTCACTAGGCGCTGCCAATGTTCCTGCCCGGAATCTATTTCATCGCTCAAGCATTGGTGGGAGCGGGATATACCGTTCCCGCGCCTGTTTCGGTTGCGCCGGGCCAGGTCGCGACCTTCTACGTGACAGGCTTACCCTCGACGGGATTCACCGCAACGCTACAGCAGAGTGGCGAGAACACGCCGGCGCCCGTCCAATCGGTAAGCCTGGTTTCGTTGTGCCCCGACTTGGTCGCGAGTTTTCTTCTCGCTTGCGGGCCGCAGGCAGCCATCACGGTCCAGATTCCTTACGAGTTGATTCCGGCTTGTACCGCGGTCTGCCCGCTGGTCGTATACGCTATCCCGCCGATGTTACTTATCAGTCCAAGCGGACAGCCTGGGACAACCATCGAATTGAATCCGGTGAGAGACGAAGTTCACGTATTGACGGCGTGCGACGTTGCGATCGGACAACCGTCGTCCCAGCCCCCGCCCAATCTCACCGGCCTGCCTTGCGCACCTTTGGTCACGCATTCCAATGGGACCCTGGTCTCGGCCTCCAGCCCCGCCAGTGCGGGTGAAGCGCTCACGGCGTGGGTGTTCGGCCTGGGGCAAACCAGTCCCACGGCAACCACAGGGCAGGCCGCCTCTGCGTCTCCCACCGCTGAAACATTCTTTCTGAACTTCAATTACCAGGTCAACGCTCTGCCCGCCAAGCCATACACGGGCGATCCGGATAATCAACCGCCGCAGCCTCTCTACGCTGGCCTTGCGCCTGGATTCGTAGGGCTGTATCAGGTCAATTTCGTCGTGCCCCCGGCTCCGCCCAACGGATTGCCGCAATGCACCGGCGCGGGAGCCGCTTCGGGGACGAACGTAGCCCAATCCAATCTTACGGTGAGTATCGGAGGTCCATTCTCCTTCGACGGCGCCGGAATTTGCGTCGCAACGCAAATCCCCGTCGACTAAAGAATCAGCGGCCCATCAGCCCTTCGACCGCCGCCACCAGCGAACAAATCGCGACGTGCGCCATGAATCCGTAGTGAATCCAGTGCCGGGTGAAGCGGATGATCAAGTAAACGTCCTGCATAGGCACGTTTACTTTGCCCTACCATCCGCCTCTGGGACCAATAGGACAGAGCGGTGGTTCTAATACGGAATGTTGTAGTACGCTCCGGCAACGGATGGATGGATCTTAAGCGGCAGAACGGGGTATGCTATATGGGTACGAAAAAACCGCATCGGAAGAGGCGCGGAAGGTGATGATCGCTACCTTTTCCGATGCGGTCCGCCCAAGACGGGCGAAGATCCTGGTTTCCGTCCCAGCTAAAACTCCACTGAGGCCCGCGTCCTATTGTTCCCCAGCAGGCCAGCCCGGACCGAGACATCGGATCCATGGAAGGCTCGTATCAGTTCGTTAGACACCAAAACTCGCTACAAAAAAACCCCTCTGTTGCAACACGCCCAAACGAAGGAAGGAGCGGTTGAACTTCAAAACACCGGCTCCCGCAAGCACGCTAGTATTTAGCCACTCGCTTCTCTCGTTCACGCCCGTTGCAAACAGAGGGCAGGTTTAAAGATTCACTTCATCAATTCACTATCCATAGGAGCATATGCTTGGCCATGTTGCAAACCCTTTTTTTCAATAAGATAGGCGCGCCTCCCGAGGCTCTGTGCGGGGTGTTGCCCCGGTGGGTGTGGCAGTGTGACACAATTGCTTTGAGATGCGCGCAGCACCCTTTGCGTTACTGACGGGGATGCTTCTGGCCGCAGGCTTTTTGGTTACGAGCCGAACCTTGCAGGCCGCCGACGAGGATTTTCATGTCTTTACGGACTCTCCCAGGCTTTTCCTGACCAAGCAGCGCCTGCGGCTGCTGCAGCGTGAGCGCGAGCGCGACTCGATGCGCTGGCAGCAGTTCGATGCTCTGGTCGCGGGCGGAGCCCCGATGCCGGAGGGCGCTGTCGCCCAAGCCCTTTACTATCAAGTTTCGGGCGACGCGCAGGCGGGCCGGAAGGCGGTCGAATGGGCTCTCAGCCCAGCGGCCACCGATCTGCGGCAGCTGGCCTTGGTCTTTGACTGGTGCGGAAAAGTCATGACGGCTTCCCAGGCCGACGCCCTGGCAGCCAAGATTGAGCGGGCAATTGCCGACCCGGCCGACGACATCCCTCATCAGGCCGCGCGGGCCCTGGCGGCGATTGCCATCGCCGACCACTTGAAAGATCAAGGCGAATCGATTCTGCGGCCGATCGTGGAGGATTGGTGGCGTGGAGGCGTTGCCAAAGCCGCCGTTCCGCGCCCGCAGACCTACGCGCTGCTGGAGCTTCTTCACGCTCTTGACGATAACGTCTCGGTCGATCTGCGCGAATCCGCGCCCCTTTTTTTCAATGACTTGCCGTTAGATCATCTCATGGGCCACTATCCCGCTCCGTTTCGCGGCCCCGATAACGATTTCCTGGTCCCGGTTTTCCTGGGCGATGGTGAACCCGATCCCAAGCAAGCCGTGTGGTCGCGCGCGGCTGGGCTGGCGATGGTGGCGCTCGATCCTAACTCCCCGGAAGTCCAGTACTTGCAGGGGTGGCTGATGCAGGATCGCTATATCATGAAGGACCCGCTCGGCTGCCTGTACGAATTTTTGTGGGCCAATCCTTACCAGCCCGGTTTGAGCTACACTCTGCTGCCGCTGGTGTTTCACAACGCTGCGACGGGGCATGTCTTCGCCCGCACCAGTTGGGAAGAAGATGCGACCTGGATCGGATACTTCGAGGGGCGCCTACAGGTTTTTCGGGACGGGAAGCTGGAAACGCTGCGATCCGGAGTTGCCGTAAAGCCGGTGCGGGTGGGGGACGCGGTACTGTTGAGCGCTCCGGCTCCCGCAGACGACGGGACCGTGCGCTTCGGAGCCGCAACCGAGGTGACGGTGGTCCTAGGGTTGTCGCCGCGAAGCAGCTACGACGTCGAGATCGACGATGAAGAACTGGCGGAGGGCGACACGGATGCAGGCGGGACTCTGGTGGTGGCGATTCCGCCGGATACCGAAGCCGGGGTGCGTATCCGCAAACGTCCTTAAAAACGCCCCTAAAAATGCGTTCGCCCCGCTTCCCGTTGCCGGAAAGCGAGGCGAGTGCAATACCCCTAACTTGAAGAAACGCGGAAAGCTATCTGGTATCGACTTGCTTTGATTTTGCACCCAGGTGACTAAGATCGCGGTTGTTTTCCTGGCAGATGTATTCCATGATTTCGCCGCCGCGCATGGTCCACGGACCGTGGGTATTCGGGGTCCAAGTGATCTGAGTCACGGTGGTCCACGGTTCGGTGTAGTATTCCGGATCGTCGATGGTGGCCGCGTACCGGATGGTGTTGAAGTTGGTCCGAGTGTACTTCTCGGTGACCTTCAACTGCTCACCATGCGGATGCCCGGTGGCGTCAAGCCAAGTCTGGTGATTGAATCCCAACGAGTTCACGACCAGAGTGTCCCCCTCCCAATGCCCGACTGAATATCCCAGGTAGTCCGGGTTTATGTCGTCAACTTTGGGAAGCGGCCTGCCATCCATCCAGATTAAGCGCCAGACGTGCGCCCCACCCTCGAAAACCATCACGATGCGGTCGGGCATCTGATAGATCTGCGCGGGATACGGGGTGTACATCATGCGAGGCACGCCGGGAGGCAGACAGAAACTTTCGGGATCGCCGGCCTCGTTGTTCCTCAACTCGCGATCTTCCCAAAGTTCCAGAGCCGCGGGCTTGAAGGGCACGATGACAGGGCATCCGTTTTCAGCGCGCCCTTGGGCCTGCATGTCGATGATATACGGAACGCTCCAGTCACCCTTGGCTAGACCGCCGAAATCCGGCTTGCCGGCTTGCACGCCATACTGGGGCTCGTTGGGAATGCGCGGCACCGGGGGCAGCTCCGCGGGCGCGCCGCCACGGCCTCCGCGACCAAAACCGCGGCCTCCCGCCCCAGGACCTCCTGCTGCACCGCGTCCGCCGGCCGCCGGCGTCGCAGCCGGTGTGCCCCTCTCCTTAGCTAGCGCGGCTCGAAAGTCCGCGAGGCTTTTTGTTTGCCACTCCGGTTGGGCGGGACAATTGTCCGGTACGGGGGGCCCTCCGCCACGTTGCGCGGCTGCGGGCATGGAAAGCAAAGCCACGCCGCCCAGAACGGCCGCCGCAGTCAATACAGAATTCATAAACCTCTTCAAGTTAAGACCTCCTCAAAATCGGGAACACTATTCCGGGGTGAATTATATCACAGACGAATGAGCCATCGACGGCGAACACAGCCCCTGCTCTACTTCCCTATGAGATAAGGACTAACGGAGAAGCGCCATGGTTACCGGCGCCGGGAGACAAACGCGCAACAAAAGAAACCCCGGACGAGCGAGCGCCCGTCCGGGTGAGAGAGTACGTTGAGCTATGCCTTAGCGGCGTCCGCCGCCGCCGCCCCCGAAGCCGCCACCGCCATGAAATCCGCCGCCGCCGCCGAAGCCGCCACCGCCGCGGAATCCGCCGCCGGAGAACGCTTCACCGCGGGCCGCACCGCCGGCAAAGCCGCTACTGGCTACGCGCCCGGAGGATGACCCATGGGCCGCGGCGCTTCGAACCGCTGCTGCCGATGGCCGGTAGGAGGGGCTAAAGTCGTGCACGCCACCCCGATAGCCTCCCCGATACCCGTAGAACGGCGCCGCGTACGCGAAGCCGGGCGAGTAGAAGCCGTAACCAAACGGGCTGAAGAAGATTCCGTCGAACGGGAGCCAAGTGTAGGCGTCGAAGTACGGATCCCAGAACCAGCCTGGGTCATACCCGCCATAATAGGCAGAATATCCATAGCCTGCATTTCCATAGCCCGAGCCTGCATATCCATAGCCGGCATTTCCGGGGCCATAGTTGCCTTGGGCAAAGCCGCGAGCCGCGTCGGCGTTGGCCTCGGCCAAATAGGACGATCGCAAGCTGCCCCAACGGTAGAAGTTGTCCTCGGCCGCCTTCTTATCGAAGCCGCGCGCCTTCAGCTTACCGGCATTCAGAGTGAACTCATGTCCACGTTCCACGGTGAAGGTCTTGCCGGCGATGGCAACTTCCGCGCGTCCGTCGAACACTCGAATCCAGCCGCTGGCGGCATCGAAGTCGTAAAGACCGCTCTTCATGAGCTGAACCGAGGCGGGACCTTCATGAATGACGACGTGCTCGGCCGGCAGAATCTGATCCACCTCCACCATGGCCCTTCCGCCCTGAACCGTCAATTCGGTATCCGGAATATCCGGCATATTCATGAGGACCCCACTGTTGTGGTCGAGCCGGAGTAAAACACCCGGAGTCAGCAGAATTTCGACTCTGCCGTTTTGGGTCGTCAACGACTGCCCGGCCTGCAACTGCGCCGAGCCGGTCGAGTTCTGCGTGAGGGGCTGACCTCCCAGGGACGCCTGCCCTTCGATGTAGTTCAACATCCCTGGCTGCGCGCCCTGCTGTTGGCCCTGCCGCGAGCTCGGTTGCGAGCCCAGATTCGGGGCGGCCCACACGGGCATAGACAGCACCCCGGCCAGGAGGACGCAATTAAGAGCGCGCAAAACGGAGCGCCCACCCTTTGCGCTTGCAACTGCTTTCCATGACCGCATAATGTGTTTCCAACCTTTCCACTAATTGGATGCGCCCGCTTCAGAAGCGGCGCATCCCCTGTCGAGGCTAGAAACCAATCGGTATAGGGGTTACTTCGAACCGCCGCCGGCAAGGACGACTTGCGGGCGCGGCGCCGGCAACTCCTTCCGAGGCAGCATTTCCGGGCGATTCGCGGCATCGCAGACGACGGCCGCGATCACCGCGGCGGCCTGCATTAAATCCGCGGCCTGCGCATGATCGAGAGTGTCCATGTTGGAATGGTGCGTCAAGGTGCTGTATT
>CAVXWB010000104.1:0-28120 GCA_963765185.1 Bryobacterales bacterium
CCCCCCCCCCCCCCCCCCCACTCCGCTCCACCTCTCTCTCTGCCACGAAAAAAAAAAAAAAAAAAAAAAAAAAAAAAATCCTCAAAATCATCATCATCATCATCAAACTTCACTCAAAAAAAAAAAAAAAAACTTCACTCCGATGAAAAAAAAAAAAAAAAAAAAAAAAAAAAAAAAAAAAAAAAAAAAAAAAAAAAAAAAAAAAAAAAACTCAAACGATGCGACGAAAAAAAAAAAAAAAAAAAAAAAAAAAAAAAAAAAAAAAAAAAAAAAAAAAAAAAAAAAAAAAAAAAAAAAAAAAAAAAAAAAAAAAAAAAAAAAAAAAAAAAAAATTATTATTATTATTATTATAACGATGAAAAAAAAAAAAAAAAAAAAAAAAAAAATCCACCTCAAAATCATCATCCATCATCAAAAAAAAAAAAAAAAAAACTCAATCAAAAAAAAAAATCATCAAAAAAAAAAAAAAAAAAAAAAAAAAAAAAAAAAAAAAAAAAAAAAAAAAAAAAAAAAAAAAAAAAAAAAAAAAAAAAAAAACTCCGCCAAATCAAATCGATGAAAAAAAAAAAAAAAAAAAAAAAAAAAAAAAAAAAAAAAAAAAAAAAAACTTCAAAACTTCAAAAAAAAAAAAAAAAAAAAAAAAAAAAAAAAAAAAAAAATTCAAAACTCAAAAAAAAAAAAACTATCTTGAAAAAAAAAAAAAAAAAAAAAAAAAAAAAAAAAAAAAAAAAAAAAAAAGGAACGATGAAAAAAAAAAAAAAAAAAAAAAAACCCCCCCCCAGCTGAACTGTCTACGGCAAGCTCAGCGAGACCGCCGGCGGCGATGGCGCGGATCTGCTCTTCCGACAGATATCCGTCGTCCAGCCCCTGGCCTGAAACCGTTAAAGGCGGTGCACCAATCGCAGCCATCGCGCCCTGCCGTGGGCTAGTTTTCCTTTGGAACGCGGTCGACCTGGTCGATGACGACGATCGGCATCGAGCGCTCCTGCTGCTCCAGCTTGAGCCCGAGGTTGCGTTCCATGGTGTGGAAAATCGTCGTGCCCGTATCGAATTCCTGGCTTGGCGCGGCCTGCAAGCCGGAGAGGCCTCCGCTGAGCGGGGTCCAATCCAGTCTGAAATCCCAGGCGCCCTTGAGATCGGTCGAATCCACCACTGGCCTGCCTTCAAAAAAACGGGGCGCGAAGCCCGCCAGCTGTTCCGCCAGTTGCCCCATGGTCATGTTGTGGCAATCCCGATGGTACACGTTGTCTTGGCCGATGCTGGGGATGCATACGGACTCGCCACCCTGGGCTTGCGTAAGCTTGGGACCGCCCTTGGCCAGCACCATCACATACACCTTTAACATTTTTTCCTCGCGATGGACAACCAGGTGGAAGCGGTCGATCAAAAGGCTCTGGAGCATCAGCCGAATGGTATCCGCCGGTGCGCCTGCGGGTCCTTTCGCGATCACGTCAAAACGGTCTGAATCGAGCCACGGCGGACCGCCCTTGAGGTAATCGTTCAGGGCGATTTTGAACTGCGCCACGGCCGGCGAGACTGCCAGCGAGAGGGCCGTGAGTTCGGGGACCATGCGAGTCTCTTTCCAGGCGATCCCGATCAGCGTCTTCATGGTGACGCCGCGCAAGCTGACCTGGCCGCCGGCCAGGAACTCCGCGGATTGAGGATCTCCGGACTTGTTCACGCGGACGTCGGCCGCTTCGAACTCCGGCTTCGCCGCAGATTGGCTGTAGGCCGCGCAGGACAGGGCGGCACTCAGACATGCCAGTGCCGGGGAACGCTTCATTTAAGAACGGGGAACGGCTTTGCCGTAGACTTCGATCTGGCCGACGTCGATCCATCCGCCAGCGCCGTGGCCGCTGCCGGGGATGAGGTCCGCGAAGCCGATCTCGTCCACTTTGCTCAAATCCGGGGCAGCCACGAAGTCGCCCTTGGTCTGCACCTTGTTGGGGTCCAGCCGGAGCCACTTGACTTCGGAGATGTTGAATTCGGCGAGCCGCCAATCCGCCCTGGCGTCGTCGGCATGATCGCCCACCAGCAGAGTGCCGTCGGCAAGCTTCAGCACCGGCCGCACCTGATGGAATCCGGAGACCTTGTAGACCCAGCGGATTTTGGCGAGCCCGGTGAGATCCACGAAGTTGGCCTTGTCCTTCAGAGTGACGGCGCAGGCGGTGGAACAGGTTCCGGTCCACACGTGAACGGGATTGCCCTCATCGCCGGCCGTGCCGGTCACCAGAACTTCCTCGGGCTTGACGCCGTACACTTTCATGTCGAGGCTAGGATTGGCTACGTCCTCGGCGACGAATGCGTGCTCGCCGCCGGCTGCGGTTTGCTTCCACTCTTCCTTGAACACCAGCACGGGACGAGGGACCGCGGGGCCGCGCCCACCGCCTGCTCCGCGTCCGCGGCCGGCTCCGCGTCCACCGCCTGCGCCGCGTCCTTCGCCGGCACCGCCCTGCGCGGCAGGCTGCTGCGCAAACGCGCTACAGGCGATTCCCAGGAGCACAAGAAATTTCAGGTTGCGTTGTTGTCCAATATGACGCACAGTAGCCTCCTCATTTGACCCCGTTTCGCGGGACTCTGGAAGTATATCAAACGCGCACTGCCGGCTGACGCGCCAGCCGCAGGGAGACTATCCCCGGACCGCCCACCGGGCCAAATCCGAAAAGCGCGGAGGTTTGCCCTGCATCAGGATCGCCACCCGGAAGATGCGCGCCGCGACCCATGTGATGAGCAGCGTACACAGGATGACCCCCGCCAGACCCGCCCATGGCTGCCAGCCCGGAACGCCGCCGGGCATGGATTGCCGCAGCAACATCACCATGGGCGTGAACGGCGGAAAAAACGAGAGCGCGACGGCCAGCGCCCCGTTCGGCTGCTGAATCAAGGGGAAGATCATAAAGGCGGGAATCATGACCGGAAGGACCAAAAAGACTCCGAAATTCTGGGCATCGCGCGGAGCGCTACAGGCCGCGCCCAGGCCGGCGCCCAAGGCGCTGAGCATGGTGACCTCCGCGATCACGTACGCGAAAAACCACGGCAGCAAGTCAAAGGGCACAAGGCCGATCAGCGCAGCTCCCTGCAATCCCAGCAGAGCGCCGAGGACGTAGAACACCGAACTGGTCAGCGACCGGCCCACCGCGGCGACTACCTTGCCCATCATCAGCTCGAAGGGCGTAGCCAACGCCAGCAGCATTTCAAAGACGCGCTGCATCTTATCTTCCGCCACCGCGGACAGCATCGGCGCCGCGCCGCCCAGCACGATCATCATCATCAGGAGGGTCATGGCGGCGGGTATGGCGAAGCCTTCCGTTTCCGTTCTTGGCTTGGCCTGCCGGATTGCGCCCGTAGTTCGATCCCGCGTGATCAGGCCCAGCCTTTCCACCGTAACCCCGGTCAGCATCTGGCCGGCGGTTTTGGCATCCATGCCCGATTGCTGCAAGCGCACCCGGCGCAGCGCGGTATTCAGGGCGTCTATCAGCCAGATCCGCGTATCATCCACGCCGCCGCCGCTGGCGAAGAGGGTGACTTTGGCAGGTTTCAGCGAACCGGGATGAAGCGCTCCGGCGCCAATGTCCGCGAACATAAAGAGGTCACCGTTGCGGACCCGGTCAGACAATCTCAGGCGCTGGCCCTCCGGATCGCGTTCATCCGGCGGCGTCACCTCGAAGACATAATGAGAGCCTACCAGGGACTGCGCGGCCTTGGCCCCCGGATCCTCCCGGTTTCTTTCCTCGGCGGCTTGAATGATGGCGTCCGCCAGCGCTCCCGTATGATCGATCAGGGCGATGCGCTGCTCCTTGTTGCCCTGCGAGACCCGAAGCAGCTCGATGCCGAGGAAGCTGCCGCCAAACATGAGCGGAGCGAACACCAATCCGATCAGGAACGCCTTCCGGTACACCGAAGCCACGAAATCCCGTTTGGCGATCAGAAAAATTCTACGCAGCACTCGATTCTTCCTGATCCGCGTCCGGTTGCGCGGAGGGGCCCGCGATGCGCACGAAAATATCCTGTAGCGACGGATGCACGACGGCAAAGCTGGTCACGGCGGTGCGGGCGGCCAGCGTGTGCAACACCTGCTGCGGATCGCACCCCGGGTGGATGCGCAGGTCCTGAAACTGGCCATGGTCCCGAACCTGCGCGACGCCGTCAATATTCTGTACCGAGGCCAAGCCGCCGGCTACGCTGACGCGAACAGTATCGTTGCCGTATTGGTTCTGGATGGCGGCTAGCGTGCCGTCCAGCACTTTCTTTCCGCGGAAGATCATGAAGATGTAGTCGCACAGGCTGGCGGCCACGTTCATGTCGTGCGTGCTCAGGATCACGGTTGAGCCACGCCGCCGCAATTCCAGCACGGCGCTGCGGATGGCATCCGCGCTCACCGGGTCCAGACCCGTGAAGGGTTCGTCCAGGATCAGCAGTTTCGGCTCAGGCACAACGGTGGCGATGAACTGCACTTTCTGGCTCATGCCTTTGCTGAGCGCTTCCACTTTCTTTGAGCCCCACTTTTCCAGATCCAAGCGGCGCAGCCAATCCTTGATTTCCGCCGTCACCTTGCGCCCGGCCCGCAGCTCGCCGTAGAACTCCAGCAGCGTCTGAACGGTCATCTGCCGGTAAAGACCGCGCTCTTCCGGCAGGTACCCGATGTGGCGTTCGGAGCCGACCCCTCGCCGCTCCTCGCCGAATACGCGAATGGAACCGCAGTCGGGGTAGAAGATGTTGACGATCATGCGCATGGTGGTGCTTTTGCCGGAACCGTTGGGCCCGATAAAGCCGTACACGCAGCCTTCAGGGATGGTAAGAGAGAGGTTGTCGACAGCCGTTACGGTTCCGAATGTCTTGGTGACATCCGTGATTTGAACGGCGTCCATCGGTGCCGATATTTTACCAGACCATGTGGAAGCGTTCGGCTATTCGGGATAGTAGCCTTCGCGCGCGCGGACCTTGCCCCTGGCTCCGCGAACCTGGACGGTGATGGGATGCCAGGCGTGATCTTCGCCGGAGGGGGGGCGGAACACCAGCAGATACCCGTGCGCCAGATCCTCGGATACCTTGGCGAACACGCCGCCGATTTCGCTCGAATCGTGGACCGCGAAGGATTCTCCGCCAGTGGCCTTGGCCAGATCCGACAGTTGCTTCAGATAGCCCGCGTTCTGCAAGGCCTCGCCCTGCGCGATGGTGTAGACGGGCACGCCGCCGGCCTTCACTCTCAGAGTGGCGGTATCGGTGGTCAGGGTGCTGGAATTATCGGCTCCGTCGGTGAACACGACGATCACTTTCTTGCCGGTCCGTCCGGAGAGATCCCGGCTGACGCGCGCCAGCGCATCGTAAAGGGCGGTTTCGCCCAGCGCCCTGGTGCTGAGCACGGCGCGCTTGGCCTGATCCATGTCGGAGGTGAACGGCTGCAACTGGGTGACTGAAGTGTTGAAACTGTATACGGCCACGGAATCGACCGGACGCAGATCGCCGATCAGCTTGAGAGCCGCGTTCTTCACCGCCGGCAGAGCGATGCTCATGCTTCCGGTGGTGTCGAGGAGCAGGGCCACCGAGACCGGCGTAGATCGCGATTCAAACGCTTCCAAGGCTTGCGGCTGGCGGCCATCGAGAAGCGTGAACTGCTCGACGGAAAGATCGTCGACATAGCGCCCGCGCGAGTCGGTTACGGTGGCGTAGGCCTCCACCAGCCGGCTATTGGCATGGAAGGTGAGTTCCGCGGAACCGGCCGCGGAACCGGCCGCGGGTTCGGCGCTGGCCAGCAGCGGGCCGCCGTGGACGGAAGCGGACTGGGCCTGCGCCGCCGCGGTCTTCAGCGCGATGGGAGGCACGCTTCGTCCACCCGGAGCGAATTGGCTCGCAACCTCCTGCAGGTTGACGAAGCCTCCCTTCAGGAACGATCCAGGGGGAGTATTCGAGCCCACCAGAACCGCCGGCGCAAACACGAGAGGACGCTTGTCGTTGGACTCGCCGGTGACGAATTGATGCCGGCTGAGCAACTGCGGATCCTCGCTAATCAATAACGCATCCGGATCCACCGAGGCCGCATACACGAAGCCGCTGAGCGCCGCCAGCGTCTTGGATGGATCTACTTTGTCGGAATCGACGCGAGGCACGCCTTGCAATTCCAGCACACGCTCGAACGCGGTCCTCCGCTCCGGGCTCAGGCGCAGCAGGCGGGCGGGAACGGCTTCGCTCAAATTCGAGCCGCCGGCGATCTCGCGCAGCGTCGCCAGCGCCTTGGCGGAATAGTCGTCCTGGGAGAGCCCTTCGCAGGCGCTGCGGAACGCGCGGGCGCCGGCCGCGGCGTCGAGCGAACCGGCTTGATATCCCCGGGCGATGAGTTCCATCAGCGAATACCATTCGCCCAGCACCATATTCTGGCTGGCCGGCGGTTGTTTGGCCACCGTGGCCGCGAACGCCTGCAGCGCCGCGAACTCCGCGTGTCCCAGGCCGGGGAGCTTCTCGAAATACGGGAACAGGCTGCGCCACTCGGAGTAGTGCTGGGCCAGCAGCGCCGCGGAAGCCTCGTCGAGCGGCGCGCCTCGCCGCTGCTCCATCTGTACCAGGGGGACCAGCGCCTCCAGCGTTTTGAGATTGGTGACGACTTCGTCGTCCGCGGCGGTCGAATTGGTCCAGGCGCGCTTTCCGCCGGGAAATTGAATGTTGCCGGCGGCATCGAGAGGCAGCTTCTGCAATAGCTCCGTGCGCCAGCCCGAAACATGCCGGTTCACTCCGTACTTGAATTCATCCGAATCCCGATACCAGGTATAGAAGCGTTCGGCTCGCGCCTCGGTCTTGGTGAAATATTCCTGGTGGGCTTTGTCGGCGTTCCACACGGCGAAGTAGAAGGCCGCCAGCCGGCCTTCATTCTTTTCGAGCAGCGCGCGGAAGAATGCCGCGGGTTCGTGCGGATTCGCTCCCGTGAGCTTCTTCCACACAGGTTCCGCGGCGGCGCCTCCCGGCAGCGCGACGCTGGCCTTCGAGACGTCGGAGGCCTTCGTTAGATCGAGCGGCGTTAGCTCGAACGCATCTCCGAAGCGGGCCAGGATGTCGGAATCGCGCAGCACCAGGTTGCGCACACCCACCGCGCGGATGACCGTCGCCGCCACGTCCGGGCTCATCGCGCCCAAGCCGGCGTAGGTTTTGGCCACGCGCACATCCAGGGTGAACGCCGCGGCGATGCCTCCCGGAATCAACGGAAGATTATTCAGAATCGAGCTCCAGTCGTTGCCGCCCACCACGCGCGCGCTCTCGGAGGGGATGTCGAAGTGAAAGGTCCTTCCGGCTTCGAGGGTCTCCTGCATATTGACCTCGTCGATTCCGAACAGCCTGGGGATATGCTGGCGCGGCCCGTCCGCCGCCTGGTCGCCCGGCTCCACGGTGAAGGCTCCGTCCTTGGAAACCACCTTCCAGCCGAGAAGGAGAAGGACGCGCTCAGCTGCCTTGCGCTGGTTCTCGCTCCCGAGCGACATTGTAATGGTCGTTGTTTCTCCGTCGCGCTGACCGAGCAGAAGCAGATCCGTGACGGTGGCCATGTAGGCGCGCACGGTCTCGAGATACTCCGGGATGCCCTGGGACGTTCCGACAGTCATTTCCCGGGCCAGCGCGCGGCAATATTCGGCGAAGAACCTTTCGTAGGAGGACTCATCCTTAAGCCCAGCGACCTGGGCCAGCGCCTTCCGCCCGCCGGGGACCCAAGCCTCCCCCGGCACTCCAGCGGAGGGCAGTTCCGCCAGGCCCACCGGCACCTCCGGCGGCGGCGCAGCCTGGGCGACACCCGTTTTCCCGATGCTTTCGATAAACGCTTTCAGCTCCTCGGTGTTGGCCGAGTGCGGCATCAGTTCGAGGTAGCGAGTCAAGTGCTGGCGGGCGCCGTCGAAATCGCCTTGGGCGTTCAGACACAGGCCCATGATGTATTCGGCAGGCGCTAACCTGTGCTTGACGTCCAGCCGGATGGCTTCCGCGGCACTGGCCGCACCGCCCTCGAAATCCCTCAACTGGTAATGAGCGATGGCTTGCATCAGCCGAGCTTCCGGATAAACCCCGGGGCCGTCCAGCTTGATCAGCTCGCCGGTGGATTCCGCCGCCTCATCCCAGTCCTTGATCTCGATGCTCAGCCGGGCCAGGGACAGATAGGCGGGCACCAGCTTGGGATCGGCCTCGATGGCGAGGCGGTAGTCCTTCCAGGCATCGGAGGGCTTGTTCTCGTGCTCCAGCACAATCCCGAGAGCATTCCAGCCTCGCGCGAATTTTGGCTCCGCCAGCGTTGCGATTTTGAGCGACCGCTCCGCATCGGCCCAGTGGCCGGCCTTAGCGGCGGCCTGCGCCTTGGTCCACGCGGCTTGCGCGCCCGCCGGTACGCGCGCTTCTCCGGCAAAAGGATCGGCAGCAGGATTTGCCCCGGATTTGGAGCGCTCGGTCAGCACCAGAGGCGGCAGATTCGGATCGCTGAACGCGTCCATGTTCGGAATCGCGTAGATGTTGGATTGATAGGCTCCCAACTCAGCCCGAAGGTCGCAGTGGCCCTGCCCGCCCGTGACGTTGACCTCCATCCTCCAAATGAACTGACCCTGCTTGTCGGTGAAGGCGACGGTATCCGGAGCGGTCTGGTCCGTGCACTTGCGCTCAATCGCGACTATTTTGGGGGGCGGGGAACCGTCTTCCATCGTCACCTTGCCGCGGATGTAGATGGTCGTCGACCCGGCAATCTGAGCTTGCGCCGCACCCGCCAGAGCCAGGGCGGCAAGCGTCAGGCGGAGATGTGATTTCAAGAGTCGGTCTCCGATCATTACGCAGTATACACCCGTTGTCCAGGCGACCTGCCGGAAGGCCTGCCGGATGGGAGGGATCAGGGCTGCTGCGGTGTCTCGGCGACGCTGCCGCCCACGTTGGCGTAGGCGTCCTTCACCTTAATGACCTTGGAGCCTTTCAGAGTGACGAAGGTCACGCGGCCGGGAGGGTTGCCGTAGATCCAATCCTCCAAATCCACTCCGTCCACGTTCTCCCTGCTTTTGCGCACGGGAGGCCCCATGGCCAGAATCAGCTCATCGCGGGTCATACCCACAATCGCCTTTTTATCCTGCACCGCCTGTTTGATCTCCGGCGGCAGGTTGTCGGTAAACTCCTCGGTAACGGTGCGCTGATTGAAATTGAGCACGCCTCCCAGGGCTTTCTTGACGTCCGCCGAAGTGATCCCGCTGATTCCTCCGGCGAAGTGAACCATCAGAGTGGTTCCGCCCGGCGCCGGCGTAGCGCTGTCGGTGATGCCTCCGTTATCGATGCGCCTTGGGCCTTTGATGCCGTTGTTCAACTCCACGACAATGGCTTCTTTTTGGATGATTATTTTGGTGATCTGGACCAGGTCGCCGGTGCGCGCCGCGGGACCCATTTCGGCGCCGATCGCCTGCCATCCCTTCTGGTTGAAGTAACCGTCGGAGGCCTCCACCAGCAGAGGCGTCCGGGATCGCGGTATGTAGGCCCTGGCGGTGGCGTATTCGGCGGTCAAGCCGCGCAGCAGCTCCAGGCGCTGATCCTCGATCTCTTTTTTCGAATCGCCGCGCAGAGTGGACGCAAGCGTCACCACAACAAGCATCGCGCCGATCCGCGTGAGGAGAGTCAGTCGCTGCATTCGATGGCTCCTTCCTGGCTGCTCGTCATTCGGGTCACCGCCCAGAACAGCGCGCCAACCACGGCCGTGGTGAGCACGCTCGCTTCCGGCCCGTAGGCTCCGCCGCTGCGGAAACTGCCCACGCTCGGGCGCAGGGCGTATCCCATGATCCTAATTGTAAACCCGCTCAGATTGGCGCCGGCGAGCGGCAGAATGACGTTCCAGCCGAAATGCATGCCGATGGGCATCCACAGCGCTCCACTGCGATAGCAGGCGTAGCCCAGCAACACCCCCCATAGGATTGTGTTCACGATCGCCAGCAGGGTGGTGTTCTGGTTGCCGAAATGAACCAGGCCGAAAACCACACCGGCCGGCAGGATGGTGGCGAAGGCGCCCAAGCGGCGCACCAGCAGCTGAAACGCGTATCCATGGAACATCATTTCCTCGCCAGCCGCGCCGAACAGCAGCAGCGCGGAGGCCAGCACGGCGGCTCCGGCCGAGTCGGCGGGAGCGGCTTCGAATGCGGCCCAGCCCAAGGCCAGCAGCGCCACCAGCACCGCCGCTGCGGCTCCCGCGCCGCAGGCAAGCCCGCCCAGCAGATCCCGCCCGGCCTCTCGCGACCACCCCAAGCCGAAGTCCGCCAGGCGTCCGCGCTCGAACACCCGCACGGGAATTGCATTGGCCAGCGCCCCCGCTGAGAAGGTGAACAGCACGGACCGTTGCAGGCTCCCTTCCACCGGCAGCATCCCGGCGAGAAACCATACCAGGAAAAGGAGCCCCACGAACACGGTCACCCGCAGGGCCACTTCCGGCCACGCGAGCCGTGAGCTGTCAACCGCGGTTTCGGTCATGGATTGGTCAACCCTTTGGTCGACTCATTGGTCGACTCCTTGGATAACCCCAGCTTCCTGAGCCGTTGCCGCAGCAGCATCAGGAACACGGCGGCGCCCATCACGGAGAAGAGGATTCCTTGCCCGGCCACGGCCGGGAGCCATTGTCCGCGCAAGTAGAACAGCGCCAGCAGTCCCAGAAAGATCAGGCGCAGCGCCATTCGCGCCGCTCCGGCCGAGAACTCCACCGTTACCCACGCCGCCATCGAGGCCAGCGCCAGGGAGGCGGCCAATCCCAGTAATAACGAATAGCCCAGGGTTTCGAGATCGGGCGGGAAAAAGGCGAGGCGATTCCTGTAGTAGACCGTCGCCGTGCCGCAAGCCAGCATCGCGATGGCCACCAGCTCTCCGAACAAAACCGCCCTCACGATCCAGCGCATGGCTTGCCCGAACGAGGCCGGCCGCTGCGCGAACTTGTGGGCCGCGCTGGGCCCCGCGAATACGGTTCCCAGACAAGCATACGCCGCAAGCAGCGTGGGATCGAAGAATCCCAAGCCCTTGCCGGCGGGAACGGCAACGCCAAAGGCCAGGATCAGGAGCACGTAGATGACGCCGTTACGCGCGGCTCGCTTGCTTTTTGCGTCTTTGATCGTTACTTCGTGGATCTCCATTTGCGGACTCCGCCCCAATAATGGTACCAATCGTGTCGTGGGACCAGCCGTCGGGCTAACAACCTAAGGGTTGCCCCTATGAACCGGTTAGGGCGATTTTGTATAAGGCGGGAGTGCTTAATGAATTCGCTACCCGGGCCGATCAAACTACCAGTAGACACTTTATGATGGACAGGCGAATCGAAGCACGTATGCTTTGCGCGGATCTGGTGGACATCCAGTGGCGGGACCAGAACAATCGAAGCCGCAGGGGTGTTGCCAACCTGGAGGATATTTCGCTCTCCGGGGCGTGCATCCAAGTGGAGCGGCCGGTTCCGCTAGGCTCCGCGATCCGGATCACGTACCCGAACGGGGAACTGTTCGGCCGCGTCAAATATTGCGTTTTTCGTGAAATCGGATATTTCCTGGGGGTTGAATTCGACCCCGGGAACCGATGGTCGCAGAGGAGTTACCGGCCGCAGCATCTATTGGACCCGCGGCGTCTGATTACGCGGGCGACCAACCGTCTGAAGAACCTCTCGCCTCGCTCCGCCGCGAATTAATGGCTGAGGTCTAAGCTGGAAGTGGGCTAGAATTGAATGGTATGGCCTCCGTAGCGGATAAGCTCCCGGAGCACAGTCAGGCCGCGCTGCCCCCGGCTGTCCCCTGGACGGCGATCGTGTGGTTCACGGCGCTGCTGATCCTGGGCAGCTTCCCCATTCTCAAATTCCTGGTGCAGATATGGGCCACCGATGAAGACGTCGGCCATGGTTTCTTCGTTCCGGTGGTGGCGGCGTGGATCGCCTGGCAGCGCCGGGAGCAGATCCTGTCGATCAAGTTGCAGCCGGCCTGGTGGGGCGTGGGAATTATGGCGTGGGGCGCGGCGCAAGGGTATATCGGCACGCTGGGCGCGGAGCTGTTCCTTCAGCGCACTTCCGTTTTGATCCTGCTGGTGGGCATGCTGCTGGTGATCGGCGGCACTCCGCTGGTGCGGGCGTTGGCGTTCCCGCTGCTGCTGCTGCCGTTCATGATTCCGATCCCGACGGTGATTTACAACAGAATCACGTTCCCCCTGCAATTATTCGCCAGTTGGGTGGCGGAAGGAACGCTGAATTTTCTCGGTTATGCGGTCTACCGCGACGGCAACATCCTGGAGCTGGCCAGCCAGAAGCTTTCCGTGGCGGAGGCATGCAGCGG
Organism: Bryobacterales bacterium; assembly: GCA_963765185.1. Taxonomy (GTDB): domain Bacteria; phylum Acidobacteriota; class Terriglobia; order Bryobacterales; family Bryobacteraceae; genus Palsa-187. The sequence goes on from CAVXWB010000104.1 coordinate 12,279, forward strand.
CATTCGCAGCCTGATGTCGCTGTCTTTCCTGTCGCTGGTGTATGCCTACTTCTTCGATAACCGGGTCTGGATGCGCTGGGTCCTGCTGGGGGCCACCATTCCGATCGCGATCATCGCCAACGCCGGCCGGGTGACCATTACCGGCATGCTGAGCGAGATCAACCCCGAGCTGGCGCATGGTTTTTTTCACGAACTGGAAGGCTGGGTTATTTTTGTGATCGCAGGAATTATGCTGGTGGCGCTGCACGGAGCCATCCGCGGCGGCATGCGCATATGGGCGAAGGAGCATCCGGTTGTTTGATTTTCTGAAATCCAAGCCCGCTCTTGCGGTGACGCTGCTGCTGCTGGCGCAAGCCGCCGTTCTGTACAGTTCCGTGCGTCCCGAGAAGGTTCCGGAGAGCCGGCCGTTGTCCAGCTTGCCGCTGACTCTGGGGCACTGGAACTTCGTCGAGGAAGGCGTGGTGGACGACGAAACCAGGGATGTTTTGAAAGCCGACGATCTGCTGCTTCGCGCCTATAAAGACAGCTCCACCGGCTTCGGGGGAACAACCTTGTTCGTGGCCGCTTTTCGCAGCCAGCGCAACGGCAAGGCGCCGCATTCCCCCAAGAACTGCCTGCCCGGATCGGGCTGGACGCAATTGAGCTCCGACGATTATTCCATCGACGTCGGCGCCGCGAAGCCGATCGTGGTGAACCGTTACGTGGTGCAGCACGGCGACGACCGCAGCATGGTGCTGTATTGGTATCAATCCCGCGACCGCGTGGTGGCCAGCGAGTATAAGGCGAAATTCTGGGTTATGGCCGACGCCATCCGCCTGAACCGCACCGATACCGCGCTGGTTCGAGTGGTGGTTCCGATGATCGACGGCAATCTCGATGCAGCCACGCGCGAAGGGGTCAGCTTTGTGCAGAGCTTCTTCGGTCCGCTGCATCAAATACTGCCCGAATAAGCGCTATTCGAGCGGTTCTATTCCCGAGGTTTCAGGCAGCGGCGCCGGGCTGCGGCGGACGCGGCGCTTCTTCCTGGCGATGCGCTGTTCGGCGCGCTCCAGCGCCAGCAGCTCCCGGCGGCGGCGGAGTTTGATGCGGTCGTCCACTCTGCGCCAGAATTTGCGGAAGTAGTCCGCCGCGGAAACCACCCCGAACAGCATCACCACCCACATGGCGGCCAGGGCCAGCTGATCCAGCTGCGGCCAGCGCTTTCCCGCGATCACCAGGGAAATGGCCGCGACCTGGGCGGTCATCTTGGTTTTACCCAGATCGCTGGCGCGAATGGTGTAGCCGGAGGCGGCGGCGATGGAGCGCAGCCCGGATACCGCGAACTCCCGGCCGATGATCACGATCACGATCCACGCCGGAACGCGGTGCACGTCCACCAGCGAGATCAGAGCGGCGGAGACCAGGAGCTTATCGGCGATGGGATCGAGCAGAGTGCCGACGGTGGTCACCTGGTCCCAACGCCGGGCCAGGTATCCATCCAGCAGATCCGTGGCCGCAGCGGCCAGGAAGATGGCCAAGGCGAATAAATCCCGCGCGGCCGGAATCATCTCCTGCCAGCGCGCACCAAGATTGTCCGCCAGCAGCGTGGCCACCAGCAGCGGCACAAAGAAAATCCGCAGCAGGGTCAGAAGATTGGGCAGGTTCATCCAGGTCTAGTTTTTATAATACCGCCCGCAACGGCATATTTTGCCAGGCGGCGGCGGAGCGAAGCGGACGCCAGGGCCTCCACCTCGCAGAAGCCCTTGCGGTAGCGCGTGGCGGTAACCTGGCCGTGTTCGTGGAGCAAGTGCAAAGGCGCGCCTTCTCCCAGCGGAAATCGGAAGCGGCAGGCCGAAACAGGATCGAGCGGCAATGTTTCGTCGATTTTCCGGAGCAGCGCCTCCATCCCCGCGCCGGTCTGCGCGGAAACCGCCACCGCGGCGGCGGGCTGGTGTTCCGGATCGCCCAGGATGCGGCGGGCGAGCATGTTCGCGTCGGCCTCGCCCGGAATCAGATCCACCTTATTGAGCACCAGAATCTGAGGAGTCTCGCCGGCGCCGATCTGGCTGAGCGTCTCCAGCACGTGCGCCGTGTGCTCGGCCGCGCCCGGGGAACTGGCGTCCACCACGTGCAGCAGCAGCTCCGCTTCCACCACTTCTTCGAGCGTGGCGCGGAACGCCTGCACCAGCATGGTGGGCAGATTGCGGATGAACCCGACCGTGTCGCTGAACAGCACCCGCCGGTGCGAAGGCAGCGTGGCGTGGCGCACGGTGGGATCGAGCGTGGCGAACATCTTCGCGTCGGCCAGCACCTTCGCTCCGGTCAGGCGGTTGAACAGGGTGGACTTTCCGGCGTTGGTGTAGCCCACCAGCGCGACCGTGGCCAGCGGAACGGCCTGCCTCTGGCGGCGCTGCGTGGCGCGCCCTCCGCGCACCCGCTCCAGATCCTTGCCGATGGCTGCGATGCCGCTGGTGAATGCGCCGGCGGTCGGTTTCGAGCTTGGTTTCGCCGGGGCCTCTGGTTCCGATGCCGCCGCCCAGCCGCGACATCGCCGCGCCGTGCCCGCTCAGCCGCGGCAGCAGATAGTTCAACTGCGCCAGTTCCACTTGCAGTTGGCCTTCCCGGGTGCGCGCGCGCCGGGCGAAAATATCCAGGATCAGCTGGGTCCGGTCCAGCACCTTCACCTCCAGCGCGCTCTCCAGATTGCGCTGCTGCGTGGGCGTCAGATCGCGGTCGAAAATGACGACGCTGGCCTCGTGAAGATGAATCTTGCCCTTGAGCTCCTCCACCTTGCCGGAGCCGACCAGAGTGGCCGCATCCGCGCGTGCGCGGCTCTGAATCTGGCTTTCGGCGACCTTGGCGCCGGCGCTCAAGGCCAGAGCCTTCAGCTCTTCGAGGGACTCCTGAGCCTGCAGCGCGCCGCCGCGGCTCTTCAGGTCGAGGCCCACCAGTAGTGCGATTTCCCCCGGAGTCCGCACCGAAGACCCGCCGCCGTTCCGCTGCGCCAATTTAGCCGCCCGGCTCTATCGGCGCACCGGGCGCGGCGTGAGCCCCGGCGGCGGCAGCGGGTGGCGCGCCCGTGTGGAAGGGCCGCGACACCACCACGGTTGAGATCGCATGCTTAAAGATCAACTGCTCCTGGTTGTTGGTTTCCAGAATAACGGAGTACTTATCGAAGCTCTTAATGCGCCCGGAAAGCTTCACTCCGCTCATCAGGTAGATGGTAAGGAACGTCTTGTCTTTGCGCGCATTGTTTAGAAATGCTTCTTGTATGTTTTGCGCCTGTCTTTCAACCACGGGACTTCCTCCCTGGGCGCCCCACGGGACAAACGCCAAATTCGCCCCGTCCTGGGCGACATTGCCCTGTAACCTACTCATCATACCCCGCTCGCGTCATACCCTGTTGGACCCCTTCTCGATTTGGACCAGTTCGGAGCGGGCGGGTGAGAGCAAGCGCTCCGGGAGCCGGCGGCCGCGGATCATGCGCTCCACCAGCGGGAGCGCGCGGCGGACCCATTTGCCATGCACCAGCAAGCTGGCCGCCGCCAGCGCCGGATGCGGAATGGGAGTCGAGCAGCGCGAGCACATGTCGATCTCCGCGCCGCGCCCTGGCCGCGTGCAGCCGCCGCAGGCCGCCGCATCTCCTCGGAGTTGAAAATTTGCGGCAGAGACGCCGTAGCGCAAATCGCCCACCGGAGCGCCGTCCAGCGCGTAGCTCTGGCAGCACGGGATACACGCGCCCGTCGTGTTTCACGTACATGGCTCCGCGCCACAGGTAGTGGCAGCGCGTCATCTTGATTTCGCGGCCGTCGCTCCCGCTCCGGCCGCTGACGTTGCGACGCCCCTCCTGAACCAGGTTGGTTTCGTCTTCCTTCACCCGCACCTGATCCACGCCCGGCACCGCTTCCCAGAAGCTGCGAAACGCCTCCACTTCATGGGCGTTGCCCGGCATGCGCACCATCTGCGCCACCACCTGCATCTTCGAGCCACGTTCCCGCTTCATGCGCGCGAAGCGCACAAAATTGTCGCGCACCTTTTCAAAGCGGGCGCCTTTGCGATAGCGCTCGAAGGTTTCTTTCGAAGCACCGTCGAAGCTGAGCGTGATGTGCGCCAGAGGCGAATCGAGCAGCCGCGCCGCGGCCTTCTCGTCCAGAAAGGTCCCGTTGGTCGAGAGCAGCGTGGAGATGCCGTGGCGCTCGCAGTACCCGATCCGGTCGAAGATCTTGCGGTCCATGAACGGTTCGCCCAAGCCGATCAGCATCATGTGTTCGGCGGTGTGCGCGGAGCCCTGGACCAGCGCTTCAAAAACCTCGTCGGTCATGTCCTCCTTGGGCTGCTTGTGCGTTTCGCGCGGGCACATGGGGCAATACAGATTGCATTTCGCCGTGGTTTCGACGATATATTCCACCGGCAGCGCGGGCACGCGCTCGCGGCCGGCGAGAAAGCTCCACAAGAGTTTGGCGCGATTCAAGAAACGCATGCGGCAAGGCCTGCCACCGAGGCTGCCCCCATCTTCGCATATGCTGTTCCTATGAACGTCGCCGTTACGGGAGCTTCCGGTTTCATCGGCCGCCGCGCCATCGAACTCCTTCAGGCTCGGGGGCATGCGGCCCGGCCTGTTTCTCTTCGGTCCGCTCCCGGTCCCCAGCAGCTTGCCGGCTGCGAAGCCGTGATTCATCTGGCGGGCGAGCCGGTGGCGCAGCGCTGGTCCGCCTCGGCCAAGAAGCGCATTCTCGATAGCCGCGTCGAAGGCACGCGGGCCTTGGTCGCCGCAATGCGCGAGCATCCGCCCAATGTGCTGATCAGCGCGTCGGGCATCGGCTACTACGGCTCCTGCGGCGATCGGATTCTGACCGAGCAATCGCCGCCGGCTTCTCAAAAACCCCCGGACTTCCTGGGTCAGGTCGCTGCGGCCTGGGAGCACGAAGCCCTGGAGGCCGAAAAACTGGGTGTGCGCGTGGCGCGTTTGAGGATCGGCACGGTGATGGGCGCGGGCGGCGGAGCGCTGGGCAAGATGCTGCTTCCCTTTCGGATGGGCCTGGGAGGCAGCCTTGGCGCGGGCACGCAGTGGATGTCGTGGATTCATCTCGACGACCTGTGCTCTTTGATCCTGTTCGCGCTCGGCGAATCGACCTTGCGGGGCGTGTTCAACGCCACCTCGCCTCATCCCGTCACCAACGCCGAGTTCACGCGCGCCCTGGGGCACGCGGCCCACAGACCGGCCGTGATCCCCGTGCCCGCCTTCGCGCTGCGGCTGTTATTCGGCGAAATGTCGGAAATGCTGCTGGGCAGCCAGCGAGCCGTTCCCGAGGCGGCACTGCGCGCCGGGTTCGAGTTTCATTATCCCGAAATCGGCGCGGCCTTGATCCAGATCCTCAGCGAATAACCCGGGGTATATAATGTTCGACAATCCCAAACAACGGAAGTCCGGGAGAAAGGAGAACATTTGTGAAGCCGAATCATCTGGTCCGTATTTTCTCTCTTCTGGTTCTCGCGTCCGCGGCGCTGACTGCGCAGGTCGCACGACAGGAGAATGTGGTTCCACTGAAAAACTGGGCGACGCCGCTGTACTGGCAGGCCAACCGGACGGAGACGCCGCAGACCGGCGGGGCGCAACTTGTCTTCTCCGCGAATGCTGTGTCGACGGATGCTCTCACTTTCGTGGCGATCACGCCCTGCCGCTTGGTGGATACCCGGGGAACCGCGGCTGGATTTAACGGGATCGCTCCTTTTTCGGGGCCGTCCATACCGGCCGCAGGAGCTCTGACGATTTCTGTGCGAGACACAGCCGAAGCTACCGCCAATACCGAGCCCGCCCCTTGCGGCGTGATTCCATCAATCGCCCAAGCCTATTCATTTAACCTGACGGTGGTCCCGCACGCGGGAGGTGCGGTCGACTATGTTTCCCTCTGGCCGGCCGGCTCGCCGCAACCTTTTGTCGCGACGTTAGACGATCCGCAAGGTATGATCGTGTCCAACGCGGCTATTGTTCCGGGGGGAACTCCTGCTGGGGGTGTGTGGGGAGGGGTGAGTATATATAACGCAGGCCCCGCCACCACGGATGTGGTCATTGATATGAATGGCTACTTTACCGCGCCGACCGACCTGAACGGAAATACCGGCGTCGGGTTCGGGACGCTGGCGAGCAACACTACGGGGGTCGACGACACCGCCAGCGGCAATGGCGCGCTGTACAGCGACACTACTGGGTCCGACAATACAGCCAACGGCTACGGCGCGCTTGGGCTTAACACCACCGGCGCCCAAAACACGGCCACCGGCTCTGGCGCGCTATTCAACAACACGACCGGGGACGGCAACATGGCCAGTGGCTACTGGGCACTGTACTCCAACACCACCGGGTACCACAACACGGCCAGCGGCTACTCGGCGCTGGTGCACAACACAACCGGGCAATACAATGTGGCCAGCGGCGCCCAAGCGCTGAATACCAATACCACCGGGTCCGTAAATACCGCCGGCGGCTCCAGCGCACTGTTTAACAACACCACCGGGAGCTGGAACACGGCCAGCGGCGCCAACGCACTACTGAACAACACCACCGGGAACTACAACACTGCCGAGGGACTTGATGCGCTGGGGAGCAGCACCACCGGAAGCGACAACACAGCCAGCGGCTACGCGGCTCTGTTCAGCAATACCACCGGGAGCAACAACATCGCCATCGGGAATCAAGCGGCCCGAAATGTCTCGGGTGAGAACAGCAACAACATTCACATCGGCGCCGAGGGCGCTTTCAACGACGGCAGCGTGATCAAGATCGGGACAGTGGGCACCCAGACGAGCACTTTCATCGCGGGCATTTATGAGGGAACCCCGAGCACCCCCAACCTGCTCGTCTGCGTTGACGCCAACGGGACCCTGGGAACCACAGGTTGCAGCGGAACCCCCTCCTCGCGCCGCTTCAAAGAACAGATCACCGACATGGGCGACAGCAGCAGCAAGCTGCTCCAGTTGCGTCCGGTGACGTTCTTCTATAAACCGCAGTACGACGATGGCTCCCACACGTTGCAATACGGCCTCATCGCCGAGGAAGTGGCCAAGCTATATCCCGAAATGGTGGGATACGACAAGGACGGCCAGCCCTCGTCGGTGAGGTATCAGTCGCTCGCTCCCATGCTGCTGAATGAAGTGCAGAAGCAGGACCGGCAGCTCCAGGACCAGAACGCGCAGCTCCAGAAACAGGTCCAGCTCCAGCAAGAGGAGAATCGAAAGCTGGAAGATCGCCTCGCCGTGCTGGAGGCCCTGCTATCCAGCCAGGCACCGGCGGCTACGCAACCGGCGAGCATCCAGTAAGCACAGCCCCACGCCCTGCTCCCGGCCGCGTCGAATTGCGCTATCCCGAAATCGGCGCGGCGTTGACCCAGATCCTCTGCGTATAGCCCGGTATATAATGTTCGACGACCTAATCCCAAATTGAAGTTCAAGGAAAAAGGAGAACACTTGTGAAGGCGAATGGTCTGGTCCGCATTGTCTCTCTTCTGCTCCTCGCGTCCGCGGCGCTGACAGCGCAGATCGCTCGACAGGAAAATGTGGTTCCACTGAAAAACTGGGCGACGCCCCTGTACTGGCAGCCCAACCGGACGGAGACGCCGCAGACCGGCGGGGCGCAACTTGTCTTCTCCGCGAATGCTGTGTCCACGGACGCTCTCACTTTCGTGGCGATCACGCCCTGCCGCTTGGTAGACACCCGGGGAACCGCGGCTGGATTTAACGGGATCGCTCCTTTTTCGGGGCCGTCCATACCGCCCGCAGGGACTCTGACGATCCCCGTGCGACTCACAACCGAGGCCGCCGCCAACACCGAACCCGCCCCCTGCGGGTTGATTCCGACAATCGCCCAAGCCTACTCATTTAACCTCACAGTGGTCCCCCACGCGGGCGGTGTGGTCGATTATGTCTCACTGTGGCCAGCCGGCTCGCCACAACCTTTTGTCGCGACGTTAGACGATCCGCAAGGTATGATCGTGTCCAACGCGGCTATTGTTCCGGGGGGAACCCCTGCTGGGGGCGTATGGGGAGGGGTGAGCGTGTATAACGCCGGTCCCGCCACCACGGATGTGGTCATTGACATGAATGGCTACTTTGCAGCGCCGACCGACCTGGACGGATACTACAACACCGCCATCGGGGCCGGAACGCTGGCGAGCAACACCACCGGGATCGGTAACACGGCGAGCGGCTACGTGGCGCTGAACTCCAACACCACCGGCTCCGATAACACGGCTGGTGGCTACGGCGCGCTATTCACCAACACCACCGGGAACGGCAACGTGGCCACCGGCTACGGCGCGCTATTCAGCAACACCACCGGGAACGGCAACGTGGCCAGCGGCAACAACGCGCTGTACTTCAACACCACCGGGTACGACAACACGGCCAGCGGCTTCTGGGCGCTGGTGAACAACACAACCGGACAATTCAATGTGGCCAGCGGCGCCCAAGCGCTGAATACCAATACCACCGGGTCCGGAAATACCGCCAGCGGCGCCAGCGCGCTATTCAACAACACCACCGGGGGCTCCAACACGGCCAGCGGCGACGGAGCACTGGCTGGCAACACCACCGGGAACAACAACACGGCCGAGGGACTTGATGCGCTGTGGAGCAGCACCACCGGAAGCGACAACACAGCCAGCGGCTACGCGGCTCTGTTCAGCAATACCACCGGGAGCAACAACATCGCCATCGGGAATCAAGCGGCCCGAAATGTCTCGGGTGAGAACAGCAACAACATCCACATTGGCAGCCAGGGCACCTCTGGCGACAACGGCGTCATCCGCATTGGTACACAAGGCACCCAAACGCTTACCGCCATCGCGGGCATTTACGGTGGAACCCCGAGCACCCCCAACCTGCTCGTCTGCGTCGACGCAAGCGGGACCCTGGGAACCACAGGTTGCAGCAGCACCCCCTCCTCGCGCCGCTTCAAAGAGCAGATCGCCGACATGGGCGACAGCAGCAGCAAGCTGCTCCAATTGCGTCCGGTGACCTTCCTCTACAAACCGCAATACGACGATGGCTCCCACACGTTGCAATACGGCCTGATCGCCGAGGAAGTGGCCAAGCTCTATCCCGAAATGGTGGGATACGACAAGGACGGCCAGCCCGCGTCGGTGAAGTATCAGTCGCTAGCTCCCATGCTGCTGAATGAGGTGCAGAAACAGCTTCAGCTCCAGCAGGAGGAGAATCGAAAACTGGAGGATCGGCTTGCCGCCCTGGAGACTCTTCTGTCCAGCCACTAAAGCGCCGTTACCGTGGGCTGGTGTTCCACCGGAAAGTTCACGGAACGCGCGATGAAGCACATCTCATGCGCCCGATGATGGAGCGCGATTGCGTCGGGAATCCGAGCCGGGTCGGTAATCGTCATCTTCGGGCGCAGGATCACGCGGGTGAATTCGCCTGCACCATCCGGATGCTCGGCCATCTCGCCTTCGGCTTGGTCGGCGTAATCGACCACAACGATGCCCGCGTCCGCGCACAGGTGCAACAGCACCAGCATGTGGCACGCGGAGAGCGCGCCAACCAGCAGTTCCTCGGGATTGTAGCGGCTGGGATCGCCGCGAAACACGGGATCGGAGGAACATGGAATGGGCGCGTTCTTCGCCGCCGCGTCCAGCTCATGATTGCGGCGGTAGGCGGTATAGGCGGAGGTCCCGGAGCCGAGGTTTCCGGTCCATCGATTGGCGACGATGTAGCGATGCGTCCTAGCCATGCGTCCTACTGAGGAACTCGCGCAAAACGGAGCGCGGCGCGATCGGCTCCTGGAGTGATTCGGGGGTGCGCGCCGCACCCTTTGCGCTACTGAGTAACAGCCCGCAAAACGGAGCCTGCGTCGCGACCCGGAGCCAAGCTGTTGCTCTCGGGAATTGGGGGCCGCGACCGGCCCTTTGCGGGCTAGCCATGCTTAAGCGCCGACGCCGCCTGATTGGGCTCCCACAGCACTTCCGCCGCGCCCAGGATGTGATTCGCCCAGCGGCTCCAGACGAAGAGCGCGTCGCTCAGGCGATTGAGATAGCGGATCGCTTCGGGCGGCACTTGCTCGCGCCGCGCCAGGCCGGTCAGCAGCCGCTCGGCGCGGCGGCAGATGGTGCGGGCGGCGTGCAGCTCGGCGTTGACCCGGGTTCCGCCCGGAAGCACGAAGCTGCGCAGCGGAGCCAGATCCGCGTTGCTCGCGTCGATCTCGCGCTCGAGTTGCTCCACCTCGGCGTCGGTCACGCGGGGCTGCTTTGGGTGTGCGTCCTCGGGGCGAGTGGCCAGAATCGACCCCAGGTTGAAGAGTTCATGCTGCACGCGCAGGAGAATCGACGCGAAAGCGTGCAGCCGCGGGTCGTCTGATTCCTGGCAGGAGACGCGGGCCAGCCCGATAAACGCGTTCAATTCATCCACCGAGCCAAAGGCTTCGATGCGAGGATCGTCCTTAGGGACTCGCTGGCCGCCAACAAGACTGGTCTCGCCCTTGTCGCCGCCCTTGGTGTAGATACGGTTCAGCGCCAGCCTGGGTTTATTGAAGGTTTCCTGTTCCACGCTTTTCATAGTAAGCGCAAACTCCCGCTCGCGGGCCCGCACAGGGCCGCGCGGCGAAAGTCATGTGACGCGTTGTACGGGCGGCTTCCCTGTAGCCCGCACAGCGCCGCAGGCTCCGTTGTGCGGGCGGCTTCCCTGTAGCCCGCACAGGGCCGCAGGCTCCGTTGTGCGGGCGGCTTCCAAAAGAAGCTACGATTGAAGATTCTGACCCACCCGTCGATTATTTCCTGGACTCTTCTGTCGCTGGCCGCTTTGCTCGGCGGCGCCGCTAACGCTCTCGCCGGGGGCGGAATGTTCCTGGTGTTCCCCGCGTTGCTGTTTGCCGGCGTGCCTCCCGTAATTGCGAACGCGACGGCGACCTTCGTGCTCAATCCCGGCGGCTACGCGTCCACCTGGGTGTATCGCGACCGGCTGGTGCACGGCGTACGGTTTCAGGCATCGCTGGTGACGGCCGCGATGCTGGGCGCGGGCATCGGCAGCGAGCTCCTGCTGCACACCTCCGAGCAAGGCTTCGAACGGCTGGTTCCCTATCTGATGCTGGCGGCCGCGCTGATCTTCACGTTTTCGAAGTGGCTGCGCCGCGCAGCGGAGTCGCACGCCGCTCTGGCTACAAATCTGACCGCGCTCGCGGGCGGGCAGTTCCTCATCGCGATTTACGGCGGTTACTTCGGCGCGGGCATGGGAGTGCTGATCCTGGTGTTGTACACGGTGGCGGCCAACATGAACGTGCATCAGGCCAGCGGTTTACGTATTCTGTGCGGCACGCTCACCAACACGGTTGCCACGGTGATCTTCGCCGTGCGCGGGATCATCGAGTGGAAGATGGCGATTCCCCTGACCCTGGTGTGCATCGCCGGCGGATATTTCGGCGCGCACCTGGTGAAGCGCATGGACCCGGAACGCGCTCGCGGAGCCATTCTGGTCTACGCCTGGAGCGTGACGATCTGGCTGCTGGTGCGGTCCCTGCGGTAGCGAAAGCCGCGGAAGCGGCCGGAACTTTAACTACGCCGCCTTCTGAATCTTGCCGCTCTTGATGCAGGAAGTGCACACGCGGATGCGCTTGGCGGCGCCCTTGACCATGGCCCGGACCGGTTGCAAATTGATGTTCCAGCGGCGTTTGCTCACGTTGTGAGCGTGGCTGATCCGGTTTCCAAACTGCGGGCCGCGCCCGCACACATCGCACACTTTTGCCATCCCGACGACACTCCTAGTACTGTTTTACTTTCAATAGTCTATCACAGGACCAAGCGCGGTGGCATAATCGGGGTCAAGAGAAGCATGGACCACCGCTATATCGATCAGCATTCGGTGGCCGGCCGGTATCTCGACCACGATCTGACCCCGGCCCAGCGGGCGGAGTTCGAGGCCCACCTGGTGGACTGCCAGGAATGCACCGATCGAGTGCTGCTGGCAGAAATGTTCCACAGCCGCAACGGCAACAAGACTGCCGACCCTGCGCGGCACGATAGAGCGCCGGAGCCGCATCTTCTGCGGGTGCGGTTTGTGAGCCTATTGGGGCCCTGGCAGCTCTTCCTGATCCTGGCTGGGGCCGCCATGCTGCTGGTTCTGGTGACTTCCGGCTTGCTGTTGTGGGTGGGGCGATAGATGCCTCAGCGGGAGGGTTGCGGGGCCGTTAGAAGGCCGTTAAGCTTCTCAATCTGTTGTTCCAGTTCCATTTCGCGGGTCAGATCCTCCATCAGGCAGTAGTGTCCCACCAGCCGCGACTTGTGATCGTGAATCGTCACCAGCAGGACGCGGACCTTGGCCAGGGTGCCATCCGGCCGCTGGGCTTGGGTTTCGAGCGGATACTTGCCCATCAGCAGCGCTTGCCGGTAGGCTTCTTGCACCCTCGGCCGCTGCTCTATAGGGAAAAGAATCTCCCAGGGCTGTCCTAGCAGTTCCTTCGGAAGCCTTCCGACGGTCTTGGCCAGAGCGGGATTGACGGAGACGATCAAGCCGTCGGACCGCACCCACGCTACACAGCTCTGTACATGATCAATCGCGACTTGCTTCGAGTAGATCTCGTCGCTAAGGGGAATCTGGCGGTGCATCACTCTGCGCAGGACGATCACCAGAACAGTCACTGCCGCCAGCAAATACAACCACAAATGCGGGGTTCTCATAACCGGGTCCCTGTCTCCACGGTTAATGTATCGTCCGTTTGCGCAAAAGGGATTAAGTAGGGCCCGGATTTTTTACTTAGGATTGCCCTTGCGCAAGCTCCCAGTGGCTTAGGCGCCCAGAAGGCCGCGGAATTTGGGCTGGTCGTATCCCGGGAACACGCTGGCCAGGCGCTGATTGCCCAGATGGCGCGTCACCAGCTCGCCCAGCACATCGCGGAAGTCCGTGGTCAGGTCCAGGTCGCGGTGCTCGTAGAGCTGTTCGTGCTCCATCCCCGGCCAGTCGCCGTAGATCTTGCCGCCCTTGATGCCGCCGCCGAAGGCGAACATGACGTTGGCGTGGCCATGATCGGTCCCGCGGGTGCCGTTCTCCTTGGCGGTGCGGCCGAACTCGCTCATGCTGACGACGCTCACGTCGGCGATGCGATCGCCCAGATCCGAGATAGAAGGCCGAAAGAGCCTGGCCGAAGTCGGTCAGCAGGTTGGCGAGCTGGCCGACGGTGGACTTGGCGCCGACCTCGTTGACATGGTGGTCCCAGCCGCCGACGTCGGTGAAGGCCACTTCCAGACCGACGTTGGCTTTGATCAAACGGGCGATCTGCATCAGGTTCTGACCCAGTTTGCCGCTGGGGTAGCGGACGTTGGCCGCCGGTGTGTATGGCCGCTTCTCGATGTCCTGCATCACGCTTGACGGCGTCGAAGGCCTCGCGGCCGGTCCCGTTCAGCACCTGGTCATGGGTGCCCGCGTACATGTTCTCGAAGGCCGATGCGCCGCGTGTATCGTGCACTTTAAAATCGTTCAGGTTGTCGATGGCCACGGCTTCGTTGTGCCCGCGCAGAGCGTGCGGGCAGCTCCGGCCCAAGGCTGACGGCGCGCACGGGAGAGACCGTCTTCTCCGGCTGAAGAGCCCGGTTGAGCCAGCCGTCGCCGGTGGTCTTCGTTCCCGGCGTTCCGGACTCCATGTAATCCTGCGCGTCGAAATGCGACCGCGTCGGATCGGGAGAACCCACCGCATGCACGATCGCCAGATGGCCGTCATCGTAAATCTGCTTGAGCGGCCGCAGCGACGGGTGCAATCCAAAGAAGCCGTCCAGATCGATGGCGGAATCGGCCGTGCCGTCGGGGCGCGGAATCGCCAGATTGGGCCGCAGAGCGTAGTACGCCTTTTCGCCGTGCGGCACCACCACGTTCAGGCCGTCCATGGCGCCGCGCTGGAAGATCGCCACCAGGATTTTCTTGCGCGGGCTGGGCGCGTCGGCCGCGTACAACGCCCGGGAAAGCCAGGCCGGCGCGGCGCTGGTGCCGAACATGGCCACGGCCGAGGACTTCAAGAACAAGCGTCGTGAGAACATACTCATCTCCTCTGGAAATCGGGCGATCCGAGCAGCATTCCGGCGATCAGGCCCGGGTTGAACTCTTTGCCGATGGCGTCCAGCGTCTGCTGCGCCGCGTCGGTAAACAAGATTTGCCGCGCCGCGGCGGCGGGGACGGTGGGAAACTTTCCGGGTCCAGCGTTACGCCTTGCATCTGATTCTGCGCGAACTGCAACGCGAAGTTCATGCGCGCCAGCAGCGCCGCCGAATTCATCCAATCCTCCCCGGCGTTGGAATAACCGGTGGGCTCCAGTTTGCGATACAAAGGCTCACCCAGGGCCGCGATCTGGCTTACCAGGGGCGCCGCGTTCTCCACTTGCGCGCCAGTGGCGCGCACGGCGCTGACAATCATCTCGAAGGGAGTTTTTACCTTGGCTCGATAAGCCCCTTGCGAGAAGAATTCCGGGGAAGTGAACAGAGTGTTCAACACCGCGCGAATATCGCCGTCGCTGTCGCGGAAGGTTTTCGCCATGCGCTCGACCAGCGCGGGCGGAGGATCGTCGGCGACAAAGCGCTGGGCCAGCTCGCGAGAGATAAACTTCGCGGTCGAAGGATGCTGCGCCAGTATGTCGAGGACTTTTTCGCCGTCTTCCTTGCCGCCGCCGGCCGGGATGGTCACGCCGAGCACGGTCTTCTCGCCCTTATCGTGCATCTCGGTGGTTGAAATAGAAGCCGCCGCCCATTGCGGTTGTCTGATGGTCCAGCCGGTGAAGCAGCGCGCGACTTCGACGATATCCTTCTGCGTGTAGCCGCCATCCACGCCGAGCGTGTGCAGCTCCATCAGCTCCCGCGCGTAGTTTTCGTTCAGCCCGCGCGCGGCTTGTTTGGCTCTTTCGGCGTTCGGCCGCGCCTGGCCGCGGCGCCACTGCTCTGCCAGTTGTCCAGATAGAACATCATGGCCGGGCTGTTGGCCGTGGCTTCCAGCAGATCGCGGAATTTGCCCAGGACATGCGGACGGATGGCGTCGCGCTCGTAGCCGGTGACCATGTACCGGTCCGAAGCCCTTGCTCGCGATCCACGTTAAAGTGGTTGAACCAGAAATCGACCAGCACTTCCTGGAGCTGGCGATCGCTGTAGACCGCCCGGTAGAGCTTGCCCTGCGCCAGAGTCTGGCCCGGCTGCACGGGAGCGGGCGCAGCGGCTTCCACCATCATGCGCAAATCCGAATCGAGCTGCGGCATCAATCGCTGGCGCACGACCGGCATGATGGATAGCACCTGGACCGCTTTCTCTCGCGGAAGCGTGGCCAGGAAATCAAGACCTTCTTTATCCGAGCCGGTGCGGAGCAACTGAATCTGCTGAGGCGTGAGCAAATCCCGGAGCGGCGGCTGTCCCGGCGGAACCATGTTCCTGGCTTCCGCGGCCTTGGCTTCGAGGATCTCAATTTTCTGGCGCACCCCCGGCATGAGAGCCAGCACCTGCTCGGCTTGCTCCTGCGGAAGCGTCGCGAGAAACGCCTGGTCCTCCTTGGCAGTCCCCGCGCGAAGGGTTTCGATCTGCTTCGGCGTGAGCAATTTCTGAGTCTCGCCTCCTGCCCCCGGGCGCCCGCCGCCGGCAGTTGCATGCCCGCTGCTTCCGGCGACGGCGGCTCGGACCAGAGGTTCCACCAGCTTGGCCAGGGCCTGGTTTTCGGGAATGCGCTCGGGATGAAGCTGAAGGTCGATCCACTTGCTCAGCCCTATCTCTTCACAGCCTCAATGTCGCCGGGCCGAGGGCCGAAGGTCGGACGATCGAGAGCGTGCAGAATCTCCTGGTCGCCCGTGAGTTTTTTTTCAAACTCGGAGTAGGCAAAAATAGCACGTTGAAGCCGGCCACAAGAAC
>CAVXWB010000105.1:0-50940 GCA_963765185.1 Bryobacterales bacterium
GCGTTCCGGTAGGTCGTTGCC
This sequence comes from Bryobacterales bacterium, assembly GCA_963765185.1. GTDB lineage: Bacteria > Acidobacteriota > Terriglobia > Bryobacterales > Bryobacteraceae > Palsa-187. Next base: position 22 of record CAVXWB010000105.1, read on the forward strand.
CGACGCCGATCTCCGCAACTTCCCAGAACCGGACCTCTAGGCCCAGGGCTAGCCCCCAGAGGCGAAGTAACCGTGACAACCGCAGCGGAATGAACCATCCTCGAAGCCAGGTAACTGATCTCAAGCTGGATACGTCCGGATGCCTTCCGATGCAGGTCGGAGCGCGTTCACGACAGGGAATACTCCAGCCACGGGCAACCTACCAACAGCCCGCCATCTGGCGGGGGGCCAGCGGCACGAAACGTTCGGTGATCCGGGGCGAGTACAGCAGGTGCGATGTACGCAGAGCCGATGGAGCCTCGGACCCTCACGTTCGTCAACTCAAATGTTAGCATTGTAGTCATTCCATTCAGCAGTCACAGGGAGGGGTGATGGCCGCAGCCGGCGTTCTCAAAAGATTCCCGGCACCGCATAGGCCTGAAGGGCAGCCCATGCATCCGACCGGCAGCGGGCAGTGCCCGAGTGTTCGACGTGGGTGCGCGACGGATGGCGCGTGTGCCCGGCCTGCGCCCGCACCTTGCTACAGAGCCGACCCGGTTGGTGCGGCCTCTGCTCGTTGCCGGTGCTCAGAATGAAGGACCAGTCAGGCTCGGGTGCTCGGCGAGCGGCTGCCGCGTCCTGGGCTCACCGGCCAACTAGGCGGCATGGGTGAGGTTTATCGCGCACTCGATTTGAAGCTCGATCAGGCCGTTGCGCTGAAATTCCTGCCCCTGCGATGGCCCGCGACGGCCCCGTCTGGAACGTTTCCGTGGCGAGGTGCGCATCGCACGCAAGGTGTCGCACCGCAATGTGTGCCGCGTGTACGATCTCGGCGAGATCGATGGTGCGCCGTTCCTTTCCATGGAGTACATCGATGGGGAGGACCTGGGGTCACTGTTGCGGCGCATCGGCCGCTTGCCCGGCGATAAAGCCACCGAGTTCGCGCGACGACTGTGCGCCGGGCTCGCCGCGGCGCACGAGAAAGGAGTGCTGCATCGCGACCTCAAGCCGGCCAATATCATGATCGACGGCAGGGGCCAGGTGATCATCATGGACTTCGGACTCGCCGTGGCGATCGACGGAGTGGCCGCCGGAGACATCCGCAGCGGCACTCCGAGGCTACATGGCGCCCGAGCAGCAGGAAGGCCGCGAGGTGACCGTGCGCAGCGATATTTACTCGCTCGGGCTGGTGCTGTCGGGAGATGTTCACTCGCAGGAAGAGCCTCGCGCGCCTCGAGCGAAGGTCCGCTGCACCAAGGCAAGCTCAACATCGCGTTCGAGGGCATCGATCCGGCCGTCGAAAAGGTGATGCCCGGCGCTGCCTCGACTCGAATCCCGCGAAGCGGCCGCAATCCCGCGTTGGATGTTTCCAGGGCACTGCCGGGCGGCGATCCGCTGGCGGAAGCGCTCGCGGCCGGCGACACGCCCTCGCCCCAGATGGTCGCGGCGTCGGAAGACACGGGAGTGCTCTCGGTCCCCGCGGCTGTGGCTCCTGGGTATCGTGGTGGCGTGCCTCGCGGTGTTGGTGTTCTGGGGCAGCCGCTATAACGAGATCAACTCATGCCGATTCCGTATGTCGCCGGAGGTTCTCCGCCAGAAAGCTCGTGAGATAGAGGCGCGGTTCGGCTATGCGCCGACACACGCGTTGGATGAAGACGCATCAAGTTCACCGTTGATCCCGGCTACGTCAACTGGATGTTGAAGACGTGGACGGTACCTGCCGCTACCGGGCCCAGGTGGCTCGCGAGCAACCCGCGTTGCTCCGCTTCCGTCATACCGACAGCCCGGCTTACCTGGTTCCGATTGTCCCGAGCGGGGTGGTCTCCTTGAACGATCCTCCACGATTGCCGGGGACGATCGATATGGATCTTGACCCGCAGGGGCGTCTGCTGCTGCTCCGCGTGATTTCCAAATCTGAGGCACAAAGGGCAAGTCGCAGGCTCCCCTACCGCTGGATTGGAACAAGCTTTTCGAGGCGGCCGGCCTTGACTCGTCATCCTGGACTCCGGCGGAGCCGCGCGAGGTTCCGCCGGTCGCGTTTGACGAGCGCAAGGCCTGGACCCAACCGTATCGAGCGCGGCCACATTCTTGCGCATCGAAGCGGCGGGATGGAGGGGGAAGCCGGTATATTTCGAATTGTTTGGACCCTGGCGGCCGCAACGGTCACTCCTACAGCAGATCCCTGAGGCATTCGGCCTCCCGGGGAGCCCGCCGTCGTTGCTCATGCCAATCGCGATTCTGCTAGTGGCGGCGGTTTTCTTCGCAGTGCGCAACTTCCGGGCCGGCGCGGGGCTCCGCAGGAGCGCTGCGTCTGGCGCTGCTTCGTTCTGATCTGCGGTGTTCTTTCCGACGTTCTGCAGCGCTTCGCCACATCCTTCGCCCGCGAAATGGGAGTGCTTGCAAACGTTTTGGCGGCTTCTCTCCTGGCGACCGCCATCACCTGGACTCTATACATGGCTCTGGAACCGTATGTCCGGCGGAAGTAGCCCGGCGCTGATCGGCTGGACCCGCGCGCTCTCCGGAAACCTGCGCGATCCATTGGTTGCTGGTCATATGCTCGCGGGCCTCGCCGCTGGTCTCGCGCTGGGGGTGGTGACCAAGTGCCAGAACTCTTTCTACAGTCCACCGGTTGGAGCCCACCATCTCTTGAGGGCCTGGAGTCGGCCGCTCGTTGGATTCACTTCCTGGCTGGGCCTCCCGTGGAAGCGCTCGGATGTACTTTGCGTTTCTCCTGCTCCCGGCTCACCGTCCCGCAAGAACTGGATTGCCCTTTCGCCCTGCTCCTCCTGATCGTCGCGGGAATTTATTCTCAGCCCATGGCCGGTATGGCAAAGGGCGTCGTGGCCCTCGCCGTCGCCGTGGCCCTCGCCCTCTACGCTACGGTGGCGATTCGCTTTGGAATGCTGGCTATGACCGCAATGCTCCTCTCCGTGCTGATTCGACCGCGGTATCCGCTCACGGCGAATTTCTCCGCGTGGTTCGCGCCCGAATGTTGGATGACCGTCGGGCTGACGTTGGGAGTGGCGCTGTGGTGTTTCCGCAATGCGCTCGGCGGACGGAAGGTGTGGAAGGGAGATCTCCTCAAGGTTAGCGGCATCGGCCGGCGTCCAGGCTCAGCGCGAAAAGGGTTTGGGATGGGACTGGAAAGGTCTTGCTATCTGGCGGGAATGGGAAACGCGCCCTAAGTCGCTGTAATGGCTTACTACGGATTCTCTGTCCGGAGGTCGGCCACCCGGGAGTTTGGCCAGATACGGCGTCCTAGGAAGCGGACCACATTTAGCCACGGAAACCGAAGTGGGAACCGAACTGTCGACTGGCGGGCGTGGAGCACGGTATCCTGAAAGTGTTCGTTTCACTCGCATAATCCGCCCGCATGTCCGAACACAGACACGTCAACCCCTGGATCATCGCCATCTCGGTGATGTTCTGCACCTTCATGGAGGTGCTGGACACCACGGTGGTGAACGTGTCGCTTCCACACATCGCCGGCAATCTCTCGGCGACCATCGACGAGGTCACCTGGGTGCTGACCTCGTATCTGGTGGCCAACGCCATCATTCTGCCGATCACCGGCTGGCTGTCGAATTACTTCGGGCGCAAACGGCTGCTCATGTTTTCCGTGATGGGTTTCACGCTATCGTCGTTTCTTGTGCGGAGCCGCGCCCAGCTCTGTCCCTGCTGATTCTGTTCCGCCTGATGCAGGGCGCCTGCGGAGGAGCGCTGCAACCGCTGTCGCAAGCCGTGCTGCTGGAATCCTTTCCTCCCGAATCGCGCGGCAAGGCCATGGGTTTTTGGGGACTGGGCATCGTGGTCGCGCCGGTGCTGGGGCCGGTGCTGGGCGGATGGCTCACCGACAGCTTATAGCTGGCGCTGGGTGTTTTACATCAATCTTCCGGTGGGCATGCATCTCCATCATCATGGTGCAGATGTTCGTGTTCGACCCGCCTTACATCAAGCGCAGCAAAGTCGGCCATCGATTACTGGGGCATCGGAATGCTGGCGGTCTGGATCGGCGCGCTGCAGATCGCCTTCGACAAAGGGCGAGGAGCTGGATTGGTTCGCCTCGCACTTCATCACCATCCTGATCGCGGTCTGCGGTGTGCTTCCTGATCGCGTTCCTGGTCGCGGGAGCTGATGGCGGACCATCCGGTGGTGAATCTGCACGTCTTCCGGCTGCGCAGTTACTCGGCCGGCGTGTTCCTGATGACCGTGCTGGGCTTCGTGCTCTACGGCAGCATCGTGGTGATTCCCATCTGGCTGCAAACGCTGCTGGGCTATCCGGCGATGGCGACCGGTTTCACCATGGCGCCGCGCGGCCTGGGCTCCATGATCGGCATGCCCATCATCGGCATGGTGGTCGCGATTCGACCCGCGCAAGATTTTGGCCGGGGCTTATTGCTGGGCGCGGTCTCCACTTGGCAATTGGCGCTGCTGAATCTGGACGTCGGTTACTGGGATCTGTTCTGGCCGCAGGCGATCCAGGGCTTCGGATTGAGCATGGTGTTCGTTCCCCTGACCACCATCTCCATGAATCCGGTTCCGCGCGAGGCCATGGGCAACGCCACCAGCCTGTTCAACCTGATGCGCAACCTGGGCGGCAGCATGGGCATCGCCACCGTGGCCACTGATGAACACCCGCTTTCAGCAGAAGTACACGGCCATTCTGGGCGAGCACGTCGCGCCACCAGCCCGCAGTCGGAGCAATGGTTCGGCTCGCTGCGCTCGCTGTATCTTTCGAGCGGGTCCGGCCCGGGACTGGCGGACCAGCAGGCCTACGCCTCGTTGTTCGGAATGGTGCAACGTCAGGCCGCGATGCGCGCCTTCGTGGACGTGTTTCAATTCTCACCGTCGCGTTTCTGCTGATGATCCCGCTGACTCTGATCATGAGAAAACCGAAGGCCGGCGCAGGCCCGGGCCCCGCGGCGCATTAGGAATACATTGATGCGGGACGCCCTTCGCGCCACCGGCTTGAAGACCGAGCGCGCGGCCGTGGAAGAAGGGTGCGAAGCCTGGTGCGCCTGAGCAAACAGGGAGAGATCCGCCGGCTGCGCGGCAAACTGGACCGGCAGGGCAATCTCCACGCGATGAGGCGCGACCGTTGATTCTTGTCGATTCCAGCGTATGGATCGATTACTTCAAGGGACGATCACGGCCCGGGCTGTCGGCGACGAAGACGCTGACTTCTTTGACGGTCGTGGGACTGGGCGGACTGGAGATCGCGGTTCAGGCAGCCAAGAATTTCCGCAGGTTGCGGGCAACCGGCGTGACCGCTCGCAAGACCATCGATACGCTGATCGCCACCTGGTGCATAGAGAGCGGCGTGAAGGATTCCGCCGGTGCAAGTTACCGGGCGCTGGTAGATCCCTTGAATCCGTTCTACTCGAAGGTGCGTGACCTGAAGCAAGAGGAACAGGCAGCCTAAAAGCCGTACTACCCAGGATGGGTCGGCCTTGTTGCTGATCCATCCGCTTGGCCGCCTTCGACATGGTTTCGATTTTCTCGGAGCCAGACTGCTTCCCGGAAATTTATGCCTAGGAAGGTGCTACACGGATTGGCCCGTAAGGCCGAAGTAGGCGGTCGCCGCGAGCATGTGGCGATCGTTGGTCCACACCGTACGTTCTCCGATTTCGCGTGCCGTCGAAAGATGGACCGCGTCTGCGGTACGTATGAAGAGATCGCGGGGAGCGGAGACCATCAGCACGCTGGTCCTCCGCAGCAGAGCTTCGTTGACGGGAATGAGGTTCCACAATCCACCCTCTATGTGCTCGGAGAAGCGCACGGCCAGTTCGCGCGTATCGCTGGGCGAAGATGCGCCTTCACGCATGCGGCGATGAAGCACGGCATGGAACTCGGCCAAGGCCCATAGCGACGAATGGATGGTATCCGCCTTTCGGACCAGCTCGCGAACCCGGGGAGATTCGGGTTCATTGAAATAGAATTTTGCAATGTAGGACGTGTCGAACTACACGCGGCTAACGATTCCGATCCTCTTCGACGATTCTCGTGCTGTCGCCCACTTGCGGCATTCGAGCCCAGATCTTCCGCATGGAGGTGAAGATCCGCGCCTTCTTACCAGCAGGCATACCCGCTGGAGAGGTGATGGGGCGCAACTCCGCCACCGGCTCGCCACGGCGTTCGATCACGATAATGCTACCGCTGAAGCCTCTCGCACCAATTCCGATGTGTGGATGTGGAGTTCGCGGATTGAGGTTTTCCTCACGATGCTACATAGTAGCACCTGGGTTGCCAAATAACGGCGGCGTCCGGCTCCCGGGGAAGACGATCGTCCCCCGAAAATTTGACGGCTACGCTTCGGCCTGATCCGCCGCCAGTTCGCGCTGGCGTTCGAAGGCGAGCTTGCCCTGGTACTCCTGCCACAGGGTCGTGAAGCCGGCCCAGAAGTAGCCGCCGACGAACAGCAGCAGGAACGGCACGGCCAGGTAGTTGTAGGAGTTGATGGCGTAGACGGTGATGGCCAGGAAGCGGCGCCGGCCGCAGTTCGGCGTAGGGCAGCCAGCCGCTGCGGCGGCGATACTTGTACGTCGCGAATCTGCGCCGCGCCTGCGCGCCGTATTTGGCGGTGCGGGCGAATTCGGTCTTGTATCCGATCAGCGCCTCGAAGACCGCGCGCGAATTGATGATGGTCAGCGCCACGCCCGCGGCCATCAGCGCCGGAAGAAAGAGAAACGCCCGTTTCCAGGTCTTGGGGAACAGCGCGCGATGGGCAATGACGTAGAAAGCCGAAATCGACCAGAACGACGCCACGATCAGCGGGAAATCGATCAGCAGCATCTCCAGCCAGCCCATGTAGTAGCGCACGATCATCACCGGCAGCATCATCACACTCATCACGATCATCAGCGGATAGGAGATGTTGGGCGTCAGGTGGAAAATCGCCTCCGCTTTGACGCGGAAGGGCAGGTCGGATTTAGAATCGAAGGGAGCAGCTTCATCGCCACCTGCGTCAGGCCCTTGGCCCAGCGCGACTGCTGCACCTGGAAGCCGTAGGTTTCCACAGGCAGCTCCGAGGGGCACTCGATCGACGGCACGTACACAAATTTCCAGCCCTTCAATTGCGCGCGATAGCTCAGGTCGGAATCCTCGGTGAGCGTGTCGTGCTGCCAGCCGCCCGCATCCTCGATCATCGATTTGCGCAGAACCCCGGCGGTCCCGTTGAAGTTAAAGAACAGCCCGCTGCCGGCGCGCGCGACGTGCTCCAGCACGAAGTGGCCGTCCAGCAGCATCGCCTGCACCTCGGTCAGCACGCTGTGATGCCGGTTAAGATAGCCCCAGCGGGTCTGCACCATGCCGACCTTGGAATCCGTGAAGAAGTGCACCGTGCGGTGCAGGAAGTCCCGCGGCGGAACGAAATCGGCGTCGAAAATGGCCACGATCTCTCCGGTGGCGGTCTCAATCCGTTTTCAAGCGCGCCTGCCTTGAATCCGTGGCGATTGGTCGCGATGGATATATTCGATGGGAAGCCCGCCTCGCGATAATCCTCCACCAGGCGCCGGGTGAAGGGATGGGTATCGTCGGTGGAATCGTCCAGCACCTGGATCTGGAACAGCTCGCGAGGATAATCGATTTTGGCGGTTTCCTCAAGCAGGCGCTCCACCACGTAACGCTCGTTGTAAATCGGAAGTTGCACGGTCACGCGCGGAAGGGTTTCGAAGCGGCTGGGGGGCTCGCCGGTGAAGCTCTTGCGATGCTTCATGTACCCGCGGATCATGGCGTAGCGATGCAGACCGTAGCAGGACAGCACCATGAGAACGCCGAAGTACGGGATCAGCATCGCCCAGTCGAACAACGCCAGGTGATGAATGCCCTTAAAAGTGTCGTCGGAGAGCGAGTCCGCGATCTTCCCGCCAGGACGCCAATACGGCTCGCCGCCAGTAGAGAGGATGTGGGGTTACTAACAATCATGGTCTACCGGCGCGGGCGCTAGCGAATCCCTCCATCAGCTAGCGAATCCCTCCATTATATACCCCGTGGCGCGCTGAAGCAGAACTGCGCTAAGCTGCTGGGGATGCCGCCCAACGGCCAACTCGCGATCTTAGCCGGATTCGCAATCGCGCTGATGGCGCTGGGAGTGTGGATCGCGTTGCGCGTCTCGCAGGGGAATCCGGAAAAGCGCGAAAAGCGCCGCCGCCTGCACGTGCATCGGCAAGGAAGGTTGGGCGACGCGCTGATCGTCGAAGCCAGCGACACGCTGCTGTACTACACGTATTCGGTGCACGGCGTGGAGTACCAGCGCCTCGCAGGAGATCGCTGCGCTGCGGGATCTGCTGCCGGCCGAGCCGGGACGCCTGATCGGCGTGGCGAATCTCAAGTATTCGCCAAAAAATCCGGCCAATTCGATTCTGATCTGCGAGGAGTGGAGCGGCCTGAGAGTGGGAGCGAACGCCGGTCTACTTCACGTACAGCGTAAACGGCATCAGCCGCATCACGCCGCCGTGGGCCAGCAGCCGGAGCGGCATCTTCCCTACCAACTGCGCGAATTGCGACTCGACAATTCTTGCTTCAACGTCGGAATCGTTCTGATGGCCGTTCCACAGCAGATCGAACAGCGACCGGCGCGGCGGATAAGCTCACCAGCGTAACTTTCTCGCATGCGCCGATCTTGGCGCGCTGCTTCACCAGCTCCACCGCGCGGTCGAGACCGCCGATCTCATCGATCAGGCCGTTCTGCTTGGCTTGCGAGCCGAGCCAGACCCGGCCTTGCGCCAGCGGCTCGATATAGTCGTAGGGGCGCTTGCGGCCGTCGGCCACGCGCTGGACGAAGCCGCTGATAGAACTCCTCGATCTCCGTGCGCAGCTTGGCGCGCTCGTCGTCGGTCAAGGGACTTCGCTTCCGAATCGATGGCGGCGAAGCGTCCGCGCGTGAGCAGGTCCTTCTTCACGCCGATCTTCTTATAGAGCTCCTGCAAGTCCACCTTGCCGAAGAACACGCCGATCGAACCGGTCAGCGTATTGGAATACGCCAGCACCGGATCGCCGGTCATGGCGATGAAATAGCCGCCGGAGGCCGCGTCGTCCGACATCGAAATCACCATCGGCTTCTTCTGGCTGAGCGCTTGGCCTCGTGCAGGATGTCGTCGGAGGCGACGCCGTCGCCGCCGGGGGAGTTGATGCGCAGGATCACGCCTTGAATGGTCGAATCGTTCTCCACCTCGCGCATGGTCCGGATGGCGCTGACGGAGTCGATGCCGGTTTCCGAAAAGCCGTCACCGGACTCATCGCCGCGGGTGATGTCGCCTTCCTCGGTCACCAGCGCGATGCGCTTGCCCTTGTCGCTGCCGGCCATCGCCTTGGCGTAGGAGCGGTCGCTGATCTTGGCGGGGTTGCCGGCCTTATCGTACATCTCGTCTTCGAACAGCAGCGCGTCCACCAGGCCGTCCGCTCAAGGCGTCTTTGCCGACAAACGGCCCCTGGTCGATCAGCGCGCGGATCGCCACCGGCGTCTTCTTGCGCCCCTGCGCCATCACGTCGATCAGGTCTCCGAAATATTGATCCAGAATCGGGTTCAGATATTCCAGCGTTTCCTGCGACGGCCCGGTGGCGGTGAATTGATCGGGATAGTCCTTGTACTTGCCGACGTGCTCGAACTCCATGTCCACGCCCAGCTTGTCGAGCGTGCCTTTCAGAAAGAGCAGTTCCGCGCGCAGGCCTTTGACGTCGAGCTCGTCTTCCGGCGCCATGTAGATGCTGTCGGCCGCGGTGGCGAGGTAGTATTCGTGCGTTCCGGCGCCCTTCAGGTAGGCGTAGACCGGCTTGCCGGATTTCTTGAAGGCCAGAATGTCGGCGCGCAGTTCCTCCAGCTTGGCCCAGCCGGTGCTCAGATCCCTCCGGCTCCAGCACCAGGGCCTTGATGCGGCTGTCGGCGGCGGCCTGCTGCAAGATGCCGCCAGATGTCCGAGATCGGTCAGCGGCGGCTCGATCCTGGAGATAGGGTATCGGCACGTCCACCGGCGCCTGCTCCGGCACGTCGCCTTCCAGATGCAGCACCAGCGCCGAATTGGAGGACACCGTGGGGGGGCGGCCGCCGCCGAAGCGGATCGCGGCGAAGACCAGAAGCACGGCCAGCAAGCCTGCGAATACGATACCGATGACGAATCCGAGCAGAAATCTCTTCATAAGAAGCGGTGGTTCCCGGCGGGATTGCCCCGCGGCCTCCAGGATAAACTACTTTGGAGGCATCTGTGTCGGCCAACTTGAGAAACCCGAAATGATCATTGTCAGACTCAAAGGCGGGCTGGGCAATCAGATGTTTCAGTACGCGTTGGGCCGGGCTCTCCAACATCGACGCGGAGATGAGTTGCGCCTGGATGTGACCTATCTGCTGGGCACCTCAGTCTTCAAGTGGGACGTGCCTCGCAGCTACGACCTGGACGTATTTCAAATCCAGCCGGCCCTCGCGTATGTTCCGCGTCTGCTGCGGCGGGCATCCTGGACGCTCGATGAGGCGGAAGCCGTCCCGAAGCGCCAGACCTTCGTTGAGGAGAAGGAATTCGGATTTCATCCCGGAATTCTGGATCTGACCGAGCCCAACTTGTATCTGGACGGCTATTGGCAAAGCGAGTCCTATTTCGCGGAGATCCAGCGCGAAATCCGCGCTGCGTTTCAGTTCCGCATGCCGCTATCGCCTGCGGGGCGCCAGATGGCTCACATGCTCTCCAGCGTGAACTCGGTGTGCGTAAATGTTCGCCGGGGCGACTATATCACCTCGGAATCCACGCGCAACACGCTGGGCTTCGTGGGTGAGGATTTCTATCGCAGGGGCGTCGATTGGATCAAGGCCAACGTTCCGGACCCCTGGCTTTTTATCAACTCCGACGACATGCCCTGGTGCCGGGAACATCTCAAGTTCGATCTTCCCACCACCTATTTCGGCGAAGAGTGCGCGGGCTGGAAGTTCGGGGAACAACTTCAGCTCATGACCGTGTGCAAGCATTTTCTGATTCCGAACAGCACGTTTGCGTGGTGGGCGGCCTGGCTCGGGACCCGTGACGGGAAGTTGGTGGCGTGCCCGCGCAGATGGTTTCGGAACGAATCGATCTCATCTAAGGATTTAATTCCGCACTCCTGGGTGACTTTGTGAAATGCAGCCGTGAATCCATGTGTTAAGCTGGCGGCCATGAAGCCAAAAAGCGGGCGGGCGCCCGCGCGGGGAGGGTATCGCTTCTGGGTCATCCTGTGGGTGGCGATGACCGCGGCGATCCTGCTGTATTTTGCGCTGGGCGTATTGGTCAAGCCGGTGGCGACAGCCGAAAACCCAACGCTGGAGCACGTCCTGATGGCTCTCGCCGCGGCGTACGTGATCGCTTCCGTTCCAGCCAAACGCTGGTTACTGGCGCAGGCCGCGGAGATCCAGAGCGTAGTGCTGCGAAAGGCCGCGATCCTGGTTCCCTGGATCCTGTGCGAAGTGGCGGCGTTAACGGGTATCGGGCTTCGGCTGGTGATCGGATCGTCGCATTACTACGTATTTCTTTTACTGGGTCTGGCCGGAATGCTGCTCAATTTTCCAAGAAAGGGCGAGTAGAGACGGGAGATTGACACCGCCAAGGGCCTTATTCGACTTTATCCGCCAGCACGCGGACGTGATTATCGCGGATTTCGACGTAGCCGCCGGAGATTTTCAAGCGCTCGGTCTTGCCTGCCAGCGTGTAAGCTAAGCTCGCCTTGGCCCAATTCGCTCAGCAGCGCGGCGTGGCCGGGAAGAATGCCCATCTCGCCGTCCTTGCCCGGAATCTGGGCGGATTCGGCGGACTGGGAGGCGACCAGCTTCTCCGGCGTGGCGATCTCGATCTTGAGTAAGTCCGCCATGGCAGTTGAGGCGGCTCAGCTCGCTCTTCTTCATTTTCTCCGCGACTTCGAGCACGTCGTCGATGGAGCCTTGCATGTAGAACGCCTGCTCCGGAATTTCGTCGTGTTTGCCTTCGACCACTTCCTTGAAGCTGCGCACGGTATCGGCGACCTTAACGTACTTTCCGGCGCGGCCGGTGAACGCCTCGGCCACGTTGAACGGCTGGGAGAGGAACTTCTGGATGCGGCGCGCGCGGCCGACGGTGGCTTTGTCGTCGTCGGAAAGCTCGTCCACGCCCAGAATCGCGATAATGTCCTGAAGATCCTTGTAGCGTTGCAGGATCTGCTTCACCGCCTGCGCCGTGTTGTAGTGATCCTCGCCGATGATGCGCGGATCGAGAATGCGCGAGGTGGAGGCCAGCGGATCGACCGCGGGATAAATTCCCATCTCCGAGATCGAGCGCGAAAGGTTGGTGGTGGCGTCCAGGTGCGCGAAGGTGGTGGCCGGCGCGGGATCGGTATAGTCGTCGGCGGGCACGTAAATGGCCTGCACGGAGGTGATGGACCCGGACTTGGTGGACGTGATGCGCTCCTGCAAATCGCCCATTTCAGATGCCAGATTGGGCTGATAGCCGACGGCGCTGGGCATGCGTCCCAGCAGCGCGGATACTTCCGAGCCGGCCTGCGTGAAGCGGAAAATATTGTCGATGAACAGCAGCACGTCCTGATGCTCTTCATCGCGGAAATACTCGGCCACGGTGAGCGCGCGTCAGAGCCACGCGCAAGCGCGCTCCGGGCGGCTCGGTCATCTGGCCGTAGATCAGGGCGCACTTGGATTTGGTGTAATCGTGCGGATCGATCACGCCCGCTTCCTGGAATTCCAGCCACAGATCGTTGCCTTCGCGCGTGCGCTCGCCCACGCCGGCGAACACGCTGACGCCGCCGTGCTTGGTGGCCAGGTTGCTGATCGAGCTCCTGAATGATGACCGTCTTGCCGACGCCCGCGCCGCCGAACAAGCCGATTTTGCCGCCGCGCAGGTAGGGCTCCAGCAGATCGATGACCTTGATGCCGGTCTCGAACATCTGAAGTTCGGTGGACTGCTCTTCAAACGCGGGCGCCTGGCGATGGATGGGATAGCGCTTGGCGGTGTTCACCGGGCCCATTTTATCGACCGGCTCGCCGATCACGTTCAGCACGCGGCCCAGCGTTTCCTTGCCGACGGGCACGGTCACCGGCTCGCCCAGGCTTTCGGCGCGCATGCCGCGGACCAGACCTTCGGTGGGCTGCAAGCGCAATGGTGCGGACGCGGCTCTCGCCGATGTGCTGCGCGACTTCGCAGATGATGTTGATGGGATCGGGAACGTTGAAACCCTCGCTGGTGATGCGAATCGCGGTGCGGATCACGGGGATCTGCCCCTCCGGGAAATTCGACGTCCACGGCCGGCCCGGCCACCTGGATCACTTTTCCGTCAACGCTCATAAACAATCCTCTCCATGACCGGGCGTTTCCCTGCTCCTGCATGGGCAAAAAGAATCTTAATCTAGCGCCGCGGCGCCGCTGACGATTTCGATAATTTCGCGCGTGATGCTGGCCTGCCGCACGCGGTTCATATACAACGTAAGCTTGTCGATCATGTCGGAGGCGTTGGAGGTGGCGGCGTCCATCGCGGTCATGCGCGCGGCCAGCTCAGCCGCGGCGGATTCGAGCAGCGCGCGGTACATCCGCATTTTCACGTAGCGCGGCAGCAGCGCTGCCCAACATTTCTTCGGGCTTCTGCTCGTAGATATAATCGGCCGGCGAAGCCGATTTCGGCACTTCGATCGGCAGCATGCGCGACGCCGGTCGGGTTGGGCGCCATCACGCTCTTGAATTCGTTGACGAACAGGTACACCGAATCGATTTCGCGCTTTGGAGAAACGCTCGATCACGAGATCGGCGATTTGCTCGGCGTCCTCGTAGAGCACGTTACGGAACAGATCCAGGTGCTCGCCCGGCGATGTTGCGTCGCGCCTGCGGAAATAATCGCGCGCCTTGCGGCCGATCACTTCCAGGCTCAGCTCCTGCGTCGCGATGTTCGTCGAGGAAGCGCTGGGCCAGTTTGATCAGGTTGGAATTGAAGCCGCCGGCCAGGCCTTTGTCCGCGGTGACCACCACCACCAGGATGCGCTTCTCCGGCCGCACCGCCAGCAGGGGATGCGACTCCGCGCATCGCGGACTCTGCTGGCGGCCTCGGCCACGTTCGCCAGCATCTGGTCGCAGCATGGCGCGCGTAGGGACGCGATGGCGAGGGCCCGCTCCTGCGCCTTGCGCAGCTTGGCCGCCGAGATCATCTTCATGGCCTTGGTGATCTGCTGCGTGTTCCGCACCGAGCGGACCCGCCGCCGGATGTCGATCAAGCTGGGCATCTACTTCTTCGCGTGGACCTGCTTCGCGTGATCCTGCACGAAGCCGCGCCTTGCATTCCTTCAGCGCCGCGTTCATCTGGTCCTTCAGCTCGTCGTCCAGGGTCTTCTTTTCGCGAATCGTGGACAGGATGCCCGGATGCGCATTTTCGACAAAGCGGTACAGCTCAGCCTCAAAGGCGCGGCACTGCTCCACCGGCAGATCGTCCAGGACGCCGTTGGTTGCCGGCGTAAATAATAAGCACCTGCTTTTCGACCGGGATCGGCGAATACTGGCCCTGCTTCAGGATCTCCACCATGCGGGCGCCGCGCGCAAGCTGCGCCGTGGACGCCTTGTCCAGATCCGAGCCCATCTGCGCGAATACGGCCAGGTTGCGGTACTGCGCCAGATCCAGGCGCAAGCTGCCGGCTACCTGCTTCATGGCCTTGATCTGCGCGTTGCTGCCGACGCGGCTCACCGAAATACCCACGTTAATTGCGGGCCGCACGTTGGCGTTGAACAAATCCGATTCGAGATAAATCTGGCCGTCGGTGATCGAAATCACATTCGTCGGAATATAGGCCGAAACGTCGCCGGCCTGGGTTTCGATGAACGGAAGCGCGGTCAGAGAGCCACCACCGTTTTCGGCGCTAAGCTTTGCCGCGCGCTCGAGCAAACGGCTGTGGAGATAGAACACGTCGCCGGGGAAAGCCTCGCGCCCGGGAGGACGGCGCAGCAGCAGGGAAATCTCACGGTAAGCCGCGGCGTGTTTCGAAAGATCGTCGTAAATGCACAGTGCGTGACGCTTGGTGTCGCGGAAATACTCGCCGATGGCGCAGCCCGAATACGGCGCCAGATACTGCATCGGAGCGGGATCGGACGCCGTGGCGGCCACCACGATGGTATACTCCATCGCGCCATAATCTTCCAGCGTCTTGACCACCTGCGCCACGGTCGATCGCTTCTGTCCGATCGCGACGTAAATGCAAATCACGTCGCCGCCCTTCTGATTCAGGATGGTGTCGATCGCGACAGTGGTTTTGCCGGTCTGGCGGTCGCCGATGATCAGCTCGCGCTGGCCTCGGCCGATGGGAATCATCGCGTCGATGGCCTTGATGCCGGTCTGCATCGGCTCTTTAACAGGCTGGCGATCGACCACGCCGGGCGCCAGGCGCTCGATATGGTTGTACGCGTGGGCCTCGATGGGTCCCTTGCCGTCGATGGGCACGCCCAGCGCGTCGACTACGCGTCCGACCATGTTCTCGCCCACCGGAATCGACATGATGCGGCCGGTGCGGCGGACCTCGTCGCCTTCTTTGATGTCGAGTATTCGCCCAGCAGCACCGCGCCGACCTGGTCTTCTTCCAGGTTCAAGGCGATGCCGGAAACGCCGCCTTTGAATTCGATGAGCTCTCCGGCCATAACGTTTTCGAGGCCGTACACGCGGGCAATGCCGTCGCCCACCGAAATGACCGAGCCGGTCTCGGAGACGTTGACCGTGCCCTCGTAATTTTCAATCTCTTCGCGCAACACGCGCGAAATTTCATCCGCCCGAATCTGAGCCATAGAATCCCGTTACCCTTTTGCGAGCTTCAGCCGCAATCTATCCAATTGCCCGCGCACGCTGCCGTCGTAGACAGTGGAGCCGACGCGCGCCACCACCCCGGCGATCAGCGCCGGCTCGATGGAGAACTTAAGTTTTGCTTTTCTCCCGGTCATGCGGGAGATTTCATTCGCAAGCCCAGCCTGCTGGGAGCCATCCAGGTTTCGCGCGCTCAGCACGTCGGCGCGCACAAAGCCCAGCCGGTCGTCCAACATGGCCTCGAAGGCGTCCACGATCGCAGGCAATTCACTCACCCGGCGATGGTCGATCACCACGAAGAGAAAATTGCGCGACTGTCTGTCCAGCCCCAGAGGCGCCAGGATCTTTTCAACGATATCCCGCTTTCGCGAAGGCGACACCGCGGGAGAAAGGAGGGCGGTGCGCAGCTCGGCTGAGCCGGCGATCACCTGTCCCACTTCTCGCAACTGAGCCAGAACCGCGGCCGGGTCGGATGGGGAGCCGGGCGCGGCAACCACCTCCACCAGAGCCCTGGCGTAACGGGATGCGAGCGCGGAGAGCATCTAGTTCTTGGACTCCTGCCGCTGGAGATCGCCGACGAATCGGTCCACCAGGCCCGCTTCGGTGCCCGCGTCCAGGCGTCCTCGGATGCGTTGGCCGGCCAGATCCAGAGCCAGGTCCGCGGCATACGCACGCAGCTCTCTGCGTGCGGTCTTGCCGGCGGATTCAATCTCCGTCTGGGCCTGATCGTTGAGCTTGCGGATATGCGCGGCGCCTTCCTCGCGGATGCGTTCGCCCTCGCGCTCCATTTCGGCGCGGGATTGCACGCGGAAAGCTTCGATGTCGGCTCCCAGGCTGCTCACCCGCAGCAGGATCGCGGTGGCGCGCTGCTCCGATTCCTGCTTGAGCTTCTGCGAATCGGCAATCTCCTTCTGGATCGACGCAGTGCGGGATTTGAAAAACGGAGGCAGGTTCTTAACCAGCAGGTAACCCAACCCAATGGCGAGAATCGCGAAATTCGCCCATCTCCACCCGTTCAGGTCGTCGCCCGCTTCGCCACCCTTCTCTTGCGCCAAACACAGGCTGGAGGTGAGCAGGAACGACGTCAGCAGGAACAACGGAAGGTGGCGCTTCATTGGGACCTCCCCGTCAGCACCGCGGTGGCGATCTGATCCGCCAGCTCCGCGCTGGTTCCCAGCAGGCTCTGACGGGCGCCGGCGGCCTCGGAGGCGATCTCGAACTTGGCCTTCGCAACCGCGGCTTCGGCGCTCGACCTCGCTTCCGCCACTTGCTTGGCCTGCTCGGCCAGCCAGCGGCGGCGAATCTCTTCCTGTTCCCGATATACCTCGGCCCGGGCGTCGCGAAACTGCGCCTCGTATTCCGCGGTCTTGCGATCGGCGGCCGCATGGCTGGCTTCAGCGGCCCGGCGCGCGCCCGCGGTCAGCTCCTCCCGCTGCTTCAGCATCTTGCGCAAGGGCCCGAACAGCATGATGCGAAAGAAAACGTGGAGGAACAGCAGAAACAACACGGTGGGGATAGATTTGATTAAGATCCCACCCAGGGCCTGTAAGGTCTGTTCCATTCAGAGTTTTTTCGAGGGAACGAACGAGCTAAAGAGCAGCCGAACAGCCGCTCTCCACCATTAAAAGCTACACTATCACAGCCGAATGGCGCTGGTCAATCTTCAAACCGCAATTTTTGGACTGTGGCAAGAATCCAGTCATTTCCGCAGGCGCACAAACTCCAATGTTTCCAGCATCCTGACGGAGCGCGCGCCCTCCTTGTCGTTGGCCACAACCAGGCGCAGCGAGCCTTGATTTCCTGACAAAGGAGCTCCGTCGCGATGGTCCGCGACCAGGATGCCTTGGTTCCCGAAGGAAGGATCGATCTCGCCGGGCGTGAAGGCCACCTGGTAGCCGTCGCTGGCTTTGGCCAGCACGTAACTCGCAAGCGCTTTGCCGCGCAATTCGCCGCCGAAGGGCACGCCCGCTTTTTTGAGCACGTCGAACAGAGCGACCCCTTCATAAGCCGCCATCGAGCCGTCGGGATTCGGAATGCGGACGGTTTGGCGCGGCATCGCCGCCAGGTTGGCAAGCGTCAGCGTCAAGGGCATCGGAACATCGCCGTTGACGGTGAGAGTGGCGGAGGGTGCCTGAGCAAACGCCGCGAAAGCCATCAGCAGGCAGGCTGTGTACTTCATAACAGTCATTGTATCGCTAACCCGACTCTTACGGTTTCGGAAAGGTATAACCAAAGTCGCGCAGAACATCCCGCCCGCCGCCGGTAAGGAAATATGCGGTGAACTTCCGCGCCTCCGCCTGGTGAGTGGATGACGCGACGATGCCCAGCTCCTGCGCAATCGGCGAGTGCAGTTTTTCGTCCACCTGGATAATCTTGCCGGGATCGTGGAGCACCAGCGAATACGCTGTGAAGGCGGCATCGGCGTTGCCCGAGCTGCCATACTGGCGGGCCATGGCGATATTTTCGGCATAAACCACCTTGCCCTGGACCTGGTCCCACAGGCCCGCGGCTTTAAGCGATTCGACGGCAGCTTCGCCGTAAGGCGCAAGCTCCGGCTTGGCGATGGCGATGGTCCGTACGGAGGGCGAAACAAGGTCCTCGATCCGGCTGACAGCCGCGGGGCTGCCGGGCGGGATCCACAGCGCCAGAACGCCGATGGCATAGACCGCGCGGCTGCCCGGCGCCAGCAGATGCTTTTCGTCGAGCTCCCTGCGTGGGAGGCGTCGGCGGCCAGGAAAACGTCGAAGGGCGCGGCATTCTCGATCTGCTGCGCCAGCTGCGCGGTGGAGGCGAAGCTGAAGGCGGGATGAATGCCAGTCTGGGCTTCGAATTTCGGCCCGGCGGCCTGGAGCACCGCGGTGAGATTGGCCGCCGCCGCGACCGCAAGAGTGGGGTGCTCCGCGGGTTCCCGGCTGCAACCGCCAGGAGCAAAACGATACAAGCCACCAGAGCTTGGAAAAGTGGGGCGGACGCCCTCGTCCGCGCGCGACCCCCTGGTCGCGCTATCGAGACGCGCGAACAGCCGGACCAGGGGGTCCGGCGCGGACCGGGGGGTCCGCCCCACCTGCGAGTTTGTCGTGTATACATGTTGTTGTCTTGGATTCAAGATAATGGATTGCGATGGCCGGGCGCAAGGACTGCGGTACATTGGAAAAGACAATGTCCGGGATCGAAAACAAGCTGGGGGCGCTTGCGCCAGAAGCGCGGCATTCCGGCGGCGCGCCTGGCGAAGGCCGCGGGCGTCACGCGCCAGACCATCTACGCGATGGAAGCCGGCAGCTACATCCCCAACACCGCGGTGGCGCTGCGGCTGGCCAAGGCGCTGGACGCCACCGTGGAGGATCTGTTCGCGCTGCCGCGGGAAACCCCCGCCGTGGAGGCGCGCACGGAGCAGGCGCATCTTCTCACGGGCGCTGCAAACACCGACCCGGCCCCTGCCGCCGGGTCAGCCGGTGGAGCTGGCGCGCGTGGACAAGCGCCTGCTGGCCTCGGTGCCCTCGCCCATGCCGTGGTATTTCCCGGCCAGCGACGCGGTGATCAGCACCAAGCCGCAAGGCGCGCAAAGCCAGCGTGCAGATCTTCGACGCCGAGGAGGATTTCCGCAACCGGATTCTGATCGCCGGATGCGACCCTGGCATTTCGGTGCTGGCCCGGCACGTGCAGGCGGCCGGAGTGGAGCTGGTGCTGGCGCATCGCAACAGTTCGCAGGCGCTGGAGCTGTTGAAGGAAGGCAGCGTCCACGTGGCCGGGACGCATCTGCGCGACGAAGCCAGCGGCGAATCGAATCTTCCCGAGATCGGTCGCATGTTTTCCAAGAATTCCGTGGCGGTGATTTCCTTCGCGGTGTGGGAAGAGGGCATCGTCACCGCCGCCGGAAATCCGAAGGGGATTCGCGGAATCGAGGATCTGGCGCCGCCGCGACGTCGACCATCGTGAATCGCGAGAAAGGCGCGGGGAGCCGCGCCCTGCTGGACGCGCACCTGAAGCGCCTGAAGATCGAGCCGCGCAACGTAAGAGGATACGACGCGCACCGCGCCCGGGCACTTGCCGGCCGCCTGGCAGGTGCACAGCGGCGCGGCCGATGCCTGCATCGCCACCCGAGCCGCGGCACGCGCCTTCGGCCTGGGCTTCGTTCCGCTGGTGAGCGAGCGCTACGATCTGGCGATCCGCCGCCAGCACCTGGATCTGCCCGGAATCGTGGCCTGCTCGATACCCTCAACCGGTCCAGCTACCGCAGAGAGCTGGAAAGCCTGGGCGGGTACGACGCCAAAGCCGCCGGCGAGCGGCTGTTGTAAACGCCGCGCGAAAAACGGGGACATCATAGCCTCTCCGACCTCGAAAACGCGGGGGGGCGTCATCGACGCCTCTAGACCACTTTCACAGTTTCTGTGATGCAATGTGGGGCGGACGCCCTCGTCCGCAGCCCGGCCTCGGCCGGGCTTGGCGTGATCGTAGCGCGACCAGGGGTCGCGCGCGGGTCAGGGGACCCGCCCCACCTTACGGCAACGATGAAACTGGCCTAGGCGGGAAAGGCTATGGTGTCCCCGCTTTTCGCTCTACCCCACCGCAATCAACGCCACCCCAGCCTCATTCGCGCGCTCCAGAAGCTCCTCGCGGTCGAGCAAGAGCGTCCGCCCGGCGTCCACGGCGAGCGCCGTAGTTCCTGTTTCGCGCATCACGTCGATGGTCTGCGGCCCAGCCACCGGGACGTCGAACAAAAGATGGCTGCGGCGGCCGGAGGCTTTCACCAGGCGCAGAGGCTTGCCCTCGACCAGCGAAGCCGCCCGGCGCAGCATGGCGTCGGTGCCCTCCATCGCCTCCACCGCGACGCAAGCTCGCTCGGCGATGGCGACGCTCTGTCCGATATCGTGGGCGGAAAGCGCGGCGGCGATGCGGCGGCCGTAATCGAGATCGCGCAGTCTCGTCGCTCGAAGGCTTGCGGCGCGTCAGCACGCCTTCGGCGGCGAGCAGGTCTTTCAGCAGCAGCGTGGAATCCGCCAGCGTGATGCCTTCCTCGGCCAGCACCTTCTGCACCGCCGCCGATCAGCGCGTCCGTATTCTTGGTGTCCAGCGCGGCCAGCAGCTTCACCAGCCGCCAATCCGGGACGATCGACGGAAAAAATTTTGGCGTGCTTCACCTGGCCGCACATCATGATCTGCGTGATCGATTCCTGCTTGCAAATTTCGATCAGCCGGCTGAGCGCGCCCAGCGAGATCCAGTAGCAGCGCGCGGCCAGCGGCTCGATTTCCGGCGAGGCTTCTTCCTTGATGCCGATGGCGACGATTTCGAGCCCAGCCTGGCGCGCGGCTTGCAAGAGCCAGAACGGGGAAGCGGCCGTTGCCGGCGATCAGGCCGTAGTTCATTTCACAAGGCTCACTTAACGAACCCACGCTCGGACGAGGCGATGAAGGCGAGCAGTTCGGCGACCTCTTCGCCCGGCGGCACTTCTTCGCGAATGCGCTCCACCGCTTGCGCGGTGTTGAGTCCGGCGCGGGTCAGCAGGCGGAAAGCTTTGTGCAGCGCGTCGATGGTTGCCGCGGAGAAGCCGCGCCGTTCCAGGCCGGTCGTATTCGCGCCGAACACCTTGGCTTCGCGCGCGGTGACGGTGTTGGAAAACGGCAGCACGTCCTGCGTGATGACGCTGTAGCCGCCGACGATCGCATGCCGGCCGACGCGGCAGAACTGATGGACTCCGGTGGCCGCGCCGATCCAGGCCCAATCCTCCACCGTCACGTGGCCGCCCAGAGTCGCGGCGTGCGACAGCACGATGTGGCTGCCGAGCTGAACATCGTGCGCCACGTGCGTGTAGGCCATCAGCAGATTATCGTCGCCGATGGAGGTGATCATGCCGCCGCCTTCGGTGCCGCGATGCAGCGTCGCGAATTCGCGGATGCGATTGCGATTGCCGATGCGAAGCTGGGAGGGTTCGCCTTTATATTTGAGATCCTGCGGCGCGACGCCCGACGGTGGAGTAGGGGAAGAAGACGTTGTCTTCGCCGATGGCGAGCGGGCCTTCCATAAACACGTGGCCTTTGACCACGGTGCGCGCGCCGATTTCGACGTCCGCGCCGATGATCGAATACGGCCCGATTTCAGCGGACTCCGCGATGCGCGGCGGCGGGATCGACAATCGCCGTGGGATGAATCGGACACTGCGCCTAATTCCGGTCGGTGAGCTATGCACAGCATGGTCGCCTCCGCCACCACTTCGCCGTTGACCGTGGCCGTGCCGGACATCTTGGCGATGGTGGCCTTGCGCTTGAGCACCTTCATCTCGATGCGGAGCTGATCGCCGGGCCGCACCGGCTTGCGGAACTTGGCTTCCTCCACCGACGCCAGCAGCACCAGCTTGGTATGGCGGTCCGGGATGGTGCTCAGCACCAGCACGCCCGCCACCTGCGCCATCGATTCCATGATGAGGACGCCCGGCATCACCGGGAAATCGGGGAAATGGCCGATGAAAAACGGCTCATTGACGGTGACGTTCTTGATGCCGACGATGCGATCCGGCTCCAACTCCTCAATGCGGTCCACCAACAGCATGGGATAGCGGTGAGGGAGGATGTCGCGGATCGCCTGAATATCCATGACAGGCATGCGCAGGGGCCATTATAGCAGCGGCCTTCGGCGGTACGCTTGAATCATGTCAAAATTGCTTATGCGGCGCTTGACCCGCCGGCGGGCTTTCCAAGCGTTGGGAATCGGCGCGGCAGCCGCTGCGATTCCCAGCCGTGCCTTCGCGCAGGAGCCGGTACTTTCCGAAAGGCGCGATGATCCGGACCCTCCTCAAGGACTACGCGCCGGAGGAATTGGCCGGCGGCGCCACGCTGTTCCATGAGCACCTGCAACTGGGCCCCGATTTCAACGCGAAATTTGCGGCAGCGACAGCCGCCGCCCGAGCCGCGAATGGTTTGCCTCCGGCCCCGGCGCGTGGCGGAGGCGGTGATCGGGCGGTGGACGCGGCCGCTCCCGCACCCCGCCCGGACATCATGCACAACGTGGATCTGATGACGGAGGAAGTCCTCAAGACCAAGGCCGCGGGCGTCGCCTGCATTGTCGACGCCGGACACGCGGAGATGGGACGCGACATCAACTTCATTCGCCAGGTCTCGATGAAGTCCGGCGTGCCGATCGTGGCGGGCGGCGGGTTTTACTCGCAGCCGTTTTATCCCAAGGAAATCTGCCACCATGAGCGAGGAGCAGATCGTCAAGGCGCTGATCAAGCAGGCCGACGACGACATGCCCGGCGTGTTCGGCGAAATCGGCTCCTGGGATGAGATCACCGCGGATGAGCGCAAGGTTTTTCGCGCCGTCGGCAAGGCGCACCTCGCCACCAACCTGTCGATCTTCACCCACACCGGTATTCCCGGCAAATCGGCGCTGGAACAACTCGACATCCTGGAAGACGCGGGCGTCAAGCCGGAGCGGGTGTGCATCGGGCACCTGGGCAATCTGGTGGACGCCGAACGTGTACGTGCACAAGGCCATGTGCCGGCGCGGCGCCTTCGTCGGCTTCGACCGGCAGGGCGGCGGCGGCGACGCGCAGGAGGTGCCCATGGTCATGGCGCTGGTCGAGGCGGGTTTCGCCGGCCATCTGATGTTCTCCGCCGACGCCTCCAGCGGTTACTCGAAGACCCTGACCGTGTTCGTGCCGAAGCTGAAGGCAGCCGGCATCAGCGACGACGTGCTGCACGGGATCATGGTGGACAATCCGCGCCGCTTTCTGGCGTTCGTTCCGAAGCGCCCAAGGCGACCCACGCCCAAACAGTAAGATTTAGACGTGGGCCACGAGAAGGGTCTTCTAAAAGGCGCGAAATTCAATGGCCGGCACTCGACGGTCATTCCCAGCGCCATCCCCGCCGTCGAAGCCGCCCGGGATTGTCCGCACGTGACCAAGATCGCGCTGGGCGTCATCGCCCCGCTCCGCTCCGGACCGGAGCATCTGAAGTTCATGCCCGTCAGTGGCGGACTGAAGATGCAGGTTCGCGGCGCCCACGCCGTTCAAATCTTCTGGCTCTATACCACCCGTCCAGATGCCGCCATCGCCGAAATTACCGCGAAGTGGGACCAGCGCTAAAGCCGCACCCGCTCCGATCAAACCTCGTCCGTGGTCTCCGGCTTCGGAAGGACGTCGTTCGTCTCCGGCCATCCAAACGTACAGGGTCGGCAGCAGGAAGATGCTCATCAGCAGCGCGGCCATCAGCCCGCCCACGATCACGATAGCGAAGGGACGCTGCGAATCGGAGCCGATGCCGTGCGAGGTCGCCGCCGGCAGCAGTCCCAGCATGGCCACCAGCATGGTCATCATGATCGGCCGCAGCCTCAGCATCGCGCCTTCGGTGGCGGCGTCGATAATCGCGTGCCCGCGCACGCGCAATTGGTTGATGTACTCCACCATGATCACGCCCACCTGCACCGAGACCCCGAACAGCGCCAGGAATCCGACGCCCGACGATACGCTCAGATTGGTGCCCGAGAAGTACAGCGCCAGCAGGCCGCCCACCGGCGCCATGAAGACGTTCACCAGAATCAGCGCGCCCCATTTCATGGATTTGAACATCGAATACAGGATCAGGAAAATCAGCAGCAGCGTCAGCGGAATAATGATCGCCAGCCGCTTTTGCGCGCGTTGCTGGGATTCGTATTCGCCGGCCCAGTCGATGTGATAACCGACCGGCAGGCAGCTTCAATCGTGCATCCGGCTTGGGGAACTGCGCGGCGATCTTCTTCTGCGCCTCCTGAACCGCGCCGCCCAGGTCGCGGCCGCGCACGCTGTACTTGATCGCGACGTAGCGCTGATTGGCCTCGCGATAGATTTCCGAAGCCCCGTCTTCCATCTTGATATCGCAAAGCTGCGCCAGCGAAACGCGCTCACCGCTCGGCGACAGCAAGCGAATATTCTCGATCGCGTCCTCTTGGTCGCGGTATTGCGGCAGATAGCGCAGCACCAGATCGTACCGCCGCTCCTCTTGCAGGACCTGGGTGACGGCGTTTCCGCCCACGGCGGTCTGAATCGCGTCCTGAATATCCGCCACATTAATCTGATAGCGCGCGGCCTTCACCCGGTTTACGGTCAGGTTCATGTTAGGCTGGCCGATCACGCGAAACAGTCCCAGATCCTGGATTCCCTTAATTGTGCGCATGATCCCGACGATCTGGTCGCCTTTGGCCTCCAGGGTCTTGAGATCGTCGCCGTAAAGCTTGATCGCCAGTTCGCCCTTGACTCCGCTGACGGCCTCTTCCATGTTGTCCGCAATCGGCTGGGAAAAGTTCCAGATCGCTCCCGGGATCTTCTCCAGCTCCTTGTTCATGGCCGCGATCAATTCGTCCTTGGTCTGGTGAAAAGCGGGCCGCCATTCTTCTTTCGGTTTCAAATCCACGAAATATTCGGTATTGAAGAACCCGGTGGTGTCCGTTCCGTCGTCGGGCCGCCCCACTTGGCTGGTGCATTGCGTGACTTCGGGAAACGAGCACAGCAGGATTCGCACCTTGTTGGACACATCCGTCCCCTGCTTCTGGCCAGTCGAAGGAGCCAGCGTGCCGCGCACCCAGATCGCGCCCTCATCCAGGTGAGGAAGGAACTCCGAGCCCAGCACCCATCCGCCCAGGAAGACCGTCAAACACAGGCCGGCCAAG
Organism: Bryobacterales bacterium; assembly: GCA_963765185.1. Taxonomy (GTDB): domain Bacteria; phylum Acidobacteriota; class Terriglobia; order Bryobacterales; family Bryobacteraceae; genus Palsa-187. Next base: position 25,406 of record CAVXWB010000105.1, read on the forward strand.
GCGACCGACAACGTCACCCAGCGCCACTCAATAGCCTTTCCCACCGCGGTGCGATAGTGCTTGGTCAGGAACGACATCATCGGATTGTGCCATTCCTTGGTGCCCTTCGGGAAAAACAGGCTCGACAGCACCGGCGCCAATAACATGGAGAACATCAGCGCTCCCAGAAGCGCGAATGCCACGGTCCAAGCCATCGGCTTGAACAGGCGCCCTTCCACCCGTTGCAAAGTGAAAATGGGCAGATAGGCCGTGATGATGATGCCGATGGCGTAGAACACCGGCCGCTGAACTTCATGCGCGGCCTCGCGGATCTTTTCCATCGGCGTTCGGTTGTCGCCCTCCCTGTGACGGGAGAGGTGGCGTACGATGTTCTCCACCATCACCACCGCGCCGTCCACCACCATGCCGAAGTCGAGCGCGCCCAGGGACAGCAGATTCGCCGGAATCCCTTTGAGCTGAAGACACGTGGCCGCGAACAGCAGCGCGAACGGAATGGTCAGAGCCACAATCAGCGCGCCGCGAACATTGCCCAGGAACAGGAACAGAATCACGACCACAAGAATGATGCCTTCGGTCAGATTGTGAAGCACCGTGTGGGTGGTGTAATGCACCAGGTCGCTGCGGTCGAGAAACGGAACCACCTTGACGCCGGGTGGCAGAATCCCCGCGCCCTCGTATTCCCCCTCGCCATTCAGTTGGTCCACCTTCTTGTGAATTCCTACCAGCGTCGCGTCCGACTCGGCGCCCTTCCGCAACAACAGAATCCCCGACACAACATCGTCGTTGTCGATAATCTTGCCGTTGGAAAGATGCCTGGCCCTGGCAAATTGGCCCAGCCGGATCTTTGGCCCCTGCGCCACGACGGCGATGTCTTTCACCTTCAACGGCGTCCCGGTCTTGGTATACAGGACCGTATTTTCAATGTCGCTGACGTTCCTCACCAGTCCGACTTCGCGCACGTCGATCTGCTGCAACCCGGCTTCGATGAAACTGCCGCCCGCGTTGGCGTTGTTGTTGGTAAGCTGCTGCTCCACTTGCCCAATGCTGAGGCCGTAGGAGATGAGCTTCATGGGATCGATGCGCACCTGATACTCCCGCGTGGGACCGCCGAAGCTGGCCACATCGACCACGTTGGGCACCGACTTGAACTGTTTCTCGATCACCCAGTCCTCGAGCGACTTCAGGTCCATAACGTCGTACTGCGGATTGGTGCTGTGCAGCGTGAAGAAGTAGATCTGGCCCACCGGGCTCCAGTCCGTACCGATTTGAGGCTGAGCCGCCGGCGGCAGGGTCACACTCGAAAGCCGTTCCAGGACCTTTTCCCGGTTCCAGTCGTTCTCCGATTCGTCGTCGAAGGTCAGCTTCAGGTCGGACAGGCCGAAAAGCGAGAAGGACCGCAGGGAAGTCAGGTGCGGGATGCCGTTCATCACGATCTCGATGGGGATCGTCACCTGCTGCTCGATCTGCTCGCCCGAGATGCCCGGCCACTGCGTGATGATTTCGACGTAGTTGTTGGCTACGTCGGGATACGCTTCAACCGGGAGGTTGTGGAAGGAGATCCCTCCCCAAATGAAAAGAAGGACCGCAAAGGCGATGATCAGAATGCGGTTGCTTAGAGCAAAGTCGACTAGTCCTTGGATCATTGGAACTCGACACCGGGGCGTCCGCGAACAGCGGGTGTGATATGAGCGTGATTCGACAGTACCGCAACTCCGGACGCAGAACCAGTTATCTTGTCTCCAAGAGGTTGGGTCGTTCGATTGACCGGAGGATAGCCCCGCCGATGTGGAAATTGGACCGTGGCAGCCCGCAAACCAGAAGAATAATCTTTCAATTGAGCTCTTCTCAATGGCGCATCAAAACTTTATGAAAGCTTAGCTCGGGCTCTCACAACTGACGGAGTGATGAGGCGTACGCGCTCGTGCGTGACGTGTCGAGACTCCTCTCGACACCTCGTCGGCGTCGGAACGGAACGTCGGCGGAGTGGCGACGCCGTACGCACGAGTAGATGCGTCGCGCAGCAGCAAACGCGGAAATGCGGGTTAGAGGAGATCGCGGTACTCTTCAAGCGCGGCGCGCACAAGCTGGCTGCGGCTCCGCACTCGCACCTTCGCAAAGAGTTGCTGAAAGATGTTCTTGACCGTCCCTTCCGAGGTTCCCATCCTCGCCCCTATCTCCTTGTTTGTCATGCCCTGAACCAGGAAGCGGAGCACTTCCACCTCGCGGCTGTTCAACGCGATGCGTTCCCGGCGGTCCACCAGAAGGCCGACCGGCCCCGGTTCGGACCCGTCATCCGAGACCTCCCCGATGATCGCGGCCAGCTTCGGCGCCGTTCTTTCACTGTTATATGTCGAGAACCAAATATCCGCCGTGAAGGACTCGCCATTGTCCCTGTGCCCGCGGCACTGCATGCTGGCCCGGAACTGGGGGCCCTGTTCCTGTCGCACGGCGTGATGCAGATCAGGTAGGAACGCGGCGATCGGATGCCCCACCAAGCTGCCGCCCCGCGGCGCGATCAACTGAGTCGCCGCGCCATTCGCCAGCTCGATCATTCCGCGATCGTCAATCGTAACGATTGCGGCCGGGCTGGTTTCCACCAGAATTCGCAATTTCTCCTGCACTTCCGAGATAAGTCTACGATTCTTGACCAGCTCCCCTACGAACAATCCACAACCTGCAATCGCAAGTGTCTCAAAGGACAACCGAATGGATGTCCCGTCCGGCGGCAGTGAACTGAAGACTTCGCTCAGGATCGCACAACCGGCGGCGGCCAGGGCCACCATCCACCGCTGCACGAAGCCGGCCATCAACATCACGGGGAATATGTAGAGAAAGCCCAAGGAGAAATAAGGCTTAGTCCACCAATCCACCAAGGCGGTTACACAGATCGCCGTGCCGCTGAGTACCAACACGGGGGTCCGGTTCCGCTGCTCCCAAATCGCTTCTATTTGCGGCATTAGTCCGGGTTAGAGGACTAATTATCACACCGCTTCTTTGCATCCAGAGCTAATCTATGGATTATGCCCCGGCCCGGCGATTGGGCCTAGCGCACATTCGAAAGATTCCCCTGAGGCTAAGTCATCAAGCGGTCAGACATAAGGCGGATCAAAAGATGGAGAAGGCGCATGGAACGGGGATGGCGCCGGGCAGGCCGTCAGACTTCGTCGGACGGTGGGGCGGAATCCGCGATATCGCCCTCGCGAGCGAACCAGACGTACAACGTGGGCAGCAGGAAGATGCTCATCGCCAAACTGGCCATCAGACCACCCACGATGACGATGGCAAACGGTCGCTGGGAATCCGAGCCGATGCCGTGCGACGTGGCCGCGGGAAGCAGCCCCAGCGTGGCCACCAGCATGGTCATCATGATGGGGCGAAGCGCAGCACCGCGCCCTCCACGGCCGCATCCAGAACCGATGGCCCCGCGGCGCAACTGATTGATGTACTCCAGCATGATGACGCCGGTCTGCACCGACACTCCGAAGAGCGCCAGGAATCCAACGCCGGAGGAAACGCTGAAATTCGTTCCGTGGCCAAAGCAGGGCCAGCAGACCGCCGACGGGAGCCATCATGACGTTGATCAGGACCAGCCGGCCCACTTGAAGCGAGTTGAACATGGTGTAGAGAATGAAGAAAATCAGCAGCACCGTCAGCGGAATGATCAGCGATCAGCCGGCGTGGGCGCGCTGCTGGCTCTCGTACTCGCCTGCCCAGTCGATGGTGTATCCGGGCGGCAGTTTCACCTGCTGCGTCACCTTCCTAATGGCCTCCTCCACGGTGCTGCCGAGGTCGCGGCCGCGCACTCCGTATTTGATCGCCACATAACGCTGGTTGCCTTCGCGATAGATTTCGACCGCGCCGTCCACCATCTCCACCTTGGCGAGCTGCGCCAGCGACACACGCTCCCCGCGGGCGACAACAGGCGAATGTTCTCGATCGCCTCTTTCGTATCGCGGTACTCCGGAAGGTAGCGCAGCACCAGGTCATAGCGCTGCTCGCCTTGAAGCACCTGCGTCAGCGCATTGCCTCCCACCGCGGTTTGAATGGCATCCTGCACGTCCGCGACGTTAATCTGGTAGCGGGCGGCTTTGTCGCGATCCACCGTAAAATTCAGGTTCGGCTGCCCGATGACGCGGAACATGCCCAGGTCCTCAATGCCCTTAACCCCGCGCATGACGTGATGATCTGCTGGGCCGTCGCTTCGAGCGTCCTCAAGTCGTCCCGTACAGTTTGATGGCCAGCTCGCCCTTCACTCCGCTGACCGCTTCCTCCATGTTGTCGGAGATCGGCTGGGAAAAGTTCCAGATCACTCCCGGAATCTTCTCCAGCTCCTTGTTCATTCCGGCGATAAGCTCGTCCTTGTTCTGGTGAAAGACCGGACGCCATTCTTCTTTGGGTTTCAGATCCACGAAGAACTCCGTATTAAAGAAGCCGGTGGTGTCGGTTCCGTCGTCGGGACGGCCGGTTTGACTGGTGCACTGGGGCACTTCAGGGAAGGAGCACAGCAAATGCCGAGTCTCGTTTGCGATCGCAATCCTCCGGCTGTGCCCCGTGCTCGGAGCCAGCGTGCCGCGCACCCAAATGGCGCCTTCGTCAAGATGCGGAAGGAATTCGCGATCCGATGCCGCGGCTTACCAGATGGTCGCAGCGAGAATCGCCACGGCGGGCCGAGGGTGGCCCAGCGCCAGCGGATCGCCATTCCCAACACTTTGTCGTAATGCGGGTGAGCAACCCCATCAGCGGATTGTGCCACTCCTTCGTGCCCTTGGGATATACCACGCTGCGATGACCGGCCCCACGAACATCGAGAACATCAGGGCGCCCAGCAGGGCGAAGGCCACAGTCCATGCCATCGGCTTGAACAAGCCGCCCTTCCACCGCCTGCAAGGTGAAAATCGGTAGATACGCCACAATGATGATCGCGATGGAGTAGAAGACAGGCCGCTGTACTTCATGCGCTGCGCTGCGGATCTTTTCCGACACGTTTCATCCGCGTGTCGCCGCCCGGATGCGACAACATGCGCACGATATTCTCGACCATGACCACCGCGCCTTCCACGATCATTCCAAAATCGAGCGCACCCAGCGATAGCAGGTTCGCCGGGATATGCCGCGGTCTAAGACAGATGGAGGCAAACAGCAGGGCGAAGGGAATGGTCAGCGTCACAATCAAAGCGCCGCGGATATTTCCCAGAAACACAAACAGAATCACCGAGACCAGGACGATTCCCTCGGTCAGGTTGTGCAGCACCGTATGCGTGGTCAGATGCACCAGGTCGCTGCGGTCGAGGAACGGGACCATGTTACGCCGGCAGGAAGGATGCCGCGTTCCGATATGGACCCTCGCCATTCAGTTGCTGCACCGTGTCGTGGATGTCCACCAGCGTAGCGTCGGACTCCGCGCCCTTGCGCAACAGCACAATCCCGGAAACGACGTCGTCGTTATCGATGATCTTGCCATTCGCGGTGATTCGCCCGCGCGAACTGCCCCAGCCGCACCTTGGCGCCCTGCTGCACTACGGCGATATCGCGCACCCGCAGCGAGGTGCCGTTCTTGGTGGTGAGCACGGTGTTTTCGATGTCGTGGGTGTCGTTCACCAGGCCGACTTCCCGCACATTAATCTGCTGCAAGCCCTCTTGAATGAAGTTGCCGCCCGCGTTGGTGTTGTTGTTGGTGAGCTGTTGTTCCACCTGGCCGATATTCAGGCCATACGCAATCAGCTTGCTGGGGTCGACGCGGACCTGGTATTCGCGCGTGGGACCGCCGAAGCTCGCCACGTCCACCACGTTCCTTACGGACTTGAACTTCTTCTCGATGACCCAATCCTCCAGGGACTTCAGCTCCATCACGTCGTACTTGGGGTTGGTGCTGTGCAGGGTGAAGAAGTAGATCTGGCCTACCGGGCTCCAATCCGTTCCGATCTGCGGCGTCAGGCCCGGCGGCAGAACAACTTGCGTAAGACGCTCCACCACCTTCGCCCGATTCCAGTCGTTCGCGGAATCGTCGTCGAAGATCATGTTGATGCTCGAAAGACCGGCCAGCGAAACGGATCGAAGAGTCTGTAGGTGCGGGACCCCATTCATGATAATCTCGAGTGGGAATTGAGACCTGCTGTTCCACTTCCTCCGCCGCCCGTCCCGGCCACTGCGTAATGATCGTGACGTAGTTGTTGGCCACATCGGGATACGCTTCGACCGGAAGATTATGGAAAGAAATCCCTCCCCAAACCAGCAGCAGGATGGCCGCTGTGAGAACCAGAAATCGGTTGTTCAGGGAGAAATCGACGAGTGCCTGGATCATTTTCAGCTCCGCACCGGGGCTGTGACGAAAGGCGCCCCCGATGGAAATCTGTTTACGACTTTACCATGCTCCCAGGCTGAGGGCTAGCAGTTCGGCCATCCAAAGAATTATGCCGTTAGATTAATTACAATTTTGAATCGAGAGGGGTAATCTTACGATTGAACACAGGATGGCATCAAAAAGCCATGAACGCCGTCATAAAAGATCCCGATATTCCTCGAGCGCGGAGCGGACAAGCTGGCTGCGGCTCCTGACTCCCATTTTGGCGAAGAGCTGTTGAAATGTATTCTTGACCGTGCTCTCGGAGATCCCCATCCTCCCGGCAATCTCCTTGTTCGCCAAGCCCTGAATCAGGAAACGCAGAACTTCCGTCTCGCGGCTGTTCAAGGGGCTGCGCTCCGTCGGGTCCGCCCATGCGTTAACGGGCAGCGACGATTGCGCCTCCTCGGAAACCTCTCCGATAATCGCGGCCAGCTTCGGCTCGGCCTTATCGTTATAAGTAGAGAACCAGACGTCCGCCATGAAGGATTCTCCGTTGTCCCGGTGCCCCCGGCATTGCATGGACGCCCGGAACTGCGGCCCTCCATCCCGCCGAACGGCATGGTGCAGGTCTGGAAGGAACGCGGCAATCGGATGTCCCACCAGGTGTCCGTCCCGCGGCGCGATCAGCTGCGTCGCCGCGCCATTCGCCAACTCAATGAATCCACGGTCGTCGATGATCACAATGGCGGCCGGGCTGGTCTCTACCAAAACCCGTAATTTCTCTTGCGCCTCCGACGTAATCCTGCGATTCCGAACCAGTTCGCCGACGAACAATCCGCACCCTGTAATCGCCAGCGTTTCAAACGTTAAACGAATGTAGGCCCCTTCCGGCGGCAGCGAACTGAAGATTTCGCTCAGGATCGCGCATCCCACCGCCACCACGGCCACCATCCATCGCGGCAAAAACCCGGCGATCAGCATAACCGGGAAAAAGTACAGCAAGCCCAAGGAAACGTATAGCTTGGTCCACCAGTCCACAACAGCGATCACAACGATGGCAACGCCGCCTGCGAGCAACATCAGAGTACGACTCTGTTTATCCCAAATCGAATCCAATCGGGGCATGGTTAGGAGTGAAAATCCATTATCACACTGCTTCCCGCCACGATTGTGAGAAATAAGAAACTCGAGTCTTGCCCGGCCTTCCGTGGCGAACGGGTAGATTCACCGATGCAGAAACTTCTCCCTCAGGACAGGTCGCATCCGCCTTCCGCAAATCGATGCGCTGGCGCTGCCGCGCCCCCGGCTGTTCCCGCAAATAGATGCTGTATAGTATCAACAATGTCGACCGACAACGCTGCCGCCCGCTGCGTCTCGTGGATGCCTTTGCTCGCCGTGGCCTGCACCCTGCTCCCGGCCCGAGCCGAGACCATGCTCGAATACAGCTCCGAAACCCGCTTCCAGCTCGATCTCAAGGTTCCCGGCGCGGTCCTCGCCGCCTACCTGCCCTCCGGCTTCACGCCCAACGTCGCCGCGCAAGGCGCAGCCAAGGATTGCAACCTTCGCGCCGTCTTCATCGATCGCATCACCATCAACGGCCCCGATGGCCGCCCCATCGGCAAAGGCTCCAATCGCCTGGTCTACCTGGTCGCTCCCGTCAAGGACCCCACCGGAGCCAACGTCCAGTTGGTCATCGCCGGCCTCACCGAAGACCCCGCCGACTCACCCGGCCCCTTCGGCAACTATCTTCAAGCCACCACGCACATCATGCAGCGCTCGACGTCGAATACGTTCGGCCCTGTGCTGGACTCGCAGGATTGGAACTTCGCCGCCGCCACCGGTGAGCATCTTGAGCTGCATATCAAGTACGAACGCGGCGTCGGCAACAAGGGCAACCCCGCCGAAACCAAATTCTATTCCGCCAAGAACCCCGGCTTCCTTCAGATCTCGCGCCAGGAACAGGTACTCGACATCCTTCGCAACGTCACCACCAATCCCGCCGACCGCGTCGGGGAATTCTCCTTCAAAGGTTCCGGCGGCAGCTACGCCAAGCTCTTCGACGGCACGGAAAAGGTCCTGAGCTGGGACAACATCCTCTGGATTCACCGCTCCGTTCTGCTCCCGTAGTCTCAAGGCGTATAGTTTGACGGCGTATAATGGGCTCGACCCCATTCGTCTTCTAAGGAGATCCCCATGAAGAGATTGACGCTGTCGATATTCGCTCTCGCCGCATTGTCGGGAAGCGCGTTGCAGGCCCAAAATATAACCGGCGCGTGGCAGGGCACCTTGGAAGCTGGTCCACAAAAACTGCGGGTCGTGTTCAAGATCTCGCTGGACGACGACAAGCTCAAGGCCATCATGTACAGCATCGACCAAGGTGCGCAGCCCATCCCCGTCAGCACCGTCACCAAAGACGGGTCAACGGTAAAAATGGCGATCGGCGGGCTAGGCAGCTATGAAGGAAAGCTGAGTGGGGACGGCAACTCGATGGCAGGCACCTGGACCCAGGGCGCGCCGCTGCCCCTGAATCTGGCGCGCGCCACTCCTGAGACCGCCTGGACCATTCCGGAACCTCCGCCCCCGCCTGTGCGCATGGCTGCCAACTCCGATCCAGGCATTGAGGCGGCCACGATCAAGCCGAGCGAACCTGGCAGGCCCGGCAAAATATTTACGCTAAGAGGCAAGAATGTTGTCACCGTCAACACGACTCTGAGCGATCTGATCACCATGGCATATGACCTTCACGGCAAGCAGATCATAGGACTGCCGGCCTGGGCCGATACGGACAAATACGACATCACGATAGGGCCCGACGTCCCCGGCCAGCCCAACGTTGCGCAGTTGAAGATTTTGATTCAGAAGCTGGTGGCAGATCGCTTCCAGCTCAAATTCCATCGCGAAAAGAAGGAGCTCGCCGTGTACACGATCACGGTTACAAAAACCGGATCAAAGGTTACCAAGAGCCAGGCCGATGCGAACGGCCTTCCCGGGCTGTTCTTCGGACGAGCGCCAACGGGAACGAGTTTTAATGTCAGGAACGCGACCATGGCGGAAGTCGCCAGCGTGTTGCAGGGCTCCGTTCTGGATAAGCCGGTAGTGGATCAGACAGGGCTTGCCGAAAAGTACGACTTCACCCTTACATTTACGCCCGACGCGAGTCAGATGACCGGCTTTGGTCCGCCGCCTCCCGCCCCTGCCGCAGCCGACACGGCCGATGCAGCCCCGGATATCTTCGCCGCATTCCAGCAGCAACTGGGATTGAAGCTGGAATCCACCAAGGCGCCCGCCGATGTCCTGGTTATCGACAAGGTGGAAAAGCCTTCCGCCAATTAACAGCGCCCAGCGCGCAGAGAACCAGGGCGCTGATCCCGAAGGTGGCTGGTTCCGGAACCGTGGATGTTGTGCCTGTCACGCTGAACTCGTTGGCGATGTTCAGTTCAGTTGGGTTCCATCCATAGTTTCCGTCCCAGTCGTTATACGCGACGGGTAACTCGATACCCGGATAGCCGGGTGATGCCAGGCCCCATCCGATGCCGGTAGCGACCGGGTCCATCGGAACCACTGAAAGCCAGTATTGCTGTCCAGCGTTCAGCAGCGGGCCGGCGACCGAAGTTACCGTAATAACCGTCAAGCTTGTGTCGGAGGGACTCATAGGAACTGTCCAGCTCTCGATCTCCGTGCCCGGAGAATCCCCGCTATCCGAAAATAAAGTCAGCAACATTGGAGCCGTTCCCATGACCCCAAGCCCAGGGTCTTCGTAGTCCACAGCCACACTAATCTGGTAAAGGTTCGCACTGACCGTTGGTGTAAATGCATCCGCCACATCCAACCCGTCGAAGCACGGCGTTTGTAGCGTGCATGGGCCGCCCCCGTTATAGAAAAGAGCAGCTCCTGTAAGGACCGCCGGCTGGAAGGATAGAGGAGCCGACGGAATCGTGTCCTCCAGTGTAACCACTCCCGCGTCCACGCCCGCGGCCGTCCCAAGAAATAGAATCAAAGCTCCCGTGATTTTGGTGAGCATGATGTCTCCTTTTGGCAAACCCTCGTGGCCCACGATTATATCAAGAGCCCATTCATCGGATATGCTCGCTTATTTCTCCATTCGCTGCCGCCACTTCGCGCTTTATTTCTTGCTCGCCGCGAAGGCCTTGCGGTTATGCTCCGGGTGTAAGTACATTGCTCGGCCGAGCAGATCGTTGTACTGGTGAATTCCGCGGCGCGCCTCACAAGCGCGCCTTGCCGCTTCCGTCGAACCGGAGGGAGCGGGACAGGAGAAAGATTCGAATCTTTTGAGAGTGTGAGGAGGTTGAGGTTAGCTTGTTCCGTCGGACAGTGCGTGCCCTAAAAAAGCCGCATTGCCTTCCAAAACTCGTCTACGAACAGCCGTTGTAACTCACGTTTTCCGCCCCGGTGGGCCCGATCGCATGTGGTCGGCCCACCGCGTAACGATTCTGTACAGCCGTAGTGCGTCTGCCCATATAGGGCGTTTCCCTCATCGGTTTTGAGCCCGGCGGCTGTTATACTGCCGCCATGAGAAGACTCTTGACTGCCGCTCTCCTCCTGACTTCCTCTGCCTTCGCCGCTCCCAATCTGACCGGAGACTGGAAGCTGAACCTCGCCAAGAGCCAGTACGGACCCATACCCGCGCCGGTTGAAGTGACCCGCAAAATCAAGCTCGAGGGCATCTCTCTTTCCATGTCCACCTACCAGAAAACCGCCCAGCGGGAAAGCACGTCCGAGCTCAAGTACACCACCGATGGCAAAGTCTGCGTCAACAAGGTGACCAACGGTGATTCCAAGGGTACGGCGCGCTGGGAAGGGAATACGCTGATCATCGAGAGCTCTCAGCAAAACGGCGCGTCGGAGATCAAGTCGCGCGAAAACTGGACGCTCTCCTCCGACGGCAGGACGCTCACCATCCTCACGCACCTGACCATCCCCCAGCAAGGCGACATCGACGTCAAGCAGGTATTCGAGAAACAATGAGGAGATGGCAAAACTTGCGCTGGTATACGGAATGCGGCTGGTCCCGGCCGACGATATCGAAGAGTTGACCGACGGCGGGATCCGGCTCAAGAACGGCAATACGGCCGGAGTGACGCTGCACTTGATTGAAGGCGGCGAGAAGGAAATCCGCGGGCAGCTGGAACAATCCCTCGACGCGTTCTTCGAGTTCTACCCGGAGATTTAGGAGCGCCCAACGAACGTGGGGCGGACGCCCTCGTCCGCGCCGGACCCCCAGGTCCGGCTGGTGCCCGTGGTTAATGCGTCATCGCATACATGACGTAGTTCACGCCGATGCGAATGCCCAGCGCGGAGAATTTTTCGGGATAGCCCGGGTCGTCGGCCCACTCCCAGGAATCGCCCACGTCGGAGTTGAAAGAAATCGCCACCATCAGGCGTTTGTGATCGTCGTAGATGCCCTGCCATTGGGCCTTGGTTCCTATCCAGCGGTCTCTTTGGAAGCCGCCGCCGGGGCCCAGCGCCCACTGGCCCAGAATCTGATACCGGTCGTCCAGATCGTAGACCGAGTGGAAAATCGGGTCGCCGTTCTCGATCTCAACCACAGGGCGGTCCGGAAACACAGCCTGCATGCTCTCGTCGAAGCGGGCCCATTCTTCCGGTCCCCAGAAATCGTCCAGATACAGGAAGCCGCCGCGCAGCAGGTAGTCGCGCAGCTTCGCTGACTTGAGCGTCGGTAAGCTTCCAATCGCCCATTTCTCCGGCAGCCAGCCAGGGCCAGTTGAACACGTCGTCGCCGTCGTCCAGGTTCACGGGCTGCTCCACGGAGCGCACGTGGATGCGCGTCAGCCGCCGCAGCGCCATGCGCGAAATGCCGGTCCGCGCGCGGATAATCCTGGGTCCAGCTGGTGCCGCCGTGGGTCCAGTCTCCGCCCCCGAATCCGAAACCCCGCCTGCTGAAGCGCGCCTGCGGGTGCACCGGATACATCAATCGGGCGAAGATCCATTCGGTCTTCTCCTGATAGTCCGGCGGCACCGGGACGTTATCGTAGCCTTCCAGGCTGACGTACACGCGCCACGGCATCTGGAACGCGGCCAGAGTGGATACAAGCGCCAGTCCGCCCGCTACCACCCACGCTATTTTTCGCACCGCCATCGCGCCTATCGTGAGGATAGCACCGGAACGCGCACGCCGGCGTCATTGGGATAAACCACTCCGTCGAAGTGCTGGGCCGACAGACGGGCAGGAATCGCGGAGGCATCCGTATAACCGCGGAACTGGATGTCTTGGAAATAGAAATGCAAGGTGGGCACGTCGTCTTGGGGAACCAGGAGAGTTTTGCCTTGCCAGCGCGGGTCCCGGATCGCGTCCAGCAGCGCGAGAGACTGCCGGCTAATCTCCGGCGCATGCCCATTCACCTGGCGCGCCGTGTCCACAAACACCAGCGCTGCCAGCAGCATGGCCAGCGTCCAGCGCACGGGCGCCTTCCAGCCACTCATCGCGGACGCAAGCACGCAGCCTGTGAACACCATCAGCGCGGGAAAAAATGGAAGAACATAGCGGATGCCGGTAGAGTTGACGCGGAACACCACCGCCAGCATGATCGCGCCGAAAATCAGGAACACCGACATCTGCCGCCGGCCCGGCAAATCCCGCCACCGGAAAAACCGCCCGCAGAAGAACAGGATCAGTGCCAGCGCCAGCGCCGCCCATTCGACAGGCATGGCCTTGAACCGGGAGGCCCAGGTTTGCGCGAAAGTGACATCGCCCCAGGCGCCCTTGCGAAATACGGCCAGGTAGGCCATGAACAAGTAGGATTTTATAAAGTTGAGCTTGTATAGCCCGGCCGGCCAAAGCAGCAGCACCGGCGCCACGAACGCCGCAAGCGATCGCCCGGCGAGCTGTACAAATGCGCCCCAACCATCCGCGCCCAAAAGCCGGTCGCGCTCCAGATGGCCGCAGATCAGCACCGTCGCGACCAGGGCGAAGGCCACTTCCATGGTGCAAAAGGCGACTCCACAAAGCGCCAGCGCCGCGTACCAGTGCGATCGCCTGCCGGTCTCGCGGAATTTGGCCGTCGCGAACAGAGCGGCCAGACACACGGCGGCAAAAAGGATATGCGGGGCGAGCTCGGTGGTTTTGATCACGGCGGGAGACCACAGGAACAGCAGCGAGGCCAGCACCGCCGCTAGCAGCCCGTGGTGAAAGTCGTCTGGCGCAAAAACCGGGACAGCCACCGTATTTCGCCCACCGGGAAGCCTCATCGAATCAATGCGCCTCTGCGGCGAAATATGGTGACTGTCCCAGGCTTTTGCGATTCGGCCCCTTCTGCCACGGGCTGCTAGGGTTCCCCAGCTTGATCCGGACGCTGACGCGGGCCACAGCCACAAACATCCCAGGTAAATCACCGCCAGTCCCAGAAGCGGCGCGGCCAGGGACAGCACGCGGACGGTGTGCTCGCCCGCATCCGCGGGCGCCAGCGCCAGGCCGTAATAATACAGCGGCCCGTGCCAATGCCGGTATCCGTCCATGTCGCCGGAATCCCGCAGCATGACGGAAAGATCCCCTCTTTGCGAGGCATCGGCGCCGCGCGAGAGGCCGATATGCACAAATTCGGGCAGCGACAACGACGGGGAATCCGACCAGTTGGCCAAGAAGCCTCGCGAGGCGGCAAACATATAGTCCGCCTCGTCATACCCGTACGGCGACGGATCGATCTGGTAGCGCCACCAGGACCACGCCACCAACGCGAGCAGCCCGGCCAAGGCCAAGTTTTTCACTCTCATCAGTCTACCGCCGCCTCCGGGCAGCCGCCGATGTTTAACTACATTCTGTCGCAAAATGCCCGATGCCCGTCAAAGAGACCACTTGCTACGCGCGTGGCCGATGGCGCGTTCCCTCCGGGGGCGGGTCCTTGGAATGGTCTGAATGGTCGTGTAGTCGGGGCGTGCGGTGTTCGTCCCAGCCCTGAAAAAGCCGAGGCGAAAGCCTGATCCCCTGAGAACCCTAATTGGTTAACATTAGTTAACGACTACTGCAAATGAGCGAGCCGCTGTGGTCGCCGACTGCCGAATAAAGTCTCATAGATGCTGGCTACGCATCGGAACAACCCTCCTGCCCTGCCACCCGGCGAAGCTGATAACAACTTGAAACAATGGGACTTATAAAGTCCAAACGGGATACTGCTTTTGGAAGTACGTTACGGCTTTCTGTATAGAAGTTTTTGATTGACACCATCAACGGCCTTGGTGTAGCATCACGTAGAAGTTAGGTTAGTCTTCATTTGTTCACGATCTGTGTGTTCAGTTTAACTTGTCGATTGGAGAGTCTATGCGGATGAGAGTAGTGGCGCTGACGCTGTGTTTGTTGTTCGCCGGCCTGTTGGTTTTCGGCCAGGTTGGCAACGGAACTTTAACCGGAACCATCACCGATCCGGCTGGGGCTGTTGTCGCCGGAGCGCCGGTGGAAGCCAAGAATGCGGAAACGGGAGTTTCTTATCGGGCGACATCGTCCAACGCCGGTATTTATACGATCTCGGATTTGCCGGTCGGAACCTACACCGTCACAGTGACGGTCATGGGGTTCAAGACCTACGTCCACTCGAACCTTGTCATCACGGCGACGGGGGTCCTGAGGGAAGACGCTGCCCTGCAAGTGGGCGCCTCCTCGGAATCCGTGACGGTTACCGCGGAGGCCACGCTGCTGAAGACTGAGACCGGCGATTTGGCGCATAACGTCACGCTGGACCAGATTGACGAGCTTCCGCTGCTGGGCATCGGGACGGTCAACGCCGGCACCTCCGGCTTCCGCAACCCATACAACACCATGCTGACGCTTCCGGGCGTGAGCGGTTATTCGAGTAGCGGATTGTTCACCCTCAACGGCCTGGGCGGGGCGGCCGCGCTGACCGAGACCATGCGCGTCGAAGGCCAGGACGCGACCTCGCGCATCTTTGGAACCTACGATTACACGCAGATGACCCAGCCCAGCGCGGACGCGATTCAGGAAATTTCGTATCAGACCAGCAACTACTCCGCCGAATACGGACAGGCGGGCGTCGTGGTGATCAACATGACGATGAAGTCCGGCACCAACCAATATCACGGCAACGGCTTCGATTACTTCGTCAATGAAGACCTCAATGCCGGCGATCCGTTCAGCACCAACGGAAGTGGCGGGCTGTATCGGCCGCGTAACCGCCGCAACGATTTTGGCGGGTCCCTGGGTGGTCCAATTATCATCCCCAAAATCTACAACGGCCACAACAAGACCTTCTTCTATTTCAACTACGAGCAGTTCCTGGAGAGCACGCAGTACTCCTTCATCGATACGGTTCCGACGGCCGCTTATTCGGCGGGAAATTTCTCCGCGATCTCCGCGAACGGGAATTGCAGTCTTTGCGCCGCGCAAGGAATTCCGACCACGGCGCTGGGCGTCCCGGTAACTCAAAAGGATCCCAACGGCCAGGTGAATTTCGCGAATGAGATCTTCGATCCCGCCACGCGACAGGTAGCTACCTCCGGTGCACTGACCGGCCAGGGATACGCCACGCCGTTTCCGAATAATTCGATTCCTCTGACCCGCTTCGATCCGACCTCGGTGCTGTTACAGGCTCTGTTCACCAAACTGGGGGCCACGCCGCAGAACGCCAATCTCAGCGGAAATTACGACGGACGAATCGGAGGCGGACGGTACTCGGCCATTCCTTCGGTCAAGATCGATCACAATATCGATTCTAAGGACAAAGTGTCCTTCTATTACTCGGAGAACAATACCCAGAGCCAGATCTCCTCTCCCCTGGGGAACGCGGATGGCCTGCCGACCGAGATCGGCGAATACCGCGGCACCTTCATTCCGACCTATACGGAACGGCTGAACTACGATCGCACCTTGACTCCGACCCTGCTGCTGCACCTGGGCGCGGGCTACCTGCACACCAGTTTCAGCGACAAGGCGCCGTTCCTGGATTACAACCCCGCGAGCTTCGACCAGAGTGGCTTTTTGAATGATCGCCAGTTCCCGAGCTATACCGGAGCCAACAGCTGCGGCGGCTCGGTTTTTGTGCCCTGCACCACCTACGGAGGCATGCAGTCTTTCGGTACAGCCGGTCAGATCCAGTCGCTGAACTACGAGGAGAAGCCCAGCTTTGTCGCCAACACGACGTGGGTTCACGGAAAGCACACCTACAAATTCGGCTCGGAGTTGTACCTGGAGCAAGGCTACACCGGAGCGTTCTCCGGCGTTACGTACGCTACCGGTGTCGGCCCGACCTCGGACCCCTTCACCCCGACCAACAGTTACAACGGATATAACACGGGCTTCGGCTACGCCAGCTTCCTGCTGGGCGACTATAGCTCCATTACGCAGGCACCTCAGGAAAATACCCGTGAAGGGAGTCAGCAATGGGCGCTGTACGCGCAGGACTCCTTTAAGGTGACCCGTAAGCTCACTATCGATTACGGCCTGCGATGGGATTACGCCACTCCGGAACACGAGCAGTACGGACGCCTGGGACAGTTCGATCCGACCTTGGCGAACGCCAATGCAGGCGGCCAGCCCGGATCGACGATCTTCGCCGACAACTGCGGCGGTTGCAAGTTCTATCAGAAGACCTATCCTTATGCGATTGGTCCTCGAATCGGTGTGGCCTATCAGATCAACTCCAAGACGGTATTTCGCGCCGGATGGGGCATCAATTACCAGTTTGTTGCGAACCCGGCTGGCGCCACGATCGGTACGCAAGGTGCCTATAACGTCCTGGCCAACAGCCCGTCGTACGTTCCTCCTGCCGCTCAGTTCGTAAACGACCAGACTCCGGGCGCAGTACAGCAGCCGACGTGGCCCGTCAAAACGAATATTTATCCGTTTGTGGGCTCGGTTGGAACAGCCGGTATCTTCGGGGCGGAAGAGCCTTATATGCCAGACGCGAACGAAAACCGGCCGCCGCGCATCAACCAATTCAGCGCCGGCTTCCAGCGGGAGATCACCCGGAACTTTATTGTGGAAGCGTCCTACGTGGGCAACCGCGCCGCGTGGGTACCGGGTGGACCCCTGGGCTACGAAAGCCAAATCTCCGGGGCACAATACGCGAAATATGGCTTGTACCCCTACCCGGGAACCGGTCCGGCGGGAACCAACAACCTGAACAGCTACCTGACCAGCCTTGAGCCGATCAGCAGCACGGCGGTGATCCAGACGCTGGCCGCCGCGGGGATCCATAACTTCCTCCCCTATTCCGGCTATCCCACCAGCGAATCTCTGGTGAACGCGATCAACCCCTTCCCCCAATACCCGGGTATTGGACCCGCTACTTCCCCGACCGGCAACACGAAGTACGACTCTTTACAGATAAAGGCCACCAAGCGTTTGTCGCACGGTCTCCAGGCCGGCGGCGCCTACACCTGGGGCCAAGGCTTCACGCGAGCCACTCGGCAAGACTTCTTCAACCCCGCGAGCGGTGTTTGGCAACTCCAGCAGATTCCGCCGCAGGTCCTGACCTTCAACGCCACCTACACCGTGCCGAAGTCTGCGTCCTTCAACAAGTTTGTGAACCAGATCACCAAGGATTGGCAAGTCGGCTTCTTCGCGACTTACCAAAGCGGCGCGTTCCTGACGCCTCCCGCCAGCCCAACGTTGAACTTCCTGTCCAGCGAAGACATACGAGTTGCGGGACAGCCCTTGTACAGCGTAAGCAACATCAACGATATAAAGAGCTACAATACGCAAACCCAAGCGGTGCTGAATCCGGCTGCCTGGACGGCCTGTCCCAGCAACCAGACTTGTACCGCAACGTCGGTCTACTACAAGGATTTCCGCGCCCCGCGCACTCCGGTAGAGAACGCGAACTTCGGCCGCAACTTCCGGATCAAGGAAAGAATGAACCTCCAGATCCGCGCCGAATTCGTCAACATCTTTAACCGGACGCTGATGCCGGCCCCGATCACGTCGAACCCGCAGAACGCGGTGGTGCATGGCGGAGCGGCGGGGCAGCTTACCTCCGGCTTCGGAGTCATCGACACCTATTTGACGCCGCAGACCGGATACGCGCTTCCGACCGCAGCCACTGCGCCTTATCTTGAAGGCCGCACGGGTACGATGATCGCCCGGTTCTCGTTCTAACCTCAACGCACCTTTCAGAATCAGCCTCGCCGCCTTCGGGCAGCGAGGCTGATTTGTTTTTTGGGAGCCGCTATCGCGAACGCGGTGTTCTATCCTGGAGGACAATGGCATCACGGGTAAAATGCGGGTTGCTTTGGATACCTCGCGTCCTCGTCCTCGGCGTCGGCGTCGGCGTCGGCGTCGGCGTCGCCCTGAGCGGGCCCGCAGCCGAGCGGACCTTTCCCTCCTATGCCAGCGTGAAGCCGGTTTTGGACGCGCAGCACGATCGTCTGCCGCCCGAACTGAGAGACGCGGATGAGGCTAAATGGACGGCGTGGAGCCGGCAGCAGGATAAAGCCATTCGCGCGCGCCTCGAACAGGGCGATCTGGATTCCATGGTGAATCTTCTGCTGTTCGGGACCTCCTTCACGAAGCAGCCGAGAATCAGGATGGAGGGCATCACCGAGGCTTCGAAGGCGGGGATTTTGCGTGCGCGGGTGGACGATCTGGTTGCGGGCCTGCGCATTCCCGGCGACAACGAGCGTCTCATTTTCCTGAGCGGTCTGCTGCGGAGCGAGGGAATTGACCCGGGAAGTCCGGAGGGGACCGAGAAGACAGGCGTGTTCCTCTACAACAATCTCCAGCGAGTGCTTCAGGAGCGGCGCACCTTGGCGGAGAGGGCCGCGGAAGCCAGCCGGCGTTTGGCGCGGCCCGATCCCGCGCAGCTTTTGGACCGGGCTTCGCTGTTCTCCGATCGGGGAGTCTCGCTGGATACGAGCATTCTCCCTAATTTTTCGATCGAACAGGCGTTGCGCGATCTGAAGAAGCGCGGTGTGCTGCGGGAAGGCCAGGTGGCTCGCGTGGCCGTGATTGGGCCGGGCCTCGATTTCATCGACAAGAACGAAGAATCCGGCTACGACTACTATCCCCAGCAGACTCTGCAGCCGTTTGCTCTGTACGATTCGCTGGTGCGGCTGGGGCTGGCGAAAGCCACGCCCTATCCATGTCGATCTTCGACATCAGCTCCCGCGTGATCGATCATATCCAGCGCGCCCGTGAGCATGCCAGGAAGAACGCCGGCTATGTCATCCAGCTGCCGCGCGACGTCTCGCGTCCGTGGCCGCCGGAGCTGATCGCTTATTGGAGCGCCCTGGGCGATCAGGTGGGAGCCGCGGTCGACGCCGATCCGGCCGCCGCAGATTTTTCAAGACGGGGCAGGGCTCGAGACGAGAGCGGTGCGCATCCGGCCGGAGGTGGTGCTCGCTTGCGAACCGGTGGATCTCAATATCGTTCTCGAACGGCTCGACCTGCCTGCGCGCGGATCGGTTCGACCTCATGGTGGGCACCAACATCTTTGTCTATTACGACGCTTTCGAACAGAGCCCTGGCGCTGGAGAACGCCGGAGCCATGTTGAAGCCGGGTGGTCTGTTGCTGACGAATGACCGGTTGCCCGAGGTTCCCGGCGGCGTCATGCGGCAGGCCGGCGTGACCGAGGTGCGCGACGCCGGGTATGGTCTGATGGACGCCGTGGGCTGGTATCAGAAGCGATAGCAGGGGCCTTGCAGCCGGCAGCCGGGGCTGCCTCAAATCCAACCGCGCGCGGCGTAGTAGAGGATCTTCACGGTCTCGATGTCGAGCGACCAACTATGATCCCAGCGAGCCAGCCAGGATCGCGATCCCTTGACAGTATCGGGGATGGGGCGGGGCGTGACGTCGAGTCCGATTTTGCGGAACGCCCGCAGGGCCCGGAACATGTGCTGGTCGCTGGTGAGCAGGACCTTCTTCCCGGGCCAACCGGCGATGAGCTGCTGGGTGTAGAGAGCGTTCTCGCGGGTGCTGTGCGAGCGGTCCTCCAGAAAGATGGCTTCCTTGGGAACGCCGCTTGAAACCAGAAAATCGCGCATGGTGGAGGCGATGCTGTAGGACGATCCTTCGATAGGACCTCCGCTGAGGACGATGCGTCGAAAATGTCCTTCCCGCCAGGCGCGCACAGCGTAGACGCAACGCCAGTAGGAGTAGCTTCCCACCAGACCATCGGGTTGCCCGTCGGCGCCCAGCACGATCAGTATGTCGCCGTCGGCATCGGTCCAGTCGCCCGCCAGGATGCGGGCATACCAGGGTGCGAGGGGCGTGAACGCTGCGACGGCGCTATAGGAGGTGAACGCGAGCGCGATCCAGACACAGACCCGGGCGAGAGTCTTCGGCAGGCGGGACGTCAGCACAACGCGGGGGCGGGCCGAAGCGACACGGTTGCGGCTTGGCGCCGCAACCAATTTTCAAACACCACCAGGTACCAGAGCTGGACGGGAGCGCGCTGGCGGGCGAGGCTGGAGCGGATCAGAGGCTCCAGGGCTCCGGGTCGAATCCAGCCTTCGCGCTGAAGCAGAGGCGAGTCGAGCATGGACTCCAGTTGGGCGCGCCAGCGGGTCGCGAGCCAGCGCTCGACCGGCACGGTGAAGCCTTGCTTGGGGCGCGAGGCCACCTGCGGGCTCACCTGGCGGCGCACGATTTCGCGCAAAACAGCCTTGAGCTGGCCGCCGTGGAGACGCACGGAGAAAGGCAGGCGGGCGGCGAATTCCCAGATGGTCTGATCGAGCAGAGGGGAGCGGGCCTCGAGGGCGTAGTGCATGGTGCCGCCATCCACCTTGGTCATGAACTCGCCGACGAACACGGTGTTCTGCTGGTAGGCCAGAACCTCCGGCAAAAGATTGCGCGCCGAGTCGAAAGACAGCGGGATGCCGCGCTGATCGAGAGCGATCCCAGTAAGACGCTCGCCGAGCAGGCCGGAGCGCGTGTAGTACGGCAGACCGTCGTGAACGCGCGTGACCGCGCCCAGGCCCCCGGTGGCGTAATCCAGAAAGTGCTTGGGGCGGCGCAGGCCGGGCAGGTGGTCAACGATGGGACGCAGTGCCCTCCACAGGCCGGCGGCGGAACGCGGAAGCGCGCGGGCGGCGCGCTGCGCCATCCACATGTGGCGCTGGTATGGGTAGCCGAGGAACACGTCGTCGCCTCCGTCGCCGGTGAGAAGCACCGTGACCGCGGGCTTGACGGCCTTGGAGACGCTGAGCATGCCCAGAGCCGAGGAGCAGGCAAACGGTTCGGCATAGGCGCTGGTCAAGTCGTCGAGCGAAGGGGGTTGATCCGCGGGAAGCTCAATGACCTGGTGGGGGATGCCCAACTGGCGGGCCGTGGCGGCGGCCTGCACGCTTTCATCGGCGGGGTCGCCCGGCGCGCCGACGGTGTAGGATTTGATGTCGGCGTTCAGCTTCGACATGGCCCAGCAGATCAGCGTGGAATCGATGCCCGCGCTGAGCAGGGCGCCCACGGGAACATCGGCGAAGAGGCGCGTCTTCACGGAATCGAGAAGCAGGCGCTGGGTTTCTTCCACGGCTTCTTCGAAGCCGATTTGGAATCTTCCGGGATCGCCGACAACGACCAATAGGAGCGCACGCGGGCAACGCCATTGCGCCATTCGAGCAGGTGTCCCGCGGCGAGCTTGTTCGCGCCGCGATAAATAACGCGCTGATCGGTGACGAATCCGAATTCCAGAAATTCGATCACGGCGCGATCGTCGAGCTGCTCCACGCAGCCGGAAGCGCGCAGGGCGGCGGCGGTGGAAGCGAAGACCAGGGCGTTGCCGTCGTCAAAATAGAGCAGCGGCTTTACGCCCAAGCGGTCGCGGACCAGGTACAAAGCGGCGCTGCGATTGTCCCACAGCGCAAAGGCGAACATGCCGCGCAGGCGCGCGACCAGATTATCGATGCCCCAGGCGAGGTAGCCTTCTACCAGAACCTCGGTATCAGTTTGGGAGTGGAAGCGGTGGCCGCGCTGCTCAGTTCGGCGCGAAGCTCGTGGAAATTATAGATCGCGCCGTTGAAAACCACGCCCACCTGGGAGTTGGAGGAGAGCATGGGCTGGCGGCCGGCGTCGCTGAGATCGAAAATGGCCAGGCGGCGATGGCCGAAAATGGCGTTCGGCCAGGCGTGAATGCCTTCGGCATCCGGCCCGCGGCGAGCCATCGAATCGGTCATGGCTCGCACGGATTCCAGCGCGGACTCCGGCAGAGTCCGGGCGGCAAATCCGGCAATCCCACACATACTTTTATTATGTTCCTTCGGGGAGCCGAAAAGCGGGGACAGGTAATGGGAAGGCGAAAAAAACGGGGACACCATAGCCTGCCCCGCCTGGAGTGTCGCTGACGACACACGGTTGCGGAGGCGGGTACAGGCAATGATGTCCCCATTTTTCGCGACGTTGCTTTATTGCGGGGGCTGTCAGGCGGTGGTGTCGTCGACGACCTTCGCGGTCTTGCTTCAGGCGAAGATGGGGCGGAGCGCGGGGTAGAGAGCTTGGTAGGTTCGATGCGCCTCGGCGTAAAGCGCGGACTCGCGCGGGCGCGGGGTGAGCGATTCGCTTTCATGGATGGTGGCGCGGCAGATTTCGGGAACACTCGCGTATTCGCCGGTTCCCACGGCGGCCAGAAGCGCCGCGCCGTAGGCTGAACCCTCCTGCGATTCGAGGCTCGCGAGGCGCTTGGCGAAAACGTCGGCCAGGATCTGACGCCAGAAAGGACTGCGCGCGCCGCCGCCGGAGGCGCGCACCGAGGATACCGCGACGCCCAGCTCCTCAATAATGTCGAGGCAATCCTTCTGGCTATAAGAAACGCCTTCGATGACCGAGCGAATCAGATCGGCGCGGGTGTGGCGGGCGGTGAGTCCGATCCAGCCTCCACGGGCGCGGGCGTCGAGGTGCGGCGTGCGCTCCCCCATCAAGTAAGGGAGCCAGAACAGGCCCTGCGATCCGGCGGGCGCCGTGGCAGCCTCGGCGGTAAGCTCGTCATAGCTTACGCCCGGCGCGAGTTGATTGCGCAGCCACTGAAGACTCAGGCCTGCGCCCTGTGTCACGCCCATCACGTGCCACTTATCGCGCACGGCGTGGCAGAAGGTGTGGACGCGGCCGGCGGGATCGTAAGCAACGTTGTCCATGTGCGCGAAGACCACGCCGGAAGTGCCCAGAGTGCAGGAGACGATTCCGCGCTCGACGATGCCGTTGCCGACGGCGCTGGCGGCTTGATCGCCGCCTCCTCCGACAACGGGAGTGCCCGCGGCGAGTCCGGTGAGCGCGGCGGCGGAGGCGGAAATCGCGCCGGTGATCTCGCTCGATTCGTAGACGCGTGGGAGGATGCCGCGGTCTATGCCGAGGCCGTCGATCATGGTTTCCGACCAGCGGCGATGCAGCACGTCGAGCAAAGCCGTGCCGGAGGCGTCGGAAACGTCGGTCGCGAATTCGCCGGTCAACTGGAAGCGGATGTAATCTTTCGGAAGAAGCAGCTTGCGGACGCGCTCGAAATTTTGCGGCTCATGATCGCGCACCCATAGAAGCTTGGGCAGAGTGAAGCCGGTGAGCACCGGGATTGGCGATGGCGGCGACCACGTTCTCGCGGCCGATTTTCGCGTGAATGAAATCGACCTGAGCTTGGGATCGCTGATCGCACCAGATCAGCGACGGGCGGATGACTGCGTGCGCGCGATCGAGAATCACCAAGCCGTGCATTTGGCCGGAGAGGCCGACGCCTTTGATCTGCATCGCCGCTGGCGCGGGCTTCGGCGAGCACGCCGCGAATGGCGCGACTGCGCCGCGTCCCACCAGTTTTCGGGACGCTGCTCGGCCCACAGGGGCTGCTCCATGCGCATGTCTTCATGCGGGGCGGTGACGGCGGCGATGTGCTTGCCCTGCGCGTCGATCAGGATGCGCTCGCGATCCGCCGGTGCCGATATCGAGACCGAGCCAGTAGGTGGTCATTAGACAGCGGAGCGAATCGAATCTCGACGTAGTCGAGTGCGGCGGTTTCGCGGCCGTCGGGAACGCCTTCGATGCGGATGACGTCGCCGTCGCGCAACGGAAACCTGGTGAACGGCTGGCGCGTGGAGGTGGTGGAGTCGAGCCGCGCGTCGTTGCGGCCGGGAAGCAGGCGCATGTCGGCGGTCCACTCATCAATCATGTGGTCGTTGACGAAGACGCGGTAATGGGCGGAACCGGTGCTTTGATCGAAGTACTCGACGCGAATGAGAGCCCGTGCCCGGATGCAGGGCGAAGTCCCGCCCGATTGTATTTGAACGTGGCCGAGCACTGTCTTCGCGGGGCAGGAGACGGCCTTGCCTCCGGAGGCGTCTTCCGATGGCGTCACGTCGACGGGCGTGTAGCCGTCAAGCGTCATCGATTCAGCTTCGATGCGCCCCGAGTTGCCCACGCGGCCCTGCGCGTCGGGAATTCCAGATGCTTTAAAAAACCAGGTGTTGACGGCGTCCCGCCAGACCTCGGCTTGGCCAGCTTGATATTCGAGCTGCGCGAGAACGGCTTTGTAACGGGCCTCGTCGATTTTGCCGTTAAGCCTCGCCACTCGCGCGACGTAGGGTTCGGCGGCTTTCTGCGCCCTCGTAGTGCATGTCGTAGATGGTCTGGATCACGGTCTTGCCGGAGTGCAGCTGTACGTGTACGGGCACGTGATGGAAGAACAGCACAGATGTCGTCCGGCGTAGTCGCGAGGATCTCGAAGACTCGGGCCACTTCGGGGCTGTATTGGCCGGTGTAGCCTGTGCCCGTGGCGACGGTGCGATCCATGCCGACGCCTTGCGAATCGGCGCGATGCCACTGGCCCCAGCCGTTGCGCTCCGAAGCCTCGACGTTCACTCCATAATGATTGCCGGTGATGTCGGTCAGCGTTTGCAGACCCAGCGGGCCGGTGTAGTTCTCGTACGTGCGCCAGGAGGTGAGCTGGATATCGGAGACGACGTCAAGCACCTCAGGATCGTCGCCGAAGGTGAGCTTGCGTCCATTCGTCATTGATCTGTGCTGAGGTGAGGTCCGGATTCCAGGCGAGCCTGCCGTAGCCGTAGAGATTCGCTTGCGAGAGATGATTGCCGGTCCAGTTGTCATCGAGGCCGATGTTGACCACGCCGACGAACCCGCCGGTGGGCCGTTGAAACACTTTGCCGGCGACCAACGCTTTCACCGGCGTTGGATTCCCCGGCTTTGCTCGCATATCGAAATCGAGCGTCTCCTTCCACATGGGAACCAGGAAGACGGTGTGATGCGCCTGGCCGAAATATTCCTGTGTGACTTGCAGCTCGATGGCTTGATTGGTGTGCTCCAGCGCGCCGAACAAGGGCGACGCAGGCTCGCGCACCGAA
>CAVXWB010000106.1:0-20835 GCA_963765185.1 Bryobacterales bacterium
CGTGGCTCAACACGCCGATGCCCAGCTCCTTTAAGAATGCCTTGGCCAGCGCGCCCACGGCCACGCGAGCGGTGGTTTCCCGCGCGCTTGCACGCTCCAGAATATAGCGGGCATCTTGAAAATTGTACTTGATCGCGCCGGCCAGATCGGCGTGACCCGGCCGTGGCTCGTGACAAGCTTCCGCTTGTCTTCGGCGCCTTCGCTATCTTCCACCGGAAGCGCCTCGGTCCAATTCTTCCAGTCTTTGTTCTCGATCAGAATCGCGATGGGTGAGCCGATGGTCTTCGAATGCCGCACACCGCTGACGATGTGCGCGCGGTCGGTCTCGATCTTCATGCGCCCGCCGCGCCCGAAGCCCTGCTGCCGGCGCCACAGCTCGCGGTCCACGGCCTCGAGCGAAATCGGAACCTGGGCGGGCAGTCCCGTGAGCGTGGCCACCAGGCATTCGCCGTGCGATTCGCCGGCTGTTTCGAAACGTAGCATGGGAGGAAAGTTTTATGGTAGCTCGCCTTAGAAACCCATGGCCACCGTCGCAGCTCGATTTGTTAGAATTTGGGCATGACCAACCTCATCAAGGCCAGTCTGTGTTCTGTTGCCGCGTTTGCCTTAGTCGTGTCGCTGCCGGCGCAAGACAAAGGGAAGGCGGGAGCGAAGTCAGGAATTCTCCAACCTCAGATGACCGTGGCGCCCGATGGAGGCACCTACGCGAAGCCGATGGGAACCTTGGGCGATAAGCCCGGTCAAAGCCTGGAGCGCGACCACCATGGGCGCATCCGTCAACGGCAAGCCCAATGCCGGTGCGGTCAAGACCGTGGTCGGCGAGATCGTCGATTTCTCGTGCTACCTGGAAGTGGGCAAGCACGGGGAAAAGCACCGCGATTGCGCGCAGAAGTGCTTCCGCAACGGCCAGCCTATTGGATTGCTGACCCAGGACGGCGGGTTGTACATGCTGATGGAAGAGGAGCATGATCCGCGCCGCGATGGGATGACCGATTTCCGCCAGGCCGCCGTGGATCACGCCGGACACATCATGCAAGTCACCGGCACGGCATCGTCGGTCAACGGCTTCAACGCGCTGTACGTTCACGGATACATCAAAAAGGGTTGATGCTTCGTTTTGCCGCCGCCCCAGCGTTGGCGGGTGTATTCGCGTTCGCGCAGAAGACTGCCGCGGTGCAGGTGCCCTTGGGCCTGTTGCCGCTCGAATGGCCGAAGGACAATCCCCTACTCCGCGGATAAAGTCGCGCTCGGCCGCCTTCTCTATTTCGACAAGCGCCTTTCGCAGGACGATACCGTTTCCTGCGCCTCCTGCCACTCGCCCGAGCACGGCTACACCGATGGCGCTCCCAATTCCGAGGGCATCCGCGGACAACACGGCAACCGCAGCGCGCCCACGGTTCTGAATCGAGCCTACAGCTTGAACCATCGCCAACCCCATCGAGATGGGCAACACGCAGGCGGATGTGGTCGCGAAGATCAACGCCATCGCCGGATACCATGTGCTGTTCGAGAAATCCTTCGGCTCGCCGGAGGTGACCATCGATAATCTGGCCAAGGCCATCGCCACGTTTGAGCGCACTCTGCTGAGCGGCAACTCGCCTTATGACCGCTACAAGGCTGGCGCCAAAGCCGCCCTGACACCCGCGCAAGTCCGGGGCATGGACGTTTTCGTCAACAAAGCCAAGTGCGATCAGTGCCACGAAGGGGTTAATTTCACGTCGAATTCCTATCACAACCTGGGCGTCGGCACGGACCAGCCCGATCCCGACCCCGGCCGCTACGAGGTCACCGAGGACCCCATGGATTTGGGGACGTTCAAAACGCCCATCCTGCGCGACGTCGCCCGCACCGCGCCCTACATGCACGACGGGACCCTGAAGACGCTGGACGAGGTGGTCGAGTTCTACGACAAGGGCGGCAAGCCCAATAAGAATTTGGACGAGAAGATCAAGCCCCTGAAGCTCACCGACGGCGATAAGAAGGATCTGGTCGAGTTTCTGAAATCGTTGAACGGCGAGGGCTGGCAGAAGGTGACCGCCCCCGCGTCGTTCCCGCGGTAGAGGGGCGGTACAATTGGTCCATGGCCGAGGGAAAGCGAATGAGTCGAACCACCCCAATCCGCGCGGTCTCCGTTTTGCCCAAGCCGGTGAAACAAGTGAAAGCCTTGGATCGCGCCCAGCGGGATTTGGATGAGCGACGCTGGGTTGAAAACCTGATAGCCGAGGCCAAAGCCGAGGAAGCCGCGAATCCTATGAGCATCGAGGAGATGCACAAGGAAAGCGAACGCCTCTCCCGATATGGCGAGCGGCAGGCTAAGAAGCTCGGCATCAAACCCAAGGACATTGACCGTCTCATCCATGAGTACCGGCGCGAGCGAAGGTCTTAGGGTCGTACTCGACACCAACGTCCTCGTTTCAGCGTTCACGCGTCCACAAGGAATCTCGCTTCAGATTTGGCAAATGGCCATCGACCGGCGCTTCAGGTTTCTGCTTTCGCCTCAGATCGTCTCGGAACTTGCGGACGTGCTCCGGAGGAAATTCTCCTGGGGGGACGCGCGCGTCTTGCCTGAAATGAAATTCCTGGTGAGGACCGCTGAGATGGTCATTCCCAAGGTGACGCTGCATGTGGTCGCCGAGGACGATGATGACAACCGGATACTGGAATGCGCCGTCGCTGGTAGGGCGGGCTTGATTGTCTCCAGCGATCGTCATCTTCGGAAGCTGAAATAGTATGAGGGAATCGGCATCGTCACGCCGATCGATTTCCGCCGCATCCTGTCATTGTGACCCGAACCTGCGCGCCGTTTCCGCGCTTGCGGGCGTCGGCTTGTAATCGTGACCGTCGAATACGAAGTCGAGATGGTAGCTCTTTACCTCGGGCGCAAACGCCACTGGTCCATCCTTCGCATGTAGGCAAGGCTGCGCGATCTCAGGAGTGGTCTCGCGTAGCCCAAAACTGGCGGTTACGGAGATCGCGGACCCGGCTCCCGGCTGGCTCGCAGGGAACTCCACCTTTTCAATGAAGGCTCGCGTCACGGGAAACGTGATCGTCTCGTCCTCCGGGTTCACGCCGCACGTGCCAGTGTTGTCATGTGCCTCGAAAAAGTTGGGCCCTTCGGCAGCCGTGAGGGTGTCTCCGGGGTTCAGGAGATCTTCGACGTAGAGATCGGTCGATAGGAACCCTTGCGCTCCAACACCACCCAGGCATAAGAGGATTTCCCGCCTGTCCTGAAGCGGAACTTTGTGGCACTGCGAAGTCTCGATCCCCGCCTTGTACCAATCCATGGCCCAGCATTGGAAGTTCCGAGTGAGCAAAATCGTCCCTCCAAAGCCTTCCATGTGGGGCTCGCACCCAAGCACCGAGAGAACCGCGTCATCGCTTGTGGGAGAGAGAAAGTGACCGCGCGTAACCATCTCCAGCGACCAGTCGAAGTCTTCGCGGAACATCCCCGTAAAGGATGGGCAACGCTTTCCGCACCCCATCTTCTCGCCGACCTCCACCTGCCCCGGACAAACCGCTTGCAGCAATTCCGCGCCATTCGCTTCCGCCGGCGGCTTGCCGTCGCTCGGAAAAATGGGCGCAGGAGGCTCCGACGCCTGCCCCGTTAGCAATCGCACGGGCAGAAAGAGCAGCATCGCCCCAAGAAACGCTCGCAACATTCTGCCAGCATTTTACCCCGAGGCGCCGTTATTCCGCCAGAAACTTCTTCGTCTCCCGCAAAAACAAATCGAGCTGGTCGTGGTGCACCCAATGCCCGGCGTGATCCACTTTCACGATCCTCTTGTCGCGCAGCACCGCGGCTTCGGGCGCCGTGTCCGGGTCCGCGGCGAAGCTCTCGCGGCCCCAGAACAGCAGCACAGGGCAGGTGATGCGGCTCATCACCGCCGCAGCCTCCTCGGCATTCATCCCATACGGCGCGCCCAGGCGCGCGAAGTTGTCGAACTTCCAGATGATCGATCCGTCCGCGTTCCAATTGGTGCCGTGCACGGTCAGATGCTCGGCCACGGCGTCGGAGAGAAACGGATTCGCCTCCTTCATGCGCTGGACCGCCGACTTGAGATCCGGATAGCTGTGCGGAGTGCGATTCTCGGCGCTGCGCACGCGCTCAATCCAGTCGCGAATGCGGTCGGCTGAAGTGCGCTGCGGCTTGCCCACCGGCAGTCCCACGCCTTCAATGGCCACGATACTTTTTCACGCGCTCCGGATACACGCCGGCGTAGAGCAGCGTCACCACCGCACCCAGCGAGTGCCCGATGATGTAGATCGGGAACCCCTTGACGATGTCGGCCAGCCCGGAAAGATCCAACACGTGTTCGGCGACGCTGTACAAGGCCCCCGGAGCCCAGGCGCTGTTGCCGTGCCCGCGCAGATCCAAAGCGTAGACGTGATAGTCCTCGCGCAACGCCCGCGCCACCCAATCCCAATTGCGAGCATGATCCAGGCCCCCGTGCACCAGAATCATCACCGGTTTTCCGTCCGTGCCCCAATCCCAAAACTGAAGCTTTAGGCGATGCGAATAAAAGAAGTGCGAGACAGGTTCCAGGCTCATGGTTTCTCCAAGGGTACCTCTGCCGGCAAGGTTGCCTCTGTTGGCAAGGCTTCGAGGCCCGGCGCGCGATACGCCTCGATCAAGGCCCCCGCCGCGGGACTGTAAAGATGCCCATAGCGCGGAGCCTCCACTCGAATGCCATCCTCCAACTCCACCAGCATGCGAAATCGTTCCAGCACCACAGGGCTGCGAAACACTCCGCCGGTATAACTGACGACTGCGGGCTCTCGCCGTTCATACAAGCCTCCGCGCACGATGCCCGCCAGCGCCGCCAGAGACTGCCCCGCGCCCTTGAGGATCTCCTGGGCTACGATGTCGCCGCCCGCTGCGGCTTGGTCCAGCAATGGGGCCAACGACGCCACCCGCTCCCGAGGCCATGCGCCGGTATAAAAGAGATGCATCAATTCGTTGGCATTGGCAGAGCCGGATGCTGCGAGCAGCAACTCCAGCAGAGCCGTCGGCGGACCCCAGCCTTCCTCCAGGCGCAGCGCCGCCCGCAGAGCCTGCCGAACCAGGTCGAATGCGCCGCCTTCGTCTCCGAACGCGTAGCCCCAACCGCCGGCCCTGGCCGTCCGTCCCGTTCGATTCCTGCCCCAAGCCATCGATCCCGTTCCGGCGATGGCGATGATCCCGGGCTCCCCAGCCAGCGCGCCTGTCAATGCGATAGCCGCGTCGTGGGTGATCACATAGCGCTCCGCCTGCACCAGCCCGCGCAGCCATGCCTCCTTGCCTGCCACGCCGCCGCTCAGTCCAAAGCACGCTGCTTGAAATGCGACGCCCGCACCACCGGCACCGCTAACAGCCGTTTCGATCGCCCCTTCATGCCGGCACGCTGGACCACGGCCAACCCCGGCGACGCGGCCGGTCTCGTCTCCGATCATGGCGATCGTGCCGGTTTGCCCTCCATCCACCCCCAGGAACAGGCGCATGATTCACTGTGTCACTTTGTAGATCCGGATTCCGTAGCCCGAGGCGACCTCGGCCAAGCCCCACGCCCCTGGATCGTCGCGAATATCGTCCGCGCCGAAGCTGTCGTCGCCAATCAGGAAGTAATGGATCCCGCGCGCTTTCATCTCGTATGTGGCCGCCCGGCGAAGGTTGTAGTGCGAGCGGTCCGCCAGAACGGCCTTGGGATCCTTAGCCAGCAGAACCCATTTCCCGCTCGAATCAAATGCTTCCACTTGCACTCGGATCTCATAGTAATCAGGAGATGTATCGAGCCGGATTTCGTCCACTTGCTGCTCAACGCCAAAATCCACGTCCAGGTAGTCGCCGGGCTTGACGGATTCCCAGGTGCGCCATCGCGTGGCCAGGGAATTGTCAAAGGCGAGCTGAACCTCCCAAGGGTTGGGCCAAGCCTGAAGGCGCCACTCCGGACGGCGTGGAATCTCGACGCCGTGATCGAAGAACCGCATCTCGTGGACGCTCCATTGAACATCCGGGTTGTTGAACTTAGCCGTCTGGACGATCCGGACCCGGCGCAAGCCTTGCTCCGAGAACTTGAACGATTCCACTATGGTAGGCCCATAATCCTCAACAATCGCTACATTGATAAAGTCAATCAGAGTCTGATTCAGCGCGGCCTGGTAGCTGACCAGGAACTCGCGGTTGCAGTAAGCGTAAGGCACTCCTCGCAAGCCCAGAATGCGCTCGCCCTTGGGCACCGTGGCTTCCACCAGGCGAGCCGCTCCGTAGTCCACGTCGTTCTTTCGCAAGAACTGTTCCTGAGGCATCACCCGCAGCGCCGGGCTGAACAGGATGTGGTCCAGCCGCCACGCAAACCGGTCGGCATAGCGGCGGAGTTCGTCCGGCCAGGCGGTGACTCCGTGAAAGATCATCAGCGCAGCCAGAAGCGCCGGCCCGGCCGCAGGAATGCTTCCGATTCCCAGGGCCATCGCCAGGGAAATAAAAGGTAGCGGAGGAATCAGGAAGCGCGTGCCGATATTGGCGAAATACGTGGTTCCCAGGAGAACTCCCGCCGCCAGCAACCTCCGGCCGTGCCGGTAACGCAAGGCCAGAAGCGCGAGCGGCGCGGCCAGAAACGCCATGCCCAGAACCCCTTGCGTCTTCTCGCCTCGAATGGTCACCTCCAGCGGCAGCGCGCGCTTGTTGGTCACGTCATAGCTCCTCAGCGCGTCTGAGTATTCCTTCTCGAAGATGGGATGGAAATAGGGATTGCGAAAGATCGCGTTTCCGAAGGGAGCGATGGGGTTCCGGACAATGATCCAATCTTTTAGCATCCAGGGCGCAATCATCAGAGAAGCAAAGAGAACCACGGTAACTAAGGGGCGTATTCTCCTCGCCCGCCAAACCACGAATCCGACCGCGAACAGCACCATGACGAAGGCCGTGTATTTCGTGGCGTAGGCGTAACCCGCCAGTAAACCGGCCGGGATCAAGGCCGCGTTGTTGCGGCTCTTCGTCGGCAGGGTGGGGCGGTCCCCCTGGACCGCAGCCGGCCCCCCGGCCGGCTTAGGGGGGACGAGGGCGTCCCGCGCGGACGAGGGCGTCCGCCCCACCGGCCCTGTGCCGCTCGCATCCCAAATCTCCAGCCAGTAAAACGCGCTAAAGACCACCGCCGCTACGCCCACGTCGTTATAGGCACTGGACCCGTCGATTCCGACCACCGGGCTGGCATAAGTGAGGAATGCGCCCGCCGCGCCCACCCAGGGTTTCCCCAAACGCCGCCCGTAGGCGAACATGGCCAGCGCCAGAGCGGCGGTGAACGCCAGATGCAGCAGCGCCGCGGCGGAATGTTCGCCGATCGCGAAGGCCGGAATGAACAGCATCTCGATGCCTTCGCTCAAGGTCGCGTACATGTCGGTGGTGACGCGCTCAAAGCCGTGCGCCCGCAGATAGCTCGCAACGTAGCCGAGGTGATAGCCGGAGCCGTCCGGGCTGATTTCCGGCGCCCAGGCATGAAAGAAATACAGTATGGTAAAAATCCCAAATAGCGGAATCGAAACACGTTTTAGATTGAAACTGAGAGGCGCTGCGAGCTCTCCCCGAAGTTTCCAGGAGCCGGTCGCCACGGCGCCGGCGATTACGCCCAGCAGCAGGATGGTGAGCACCGGCCAGTACGCGATTTGAAGCGCGAGGATGGCGAAAACGGCCAAGTGCAGGCAAGCCGCGCCCAACGTGAACGCCAAAGGCACGCGTTCGAAGCGGTGAAGCATCGACGCTCCGGACCACTCTCCCGATAAGCCCAGCCGGTCGATCAGCATCGCGCCCGCGGCATAGCACGCCGCGGCAGTCAGCGCCGCGCCCAGCAGTGCGGCCAGCGCCAGAATCATTCCTGACGCAGTCCGATCCGGGTCAGAATGAATCCCAGGGCTGCGCCATCGGCCGGAGAAATCCAAGGCTTGTCGATCTCCGCGCCGACAATCGCATCCTTTCCGGCTTCCACCCACTCCTCCGGGACCGGTTTGTCGAAATGCTGCGCACCCGCGGCGGTGTAAGTGACTTTGTCGAGCACATGCCCGTTGACCAGGAAAGACAAGGTCACCGGGCCGGTGTACTTAAAGGTCGCATCGACGATGGTGAAGTCGATGACGTAATGCAGCTTCTGTTTGCTGCGCAGGTACAGGCGAACCTCCGGGTGTTTACCAGTCCAGCGCCAGTTTCCGGCCAGTCCCCCGATGTCGCGGATGAAGTAATTTTCCGCGTCGCCGTCCGCCATATTGATGAGCCGGCTGATGCGATAGGGAGAGAAGTTTTCAAACGGCTGGCGTTGCTCCGGCGGCGCATAAGGGCCCGGCAGGCTTTGGCAGGCGCATAGAAAAACGGCTCCAGGGAGAGCAGCAAGGACGCGGAGGTTCACCGTAAGGTTTACTATACCGAAACAAAAGCCGGAAACGTAGTGTATACTTCAACAAGTTCTAGCCTCCGGGTATACCGGAGCTTGATTGCAGGAGGAGCGATCATGCGAAATAGACTTCTTGGTAGTTCTCTGGCCATTCTGGCCTTGATTTTTCCAATGGCGGCGCTGGCGGATTCGAATGCCACCCTTTCTAGCGGGCAACACGTGAGCCTGGATACGGGCGCGATCACCAGCTCAGGCGGAGATCTTGCGTTCACCGGAACCAGCATTACTCTGCAAGGCAGCGCCACGGCTTACGCCGCTGGCGCCCTGGGAGCCACGGAGTATAATACGTTCACGCAGGCGATCGTGTCGGAGTTCTCGTCGTTGTTCACGCAGACGGCGATTAGCGGCAGCGCGCTGGCAGCCAACGAGGTCATCGGGGTGCATACCAATGGGGGCAACTACGCCAAGGTTCTGATCACGGCCGTAAGCAGCACGTCCCTTACGATTGAATACGACACGTTCGGAGTCAGCGGCGGCGGTTCCAGCGGGCCGACCATTGTCGCGGTTCAGAATAACTACAGCAATCTTGTGGTCGGCCAGCCCAACTACGGCATCGCGCCGGGAACCCTGTTCGATATTTACGGATCGGGCCTATCCAACCTGGCCACCTACAACGGCACGGAATCCAGTGCGGCTCCGGGACTGCCCACGACCCTGAATGGCGCCACCGTCTCGGTGACGGTCAACGGCGTCACCACCCATCCCGCGTTTTACTTCGCGCTGGCGACGCAACTGGCCGTGGTGCTGCCCTCCTCGACGCCGGCGGGAACCGGGACCGTCACCGTGTCCTACGGTGGTCAGAACGCCTCGGCGCCGATCACGGTGTTGCCAACCGCCCTCGGACTCGACACTTTGTACGGGACCGGGACTGGTCTGGGCGTCGTGACCAACAACGGGACAGGCGCCATCTTCAACTACACCACTTCGGCCGCTCCGGGACAAACCATCGTGCTGTGGGGCTCAGGCCTCGGCGCCGATACCGCGGATAGCGACACCACCTACACTTCGACTCCCCACGCCATCAATGTTCCGCTACAGATTTACGTCGGCGGCATTCAGGCGGCCATCGTCTATCAGGGAGCCTCCGGATATCCGGGCGTGAACCAGGTCGACGTGACCATCCCGGCGGGGGTTCAAGCCGGCTGCGGCGTCGCCGTGGTCGCAGTGAGCGGCAGCATCGTCAGTAACACGATCACGATTCCCGTCAATCCCGGCGGAGGCGTCTGCTCCGACCCGACCCTCGGGTATACCGGCACGCAGATCCTGACTCTCGGCGGCAAGACCAGCTACAACTCCGGAGCGCTCGATCTTTTCCAGTTGACCTCATCGTCGGGAGTCGAAAGCCTCGCGGTTGGAGATTTTTACAACTACCAGGGTCAGCAGAGCTCGTCCGGCGTCGGGCTGCTCTCGCTCGGCAGCTGCATCGTCAACCCGGCGAGCACGCAGAATTCAACCACAAGCACGTTCACCGAAACTGGTTTGGACGCGGGCACGCTGACCCTCACCGGGCCGACGGGAACCGTGGTACCCCTTCCCGGATTTTCGAGCCCGCTGGCGTCAGGCCCAAGCGGAATCTACGAAGCGGAGCTTCCATCCGGATTCCTTACGAGCGGGGCCTATCTCTTCACGGGTACCGGCGGAACGACCCCGGGATTGAGCGTGGGCGCCTTCACGGTGACCGTGAATTTCAACAATGCGCTGGCCTGGACCAACAAGAGTTCGATCTCGTCGGTCACACGCTCGCAGGGACAAACGTTTACCTGGACCGGCGGCGCTCCGAATTCCTACGTTTTCATGGAGGGATCGTCTTCGGATAGCAAGACGGGCGTGTCTGTCAGCTTTACCTGCTACGCGCCGTCTTCGGCGGGCACCTTCACGGTTCCAAGCTACATCCTGCTCGCGCTGCCGGAGGGTTCCGGCAGCCTGGCCATGGCAGGGTTAACGGCCCTTGAAACCTTCACTGCGACGGGGATCGACCGGGGCTCCGCGATTGGATTTTCGGAGAGTTCTGTCGACACTCTTCCTTACAATTGAGCGGGCTGCAGGGGCTTCCGCCGGGACACCTTGGGCTAACGGAAGCTCGCGGGCTTCGTCATGATAGATTAGGAACGAAGCCCATGAAAAATTGTGTTCTATTCGCCGCGATGGCGGCCTCGATGTACGCCCAGATTTTGCCCCAAGGCATAGGCCCTGCGCCTGGCCCAGCTTCGGCGGCCATTTCTTCGGCCCAGGGAGGACAAGAAGAGATGGGGCCGAACACGGTGGTGGCCACCGTCGCCGGAATCAGCGTGACCCTGGCGGATGTCCGCAAGATCCTCGAAAAGGCTCCGACGCCGCTGTTGCAGCAATTCCAGCAGAATCCGCAGCAGGCGCTCGGGCAGGTCTACTTGATGCGCTACCTGGCGGACGAGGGCGAGAAGGCTCACCTGGATCAAAAAAGCCCGCTCAAGGAAGAGATCGAGGATCTATACGCTCTGCTCAAGCAGCAGGTTCTCGCCAATGCCATGGTCAATCAGGAGCAGAACGGATACCTGGTGAGCGACCAGCAGATTAACGATTTCTATGCGAAGAACCAATCGCGATGGGAGGAAGCCAAGATCAAAATCATCCTGATCGGTTTCAAGCCCGCCAGCGTTGCTCCCGCCAAGGCCCCGGCTGGAAGTATTGACGAAAAGCTTAAAGAGGAGGCCCAAAAAGCGCTCGAAACCGCCCATCCTCTCAACGAGCGCACCCAGGCGGAGGCCGAGAAGCTCGCGGCCGATCTGGTGAAGCAGCTTCGCGGCGGCGCGGACTTCGCCAAACTGGTGGCCCAATATTCCGACGATGCCGAGTCGAAGGCCTCGGGCGGCGATTTCGGCACGCCCATCAAGACCACCAGCAGCTTTGGCCAGGACATCAAGAAAGCCGTGTTCGCGATGAAGCCGGGCGAGATCAGCGATCCTGTCCCCCAAGGCTACGGCTATTACATCATCCGGGTGGAGGAGAAAACGGTGCAGCCGCTCAACGATGTGCGCCAGTCCATCGTCAAGGAGCTCCGCGATAACCACATGAATGAGTACTTGAAGGATCTGAACGCCCGCTTCAAGCCGCAAGTGCAGCGTCCCGACTTTTTTGTCCAGCCCCAAAAGTACCTTTCGCAGCCGCCGAAGTAAGGGGAATCGGGTGCTGAGCTTTCGAAGGTGGGGCGGTCCCCCTGGACCGCAGCCGGCCCCCCGGCCGGCTTGGGCGCGACCAGGGGGTCGCGCGCGGACGAGGGCGTCCGCCCCACCTTGCGAACGTGAGTACTAAGGGATGGACGGGCCAGCTATGCCAGCCCGTTTTCCGCGGGTCCGTTTGCCCAAACTCGCCGGCCGTCCGGTGCTGGTCCGCATGCGCCCGTCGCTGGGGCCGCATTTGGCAGCGACCTCCATTCCCCGCCGTGTGATCCTGCTCGATTCCGAGGTGCTCAAGCGTCGTGAATTCGAGCGCATTCTGATTCATGAGATCTTTCATTTCGCGTGGGTGCGGCTCTCAAACGCTCTGCGCCGGGACTGGGAGCGGACCCTGGCTCGGGAGTTCGATCGACACGCCAGAGGTGAGCTGGGATGGAGCGCGGAACGGCGCAAGAGCAAGCTCACATCCAGCCATGTGCGCGGACGCGAGCGGCTCTGGCGGCTGTACGCCTGCGAAAGCTTCTGCGATACCGCGGCGTGGCGCTTCGCGAATTTGCGTAAGCATGAAGAGTTCACCCTCGCGTTGCGCTTCCGCCGCTTGCGCCAAGCCTGGTTCGAGAAGCATATTGAATCGCGCACCGTATTGATATAATCGAATGGGTTGATGAATCGCGTACATGGCTTCGGGCGGGTGGCGGCTGCGGCAGCGGCCCTGGTTGCAGCTTGCGGCCTGGTTTCTTGCGCCCGGCAAAGGCCGACGCCGGATTTCGCCCTGAAGGACGCCACCGGGCAGACGGTGCAGCTTTCCGACTACCACGGCAAGGTGGTGCTGCTCAAC
Organism: Bryobacterales bacterium; assembly: GCA_963765185.1. GTDB lineage: Bacteria > Acidobacteriota > Terriglobia > Bryobacterales > Bryobacteraceae > Palsa-187. The sequence goes on from CAVXWB010000106.1 coordinate 12,405, forward strand.
TTCTGGGCCACCTGGTGCGCGCCCTGCAAAATCGAAATCCCCTGGTTCATGGAGTTCCAGCGCGAGTACAAGGATCGCGAATTCGCCGTGCTGGGCGTTTCCATGGACGATGACGGCTGGGCTGCCGTGCGTCCGTACATGGCCGATCACAAATTCAACTACCGCATCGTGGTGGGCAACGACGATGTCGGCAAACTTTTTGGCGAGATCGACGATCTGCCGACTACTTTCCTGATCGACCGCGACGGTCATGTCGCCAAGAAGCACGTGGGCCTGATCAGCAAGAACATGTACGAGGATGAAATCGGCGCGCTGCTCAAAGGCCAAGTCCTCCGCGGTTCAGTCGAGCCTCCCACAGGCGGCCCGCGCCTGGCTTGGATCCTTCCCGTAAGCAAACCGCCCGTGAGCAAACCGTGAACAAACGCACCTTCCAATATCTGGCGATCGCGGGCATTACGGCGTATCTGGCGTCGTGCTCCTTCTACAGTGCCGAGTGGCCCTCGGTGAAAGACGAAAAAGACCGGAAAAAGGCGCCCGAGTTCGCGTTAAAGGACGCCAACGGAGAAGTGGTGAAGCTGTCGGATTATCGCGGCAAGGTGGTCCTGCTGAACTTCTGGGCCACCTGGTGCGGGCCCTGCGAGATCGAAATTCCCTGGTTCGTGGACTTCCAGCGCGAATACAAAGACCGCGACTTCGCGGTGCTGGGCGTGTCGCTCGACGAAGACGGATGGAAATCCGTGCGGCCCTTTGTGGCGCGCGAGAAACTCAACTACCGCGTCATGGTGACCAGCGAAGAGGTCGATCAACTTTACGGGGGCGTGGAGAGCCTGCCCACCACCTTCGTGATCGACCGGGAAGGCCGCGTCGCCAGCTCGCACGTCGGCCTGGCCAGCAAGAACACCTACCGCCAGGAAATCTTAACGCTCCTAGGGAGTCCAAAAAATGAGAGTCCGCTGGTTTCGTCCAACAGCCTTCCCGGCAATAGCCCTCCTGGCAATGGCCTTCCAAGCATGCTTCGGGCTGATCTGTTTCGCCCAAGCCGTTAACGTCCTCCATTTCGATCCTCCTCCGCCGCTGCGAGCCAAGGTGGGAACGGCGGTGGAGGCCAAGGTGCCGCTCTCGCTCCAGGAAGGCTATCACGTCAACAGCAACAAACCTTCCGACGAGTATCTGATCCCGCTCCAACTCACCTGGTCCAAGGGAGTGCTTGAGCCCGCTGGAGTCGTGTATCCCAAGCCGCGCTTCGAGAAGTATCAGTTCTCGCCCGACAAGCCGCTCTCGGTATTCTCGGGGAGCTTCGAGCTGGTGGCGAAATTTACAGTGCCCGCGAACGCCCCGGCCGGTCCCGCGGCCATGTCCGGCAAGCTCCGTTATCAAGCCTGCAACAATACCATGTGCCTCACGCCCAAGAATATGGACGTGGCGCTTCAAGTGGATATCGTAAAATAGCGCCTGAGTGAAGTTCATCGTCGTTCTGCCGGCGCTTCTCATTGCGTCACTGCTGTGCGCCGCCTGTCAGCGTGTTCCGGAAACTGTGCAGCGCCAGTCCCCGGACGCAGATGCGCGACTCCTGGATGAGATCCGAGCTGTGCCCGCTATCGACAATCAAGCGCATCCGGTGCGCCCAGCCGCACCCGGCGAAGCGCCCGACAAGGAGTTCGACGCGCTCCCCGTCGACAACCTGGAGCCGGCGTCCGATCCCATTCGCGAGCGATCCGGATCTCTCGAACTGGCCGATGCGCGGGCGCACGTAACGCGCGGCGATCCCGCCAAGGTTCTCGACCAGCTCGGCATCGGAGTGATGCTGGCCAATCGCGTGGCGATGGGACCGGGACTTCCCCCGGACCGCTTTTTGTGGGTGCCCTACGCCGACGCGCTGATGTATCCGCTGGCTAACGATGCGATGATCCACAACCCGGATCGGAAGGCGTTCTTCGCGCTCGAAGAGAAACTACTGAGGCGTTACTATTCCGAGTCAGGCGTCACCGCGCATCCCGCGACCTTGGATGAATATCTCGGCAAAGTGGTGCGCGCCACGCTGGAGCGGCACAAGCAAGGCGGCGCGATCGCCGAAAAGTTCGAAATGGCCTATCTGCGTGCGCTCGACATCGGCAATCCCACCAAAGCCGAGGCCGAAGCCGCGTGGGCCGGCCGAGGTGCGTACAAAGCGCTTCAGGATTACATTTTCCGCTTCATCGCTGCGGAATGCGGACGGCTGGGGACGGCCGTGCACTTCCACACGGGTGCGGGCAGCGGCAGCTACTTCGATGTCTCCGGCAGCAATCCCATGCTGTTGGAGCCGGTGCTCGACGATCCTTCGCTGCGCCAAACCAACTTCGTCTTCCTGCATGGAGGCTGGCCTTTCGAGCACCAGTTGACCGCGCTGCTGATGAAGCCGAATGCTTACGCCGATTTCTCGGCGCAGAACTATTTTAATTACCCGGCAGAGCTGGCAAAAACGATTCGCGCCTGGCTGGAGTACGTTCCCGAGAAAGTTTTATTCGCCACTGACGCCTATCCTTACTCTGCCGAAGCCGGCTGGGAAGAAACCGGCTACATCGCGGCTGAGACGGCAAGGGAAGCGCTGGCGATGGCCCTCACCGGCATGCTTCGCGACGGCGAGATTACCCGCGCGCGAGCCTCGGAGCTGGCCCGGATGGTGCTTCGCGATAACGCCCGGGCATTGTACAAGCTGAAGTGAAGCGGCGGCTACTTATCAGGCCTGGCGCCATCGGAGACGTGATTCTTTCCTTGCCGGCGCTTCAAGCCGCCCGTGCGGATTACACCGAAGTCTGGGCCGCTCGAGCCGTGCTGCCTCTGATTCGCTTTGCGGAACGCACCCGTGCGATCGCCGATACCGGCCTCGATCTGGTGGGCGTAGTTGAGTGCGCTCGCGTGCCTGCCCTCGAAACCTTCGATTCCATCTATTCCTGGTATGGAGCGAATCGGCCCGAATTCCGCGAGGCCGTCGCGCATCTGCCGTTCACGTTCTTTCCGGCGCTGCCTCCGCCCGCGGAAGGGATTCCGCGCATCGCCGTGCCGGAGATTTCGGTTCAGGATTTCATCGTGATTCATCCCTTCGCCAGCAGCCTTCTGAAGCGCTGGCCGATGGAGCGATTTCGCGCGGTGGCCCAAAGCTTGGGCGTCCCGGTGAAGTGGATCGCGGGTCCCGAGGAGCCTCTCGATCGCGCCGTGCGCTTCGATGATTTATACGATCTCGCCTGCTGGCTCGCCGGCGCGCGCGCCTATATCGGAAATGATTCCGGCATCGCGCATCTGGCCGCGGCGGTGGGGACGCCGGTAGTGGCGATTTTCCTGACCACCGATCCGCGCGTGTGGTCGCCTCGCGGCGGCCACGTAGTCGTGCTCAAAAATCCTCAGGTCGAGGAAGTCGTCGCGGCGGCGCGGAGGATTATGCGCAGCTAACCCTGGCGCCGCGACGCAAAATGTGGGGCGGACGCCCCGTCCGCGCCGGACCCCTGGTCCGGCTCTTCGCCCCAAGCAAAGGCCGACGACGGCGTCGGCCGCGGGTCAGGGGACCCGCCCCACCTTTCGGTAACTGGCCTTGTGAGAAATGCGCCGTTAGAGACTCGCGTGAGCTCCGCCGAGCCAGGCTCCAGAGGCGAGAACAGCCGCCGCCTGCTCCAGTGCGCGCACTCCCAGAGGCCGCACATCCATGCCGTAGACCTTGCGCAGCGCCCGGTTGGCGGCTTTCGAAAAGCTGTGCACTCCGGCGGCGGTGCGATCCAGGCTCAGCTCCATCAGGGCGTTGATGAATCCGGATTCGGCGGCCAACAGGGCCAGGAACGGCTTGGGTTTCTTGCGCACCGCCATCACCACGTCCTGATACCAGACCGGAGCGTAGCGGCGGGCCAGCTCCGGCATTCCCGCCGCGTTCAGCCGCTGCTCCACGCCGGCCAGAATGGTTTGAAGACTTCGGCCCGTCATTTTCACCGCCAAGGCCAGCGTCAGACGGCACGTCGGATAGTCGTTGAAGGCGTAGGTGAACTCGCTGCGCGGGCGGCCGTGGCACACGCGCGCGGCCTGGTAGACCAGCATCGGATACGCCATTGCCCGATCTTCAAATCGCGCGGTGTCGCGAAAGTATTCCTGCGCAATCCACGTTCGCAGGGAGCTTTGCAGCGTCATCGAAACGTTCTGCCAGGCGGCAAAATGGTCCGGATGGTTCGCTGCGGGCGCGGCCAGCCAGGCCGGATCGGTGAGCGCCAGGGTCGCCGCGGCGTCGCGCAGGGCCGCCGCCGTGGCCGGCACGAAGGAAATGACATCGCCGCGGCGTTCCAGCCGCAGCGAGGCCAGAATCTCGCCGCGCTTGGGCCATTCGCGCCGGTCGAGATACGGGAGCCGCAGAGCAATGTCACCCGCGCCCCTTGCGCCAGCGCCGTTCTCGTTGCCAGGATCTGCCAGCGCCAGCACCCTTTGCCGAATCTCAGGTTCGAGCTCGGCGGCCCGAAGAGGCGTACCGGCATCGCAGCCGGTTTCCCTCAGCCAGAAGAGGCGGAATAGTTGAGACATATACGATCGAGATCATACCCTGGCGGCCCGCGCCGGGCGTTCCGGTATTCCTCGCAAATCGAATCGGCACAAAAGGATAACGTTTTTGAAGTGGATGTGACTCGTGTTGCGACGCGATGCTGCCTGCTTCACCTGTGTGTTATGCTGTGGACACCTGAGGATTATGGATGCGCCTTCGCATGTGTTTTATGGGTGTGCTAGCGAGTTTCGGCGCTTGGGGTGTGTTGCACGCGCAAAGACCCTTTCGCGACTACCAAGGCCGCGAATATAACACCAGCGAAGAGAATCAATTCGGGCTGCCGCAGGACTGGAACCAGAAGACCGAGTGGACCCGCGCCCGCCTGCGCTATCCGGCCGTCGGCACTCTGCATAACTGGTACGATTACCGCGGCCAGCCGGTCGACGGGGGTCCTTTGAACTGGACCATCGACTATCCCCGCTCAGACCGCCATCTTCTTCAGGGCATTCGCCGGCTGACTCGCATCGACACTCGTTCGGTGGAGCAGGTGGTGGATTTGGACGGAGAAGACGACGTCTTCAACTGGCCCATGATGTATGCGGTCGAGGTGGGGCATTGGAACCTGACCGACGAGATGGCCGATCAGCTCCGCGACTTCCTGCTGCGCGGCGGCTTCTTAATGGTGGACGATTTTCACGGGACGCTGGAGTGGAACGTTTTCCTGCGCAGCATGAATAAAGTCTTTCCGGACCGTAAGATCGTGGATCTTGATAACAAAGACCCCATCTTCCACGTCGTATATGATTTGGACGACCGTGTGCAGGTTCCGGGCTGGCAGTGGTCCATCAGCGGCAAGACTTACGAGTATGACGGTTTCGACCCGAAGTGGCGCGGCATCTACGACGACCAGGGGCGCGTGATGGTGGCCATCTGCCACAACATGGACTTGGGCGATGCCTGGGAGTGGTCCGACGATCCGCGCTACCCGGAAAAGTGGGCGGGCTTGGCGTATCGCATTGCGGTGAACTACGTCATGTATGATTTGACACATTAGAGGGAAACTGATTTGCATGTTCGAGTTTTTGTTTAAGTACCCTGCGGCAAGTGTTCTCGCGGGGCACTTTCGTGCTGCTGAGCGGCTGGCCGATGTGGGTGTTGGGAGCGGCGACTGGTGGCCGCCGCCGCCGCGATTGCGTGGCTGGTGTGGAGGCCCGGTGTCGCAGGACGCCGGGGGCTGCGGCCGCCGCATGGGCGGATGTGCGCGCGGCGCTGGTATGGCTGATGCAGACCGCCATGGCCGCCCTGCTGCTGTTCCTGCTGTGGCACCCGGCGCTGAGCATCGCGACGCTCAAGCCGCAGCAGAATATCGTCGCCGTGGTGGTGGACGATTCGCGGCAGCATGGCGCTTGGCCGATGAAGATGGCTCGCGACCCGCAGAGACGCCGCTGCGAACGTCCTGAATTCTTCACTGATCAAGGAGTTACAGGGAAAATTTCAAGTCCGGCTGTATCGCATGAGCGATCATCTGGAGCGCATCGAGAAGCTGGATCAGGTGACCGCGCAAGGCACCGCGACGCATATCGGCGAAAGCCTCAAGCAGGTGGTGGAGGACGCCGCCAGTCTGCCCATCGGCGCGGTGGTTCTGTTGAGCGACGGCGCCGATAACTCCGGCGGCATCGATCTGGACACGATCTGCGGAGATCCGCCGCCAGCGGATTCCCGTGCATACCATCGGATTCGGGAAGGAGAAACTGGCGCACGATCTGGAGATCACCGACGCGGAGGTTCCTCCGCGCGCTCTGCCGGAATCGCGCCTGGCGGCGATGGTGCATCTGCATCAGCACGGATACGCCGGGCAGAAGGTCAAGATCAACGTAAAGGAAGGCGACAAGATCCTGGCTTCGCAGGAGGTTACGCTCAAGCCGGACGGAGTGGAGCAGGTGGAGCAGGTGCTGTTCAGCGCCGGACCGGCGGGGGTGAAGACGATTCAGGTCGTACGTCGATCCGCTGCCCAACGAGGAAAACGTCCGCAACAATTCGGTCACGCAACTGGTGAGCGTGGACGACCGGAAGCCCAGGATCCTTTATTTTGAAGGCGAGCCGCGCTGGGAGTTCAAGTTCCTCAAACGCGCGGTGGAGGACGACAAGACCATCCGCCTGACCACCGATCTGCGCACCACGCCCGACAAGTTGTACCGGCAGATGCCTCCCGATCAGGACCCCAACACCAACCTGGTGGACGGGTTCCCTACCAAGGTTCAGGAGCTGTTCGACTATGACGCGATGATTCTGGGCAGCGTCGATCAGGCGTACTTAAAGCCGGAGCAGCAGACGCTGATTCACGAGTTCGTGGACCGGCGCGGCGGCGGTTTGCTGCTGCTGGGCGGCAAGGATTCTCTCGCCGACGGAGGCTACGCAAGAGCGGCTTGGCCGATCTGCTGCCCGTGGTGCTGCCGGACACCAAGAAGAAAACCTACATCATCGACGCCGCGGATGTCGAGCTGACCGCGGAGGGCCGGGAGAGCTTGATCACGCGCATCGACGAAGATCCGGACAAGAACGTCGAGCACTGGAAGAAGCTGCCGTACCTGATGAATTTCCAGGACCCCGGCAAACCCAAGCCGGGCGCGACGGTGCTGGCCGTATTCCATTCCCAAGGGCGGCGGCGGCGGCAAGCTTCCGCTGCTGATCACCGAGCCTTCGGGCGCGGGCGGACGGCGGTTTTCGCGACCGCGGGAAGCTGGCGCTGGCAGATGCTGCAACCGGTGGCCGACATGGACCATGAGATTTTCTATCGCCAGTTGCTGCGCTGGCTGGTGAACGATACGCCCAAGCGCGTGACCGGCTCGACGCCGCATCCGATGATCTCGGACGCCTCCGGCGTGAAGCTGCGCGCGGAGGTTCGCGACACCACGTATCTTCCTTCCGGCGACGCGACAGTGCGAGGCGCATATCCTGGGGCCGGACGGCATCACCGAAACGGTGGACATGCGGCCGGAGCCGCTGGAGCTGGGCGTGTACTCGGCGGACTGGACCACGCCCAAGGCGGGATCGTACACGGTGGAGATTTCGGCCAAGCACGGCACGGAGGACCTTGGCTCGCGACACGCTGGCTTTCCGCCGCGAGGACGGAGTCGCCGAAATTTCCATACGGAGCAGAATCGGGAGTTGCTGGAGAAGCTTTCGTCGGAGACCGGCGGGAGGTATTATAGACCGGATGAAGCGGGGAAGCTGTCCAAGGACATCACCTATTCCGAAGCCGGCATCACGGTTCGCGAAACCCGCGATTTGTGGGATATGCCGGTGATTTTTTTGATGATCGCGGGACTGCGGGCGGCGGAGTGGACGCTGCGGCGCAAGTGGGGTGTGATTTGAAAAGAGTTGGTTCGGGCGATCGCAATGATCGCGTACTGGCGCTGACCGGGCATCGTCGACAGACGGCGCGCGCCGATAGCTATTTCCTGACGGTGGCCGGCCTGGGCGGCGAGCCGGAGTTCGAACAGCGCTTCGAGGAATGCGCCAAGAGCCTGGACAAGATCCTGCGCAATGAAGCCGGCGCCAAGGTGGACACGCTGTACGGCGCCGACGCCACCAAGGTCAACGTCGAAGCCAAGCTGCGCGCGCTGCAGCAACCAAACCCGACGACCAAGTCGTGCTGATGCTGATCGGCCACGGCACCTTTGACGATCGCGAATACAAGCTGGCGTTGCCCGGTCCGGATATTTCGGCAACGGAGTTATCCCAACTGCTGGACAAGATCCCGGCCCGGCAGTTGGTCGTGGACATGACCACCTCCAGCGGCGGTGCGATTCCCCTTTTGCAAAAGAGCAAGCGCGTGATCATCGCCGCCACCAAGGCCGGCACGGAAAAAAGCTCGGTGGCCATTTTCCCGCGCTACTGGATTGAAGCGCTGCAAGACCCAGCCGCCGACGCGGACAA
>CAVXWB010000107.1:0-15769 GCA_963765185.1 Bryobacterales bacterium
AGATATACCTTCCCTTGAATCGCGGCCGCGAATATCGGCGCGGTGCTGGTCCTGGGCGCGAGGTTTGCAATCGGCGCGGCGGCAATCGGCGCGGGAGCGGGCGCTTGAACGACCGGTGCCGGAGTCACGGACACTGGCGCCGCGGGTGCCGGGGCTGCGGCTAACACCGGCTCGGGCCCCATCGATTTGCCGATCAAATACGAGAAGCCGGAGAAGACCGCCAGCAGCACGATCGCCACCAAAGCCGCGCCGGCGACCTGGCGGCGCCCCACAACGATCTCGTAATCGACGGGCTCTTTTTCAACATTGTTTTCCACGTCGTTTTTCACAGCGGGGGCCACGGCGGGCCCCGGCCCCAGTTCGGGAGCCTTCCCCACCACGGGGGCGGACGGCTCCGTATAGTGTTCCAGATTAAGAAGGCTGGTCATTGCACCCCTTCTATCGGCGGATCGGCCGTGCGGGTGTAGGGGAACCAGCCGGGGCGTTGTTACAGATTTCTCTTTAAAAAGCTACAGATATGATAGCCGTCCAGGAACTTGAACGGCGACTCGCCCAGCGTATAGTGGCCGCACGGAAGGACCACAGCTTTGTGCTCGAAGCCCAGCTCCCGCGCCCTGCGGATCACCTGTTCGGAGAAGCGCGTCGGGAAGGTGGTGTCGTAGCGGGCGTAGATGAACAGAGGCTTCTTGCCCAGCACCGCGTAGCGCTCGATGTACATCGGCGGACTGATGGCCAGCCAGGCCTCGCGCAACTGCTCCAGAGTCAGCACCGGCTCCAGGCTCTGGCGAATGTGTTTCGTCGACAGGCCCTCCCAGACTACGTCGGCGACGTAGGTCGAGCAGTGGTTGAAAACGTTTACCTTCAGCCGCTGGTCGTGGACGCTGGCCAGAAACGCGTAGCAGGAGCCCAGGCTGGTGCCCACCACGCCGATGCTCTCATAGCCTTCCCGCTGCAGCCAGTCCGCGCAGCTGCGCGTGTCGATCACGGCCTGGCGCGCCGCATCGACGGTCCGTCCCAGATTCGAGGAAACCGCGTAGTCGGCGCGCTCCAGCTCGGCCGGCATGCGGTAGTCGTGATAGGGAAGGCTCAGCCGCAGCGCTGAAATTCCCAGCTTGGCCATGCCCGCGCACAGGGCGTTGTGTTGCGTCGCCGAGGCGTTCCAATGCGGCAGCACGATGGCGGCCACGCGCCTGCGCCCCGGCTTTTCCAAGGCCGGGAACCATTGCGCCTTCACCGCGTCGTTGGCCGGATAGGGAGTCTCCACCGCGCTGGTGAACGTCAGCAGCCTTTCGCGCAGGGCGAAATCGGCAGGCGGCTGGTAGTCGAAGAACTCCGCGCTGGACTGCAGGGTTTCGCGGTTGAGCAGGCTGAGATAGGCGTGCGGCTGGTGCCCGTTCTGCGGCGTCTTCCGCGCGGCCGGCCAGGAGCGGGTCCAATCGAGCCCCCACTCAAACGGGCGCACCACGCGATTGGTGGCGCGCGAGCACAGCCGATTCTCCCAGTTCTCCATCCACTGACCGTAAAGCTTTCGCATGAACCTCACAAACGGCGGCTCCGCCGCTTCACTACCAACGTAGCAAGCTTTGATAGGTGTTCGCCCGCACAACGGAGCCTGCGGCTATTATGCTGAAGGGTGAATGAAGCGGGTCAGCGTTGCACATCACAGATGGCGAATCCGTCGCCGGACTTTCGCGAATCCGGCTTTCGCGGTGATGTGGTTGTCGACGGTGACCTGCTCTATGCGGACCCCCGCCGTCCGTTCAAGGAGACTCGCTTGTCGCGCTTCATCGACCGCTGATGGAAACCATTCTCTGGTTCGACCATCGCCTCTCCAACCAACTGCTGTTGATCCGAGCCCTGGACTGGTTCAGTCGCCAGGATTTGGCCGGGCGCAGGCTGAGCATCATTTTCGCGGGCCGGACCATCCTCGGCGGCCTCACTGCGGATCGGCTGGTTGCGCTGGCCCCTGCCCGCGTGCCCGCCGCCGCTGCGCATTTCGACCCCGCGCGCGCGGCCTGGACCGCGTTTACTTCATCCGATCCCACCGCGATCGAGCGGGTTCTTTCGACCGACACCTCCGCACTGCCGTTTCTGGCCCCCGCGTTGCTCCGTTCCCTGGAGGAGTTTCCCTCGGCCGAGGGCGGCCTGTCGCGAGCCCAACGCCAGGCGCTGGCGGTTCTGCGCGAGCGCGGCCCCCTTTCGCGGCTGCGTCTCTTCGAGGCGGTTCAGCGGCTGGAGGAGACTGCCTTCATGGGCGACCAGTCGTTCTTCGACGTGCTCGAAGGCCTGGCTTCCGCGCGCGAGCCGCTTGTTCAAGGCGGGCTTGACGGCGTGCCCGCCGCGATTACCGAAACAGGCGTGCACGTGCTCGAAGGCCGCGCCGATCATGTTCGTCTCAACGGGATCAAGGGCGCCTGGCGCTGGGATCGAAGACTCTGCCGTCTCATTTCCCGCTGAGGCGCTTCACCCAAAAGAAAGAGCGCGCCGGAAACCAGCCCCCGGCGCGCCCACAAGTTAAGGAGAGAGAGAATGCCTTACTGCACTAAAACACCAAATTAATTCAACACCGTCCTAGTTCAACACCGTCTTAATTCAAAACCATCTGCGGACCCGCCGCGTTCGGCTGCGAGGATTGCGTCCGGAATTCGTATTGCTGAATCTCCATGGCTGCGCGGCCGTCTTCGAAGCGGACGATGCGCCCGCGAGCCACCAGCTTCAAAGCGCATTTGTTATTCAGCTGCGCGGGCCAGCTGATCGACAGCTCCAGCCGTCGCCCCGGCAGCAAGACATGAGCCGCCGTGAACAGCACTCCCGAGCTGGAAATATTGACCGTTTTGCCGTCCCCGAGTTCATCGCCGCTACGTTTGCTCAGAATTTTGTAGCGAACTTCGCGCTCAATCGGAAAGCGATCCGAATGGCGCCGGTCTGCATGGCCGTTTTGTTCTGGACTCAATTTAGAGCACCTCGTTCGATAGTTGCGTCAACCGCGTGTAACAGTCTCACGGCTACGTGAAGAGTTTCGCGCGAAAGGGGATATGCGGGCAATAGGGTACTCGGTCCATTCCAGCACAGTACCCATGTACCGCTGTTCCCCCGGAACTTGTTGGAGGACTGGCAGTACCGGGATATAATCGCGTGAGATCCCCCAGGAGGAACCTGCATGCGCCGCGAATCAATTCATAGGAGTGCCGCTGTTGTTGTGGCGGCGATTTCCATGACCGCATCGGCATACGCCCAGGCTCCCGCCGGAAAGCAGACGTCCGCGAACGGCTGCGGCAGCTTGCCCAAATACGCCGAGTTAAAGACCGCCCTCGCCGCGGCCACGTCAGCCGAGACCAGCGGCCTGAACAATCAGATGTGGGCCACCCTCGTCGACCGCGACGGCGTCGTGTGCGCCGTCGCCTTCTCCGGCAAATCGCGCGATTCGCAATGGCCCGGAAGCCGCGTCATCGCCGCCCAGAAGGCCAATACCGCGAATGCCTTCGGCCTCGATTCCTCTTCCAGCAGCGACGGCTCTGGACAAGCCAAGGGACTTGCGCTTTCCACCGCCAATCTTTTCAGCGCGGTTCAGCCCGGTGGCAGCCTGTACGGCCTCCAGTTCAGCAACCCCGTCGATACCGGCGTGGCCTATCGCGGAGCTTCCGCCAGCTATGGAATGGCCAACGATCCCATGGTGGGAGGCAAGATCGGCGGCGTGAACGTATTCGGCGGCGGATTGGCTCTGTTCGCAACGGGGCAGAAGATGGTGGGCGGCATTGGCGTCAGCGGCGACACCTCCTGCGCCGATCACTTCATCGCCTGGCGCACCCGCAACGGCCTGAAGCTGGATCATCTGGCCGGCATCGGCGGCGTCTCCGGCGACCCTGCCCGGCCCGACAACATCATTTTCGACATGGGCGCGAACGGCCATAGCGCCGGCGGCTTCGGCCATCCCAAGTGCCTCAATACCGGCGACCAGACCAAGCTGCCTCCTGTAATTCCGTAAGAGAGAACGGCCGCACCGAAGCATTTTCTCTTGACAAGCGCCTAACTGAGTAGTAGGATAGACACCAGAGTTAGTAGCCCCGTCTCAAGAATATGCGCCCTTCCAAAGTCACGCGTTTCGAGCTCGAGCTGCTGGAGCAGTTATGGAAGCTGGGTTCAGCTTCGGTGCGGGAGATTCAGGAAAGTCTCCCGGAAAAGAACCGTCCCGCCTACACCACGGTCCAGACCATCATTTATCGCATGGAAGAAAAGAAGGCTGTGCGGCGGGTGAAAAAGATCGGCAACGCCCACATTTTCGAGCCTTTGCTGACGCGCGCTTCGGTATACCGGCGCTTGATCGACGATCTGCTGGATCTGTTCGGAGGATCGCCGGAGCCGGTGATGCAGCATTTGGTGGAATCCGGCAAGCTGTCGCTGGCGGATATCCGCGCGGCGGAAAAGGCGCTCGGGAGCTTGTCTAAAGGGCGCCGTTTGGGGAAGAAGGCATGATTCCGCATCTGATCGCGGCCACCATCACCGCGTCGATCGCGGTCGCGGTGGCGCTGTTACTGCGCCGCCGCAGCGCGGCTTTGCGGCACGCGATCTTATTGGCCGCGCTGCTGGGGTTCGCCACGCCCACTCCCTGGCTCAACCACGCCGGCGACAAGCTGGCCGCCTGTCTGGCGAGCCCTCCGGCCCCCACGTTCCTCGTGATCGAAACCTTTTTTGCTCGCGCTCCTGTGCCGATGCACGCGACGTCTCCGGAATCACACTGGGTGCGCGACACCCTTTTGCCGCTGCTCTGGGCCGCCGTCTTCGCGCTTTCTTTGGCAACCTGGCTGAGGCGCACACTTCGAAGGGTGCCCTCGATTCGCGCGGCCAGCCCGGCCGAGGCCGAAGCTTTCGAGCGCGCAAAAGAGAGCCTTCAGGTGCACCGCAGCGTGGATTTGTGTATTGCCGCGGCCGACCGCGTTCCCGGCGCCCTCGGCTGGCTGCGGCCGTGCGTGATTCTGCCGGACCTCCTTTCCGAGCAACTCAGCGAAGCCGAGCTGCACGCGATCCTGGCGCATGAGCTGGCGCACATCGCGCGCCGCGACAATCTTTCCGCGGCGGTGGCGCGGGTCATCGTATCCGCGTTCTGGTTCCATCCCCTGCTGTGGTGGATCGAGCGGCGCATGCTGGCCGAACGCGAAGCCGCCTGCGACGAGCGCGTGCTCGCGCATGGGGCCGATCCCGCCGAGTATGTCTCCGCGATTTTAAAGGTCTGCCGCATGTCGTTTGCCGGAGCCTCCGGCTACGCTGGGGCGACCGGGTCCAATCTCCAAAACAGAATGGAGCAAATCATGTCCGCTCATATCGTCCGTCCCTCTTCACGGCTGCTGCGCGCCATCCCCGGCGCGGTCCTGTTGCTGGCTGCGCTGCTGCCCGTAGCCGGGGGTTTTCTGCGTGGCCAGGCTCCCGCGCCCGCAACAGCGACGACTCACAGCGCCAATGACGCCGCGGTGCAGCGCGCCTATGAATGCTTCCAGCAGGGCAGGTTCCAGGAGGCGGAGGAGCTGTACCGCCAGCTCTATATTCTGGATCCCGAGGACTCCCGCGGCCTCACCGGCTTGGTCGAGTCCTACATGTCGGAGAGCCGACCCGACGACGCCATCCAGCTCATGAAAGAGGAGACCGCCAAACGCCCCGATCGGACAGATCTGAAAACGATGCTCAGCAGTCTTTACGTGCGCACCGCGCAATTCGATCTGGCGATCGCGGAATTACAAGGAATTCTGGATGCCAGCAAGAATCTGAGTCCCGCGGCGACCGCCGATCTTCTCTTCCGCCTTGGGGAAACCAACCGCCGCAAGGGAGACTTGGACGAGGCAATCCGCTTGTTCAGGGCCTCCCTCGCGGCAAATCCCAAAGACACCCATCCCCTGGTTCAGCTCGCGCTGCTGCTGGACGGAACCGGCCGACGCGACCAGGCCGTTCCCATCTATGAACAGATTCTCAAGTTCGATCCGAATAATGCGATCGCGCTGAACAATCTGGCCTACCTCAAGGCGGAGCGAGGCGTCGATCTCGATGAGGCCCTCGATCTGGCTCAGAAGGCGGCCGCGAAGGTGAAGGACTCCCCGGAAATTCAGGACACGCTGGGCTGGGCATATCTCAAAAAGAATATGCCCGACGAAGCCGCGGCGGCTTTCCGCGTCGCACTTCAATCCCAGCCGAACAATCCATCGTTCCACTATCACCTGGGCCTGGCGATCCTCCCCATCGGCCAAAGCGAGGCCGCGATCCAGGAATTTCGGACGGCCCTGGCGGAACGTCCGTCCAGGGACGACGAAAATCAAATCCATGACCTGCTGAATAAAATCGCCCCTTAGCAAATCTTTTTGAATTCGATATACTTTCGGGAAGGAAGGGGCAACTATGCTACCCAACTTCCGGAACATCACGTTTCTCCTGGCATCTTCAGGCATGGCGTTTGCGCAAACGCCGGCCCGCGGGCCTCTCGATTTCAACGCGATGCCGCGCCCTCCTCTCCCTGCCGACGCGCAGGAGCTGGTCACCGGCGCCGCTCAGCCGGTGCAGGATGCGCAACAGCGGATCGCCGCGATCGGGTTGCTGGACAAGGCACACGACCTCTCCAATGTTCGCGCGCAGCCCTATGACCTGAAGACGTCGTTCACGGCGTCGGGCGGGCTGGCGTCGGATGGAAGCTGGACGCTCGAAGACATTTCTCCGGGGCGTAAGTACCGCTGGACTGCCAACGGGCCGAATTACTCGGCCGTCAATCTTTATCCCGAGTCCTCGGCAAACGGCTTGTACGGAAACCAGCCCAGCGGCATCCTGCCCCTGCGCCTGATTCAAGTCCGATCCGCAATTTTCTTTATTTATCCGACGATAGGCCCGTACGCTTCGGTGCGGACGGCAACCGGTTCGCTGAACGGCGCGCAGCAGAATTGCGTGCTGATTGTGATTGGGGCCGGAAATCGAACCTTCGCGGGCGCGCGAAATTGGGAGGAATCCGAATATTGCGTCGACGCTCAGACCGGTCTATTGAGCCAGTATTCGCCGGCGCCCGGACTCTTCGTGCGCTACGATTATTCCTCCGCCATTCGATTTCACAACAAATTCATCCCCGCCGCGTTTACCATCTCGGAGAACGGACAGACGGTGGTGGAGGCCAGAACCGTCAGCGTCACCGATCCGCCTCCTGGCACGGACCCCATGTTTAATCCCGAGGGCCTCGCGCCGCTGGGGTCGGGCCGGGCCATGAATCCGGGCATGAATCTTGCGATCCCGGCGTTTGTGCCGGGGCAACGTCTGCCCGCCTCGAATGCGAATGCGTCGATGCAGATGGTGACGCTGCACGGCAATCTTGCCGGTGACGGCCACTTGAGCGAGCTCGAGATTCTGGCGAGCAGCGATCTATCCCTGAATCAAGCCGCGCTCAGCCAGGCAGCTTCCGTGGCCCTCGGGCGAGCCGAGAAGCAGCCCGGCGCCACCGCGCAATCTTCGGAATTACTGATGACGTTCGAGTTTGTTACGCCGGCCCGGTAGAGATGAAACTGCCGGCGGCGATGAGCGCGCTCATCGCTGCCGCATCACCGGCTGCGCCACCAGAAAGGCATCGCCGCGACGCACGATACAGCGGGCGGATTGCCGAGTTTCAACTTCCCTCGTTCGCCTTCCGCCGCTCCCGGATCTCGGCCAGCCGCTCCGCGATGCGCTGCTCCATCCCGCGCGCGCCCGGCTCGTAAAACACGGTCCCGCGCAGATTCTCCGGAAGGCACTCCATCGTATTCATGGCGTCCTCGAAGTTGTGCGCATGCTGATAGCCTTGGCCATAGCCCCACTCCTTCATCGATCGCGTGGGGGCGTTGCGAAGCTGCATCGGCACCGGTTCCGCGGTCGAGTTCGCCACCGTCTCCATGGCCTTATTCAGGGCCTTGTACGCCGCGTCCGATTTCGGTGCCACCGACAAATAAATGGCCACCTGCGCCAGCGCCTGATCCCCTTCCGGCACGCCCAGAAAATGCGCGGCCTGTTGCGCCGCCATGGCCTGCTCCAGCGCTCGCGGATCAGCCAGGCCGATATCTTCGATGGCCATGCGCACCAGCCGCCGGGCGATGTACAGCCGGTCCTCGCCGGCTTCGAGCATCCGCGCCAGCCAGTACAGAGCCGCGTCCGCGTCCGACGAGCGCACGCTCTTGTGCAGCGCCGAAATCAGGTTGAAGTGCTCCTCGCCGCTCTTGTCGTAGAGCAGCGTCTTGCGCTCGATGGCGCTCTCCACCGCCTCGGGCCCGATCACTCCGTCGCGCGCTACCGCCGAGGCCAGCTCCAGAATGTTGTACGCCGTACGCGCATCGCCGTTCGAAAAAATGGCGATCTGTTCCAGCAGCGTCTCCGCGGCCGATAATTCCAGCGTCTTCAGCGCCCTCGCCAGCAGCGTGACGATCTCCTCCACGGTGAGCGCCCGCAGCGCGTATACCTTCGAGCGCGAGAGCAGCGCGGAGATCACTTCAAAGGAGGGATTCTCCGTCGTGGCCCCGATCAGGATGATGTCTCCGCGCTCCACGTAGGGCAGAAACGCGTCCTGCTGAGCTTTATTGAAGCGGTGAATTTCATCCACGAACACCACCGTGCGCCGGCCGGAACGGCGCAGCCTCTCGGCGTCGGCCATCACGGCTTTGATTTCTTTGATCCCGCTCATCACCGCGCTGAAGGGAATGAATTCGGCGCGAGTCATGCGCGCCACCAGCCGGGCCAGCGTGGTTTTGCCCACGCCCGGAGGGCCCCACAGAATCAGCGATTGCAAGTGGTCTCGCTCGATCTGCACGCGCAGGGGTTTTCCGGGTCCGAGAATATGCTGCTGGCCCACGAAATCTTCCAACCGCTCCGGGCGAAGGCGCTCCGCCAGCGGCCGGCCTTCCTTACTCTCTGAGCCCAGCGGCGACGCGTCGAACAAGCTCATCGCAGCGCCCTCTGTCTCTGCGCTTCATACAGCAGCACGCCCGCGGCCACGGCGGCGTTCAGCGACTCCACAGCGTTAGTGGGAATGCGCACTCCGATGGCCTTCTTCTCGATTCTGGCGCTGACGCCGCGCCCCTCACCACCGATCACGATGGCGCAGGCGCCTTTGAAATCGGCCTCGGCGATGGACAGCTCCGCGCGAGGCAGCGCCGCATACAGAGCCACCCGCTTCTGTTCCAGCGCCGCCGCCAGCAGGCTCTCGTCGATGCCCGTGGCCACCGGCAGCCGGAACATCGACCCGGCCGAGGCACGCAGGCATTTGGGATTGTACGGATTCACGCTGCCCTTGAGAAAAGCCACGCCGGTGGCCCCGAAGGCTTCCGCCGCGCGCACGATCGCGCCCGCGTTGCCGGGGTCCTGCACTCCGTCCAGCACCACCACCAGAGGCTTGCCGCGCACCAGCTGATCGAGCGTCCATTGGGGCGGACGCACCAGCGCGATCACCCCCTGCGGCGTCTCCGTCGAAGCCAGGTTGGTGAACGCCGCCTCACTCACCGCCACAACGCGCGTCCGCTTCAGCCCGCGCAGCAGCGCCGCTACCGTCGCCAGCACGTTCTCCGCCGCGATCACCACCGGAATCTCGCGGCGGCTGCCCAGCGCCTCCTCCAGCAGATGGAATCCCTCCGCCACCGCCAGGCCATCGGTAAGGCCTCCGCCCGAGGTCAACTCTCCGCGCGAGGCCGCGCGCCGGACTTCTTTCAACAGCGGGTTCTTGTCGCTAAGCAGCGTGTGGGTCACAGCTACACTTTTACTTCACAGATACAATAAGATTCTGAACGCCCAGCATAACGCATGATGCGGCCACTCCTCATAGCCGTTGTGGGAATCGGCGTCCTAGCCGTCACCGGGGCGGGCCTCCAGATCGCTTCGGTCGCGGGCCAGATCCGCCTTCAATCCACCGTGGATGAGGCTCGTCCCGCCGACGTGATCGTGGTCTTAGGAGCAGCCGAATATCGCGGCCGGCCCTCCCCGGTGCTCGAAGCCCGCCTCAATCACGCCCTGTTTCTCTATCTTCAGCATCTCGCGCCGCGCATCCTGACCACCGGAGGCAGAGGCGGCGACCCCAGCTTCACCGAAGGCGAGGTAGCCCACGCCTACCTGGCGCGCCACGGCGTTCCCTCCGAAGCTATCCTGGTTGAATCCGAAGGCGAAACCACGGTGCAAAGCATTGCCGCCGCCACCGAGATCATGCGCCGCATGAATCTGCGCTCCTGCATCGTTGTCAGCGACGGCTATCATATATATCGCGTCAAGAAACTGCTGGAGACCCAGGGCATGCAAGTGTTCGGCTCGCCGCGCCCCGCCGACCGCCCTCCCACGGGCTGGACCGAGCAGTGGCTGTACGCTCGCCAAGCCATTGCCTATGACCTCTGGCGCATGGGCATCCCGATTTGACGATTTGTACGCGTGACGTCACTCGTCTAAACTGGTTTCAGGGCTGCCGTTCCGGCGGCAGGCCGAGAAGCGTTTACGGATTCTCGATGCCGCTACCGCGCTACCAGATCTTGCCGCGCTCAACTCCAACCGCCTGGAAGCTCTGAAGGGAAACCGCAAGGGGCAGTACTTCATTCGGATCAATGACCAGTGGCGCATCTGCTTTAGCTTGGCGCCGGATGAGCCCGGCCCCTCGAATGTTGAAATCGTGGATTATCACTGAACGAAAGGAAGACCATGGCGCGCACACCCATTCACCCCGGAGAAGTCCTCGCCGATGAGCTGGAGGAGATCGGCCTTTCCACCAAAGGACTCGCCGACGTTATCGAGGTACCGGCCAACCGCCTCTATCAACTCCTGGCCGGGAAGCGCAGCATGACCGCGGATACGGCCCTTCGTCTCGGCCAGTATTTCAGCATGTCGGCTGATTTCTGGATGAACCTTCAGAGTGCCGATGAGCTTGACCTTGCGCGCAAGCAGCTCGGCAAGACCATTCAGCGAATCCCAAAACGGAGCCGTGCGTTTATTTCTTCAACCCAGCCTGCCAGTTCTTTCCTACCGTGAATTGCTCGATACAAGTTCCAGTGGAAAGGGCCATGGGGCGTTTGATCAAGTCTATCAAGACTATGAGGAAGGAACTTCCCCGGCTCGACATTCGTAGAATCCAATCATGAGGAAACTTCTTCTGGCTGCCCTGGCATCGAGCGCGATCTGGGCCCAAAGCCCGGCGGCGAAACTCGAGTTCGAAGTCGCCTCCGTGCGTCCCGCCCCGCCAATCTCACCGCAACAGGTCGTCAACCTGGGCCTGCATCTGGACGGATCGCAAGCGCGCATCGCCGCCTTCACCTTCAAGGATTATGTCGCGATGGCCTACCGCGTGAAGGCCTACCAGATTTCCGGGCCGGATTGGATTTCCAGCGACCGCTTCGATCTCAACGCCAAGCTGCCGGCGGGCTCCACTGCCGATCAGATTCCGGAAATGCTCCAGGCCTTTCTCGCGGACCGCTTCCAATTGAAGCTGCATCGCGATAAGAAGGATCTGCCGGTGTACGCGCTGGTACTTGGCAAGCCCCCGCTCAAGCTCAAGGAAGTACCGGCCGGCGCTGACGATGACGGCCCGCCCGCGACCAACGTGGCCGCATCGGGCAGTGGCGCCGGGGTCTTCGTGGATCTCGGCCACGGCTCTTCCTATACCTTTGCCAACAACAAACTCGAAGGCAAGAAGCTCAGACATGGGTACGCTCGCGTCCATGCTGGAACGCTACATGGACCGCCCCATCGTGAATCTGACAGAGCTAAAAGGGAAGTACGATATCACGCTGGAGGTGACCGAGGAGGATTATCAAACCATGTTGATCCGGGCGGCGATTAGTGCGGGCCTGGTGCTTCCTCCGCAAGTTCTTCAACTGGCGGAGGGCTCCACTGCATCGCTGCTGGACGCTCTCCAGCAAGCCGGCCTGAAGCTGGAACCACGCAAGGCGCCGCTCGACTTTCTGGTGATCGATCAGGCACGCAAGACCCCGACCGACAACTGACCTGTCTGTTCCGCACACCTCCCCTTGACGACCACCGACGGAAGGTATATCGTTTCTGGAGTTCTTAATTTCATTCGGGGGTGAGCTTTGCGTCTGACGTTAGTTTCTCTAAGCACCGTTCTATTTGCTCTGACGGCCTTTGCCCAGAGCGACCGCGGGACCATTACCGGCACGATCGTCGACCAGGCGGGCGCGGTGGTCGCGAACGCGGCGATTGAAGCCCGTAACGTTGATACGGGATCGGCTTTTCCGGTGGCGAGCTCCAGCACAGGCAATTACACCATCGCCGAATTACCCGCAGGCACTTATGTGCTCAACATCACAGTGCAGGGTTTCAAGAAATATCGTGCGCCCCGGCTTACTCGTGCAGGCGGCGCAAACCATTCGCGTGGACGCCACGATGGAGGTCGGCAACACCTCGGAATCGGTCACGGTCCTCGCGGAAGCTCCCTTGCTCGAGACCGAGAGCGGCGCCATGAGCTCGACGATCTCGACGCAGACCATGGACACTCTTCCGCTCCTGGAGATCGGGACCAATGGCGCGGGCATCCGGAATCCGTACAACCTTCTTGCGCTGGTGCCGGGGGCCGTATTTCGCGCCGCCGACTCCCGGCGCCGTCGGATCTCCAGACCAAATTAACGGCGGGCGGGGTGGATCGGAGACGATTCTGATTGACGGCATGGATGCAACCAACGCCCTGGGCCAAGGCGCAGATGCGCAGGCACAGCCCGGCCAGGATCAAATCCAGGAATGGACGGTTCAGGCCAGCAACTACTCCGCGGAGTTTGGCCAAGCCGGCCAGGCGGTCTACAACGTGACCATGAAATCGGGAACCAACCGTATACCACGGCAGCGTGTTCGAAAACTGGCAGAACGCATACTTGAATGCCGGGCAGCCGTTCACGAATAACGGTAACGGGAAAACTGGTAAACCCGGCGAACACGCAGAATGACTATGGGATGACCTTCGGTGGCCCGGTATGGATTCCGAAAGTGTATAACGGCCGCAACAGGACCTTCTTCTTCTTTAACTGGGAGCAATACATTCGGGATCAATACGTATTGGGGGCCGCGACTGACGTTCCCACGGCTGCGTATCGCCAGGGCAACTTCGCCGGGGCGATTGTCGCGGCCGGCAATCACAATATCGGGACCGATCCTCTTGGCGGCGCGATCTTTGCCGATGAGATTTACGATCCCTCCTCGCGGCAGACGGTGAACGGCCAGGTCGTCACTACTCAGTTCCCGGGCAACGCCATCCCGTTGACGCGCCTGGATCCGATTGCGCTGAAGATCCAAAGTCTGCTTCCGCAGCCTTTCTGCGTAGTCGGGACCGCCCTGCAATCCGCTCGGCTCGGTCAACAATTTTCAAAATACGGAGTTTGAGCACCGGCAAACAGAGGTTCCCTCGCTCAAACTCGATCACGTGATCGGCTCCAAGGATAAGCTGTCTTTCTTCTGGAATCGCACCATGACCTACTGCCTGACGTGCTACGGCGACGACGGGATGGCGCAGCCCATCTCCGACACGTTCGGCGGCGGTATTTATGCGAAAACGCTCCGCTTGAACTATGACCACACCATCACGCCGACGCTTCTGCTGCATTTGGGCATTGGATACAACTCGGACGACTTGGGCCGGCCGCTGGTGACCCCCAACTACAACGCCTGCACAAATCTGAACCTGTGCAGCGCGGCGTTCACTCTACCGTCCGCTTTTCCCAACTTCACGGGTCTCGTCGATTCCACGGCCGGAGGCATGGCAAACGGTGCTGGGCTACGGCGGGGGACATCGGCAATACGGGACGCACCGATTCGATTTATAACCAGTTCAACGCCATCGCCAGCCTGACTTGGGTCAAAGGCAACCATACCTTCAAATTCGGCGGCGAGCTGCGGTCTCAGGGAAATTATTCCGTCGACCATACGGACCTCCAGGGCAGCTACGGTTTCAGCGACGCGCAAACGGCGATGCCGTACGTCGTCACGACGGTCGGGGGTGTCAGCGCCGCAAATATTGGGGCGTACCACATCGGTCAGCCCTACGCCAGCTTCTTGCTGGGGGATGTCAATACCGCTACTCTCGACCCTACCTCAGATTCGCGCTTCGGAAAGCATTCGTTGGCGGGCTATATGCAAGACAGTTGGAAGGTGACGCGCAAATTCACCCTGGAACTAGGCCTGCGCTATGACTACTCGACGTATTTCCAGGAGCAGTACGGGCGCTCTCCGAATTTCGATGCGACACTGCCCAACGCTGCGGCGGGAGGCCAGCCGGGCGCAACCGAATACCAAGCCACCTGTAACTGCCAACTCGCGAAGAACTATCCCTGGGGCTTCGGGCCGCGCATGGGCTTCGCCTACCAGTTCTTGCCCAAGACCGTGTTCCGCGGCGGATTCGGTATCATCTACGCCGGTACCGGTCAGGGCGGGACCTTCGGTGGCGGCATCTACGGGACCGCCTCAGCCAACAATCCTTTCGGCCCTTCGGGGGTTCCCGGCGCGCCCATCATGACTTTGGACAATATAGCCGTAAACGGCACACCGATTACACAGAGCACGATTAAGTGGCCCAACTTGAGCTCGAGCTATTACCCGATCGGCGGCATTCTCCCCGGGGCCGGCCCGCAGTCCTACGACCCGAATGGGGGAAGACCGCCACGGCAGTATCAATACAGCGCCGGCATACAGAGGGAGATTATCCCCAACCTCTTGCTGGATGTCTCCTACGTGGGGAACTACGTGATCTGGTGGTACACGGCAGCGCTGACCAACCTCAACTATCTGAGCAATGCCATTTTGAGCCAAAATGGTCTCAGCCTGAACAATCCTGCCAATTTGGCCACCCTGGTCGCGCCGATCGGTTCGGCCGCGGCGGGAGTCTTCGAGGATAGGATTCCGTTCACCGGTTTCCCGCTCACCGCCACTGTGGCCCAGTCTTTGCGGCCGTTCCCACAGTTCAACTCCGGCCTCAATGTTCTGAGCGCGCCGCTGGGCGACATTTCGTACAATGCGCTCCAGGCGCAGGTCAACAAGCGGTTTTCTCACGGTCTTCAGTTCAGTTATTCGTTTGTATGGCAGAAGAACATGGATACCTTCGGGGGAACCCCGGATATTCAAAATCGGCAGTTAGCCTGGAAGCTTGATCCTACCGATCAGCCGCTGGTGAGCAAAATCTCCTGGGCTTACACGACGCCCAAGTGGGGGTCAAACAAGTTCGTCTCGCAGGTAGTCCGCGATTGGACGCTTACCGGCTTTCTCCAGTACGCGAGTGGGACGCTCTTTACAATTCCCACTGCGAATACCGTAGGCTACCCTTCGAACCTCAATCTCGCTACGATGGCTGGTCTCACATTCCAGCCCAATGCCAACCCGCAGAACGAGGTGCCGGGCCAGCCTCTGTTCCAGAACAACCTGAATTGCCACTGTTTCAATCCCAATACGGCGATTGTGTTGAATCCCGCGGCGTGGGCGAACCCCGCCCCCGGTCAGTTTGGTAGTGCGGCGAATACGACTCATTTCAGCACTGAGCGCCGCCCCGTGGAGAACATGGGTCTTGGCCGGAGGTTCCAGATCAAAGAAAGAATCAGCATGAACCTTCGGGTGGAGTTCGTCAACATATTCAACCGCACATATTTGAACAACCCAAGCCTCACCAGTCCGCAGACTGCGCCGGTCTGTGTAGAGCCGAACGGCACGAACGGAGCATGTAGCCAGCCAGGCTTGCAGACTGTTTCCGGTTTCGGAACCATCAACACAACAACTACGCTCTAGCAATACGCAACGATCAGCTAACCAGCAGCATATAAAT
>CAVXWB010000108.1:0-39534 GCA_963765185.1 Bryobacterales bacterium
ATAAAATCGTACGTCGAGGCAAGAACTCGCGATGGCCGACAAACCCGCCGAACTTGGGCCGGACATCTGGGACGTCTCGCTCGAGGGAAAGCTCGTAGTCATAGGCCTCGGCAATCCCTACATGATGGACGATGGAATCGGATTACAGGTTGCGAAGGAGCTGAGACATCGGGACCTCGGAGGGGGGGTCCTTGTCTTTGAGTACCAGACCTTGGAATTGTCGCTCCTGTGGCAGTTCAGAGGTGCGTCGAAGATAATCGTCGTCGACGCGTCGAGGTCCGGAGGGAGCCCGGGACGGTCTCGACATACGCAATAGCACCCAGAGATGGTCCGTTACTCGACCTGCCCAGCCTACACTCCCTTCAGCTCTACGATATGTTCGACCTTGCAAGCCTGTCTGCAACGCTGCCCTGCCCGGTGACCATCATTGGGGTGGAACCCTTGAACTGCAGCCCTGGTGAAGGGCTGACGGAACCGGTTTCAGCCGCGATCAACCAGGCCGTGGACGCCGTCGTTCGTGCGCTTGGTAACGGTCTGAGGCACGTGTCAGGGAGCATCTGTTCGTCTTGGCTCGCGGAGAAAGAGGGCCACGAGGAACGCCAGCGAAATCGGAATCATGGCATCGAGAGCGACGGCCCTCCCCACACCGATCGTGAACAAAGACGCGGCGATGAATGTCGAGAAGATTGTCGCAACTGACTGGGCGGACGTGCTGAGTCCCAACGCGCTTCCAGTCGTTCCATCGGCGCTGTCGGTCATCAAGGACTGAACCACTGGGAAGATCGAGGCGCTGAAGAAGCCCATCGAGAGCGCGGCAGCCATGTAAAGCGCGAATGTGGACGACGAGAAGAAGATGACGTAGGAGAGGAAGGTAGCGAGAGTGACCGCTATCAGCAGCCTGTTCCTCCGCACCGAGTCGGATAGACCCCCGAGAATTATCTTCCCGAATGCGCCAGCAACCAGCACGAGAGAGGAGAGCAGGGAGGCCGAGAGGACTGTGAAGTGCATTACCTTGAAGAAATAGTATGGGAGGAAGACGACCTGCCAGACGCTCGCCCAGGTCGCCAGGAGGGCGAACGCCATGATCAACACGACGTTTCTCCGCTTCAAGAGTTGCAATGCATCCCTTCCGAGCCTGATCCCAGCAAAGCCCTGGCGGGCTCCTACGAGCCTCCTCCTGGCAATCAACGCGGCCGCTATGACTACCAGGCCGATCAAGGGGGCAAAGAAGAACGCAGGTCGCCAGCTTGAAGTCAACGTGTACGCAACCCCTCCTATCGAGAGCCCGGCCACGCTCCCGGCGTCGAACCCGACGTAGAAGATGCCGAGCGCCAGTCCTTTCCTTCCCTTGAAGTAGCCGGCCACGCTTGCCATCGCGACGGGCCAGAAGGCGCCCTCACCGAATCCGCTGACGAGGCGGAACAGGAAGGCCTCGGAGAAACTCGATGAGAATCCTATCAGCCACGTGAAGGCAGTGAAGACGGCGAGGCCGCTGATTAGCACGGGCCACCTCCCAAATCGGTCCGAGAGGTATCCAGCAGCGAAAACGACGCACGTTACTCCGATGTACTGGGCCGAGCCGAGAAGTCCGATTTGTGAGTTTGTCAGCGCCAGCGAGGTTGACATGGGCGCGAGAACGGCTGACAGGACCAGCCTGTCCACAGCGTAGACGGCGTACCCCGTCGTCATTATCAGAAGCAGCGCCGCGGACTGCCCCTGGTGTGCAAGTGATCCGAGGAGCCCCCTAGGCGACCTTAGCGCCGAAATCTTGTGCACTTTCCGTTCATTTCTGGACGCCGTGGTTCGAGCATCCTCCTCCCTTCGCCTAGCGGGGCTTGCGTAAAGCCACGAGCCGGTTGGTTGCATCGATGTCCAGCGCGGTGTATGACCTCAGATTCTTGAGCTGGCGCGGCGTGAGCTTCTCGCTGGCGAAATTCCAGTGCAGGCTTACCCAATCCCCTCGTCTGACGGTCGAGAACGGCGCAATCTCTCTGTCGTAGTGGACCTCCCTCTTCGCTGGCGCGGCCAGAAGGAGGCTCTCGTCCCGGAAGGCAAGCGGCACCCTCTCCACGAGGAGCGTCTTCTCCCTGACCTCGAGCACCCGCCCCCACGACACCCTGCAGGAATCCATCAGCTCAAGCAGTTTGCCCTGATTCGCGGTCTTGATGTTGGACCTCGCGTACATACCCAGCACGTAGAACGTATGGTGGGGTTTGGCTATTGCCCCGAACTCGCGGAAGAGGAGCTTCGTCTCCACCTTGCTGAGCCCGCCATCCCTACCGGCCCTCCTTCTTGACGTAGTAAGGTCCTTGTGGGTAAAATCGAAGAAGTCCGATGGTTGCACACGGTCGAGCAGCGAGTTTCCAATCCAGTAGGCCTCGGTAACCTCCTTGTCGAACGGCTGTCTGCCCGTGGATTTTGCTATCATCCGAACGAACGGATAGGCCGCCTCAAACCTCATCAGCGTAGAAGTGAGACCTTCGCTCACGGACGAAGTGTGAAGGTGTTCCAGTATCCTCGCGTTCTCGTCAGGACCGCAGTAACCGAGGCTGTTGGGCTGTAGCGCGTGCTTCGTGTGGAAAAGCTCCCCTTCAATCTCCGGCTTTCTCTTCAAGGAACGGCCATCCTGAGCCGATTCATCTCAAGGCGGAGGTCTCTCTTGAACTCGGCCTCTCTCTTGGTGATCCGCCCGATCGCCTGCTCTGCGAATACTTCGACGTAGGAACCCTTCCTTGCATGCACCATCGAGACGTCTACCTCGCACACCACTAAGTCATCGAGATAGAACACCGAAGCGATGGTGCCCTGTATCGACAGAATCCTGCCGACCCTGGTGACGCACATGCAGCCTTTTTCGACCCGTCAGCGGTTATTAACCGTTACAGGGATTCTCGAGTTTAAGAACAGCACCGTCCTTGAATACGCGGTCAATCCTTGAGTCGGGGCTCATCATGTAGACAGGTCAAGGGTGGAGCTTTTCGCGGTGGACGGGTGGATGGTCCCTAGGTATGTTGGAGAATCGCAAGAACTGGACGAGCAGCGCGGTGAGACCCGTTGTCTTGGATAGGGTCGAGTGGTTCGTAACAGATGGGACAAATTCGATGACGATGACCTATGATGCTTGCGTCGTCACAAACAGCAACGGGTCCTGGTCGTAGTTCTTGTGTTTCCACACTAGGACGGAGCCAACCCACGCGGTCACGAAAATCGCCACTATCCCGAACCCCGTGGTCTCGAAGTTAAGCCCGTTCAGCCAATCCCAGAGGCCTCCGTTCAGGTTGAGCGCCCTGGAGGGAACCTGGAGTACCTCCAATCCGCCTATCGCGAACTTTACGAGAACCGAAATCAGCGTGACGGTCAGATTGTAGTATATCTTTCGGACAGGATTTAGGAAGGCCCATGCGTATGCAAGGCGCATCGTTTTCTACAACTTCCTCAGCGACGAGGAGAGGAAGCTGTTTACGACGAAACCGAAGGAAGTCACAGCCTGAATCCCCTGTGACCGCCTGCCATTGTGTTCGAATCCCACCTGGTTCGCTACCCCTTCCTCGGACTCTCCCAGATTGGGAAGCGCTCTCTAATCCTTGGTTAAGGCAAGAGAGAACCGAAGATGGAATATTACTGAAGCCCTTCTTTTTCCTATGTAGTAATACTAGAATATATATCTCGTAATACTTATAAAACGTACGGTCAGAACGCCCGCGTGAGATGACAGAAGCCAGCTCGGTGATTGGAACCTGGAATCTCGGCGTCTCCAGGGCCGAAAAAGTGAAGATCGGGATCGTCTACGCTGCCATCGGCACAGTCACCGGCTTCTCTCTTCTGGCCGCCTCGATCATGGGCCACATATCACCGGTCCTGAGCGGTCTGGGGTTGGTCGCGTACGTTCTCGGGCTGCGGCATGGCGTCGACGCCGACCACATAGCGGCCATCGACAACACCACCAGGAAGCTGATTCAGCAGGGCAAGCCCAGGTTCACGGTGGGGACCTGGTTCTCCCTGGGGCATTCGACGATAGTCTTCGGCCTGATCGCGTCCATAGTCTTCGTGAGCAGGTCGTTCATCGGAAGCATACCCGCGCTTCAGGGCTGGGGCAACATAGCTGGCACGCTGATCTCTGGCGCATTTCTTATGATCATAGGGTTTGTGAATCTGCTCATCGTCTTCGGTGTCTACCGTCTGTTCAAGCAAGCGAGAGTCGGGAAGTTGAACGAGGAAGAGCTCGAGGAGCAGCATGGCCAATCGCGGATTCCTCAACAGGATATACCGACCTCTGTTCAAGTTCGTGAACGATGCCTGGCAGATCTACCCGATAGGGGTTCTCTTCGGCCTCGGCTTCGACACCGCGACCGAGGTTGCGCTGATCGCAATCAGCGTGGGCGTCGGTGTCTCCTCGACGGTCCCGCTGTGGCAGATCATGATCTTGCCGCTGTTGTTCACGTGCGGCATGGTTCTTACCGACACGTCCGACGGCGTTATCATGCGGAATGCCTACGCGTGGGCCTTCCTCACCCCGCTCAAGAAGATCTACTACAACCTGACGGTTACCGTGATGTCCGTGCTGGTGGCGTTCGCGGTCGGCGGCATCGAGGCAGCCCAGGTGTTGGGGATGGAGTACAACATGAGCGGAGGCTTCTGGAACACGCTCGAGAACCTCGACTTCGAGTCGATGGGGTTCGTGATAGTCGGCATCTTCGTCGTAACGTGGGGTTCAGCGTACGCCGTGTGGAGATACAAGAAATACGACAAGAATCCCTCGGGGATGATTAGGCCCAGCATGATCCCGTAGGGTCGGGCGCGGCAGTCCTCTCGTCGGCTAGCCGACCGCTTACGTCCACTTTCCAGAATCTCGATTCCAGATGTTACTGGTTTGAGTTTAGGTATTACTGCATAAGAAATATACGGGAGTCAGTAATACTCCGCGTCAGGATGACCAAAGAATACTCAACGAGGACTAGCTTCTCTCTGCCGCCCAAGTTACTCCAGGAGCTGGACGAGGTCACGAAGGTCATGGGGTACGAAGAGAGGTCCAGGACCATTCAGATGGCGATACGGAACCTGATAACCGAATCTCAGCTAGCGACCAAGGGTGATGCTCTGGCCGTGGGCACGATCATCGTTCTCTACAACCACGACAAGAAGGGGATAGATGAGAAACTGAACGATGTGGGGCATGACTTCATCAAGTCGATAATCGCCTCGCTCCACGTGCATCTGGACAAGGAGCAGTGCCTCAGCATAATCGTGGCAAAGTGCGAGATGAAGACGATGTTGACGCTCGAGCAACATCTGAGAGGGATTGCCGGGATAACGCAGATGAAGTTCAGCTACATAGTGCCGACCTTGTGAAGCGCCTAGACAGCGGCCGCTCTAGGCCCACCGAGCCAACCATCTTCTTGATTTCCTTCAGGTTCGAGTTCTCTTGGCCATCTTCCCCATGAAGTAGAGTCCTACCACTAGGAACCCGAAGAAGGTCATCAGGAAATACTCCTCGTCAGGCGGCGGAGGTATGTGGGCGACGTTGTCGTAGGTCTGGAATACGCTGCTCACCCCCCAGGAGTTGGTGATTCCGAACTGGTAAGTCCCGTTCACGCTCATCAGAAACGACAGCCGATAGAATCCGTAGTATCCGGAAGGGGAAGGCGGTTCTGTGTTCGGGGTCAACGAGTCATTGACGATCAGGTTCCCGTTCGGGTCCTTCACCCAGAGGCTCGTCACCCCTCCGGTCTGGGGCCCTAGCATCGCGAGGGCCTGGAAGTTCGTCTGCTGTCGCTGTATGTTCACCAGGCTCCCCCCTCCCCCGTCAAGGTTCGCGTAGATCGTGCTGTTCCCGCCGTAGAGGAACCCGTAGACGCTGCTCAGGTTTCCAGGTTCGTATGTGACAGGTGAGATGAAGCTCGGCGCACTCCCGTTGTAGTCCCAAGCGAGGTAGGGGTTGCTCGGGGCGCTTAGGCTGAAATTCAGCGGGAGGGCGACCAGCTGCCTCAGCTGGTCCAGGTAGTATCCATCCACGTTCGGCGAACGGGAGCGACGGGATCAGCGTCCGGTTGACGAGGAACGAGGAGAAGGCGTCGGGGACGGTGTACGAGTAGCTTCCGGACGCGCCTGTCACGGTGATGTAGAGGTACGGCATCTGCGTCTCGTTCGTCATGGCAAGGTTGGTGTCGTTGAGGAGGAAGACCCACCTCCCTCCCGAGGAAGACACGGGTTCGAGGCTCATCACGTTCGAGTAGGCCGGGAAGAGGTCGTCCTCGAAGTCCTTCGCGACCTCCTGAGTAGAGCCGAAGGTCTGGTTCAGCGACGACAGCAGGTGCGGGTCGAGCGGGTCAGGCGTCACGAGAGAGATGTTGACCGAGTCTGAAGGGTCGAGGCCCGAAGGCCCGTAGGTGAAGACCGTGATGTACCCACTGTAATAGAAAGGCTGGTAGAGGTACGACGTGTTGAAGAGCCCGTAGTTGCCTCCTGCGAACCCCTTCGAGACGGCCAGCTCGGTGACGTTGAAGTACTCCAGCCCTTGACTCGTGTAGCCCTCGATCTCTGGCACGTCTCGACGTGAAGTAGAACTTCTCTATCCTGTGCGAGAAGGTGATGATGGGAAAGGTCGTCATTGGTCGTCTTCGTGCCCAGCTGGACGGAGGTTTCGTTCCAGAAGGACACGTCCTGGCTGATGTCCCCTGAAGTGAGATTTGCCTTGATTCCCCAGCCCGTCACCGTGAAGTCGAAGGAGTTGATCAGGGCCCTCTCGCGGGTGTCGTTCACCGCGGTGATCGGGGCGGTGTTGGCGTTCCCTCCGTACGATATCCCGGGTTGTTCCCGCCGTATCGTACTAGCGTGACGAATGGCCTCTCGTAGCCGCTCGAGTTCGCCGAGTTGTAGTCCATGTACGTGAACCATCCGCATCCAGATTGTTACGGAAGAAAGAGAGATCGTACACAGGTTAGCGGTCGGCGATATCGACCCAGGCCTTGCCCAACAAAGGCTCACCGGTGTAATCCGCGCGAGGACGGATCAGCCGGTTGTTGTGATATTGCTCCAGAACGTGCGCGGTCCAACCGGACATGCGGCTGACGGCGAAGATGGGGCGTGAACAGATCGATCGGAATGCCCAGCGAATAGTACGTGCAGGCGGAATAGAAATCGACGTTGGCGTTGAGCTTCTTGCTTGCTTGCGTAGTCTCTTCCACGCGTTCGACATCTCGTAAAGCTTCATGTCCGGTGCGCTCGCCCAGTTCCTTGGCCATGTCCCTGAGAAAGGCCGCGCGCGGGCCTCCGTGTGATACACGCGATGGCCCAGCCCGGAATCTTGATCTTATTGGCCAGCATGTCCTTGACGCGCTCAACGCCTTCTTCCGGCGTGGTGAGCGTGAGAAGAAGGCGAATCACGTCTTCGTTCGCGCCGCCGTGCAGGGGCCCTTTCAGAGCGCCGATGGCGGAGGTGACCGAGGAATAAATATCGGAAAGCGTGGCGGCGGTGACGCGGGCGGCGAAGGTTGAGGCGTTGAGCTCATGCTCGGCATGCAGCACCAGGGCGACGTCGAAAGCCCGCTGCATGATTTCGTCCGGCCTCTTGCCGGTGAGCGTGTACAGGAAATTGGCGGCGAAGCCCAGCTTGGGATCGCCCGCGACAACAGGCTCCGACTTGCGCAGCCGGTCGAAGGAGGTGACGATGGTGGCCGTCTGGGCCATGAGCTTCAGCGCCTTGGTCTTGTTGGCCTCCGGCGCCATGTCCTGCGCCAGCGGATCGTACAGCGCCAGCATGGAGACGGCGGTGCGCAAC
Organism: Bryobacterales bacterium; assembly: GCA_963765185.1. GTDB lineage: Bacteria > Acidobacteriota > Terriglobia > Bryobacterales > Bryobacteraceae > Palsa-187. The sequence continues at coordinate 7,778 of CAVXWB010000108.1, forward strand.
ACCGCCATGGGCGATGCGCCTCTGGGAACTCCCTTTAGAAAGGCCTCGACCGGCGCGGGGATGGCCCGGTTGGCCACCAATCCGGCGCGAAGCCATCCAGCTCCGCCCGCTTGGGCAGGCGCCCGGACCAAAGCAGAAAAATCACTTCCTCGAAAGTGGCGTGTTCGCCCAACGTGCGAATATCATAGCCCTGATAGCTGAGGATGCCCGCATCCCCGTCGATAAAGCAAATCCTAGACTCCGCGGCAATAATGCCTTCTAAGCCCGCACCTGTAACCGCCATGTTGGCCCGCTCTAGCTCCTGAGTGAAGTGATTGACACGATCAAATTGTCTCGATGAAGGACCATTCTATCAACATTGGAACTCGGGTGCGGCGCGAGGGTTGCAGGTCTGGGCCGCGAACACCACAGGCTCGTCGGGAACAACCTCCTTTATGTTCGGCTACTCCGCCGCAGAGAGGCGACGCTCTTTGCTGACGATTAATCCGGCGCAGAGCCATGCTCCGGCGGAGTAGGCGACTGTCCGCGCCGAGACGAAGGATAAGACGGCCCAGGCTCTGAGCCAGTCGGGTTTGAACGGAGTCTGGCCCCAGCTCCCGGCCAGAAGCCATGTAAGCCCGCACACTCCGACGATCCAGATCCATTTCGCGGCGCCCTCCTGCCACCTGTAGTAGACGAAACCGCCGAGGAGGAATGCGACTGCGGCGCTTAGGATAAGTTCCTTTGCGTAGTCTCCCTCGAACGAGCTCGGATGGTAGAAGTTGTAAAACGCCTCCTCGGAAATGGCGGTTCCCACCGTTGCGACCAGGAGGTTACCGATCAAGGAGCACAGGACGCGAAGGGGTGCCGGAATACGAGACCAGAGCGAAGGTGTCACGCGATTCCTTTCCATGATCGCCCAGAATCGGAGCGAGGATTGCCGCCGGCCGATTTGGGGTTGCCCGCAGGCCGTAGCCGGGGATATGATCGATCCATCCGGGCCGGATTGAGAGGAAAAGACGATGAAACGGCAGACTCTTCTTTGGCTGACGATGACGGTTGCGACCGCAGGAGATACTGTTGCGGCGCCGCAGGCTTCGATTCCGTTCGTGTTCGAGAAAAACGCCGGTCAGGTGGACCGGCAGGTCCGGTATTTCGGCCGGACGCAGCGCGCCGGGCTGTGGCTGGTGGATTCAGGCGCGGTCCTGAGCGTCGAGCAAAACAATCAGCGAGCGGTGCTGCGGATGAAGCTGGACGGCGCGCGTCCGCATCCGAAAATCGATGGAGCAGACCCGCTGCCGGGAAGAACCAACTACTTCACGGAGAAGCGACCCCACCCAGTGGCGTAACGATATCGCCGAGTATGGAGCGGTCCGTTACCAGGAGGTTTATCCGGGCATCGATCTGGTGTTCCATGCAAGCGGGCGGACCATTGAATACGACTGGATTGTCGCGGCGGGCGCCGATCCGCACCAAATCCGCATGTCCTTCCAGGGAGCGAGCGAGACTCGTATCGACAGCTCCGGCGATCTGGTGCTGCGAATCGGAGCAGTGGAAGTGCGGGAGCATCGCCCGCGCGTCTACAGGAAGGCCGCAAGGTCGCCGGGCGCTTCGTCCACCGCGGGCGGACCATCGGGTTTGAGGTGGCAGCTACGACCGGTCGCGCAGTCTTACCATCGACCCCTTCTTACCTACGCGACGCATTTGGGCGGTTCGGGAAAGTACCGCGGGACCAGTCCGGCGACGTAGCCAATGCCGTGGCAGTGGACGCGCAGGGGAATGTCATCGTTGCGGGGCGCTCCTTTATCCACCAACTTTCCAACCCAGAACGGCCTGTACACCCAGGAATCGGCCGTCGAAAATGCGTTCATCGCGAAATTGAATCCGGCGGCTGCGAATGCGGCCTCCTTGATCTGGTCGACCTACCTGGGAGGCAACGTCACCACAGGGGCCTACGGGGTCGCCGTGGACTCCCAGAATAATGTTTACGTCACGGGCGACACAAGCGCGACCAACTTTCCCGTCACGATGCGTTTCAGAGTACCGTATCGCAACTCTGCAACTCCGGCGGAGCGCCGGTTATGTGCGCACAAGGTTTCGTGACAAAGATCTCTTCGGCCGGAAATCAACTCATCTATTCCTCCTATTTGGGCGGCGCGAACAGCCCCAATGCAGGCAATGCCATCGCAGTGGACAGCGCCTGTGATGCATGGGTTACCGGCTACACGGAAGCAACCGACTTTCCGGCGGCAAATAGTCTTGGCGGAAATTCGGACGGGTTTGTCTGCAAGGTGAGTCCAGCGGCTTACAACTGCTTTATTCCGCCTACCTGGGAGGTTCAAACGCGGATGACCTTATCGCCATCGCGGTGGATAACGCCGGAAATGCCGAAGTCGCCGGTGACAGCTATTCGACCAACTTTCCGGTGATCAACGCGTATCAGGCAGCGCTGCCCAACGGCCAACGAGAGGGCAGGCGTTGTGGCCAAGATCAATTCCAACGGCAGGGTTGGTATATTCCACCTACCTGGGAGGCACCACCTACGGAGGTTATCGGCGGCGGTCGCCGTGGATGCCAAGGGGAATATTTATGTCGGAGGGCGGACCGCGACCGATAATTATCCGGTCACCGCGAATGCCATACAGAACGGCGCAACCTTTGTACAACTGGGTAACGGCGTTGGCTCCGTAGTCTCCGAGCTTAATCCGTCGGTGTCGGGCGCCGCGCAACTGGAATATTCAACCTACTTGACCGGCGGCGTTTTCGACGAAGTTTTCGGCATCGCCGTGAACGGAACGGGCAATATTATCGTGGGCGGCAACACACAGTCCCCCAGTTTCCCGACCACGCCGGGCGCATTCCAGAGCTTGTATGCCGGTGATGTCAGCAACGGATCGTCCACCACCAAGGCATTTCTCGCGATTATCGATCCGGCGCTCGCGGGACTTAACGGATTGGTATATTCAACGCTCTACGGCGGCTCTCTCAATGAAACCTTTTACGATCTCGCGCTGAACGCTACAGGTACGACCGCGGCCATCGTCGGGAACGCGACCTCCCCGGATCTGTTCGTCACCGCCAGCGCATATCAGCAGAACTTGAGCTCGACCTACGGCGATGCTTTTATCGCCACCTTCAACCTGACGCAATCCGGACCGGTGATAGACGCCATGACGAATGCCGCCAGTTTCGCCGTAGGCAACACCGCCTTCGCTCCCGGCGAAATCGTCACCGTATTCGGGGCCAATCTGGGACCGAAAACGCTGGCCGGAGCGGAGCTGGATCCGTCCACAGGGCTCTTGGCGAGCACCTTGGAAGGTTGCCAGTTCCTGGTGAATAACACGCCCGCTCCTTTGGATTACGTGTATGCCCCTCAAACCACCGCGTTTCTGCCGTACGAACTGACGCCGAACATCGGCCAGAGCCTGATCAACTACGGCCAGATGGTCTGCAACGGCGTCCCCGGCAACGTCTTCGAATTCGCGGTGGTGGCGGCTAATCCGGGCATCTTCTTCACCGCGGGATCAACCCAGGCAGCCGTTCTGAACCAGGACGGATCGCCCAATTCGGCGTCAAACCCGGCGGCGGCGGGATCGATTATCACGATCTTCGAAACCGGTGAAGGCGTGTTGACGCCGGCCGGGCAGGACGGCCGCGTCGAGACCGGCCCGGTCGAGCATTCCCAAGCCAGCGCTGCCGGTAGCCGTGCTGTTCGGTACGACGCCCTCGCCCATGCTCACCTACGCCGCAGTCGCGCCGGATGAAGTGGACGGCGTTTTGCAGATTGACGCTCAAGTTCCTGCCGGGCTGACGGCGGGCAATGTTCCGCTTATGGTGACCATCGGCACGTACTCCAGCCAAAAGGGACTGACCATCGCTGTGCAGTAACGGACCGTCGAGGCCCTCGATCCCCGCCTCGCGCGGCGTAGCGGCGCTACAGCAGTTTCAGGGATAACGGAGGGCGGCGGTTTTTGTGGGGCGGGCCCCCTGGCCTGCGGCCGACGCCCCCGTCGGCCTTTGCTTGGAGCGGAAGAGCCGGACCAGGGGGTCCGCCGCGGACGGGGGCGTCCGCCCCACCTTGGCTTACAGAAACTACGAAATGGTCTAACCGCCGACTTGGTGGGCGGGGTCGAGAATCTCGACTCAGCTTGCCTGGAGCGAGGCCGCTTCGTTCCTCCGCCACGGCGCGGATGGTGCGGCCGGTTTGAAACGCTTCCTTAACGATGGCCGCGGCGCGCTCATAGCCGATCTCCGGGGCCAGCGCCGTCGCGGTCACGAAGGAATGCTCGATGAGCGAATGCACGCGGGCGCGGTCGGCCTCCAATCCCTCGATGCAGCTTGCGGCGAAGGTGCGGGTCGCCGAGGCGAGCAGCTCGATCGATTCCAGCAGATCGTAAGCCAGGATGGGCATCATCGTATTCAGCTCGAAATTCCCGGCCGCGCAGGCCCAGGCAATCGTCGCATCGTGTCCGATGACTTGCGCGCAAACCATGAGGACGGCCTCGGCGATGACGGGATTTACCTTGCCAGGCATGATGCTGGAGCCGGGCTGCAAGGCCGGCAGACGGAGCTCGCCGATGCCGCAGCGCGGCCCCGATCCCAGCCAGCGAATGTCGTTGGCGATCTTGGTGAGCGCGACGGCGTAGGTCCTGAGCGCGCCGCTCAGGAAAGACGCGGCATCCCGCGCCGCCTGCGCCTCAAAATGATTGCGAGCCTCGCGAAACGGAAGGCCCGTGCGTTGGGCCAGGCTTCGCGCCACGGCCGCGCCAAAACCGGACGGCGCGTTCAGGCCGGTGCCGGCCGCGGTTCCTCCCAGCGGCAATTCGTAAATGCCTTCGAGCGCCAGCGTCACGCGCTCCGCACAGGCTTCCACCTGGCGCGCGTAGCCGCTGAATTCCTGGCCCAAGCGAATGGGAACCGCGTCCTGCAAGTGAGTGCGGCCGACTTTGATGACATCCCAGAGCTCGCGCGATTTTCGATCGAGTGCCTGGCGCAGCGCACCCATCGCCGGCAGGAGCTGGCCCGTTGCGAGCTCGGCCGCGGCGATGTGAATCGCGGACGGAATCACATCGTTGCTGGACTGGCTGCGGTTGACTTGATCGTTGGGGTGCGTGTTCGAAAGCCGGGCGATCACCTCATTGGCGTTCATGTTGGTGGAGGTGCCGCTGCCGGTCTGGAACACGTCCACAACGAATTGGGCGTCGTGCACGCCCTCGGCCACTTGATCGGCGGCCTTCTCGATGGCGGAGGCGAGATGCGGCGGCAGTTCGCCGAGCTCCCCGTTGACCTGGGCGGCGCAGGCTTTGATGAGACCGAGCGCGCGCAGGAACGGCCGCGGGAAGCGCAGCCGGCTGATGGGGAAGTTTTCGACCGCCCGTTGCGTTTGCGCTCCGTACAGGGCATCGGCGGGCACGGCGATGTCGCCCATGGAATCATGCTCGATGCGAAAAGGCTGCGGGGTTTCCGATGGCATACCTCATCATCCATCACAAACCCAGGACGCGGTCTACTTCCCGAGATGGATTACCGTGCCGTCCGCGTTCGTCATGTCCCCCGGCTTGGCTCCGGCCGGGCAACTACCGACCCACTTCTGATCCGTGATCGTAGTGCTCTCAGCCACGCCACCTAACGCCGGACTATAAGTGGTGTGGCTCTCGGAGTGGGAGGATGTATCGCCCCCATAGGCGCCCGTGCCCTTGGTGTCGATCGCCGTACCTGCGACCACGCAATGCGCTTCGCTCGAAGTCTTGCTGCCCTGCACGCTTTCGCTCACCTTGCAGCTTGCGAGGGCGGTTTTCGAAAGAGCCTGCACAGATTTGTCATAGGCGTGATTACGGCAAATCGTTCTTGTCGATTCGGTCTTTTTGTTTCCGGGATTGTCGGTCTCCTGGGTGTGAATCGACCAAAGACCCTCTTTCAATTCCGGCGGGTCGGCCGCATAAGCGATTGGCAACCACAGTGCCGCCGCCGCGGAAATCAGAACCTTGTTCTTCCTCATCGTTTCCTCCGTGACCAAGCCTAAAGCATAGCCTAGTTCACGGCTCCGAAGAGGTCGTTTACGGTAGTTGCACCGAGTTCCAGGCGTTGACAAGGTTGTAGGCGTTCACTGACCCGTTGCCGGAAGCGAAGCTCCAGCCGCCCGCGGCGCCGTAGGCGGGAGAGAACGACTGGCTCGATACCGACAACGCGCCGTTGGTGCCGACGACGCCGCTGTTGTGGCCTTCGAAGTGCGAGGAGCCGGCAGACCCGTAGCAGTCCGTGGTCCCGCCGCAATTCACGTCGATATCGCCCCTGGTGACGTTGTGAAAAATGCACCCGCTCACCGCGGAATCGCCGTTGGAGGAATTGCAGGACCCGGATCGCGGCCAACTGGTAATAGACGTAATTGGGATTGCCTTGCGGTCCCTGATTTTGATTCACCAGCGCCTGAATGCCGGCCATGATCGGGAGTGGCGAAGGAAGTTCCGCCTCCGCCGGCCCAAGTGCTGGGAGCTCCCGTGCAGGGGCGCCGCCGTTGCGGACGTCGGACCAGCAGAACACCAGATAGTGGCCCCACACGCCGTCGGCCGCGAACAGCGCCACATCCGGAAGGTCGCGCACGCCGTCGCTGGGAACGCCGGCTCCAGTTTGCCAGGAGGGTTTGGCGTAGCCCTTGCAGCTTCCGTTGGACAAACCGTACGTGAAGGAGTTCCCGGTGGCGCAGTTGCTGGGTCCGCCGCTGCCGGCAACCACGTTCAAATAGTACTTCTCTCCTGTGGAGCTGCCGCAGAACCCGGAAGTTCCGTAGGTGACGGAGAACCCGAAGTAATTCGCCAGCAGCGCGCTGGCGCAGGAGTCGTTCCACGGAATTTCCGGAATGTAGGACAAAGCAGAGGTGTAGTTGGCGCCGTTGGTGGAGCTCCAATAGTTGGCGTTGGTTCCCAAGCGAGGAATCTCCGAAATCGGTGCCGCCGACGGCCACGTTATACGGCGTGGAAGCGAAGCCGCTGACGCCGATGCCATGGGTCGCCGAGATGGCTCCGGCGTCGCAGGACTGGCCGCGCCTTCGTCGCCCGCTGCGACGAACACCGAGATGCCCTTCCGCGACGGCCTGCTGAAACGCCAGGTTGAAGGCGGCTGTTGGCCGACGCGCCGTTCTCGGCTTCGCACTCGCCGTAGCTCATGCTCATGATCCTGGGAGGGTTGGCCGAGTTGATCAGATTTGTAATGGCGATCATGCCGCCGAAGGTGGTTCTGGTGTCGGCGCAGGAGACCAGTTGGATGGCCGCGGAAGGAGCCGCGGCGCTGGACCATTCCACATCCAAGGCAGCCTCCCCGTCATCGCCGTCCGCCAGTCCCGGGGTGGCGCAATTGTTGGCGGCGGAGGACCGGCCGGATGCACGGTGGTCAACGATCCGGAGGTGTATTGAGACAGTCCAAAGGTGGTGCGGAACGTGGTCCAATCCTGGGCGCTGTAAAGATCGGCGTCCTCGATCAGGGCGATGGTTTGGCCCGCCCCGGTATTCCCGTTGGCGAACAGCGGATTCAGATTATAGATTGTCGCCAGATCGCCGGGAGTGACGGCTTCATAGACGTAACCGCCGGAGGTGAAGGTGTAGTCGGTCCGCTTCTTGACCTGCTTGGACCACATCGCATGCGGACGGAAATCGCTCAGTGAGACAATGCCCGCGATGGCGGGTGCGAGAGCCTCGGGAATCTGCGGGTCGCTCATATTGGCGATGTGCGGCACGCCGTTCACGCTCAAAGCGTGAATCTCGGTGTGAAAGGCCTGGCGAATCTGGCCGGCAGTGCCGGAAAAGTCGATAATCATGCCGTTGGTGTAGACGGAATTCACGGAGAAGCCGTGCGACTGAAGCCAGGCTGTAATGGTCGTAAGGTCCTGCGCAGCCAAACCGTACTGCTGCCCGAATTCGGCGGCCGTCAGCCAGTGGTGGTAGGAGGGTGACTTGGGATTGTGCAGATCGTCGATCAACGCATCCACGGCCGCTTGCTGCTCAGGCGAACGCTGCAACTGGAGCAAAAGATGATCCATTGCCAGGGTGTCGGGCACCGGGCCGCGGTCGTTGGCCGCGCTCGCCTCAGGCCGGGTATTGCCTTGAAGTGTGTGCAACCTGGTTTCGTCGATTGCGCCCGTGAGCATGGGGCGGGATTGCGCGGCAAGGGACAAAGTCCATGCCAGCATTGAGATAGCGGATAGGATGGCAAACTTCCGGTGCACGAAGAACTCCTCGCTTAGGACGCGTACAGCATATTTGACGCTTCGAAGTCGATTTCCGTGTACGGCCTCAATCCGGGCCCTCAGCACCTCCTGCGGGCCGTCGCTCTCGAAGGGGTGGGCCAAAAGGGTTGGACGTAGTCGTACGTCTCGCTTTAATCCTAATTACCCGTTTTTACCTAAACAAATAACCGCTATTCTTTGGCTGGTTTGGTATATACTGATCGGCAGCCGGGAGACGGATCATCCCAACTGAAACGAGATTTAAGTGCGTAAAACGTTAGAAAGGAGACTAAAATCGTGCCTGTTAAGACTATTCACCACCCCGCTTCGGGGCATCCCTTCAAACTGGGGCGAAAGCGGCCTGTAGCTCGCTGTCCGCGATTCGCCCTTAAGAATTACTTGACGCGCAGTATGCCTGCGCCACCCGCTGCATGCGACTACACAAAACACGCGGCGGCGGCCCTGTCCAAGATGTACGACAACGATACACTTGGCGATTGCGTCATCGCAGGGATGGCGCACGTGGTCGGCGTGCTCACGGGCAACGCCGGGTCCAAACCGTTCCTGTATTCGAACGCCCAGATCATCGGCCTCTACAGCGCGATCGGAGGGTACGTGCCCGGCGACCCGGCGACGGACCAGGGATGTGATGAGCAAACGGCCCTGAACTACTGGGAAAACAACGGTGCGCTGCCTCCCAAGACTACCAGCCCAACCGGCGCACACAAGATCGCCGGCTGGATGACGGTGGATTCCACAAATGTGGAGGAGTGGCAAACCGCCTTGTGGCTGTTCGAGAATCTGTACTTCGGGATTGAACTGCCGGACGCCTGGATCAACCCGATGCCGTCGGCTTCGGGCTTTACCTGGGATGTGGCCGGCGCGTCCGACCCGAACAACGGCCATTGCGTGGCCGGGGTGGCATATACATCGGCCGGCGTAACCATCGACACCTGGGGAATGACAGGGCTGATGACCAACGCCGCCGTCGCCAAATATCCCAACCAGGCATCCGGCGGCGAGCTGTACACGGTGGTGAGCATGGATGCCATCGGCAAGGCCAACCAAAAGGCGCCCAGCGGTTTCGACTGGAGCCAGTTGATCGCGGACTTCGACTCGATGGGTGGCAATGTTGCGGCGCTTCTGGGACACGCCAAATCGTCCACCGCAGGCGCATAGCAGGACGCAGCCCTATCCGACACGCACAGGCCGGTGTGCCAGCACCAGCACCGGCCCTGTGTGGCCGTCCCTGGTAAATAGGCGCTTGGTGCGCTTGTGGAAGCGCTGGTACACTGTCTAGGGACTCCATGGCCGCCAGCACTTTGACCGACGTTCGAACAGCTCAACCATTGGACCGCGACGAGCTGATTCGCGCCTTCCGGATCATGTATCTTTCCCGCCGCATCGACGACCGGGAAATCGTGCTGAAGCGCCAGAATCGAATCTATTTTCAGGTGAGCGGTGCGGGGCATGAGGCCATCCAGACCGCCGCGGGCATGGCCCTGCGGCCCGGGCACGACTGGTTCTATCCGTATTATCGCGACCGCGCGCTGGCGCTGGCCCTGGGCGTCACGCCCCAGGAAATGTTCCTGCAAGCGGTGGGATCGGAAGCCGATCACGCCTCCGGCGGCCGGCAGATGCCTTCGCACTGGAGCTCGCCGGGCTTGCATATTGTGACGGGGTCCTCGCCCACGGGGATGCATTTTACGCAGGCCGTTGGTTGCGCCAACGCCACACGGCTGCTGCATCCTCAATCGGACGATCCGGAGTCCGACGCGATCACCATGGTCGCCACCGGCGAAGGCGCCACCAGTGAGGGCGAATTCTGGGAGTCGCTCAACGTGGCCTGCCTGGAACGGCTGCCGTTGCTGTATGTGGTGGAAGATAACGGCTACGCCATCTCCGTGCCGGTGGAGAAGCAGACCGCGGGAGGCAACATCGCCCGCCTGGTGCAGGGCTTCCCTAATCTGGCGGTGTTCGAGTGCGACGGCACAAACTTTATCGAATCCTTTAGGGCCATGAAGGACGCCGCGGAGCATTGCCGCAGCCAACTCGGCCCCGCGCTGGTGCATGCCACCTGCACTCGTCCGTACTCGCATTCGCTCTCCGACGACGAAAAGCTGTACAAGCCCAAAGCCGAGCGCGATGCTGAAGCCGCCCGCGATCCGCTGGTGCGCTATCCGGAGTGGCTCCGCGCCGAAGGCATTCTGGACACGCACGGCGTGGAGATGCTGATGCACCAGGTGGATCTGGAGATCCAACTGGCCACCGCGCATGCGCTGAAGGCTGCTCCGCCGGCCTCCGGCGAGGCGCTGCGGTTTCTGTATTCGGATCGCGTGGACCCGGCCTCGAACGAGTTTGAGACGGAGCCTCAATTTGCCGGCGACCCGCGCACGATGGTGGACGCGATCAATCTCACTCTGAACGAGGAGATGCGCCGCGATCCTAAGATCGTGGTGTTCGGCGAGGACGTGGCGGATTGCAGCCGGGAGTCGAGCCTAGGCGAAGTCAAGGGCAAGGGCGGAGTGTTCAAAGCCACGCTGGGCCTGCAAACCGCCTATGGCTCCGCACGCGTGTTCAACACGCCCATCGCCGAAGCCTGCATCGTGGGGCGGGCGGCCGGAATGGCCACGCGCGGGCTTAAGCCCGTGGTCGAGATCCAGTTTTTCGACTATATCTGGCCGGCCATGATGCAGATTCGCGATGAGCTGGCGACGCTGCGCTGGCGGTCGTATAACGGGTTTTCGGCGCCGGTGGTGATTCGCGTGGCCATCGGCGGATATTTGAACGGCGGGGCCATTTATCACAGCCAGTGCGGGGAGTCGATCTTCACGCACATTCCGGGATTGCGCGTGGTCTTTCCGTCAAACTCCCTGGATGCGTGCGGGCTGCTGCGCACGGCCATCCGCTGCGACGATCCGGTGCTGTTTCTGGAGCATAAGAAGTTGTACCGCGAGGCGTATAATCGCTCGCCGCATCCCGGCCCGGATTACACCATCCCCTTCGGCCGCGCCAAGACGGTGAAGCAAGGCTCGGCGCTGACCATCGTCACGTATGGAGCGCTGGTGCAGAAGTCGCTGCAAGCGGCGGTGCAGATTGAGCAGAAGAATCCGGACCGGACGGTTGAGGTGATCGATTTGCGCTGTCTTTCGCCCTACGACTGGGAGGCGATTCGAGCGTCGGTGGAGAAGACCAGCCGGGTGATGATCGTTCACGAAGATTGCCTCGCCTGGGGCTACGGCGCGGAGATCGCGGCGCGTATTGCCAGCGAATTATTCACTTCGCTGGATGCGCCGGTGGGAAGAGTGGCGGCGCAGGATACCTGGGTCGCGTATCACCCTCAGCTCGAATACGAGATCCTGCCACAGGTGGAAAACATCGCCGCGGAAGCGGAGCGGCTGCTTTCGTTTTAGCAGCCCGTGGTTTCTGTAAACGAAGGTGGGGCGGACGCCGGCTTTGCTCCATAACGACGCGCGGCGGACCCCTGGTCCGGCTCTTCCGCTCCAAGCAAGGGCCGACGAGGGCGTCGGCCGCCCACACATGAGAATGAAGCAGGGGGCCCGCCCCACAAAAACTCCCAGCCTTATTTCCTCTTTAATGCCGCGAGCTCGCCGGGATCGACGGAGCCGGCGGCAAATTGCCCCTTCTGCGCTTGCGCGGTGGGCTCCCATTCGGGATCGAGCAGGACGTAGAGATTGTAGGGAGCGTTGCCGGCTGCGATCTGGCTGAGGCATTCCAACTTGATCGTATCGTTGCCCAGCGTGAAGCTGATGGCGCCGCCGCGCACTTCGCCGGCCTTTTGGAAATCCAGCTCCGGGCGCGGCACCAGCGAGAGAACATATCTCCCACGGCCGGGCAAATAGAACCAGACTAAGGAGCCCGTGACACTCGGCGATCCTCTGCCGGCAGTGGATTGGGGAGCTCCGTTAACAGTGACGCGAGGCTGAGCGATTCGCATCTCGGCGTCCGCCACGGAGAAGTCGCGGGCGATTCCGTCGACGGTGGGAACCGTGGCGCCACCGCGGGAGGGGGTGACAAAAAGATTAGGAAGCCTGGCGTTGGTGACTGGCGCCAAGCGCCGGCTGTAGGGTTGAATCTCGATATCGTCGATCAGCTTTTCGCCGGATGCGGCATCCGTCATCAACTCAATACTGATCTTGTCGCCATCGTGAACTACGTTCGGCTGCGGGATCGCAGGCAGGGCCTGCATGGACCACTCCGCCGCCTTAGAGCCCGCGCTGCCCGCGGCTTCCATGGGCGTGAGGCCCAATTTCCCGAAAGTAGCCAGATATGTTCCGGGTTGTTGCTCCTCCAGGATCAGCTCATACCCGAAATACACGTGGTTGGCGGCGTCGAGCAAGACGCGGCTGAAGAACGACTCGCCGGAGTTGGCGTGGCCGCGATAGGAGGAAACGAGGCCCCCCGGTAAACTGGCCGATGGCGGGTCCGTGCGCAGGGTGGCTTGCAGGCTGCCGATTCCAGCCGTGCGTCCAGGCATCGGGGATGATCCGCTCACCGTGCCTGCGCCTCCACTACTGAAGCTGATTATCCCTTGCGCCATCCCGCACGCCGGCAGGCACAGCGCCAGCACCGTGCAAATCACTCTCATGGACCCTCCTTTCCCATCCGCGCGGCCGGAATCGCCACTAAACTGACTGCAAACCCGGCCAGCACATCCACGCCATAATGATATCGCCCATAAACGGTGGCCACCGACACCACAACGGCATACGCGGCCATGCTCCATCCGATCCAACGTTTTTCGGGAATCGTTCGCAACAATCCCCACGCGGCGGAGAAGGCCGAGGAGACATGCGCGCTGGGAAAGACGCTTGAATGAATCCCGTAGCCGCCGACGATATACAGGTTTAACCGGCGCAGCGCCGTGACGACGTGCGGAAGATCGACGCCGGGAAACACCGTGCGGGGAGGGTCCGAGGGGAAGTACGGAAACAACGCGTAGGCGCCGAGAGTGCCCGCCAGATACGCCATCCAGAGCTGGTCGGTGCCGTCGCGGCGGCGATGAACGATGGCCGCCACCACCACCGCCGGACCCACTGCATAGACCAGCAGGTAACACAGCTCGAGAAAACCGGGCACGATCGCGCCGGCGCTTTCGATCGCCGCGCGCAGGTGGTAGCCATCCAGCAGAACGCGGTCCCACACGACCCAGGCGCGTTCGAGGTGATGATCGTGAGGCGCGGACGCGAACCAATCCATCTCGCGATATGCCGCCAGGGTTGCGCCGAGGGGCGCGAAATCGCGCGCGATAGGCGTCCACCGGGACATGAGCCACAATCCCGCCGTGACCGCGACCGCCAGGATCGACGTCCGCCACGGCCGCGCGATGTAGAAAGGCGCGATCAACGCCACGTAGACGAAGTACGCGATGGCCAGACGCTCAGAGGATCGAAAACGCGGCACGATCCTATTGTTTCAGGAAAAATCAGCTATGCCGGCTGGCGTAAAAAAGGAGCGCGAAGATGGCCAGGGGAAGCAGCGCCACGGCGGCGTAAAACAGGGCTGTGCGCGAGGACGGCTTGCGGCGGTTGCGCCAGTCCGCGATTTCCGCGCGTTCGGCGGGCGCAACCTGCTCCATATGCGCCAGGTCCCAAGCCATCTCATTGGCGCTCGCGTAGCGGTTGCGGCGGTCGCGCTCGAGTGCGCGATAGATGATTTCCTGAAGCGCCGGCGGGATTTCGGGATTGAGCTCGCGCGGAGGAACGGGATGGTTCAGCAAGCGGTCGTTCATGACCGCGAACGGATTTTCGCCCTGGAACGGCGCCTGGCCGGTGAGCATTTCGTACAGAATCGCGCCCAAAGCGTACACGTCGCTGCGGGCGTCGCCGCGTTTGCCCCGGATCTGTTCGGGTGAAATGTAATCGGGGGTGCCCATCACGTTTGAGAATTTGCCGAACGTGAGACGGCGCGCGCCTTCTTCTCCGGCGATACCAAAGTCGATCAGCTTGATGCGGTCTTCGGATTCGACGACGATGTTTTCCGGTTTCAGGTCGCGGTGCACCACGCCGCGGCTGTGAATGTAGTAGAGGGCGTCGCAGACTTCCGTGGCGATTTTGACCGCGCGCTCCACGGGCAGCTTGCCTTCCCGCGCCAAAACATTGCGCAGCAGCGGGCCGTCCACCCATTCCATTACCAGATACACGCCATTCCGGTCCTCGCGCGGAAACACCTTGACCACGCCGGGATGATCGAGCTTGCGCCCGATCTCGGCTTCACGGCGAAACCGTTCGAAGAAGACGGGATCGCTTTCGGCCGCCATTTCCGGGGCCTTGATCGCGACCGGTTGATTGGTGCGCAGATCGGTGCCGCGAAACACCGACGCCATCGGACCCTTCGCTACTACATCGTCGATGCGATAATGCTCGATCTGTTCGCCGGGCTGAAGTTTTTTACTCATCGTTGCGCCTCCAAGATCCTATGTATGAGAATCCCTCTGAACCCACTACAACTTGACCATCAGAGCGAAAATCCAGCGGCGCTCTTGCTTGACGAGATCCGGGTTCCAAAGACCGCCGGTTCCCGCTCCGCAGCCCGTGCTGGTCGCGGACGAAGCGCCATTCATGCACACATATTCGGCCGGGTTGCCGTTGTTACCGCCGGGAGGCGTCATCCCGCCGGGACCAGCGAAAACCGGGACGTCGGCGCCGCGTTGCGTGTACTCGATATGCCACGTCACCCATTGGCTGGGCATATAATCGAACCCCACCTGGTAATCATAGGCCCTGAACGGAAGGCCCGGGCTCTCCGGGAAATAGGGCGAGCCGCTGGTGGCGTTCGCGCCGTTGATCGGCGGCAGAAGAACCAGATAGCGGCCGGGGTTGTCGACTACGCCGCCGCCGATGGTAAACGCGTACCTGTCGTTGTCAAACCACCAGCGGTGATAACCCATGATGCCCATGAAGTTTTGCGAGGGCGGCCGGCCGTTTACGTAGCCGTGCGTACACACGACGCCCCCGCCGGTTTCGCAACCGACGTCCTCGGTAAGGGTGAACGCCATCCGGTGCATGAGCTTTCCGGGCTTGTCGTAGTATTTCCACTCCTGGCTGTCATCCTCGTGATAGCGCGACCGGTACGGGTTATACAAAGTGTCGCGCCCGAGGGTATAGGTGTTCCACACAAAGTCGAGATTGGTAGTGGGCCGCCACAGGATCTGGCCCCCTAGGCCCTCCCTGCCGTTGTACTTGGCGTAGCTCTGCCAGCCATTGATCAGCCACGGCTCGAACTTCAGCTTGTTGGTAGGAAACCATTGCGCCCGCATTCCAGTGAAGAACCACGGCGTATTCGAGGACACATACGACGGCTGGTACATCCAGTTATCGAAACTGTAGTAGCTGAACAGCCCGATGTAGGAGAGGAAATCGCCCACCTGAAAGTTGAGACCATGCTGCACGTTGATGTGGTAGCCGGCGTACATCTCGGACAGGTACCGGTAAGCGTCCGCCAGGTCCCATTGGCCCTGACTGTAGCTGGCATCATTGCGCGGCACCGCTGTGGAAACGGCGCCGAACTGGGTCAGGATGCGGCCCTGCATGTTGCCGGCGTGAAAGTCGCCGCCGGCGTTCAGAGCCTGGATCACAAATTCTCCCGTTCGCTCGCCCTCGGTGGTTTCATCGAGAGTATGATCGATGGGGTGCTCATAGTCGTAGATGTAATTGGTGTCGACTCTGAACTCACCCGAAAAATACTTTCCATCCAGAACCTCATCGTGATTCCGAGACGTCGAGTTCATCCACGTAAAATCGCCGTAGGCGAACGGAATATCCAGATCGACCGGCGGAGGCGTTGCTGGTGGGGCAGCTTGCGCGGCTGCAGCCTGCGGATCTGCCGCCGAGTCCGGCGTGGGTGCAGCCATTGGAGTGGCAGCGGCGGGAGCTGAAACGGCCGCGTCGCCGGTCCCCGTTTTCGACGGCGCTTCCGTAGCCTCTTGCGCTTTCACTGTCTGGATTCCAATCTGGCAGGCCAATCCCCCTAACAACATGGCCAGGGGAACACTTCGCCTGCGTACGAACGAGGTACGCATATCTGTCTACCTTCCCTTTTTGATTTGACTTAAGTTGACGACACCAAAATGAGCTAGCGCTCGCCCACCCTCCGCCATACATGGGCAGGAGTGAGGCGCGCCACCAATCCGTGGTTAAATCACCGCTTCACCGGGTACTGGCCGTCGAGAGCCAGATTCAGCATCAGGACGTTGACGCGAGGCTCGCCCAGAACGCCCGCCGTGCGGCCTTCGACGTTCGCATCCACCAGCTTCGCCAACACGGCCGCATCAATGCCGCGGGCCTTGGCCACGCGAGCAATCTGCGCCTCGGCGGAGGCAGGGCTGACGTGCGGATCAAGCCCGCTCGCCGATTGCGTCAACAGGTCCGCCGGAATCGGTCCGTTGAAGTCGGGATTCTCTTTGCGGAACTTGTCTTCGTCGCCCTTGACGCGGTCGATCAGCTTCTGGTTGGTGGGACCCAGGTTCGATCCGCCCGAAGCAGTGGAATCGTAGCCGTCGGAGCCGGCCGCGGAAGGCCTCGGGTGAAAGTACTCGGGCTTGGTGAAATTCTGGCCGATCAGGGAGGAGCCGACGACGTGCCCGTTCTGCTCGATCAGACTTCCATTGGCCTGGTTGTGAAACAGAACCTGCGCGAGGCCGGTAACCACGCCCGGATAGATCAGGCCGGTCAAAACCGTCATCAGAAGAATGGCCCGGAATGCCGGAAGAATTTGTTGCCACATACAAGTGCTCCTTTACGCCCAGATGCACGAGAGACAGAAAACGGTCGATCAGCCAGATTCCGGGAAACGGAATCAGAATGCCGCCGACGCCATAGATCAGCAGATTGCGCCGCAGCAACGCGGCCGCGCCGGAGGGCCGGTATTTGACCCCGCGCAAAGCCAGCGGCACCAGAGCGATGATAATCAACGCATTGAAAATCACCGCCGCCAGCACCGCGCTCTGCGGGCTGTGAAGGTGCATGATGTTGAGAGCGTTCAGCGCCGGGTAAGTCACCGAAAACATGGCCGGAATGATGGCAAAATACTTCGCCACATCGTTGGCGATGGAGAACGTGGTCAGCGCGCCGCGCGTGATCAGAAGCTGCTTGCCGATCGCCACCACTTCAATCAGCTTGGTGGGATTGCTGTCCAGATCCACCATATTGCCGGCTTCCTTGGCCGCCATGGTGCCGGTGTTCATGGCCACGCCGACGTCGGCCTGCGCCAGCGCCGGAGCGTCGTTGGTGCCGTCGCCGGTCATGGCTACCAGCCGTCCTTCGGCCTGCTCCTTCTTGATGTAGTTGAGCTTGTCGTGGGCGTGGCCTGCGCCAGAAAATCGTCGACGCCGGCTTCGCTGGCGATGGCCGCGGCGGTCAAGGGATTGTCGCCGGTGATCATCACGGAGCGGATTCCCATGGCGCGCAACTGCCCGATGCGCTCCTTCATGCCGCCCTTGACGATGTCCTTGAGATGGATCACGCCCAGGGCGCGCGCACCTTCCGCCACCGCCAGCGGAGTTCCGCCCTGGCGCGAAATCACATCCGCGATTTCCTTGAGCTGACGCCGGCACGCGTCCGCCACGCTCTTCCACGTAGCGCGCGATGGCGTCGGTGGCGCCCTTGCGCAGCTCGCGTCCGCCGATATTTACGCCGCTCATGCGCGTATAGGCCGAAAATGGAATGAATTCCGCCTCTTTATGCGAAATTTCCCGGCCGCGCATGGCGTACTTTTCCTTGGCCAGCACCACCACGGAACGTCCTTCCGGAGTCTCGTCGGCCAGGCTCGAAAGCTGCGCCGCATCGGCGAGCTCCTCTGGGCGCACGCCTGGGAGCGCAAGCAGTTCCACCGCCTGGCGATTGCCGATGGTGATGGTTCCGGTTTTATCCAGCAGCAGAGTGTTCACATCGCCGCTGGCTTCCACCGCCTTGCCGCTCATGGCCAGCACGTTGTGCTGCATCACCCGATCCATGCCCGCGATGCCGATGGCGCACAACAGGCCGCCGATGGTGGTGGGGATCAGGCACACCAGGAGCGCTACCAGCACGGCGATACCCGGCACCGATCCCGCGCCGCTGCTCGAAACGCTGTAGGAGGCAAAGGCGGGCAGCGTCGCCACCGCCAGCAAAAAGATCAGCGTCAGACCCGCGATCAGAATATTGAGCGCGATCTCGTTGGGGGTCTTCTGGCGCTCCGCGCCCTCCACCAGCGCGATCATGCGGTCCAGGAACGTCTCGCCCGGATTGGCCGTGATGCGCACGGTGATCTGGTCGGAAAGCACCTTGGTGCCGCCGGTCACGGCGCTGCGGTCGCCGCCGGATTCGCGGATCACCGGCGCGCTTTCTCCGGTGATCACCGATTCATCGACGGTGGCGATGCCGTCGATGACTTCGCCGTCGCTGGGGATCAGGTCGCCGGCTTCCACAGCACCGTATCGCCGGAGCGGAGCTTGGAGGCGGGCACCTGCTCCACCATGCGGCCGTTGATCATTTTCTTGGCCAGCGCATCGGTCTTGGTCTTGCGCAGCGAATCGGCTTGCGCTTTGCCGCGCGCCTCGGCCATGGCCTCGGCGAAATTCGCGAACAACACCGTGAACCACAGCCATACCACGATTTGGAAGGTGAACCCGAGCTCGCCGGCGCCCTTGACAACGTCGCGGATCAGGAACGCGGTGGTCACAAACGCCCCCACCTCCACCACGAACATCACTGGGTTCTTCCACAGCGTGCCGGGATTCAGCTTTACGAAACAATCCTTGGTGGCGCGTCCCAGGATGTCCGGATCGAACAGAGGCCTGGCGCGCACCAGCTTGCGCGGCATGAGATTGGTCAAATCGTCGTTGTTATTGGCGACCGGCTCTTGGGCCTGCACTGTCGTTGCCATATCGTTAGCTCCAAACTCCGCTGTTCACGACTTGATTCAGGGTCGGCGCAACCCAGGAGAAGAGCTTGCCTGAATGCATCAGGAAATGCTCGACTATCGGACCCAGCGAAAGCGCCGGGAAAAACGTGAGCGCCGCGATCAGCACCACCGTGCCCACGAACAGACCCACGAAGAGCGGGCCGTGCGTGGGAAAAGTGCCGCTGGTCACCGGCGTCTTCTTCTTGGCCGCAAGACTTCCCGCAATCGCGATCAGCGGAATCATGAATAGAAACCGTCCGATCAGCGTGGCCAGTCCCGTGGTCAGGTTGTACCATGGCGTATTCACGCTGATGCCCGCGAAGGCGCTGCCGTTATTTTCCGTGGCGCTCGAGTAGGCATAGAGGATTTCGCTGAATCCGTGCGGACCGCCGTTGTTCAGATTCGAGGTAGCCGGCACGCTGGCTGTGGGCGCCGGCTTGGGATTGCCGGAAGCCGGATTCCAATATTGGGCCTTATCCCAATCGAAGTGAATTACCGAACTGATCGCGCTGAACCCCAGGATGCTGATCGAGGTCGCCACCACGGCGAGCATGGCCATTTTGACTTCCTTGGATTCGATTTTCTTGCCCAGGTATTCGGGCGTGCGCCCAACCATAAGCCCGGCGATGAACACGGCGACGATGGCGTACATCAGGATGCCGTAGAGGCCCGCGCCCACGCCGCCGAAGATCACCTCGTCGGTCTGGATATTGACCATCGGCACCAGGCCGGCCAGAGGCGTGAAGCTATCGTGCATTCCATTCACGGCCCCGCAGCTTGCGTCGGTCGTGATCACCGCGAACAGGGAAGATGCGACGATGCCGAAGCGGGTCTCCTTTCCTTCCATGTTTCCGCCCGGCTGAGAATCTCCGGCCGCACTCTGGACTCCCAGGTTCGCCAGAATCGGATTCCCGGCTTGCTCGTAGTGATACACGACGAACACGCCGGCCAGGAACATGATGCTGCACGCGGCGAAAATCGCCCAGGCCTGACGGGTGTCGCCGATCATGCGTCCGAAGGTATAAATGAGACCGGCCGGAATCACGAAGATCATCAGCATTTGAACCAGGTTGCTGAAGGGAGTGGGATTCTCGTAGGGGTGCGCGGAATTTGCGTTAAAAAGCCCGCCGCCGTTGGTGCCGAGCATCTTGATGGCTTCCTGCGAAGCCACCGGCCCTTGCGGAATGGTCTGCGTGGCCCCTTCCACGGTGGTGACTTTGTCGTACGCCTTGAAGTTTTGGATTGCGCCTGAGGACACCAACAGCAATGCGCCGACCACCGCAAGGGGCAGCAGGACGTAAAGCGTCCCGCGCCACATATCCACCCAAAAATTCCCGATGGCGCTGACCTGCTGGCGAGCGAAACCACGCACCAGAGCGATGGCCGCGGCCATGCCCACCGCCGCGGAAGCGAAGTTCTGCACCGCCAGCGCAGCCATCTGGGTGAAATAACTCAACGTCATTTCGCCGGCGTAGGCCTGCCAGTTGGTATTGGTCAGAAAGCTGGCCGCGGTATTGAACGCCAGATCCGGCGTCATCGCGGTGGCGCCGGTGGGCGCGTGCGCCGTGCTGAAGCCTTGCGGGTTGAACGGCAGGAAACCTTGCAGGCGTTGAATCAGGTAGACAAAAACGAAGCTCGCCAGACTGAACGCCAGCAGGCTGCCCGCGTACTGGGTCCAGCGCTGCTCCACGTCCTCCTGGACTCCGCAAAGGCGGTAACACAGACGCTCCAAGGGCCGAATCACGGGCTGAAGAAAGGTCCGCTGTCCTTCAAACACCCGGGCCATGTAAATGCCCAAAGGCTTGGTGATCAAAACCAGGATCACGAAAAAGATCGCGATCTGCGCGATACCGATTGAAGTCATGGTGGGTTCCTTAAAACCGCTCCGGCCGAAGGAGCGCGTAAATCAAATAACCGAACAAGAAGACCGTGACAATTCCCGCAATGATATAGTCCATAGATTCCTCTGTTAGAGCCGGTCGCAAGCCTTGGTAAAGGCCCACGTCAGCGCGAAGAAGACCACGGCAATGATTCCGTAAAACAGGTCGAGCATCATATTCCCAATTCCCTTTCCGGTTTAGAAAAACGGTCCACGACCAGCACTTCGTGCCCGCGCTTTCTCAGTTGGCGCGTCAACTTGTTCTCTCCGCCGACTACCACGGCGTGCGTTCCCAGAACGCTCTCCAAACCCTCAATCCGATCGCGGCACAAAACCACGTGCACGTCGGCCTCCACACCCGCTTTTGCGGCGATCCCTTGCATTTTTGCGCCGGTAAAATCGGGACTGACCGGTGGTTGATCTAAATCTACACCATACGGAACCACCTGCGGCGCAATCACCTGAAGGCGCGCACCTAATCCGGCGGCCAGAATCGCTGCATGCTGCAACGCCGCTATCGTTTCCGGTTCCGAAGTAAACGCAACGTGGATCGCCAGCTGGGTTTCCTCGGCGCGCACCGGCACGCTTGACGACAAGGTCTTGAAACGGCTCATGGCTCTTTACTCCATCTACAGAGTAGAGCGGCATCGCTAAGGATGTCCTTAAGCGTGCCTAAAAATGCCGTAAATATAGTTTTTACGAAGCATTAACAGGATTTTGCGGCGCTGCCGGAAGGCAGAAGCGATAGCCCAGACGAGGCTCGGTGACCAGGAAGCGGGGCTTGGCCGGGTCGGGTTCGATCTTCTTGCGAATCTGATTCATAAACACGTGGAGATACTCGGTTTGATCGCCGTAATCCGGACCCCACACCGCCTGGAGCAGGCGCATGTGCGGGATAGCTACATTGGGATTGCTGACCAGATATTGAAGCAGATCGAATTCCTTGGGAGTCAAGCGGATTTCGGCGCCGCGGACTGTAACACGATGGGCCGGAAAATTAATGCTGACCCCGTCGAATTCCACTACCTGGGAACCGCTCGCGGCCGAAATCGGGACGCGCCTCAGGTTGGCGCGGATGCGCGCCAGCAATTCGGTCATCCCGAAGGGCTTGGTGACGTAATCGTCGGCGCCGGCGTCCAGGCCGGCCACCTTGTCCTGCTCCGCGTTCCGCACCGTCAGCATGATGATGGCGGCTTCGCTGACGGCGCGGATCTGGCGGCACGCCTCCAGGCCGCCCATTCCGGGCATATTCACGTCCAGCAGAATCAGGTCGAAGCGTTCCTCGCGAATCTTGAGCAGCGCCTCTTCCCCGCTTCTGGAGTCGGACACCAGGTAGCCCTGGGCGCTGAGGCCGGCCCTCAGAACACGCCGGATCTGCGGCTCATCGTCCACCACCAGGATCTTGGCGAGCGAAGCGCTCATGGGACCGCGACCGTCTCCGCGACGGACGCCACCGGCAGCGTAAAGGAGAACCGTACGCCCGATCCCGGCTGGCTGCTCACCGTCAGCTCTCCGCCGTGGGTGGCGACGATCTCGCGCGCGATGGTCAAGCCTAAGCCGGTTCCCGGAATCCGGTCGCGCACGTCCCTGCCGCGATAGAATTTCTGAAAAATTGCGTGGAGCTCCTCCGGAGGGATCCCGGGACCGTCGTTGAAAACATGCACAATCACATTGTCCTCCAAACGCTCGGCCGAAATGCCGATGGACGACGAGGGAGAGGCGTACTTGAGGGCGTTGTCCAACAACTGCCGCAGCACCAGGGCGATCAATCCCGGATCGGCGTCCACCGGGGGCAGATCCGGGGGGACTTCCACGCGGACGTCGCGGCCCTCGCAAAAGCGCTTGAGCTGGTCGATGGCGTCGGCCACCAACTGAGACACAGGGCAGGGCTGCCGGCTCAGCTTCACGTGCCCGGCTTCGATGCGCGCCACTTCGATGGTGCGGGTCAGCAGGGTGTTGAGCCGGTCGGCCTCTTCGTCGGCCACCGTCAGCAGCTCGCGCTCCAGCGGGTCACGCCCCGCATTCGCGAGAACCGAGGTAATGGCCGCCTTGATAGAGGTGAGCGGGGTTTTAAACTCATGCGCCAGCGCGTCCAGCAGAGTGGCCTTGAGCTGTTCATTCTGGCGGGTGGCTTCCGCGTGATTGGCAGCTTCCTGCGCGCGGGCGCGCTCCAGAGCAATCGCCCCCAACTGCGCGACGGCTTGCAGCGCGGCTTCGGAAAGCGCCGTTCCCACCAAACCCAGGCTGCCCAGGATTCTGCCTCCAAAGCGCACCGGCAAAATGGAAGCCTTTTGACTCAAGGAGGACCACGCCGATTCGTTTCGCGCGGCGTCGCGCAACTGCGACTCGGACAGGGTGGTGGCGGGCCCTCCGCGGTGGACCACATCGGTAGCGCGCTCGTAGAGCGCCACTTCGGGAACATGGAACACCTGCGCGATGCTTTGGGCGATCTGCACCGCCACGCCGCGGTGGTCGTCGCCGATCATCAGCGCACGGCTGAATTCGTAGACCTGCTCCATTTCCTGGCGCCGCGCGCCGGCTTCGTCGGCTCTGCGCTGCTCGCGCGCTGAAAGCTCGCTGGCCGTGATGGCGGTGATCAGGAACACGCCCAACGCCACCCAGTCCTGCATCTCCAGGATGCTGAATCTGCCGATCGGCGGCAGGAAGAAATAGTCGTAACACAGCATGCTGGCGAGGGACGCCGTCATCGCCGCAGGCAGCCCGCTGCGCGTCGACAGGAGGAGAATCAACAGCAGATACGTGAACCCCGCCGTCGAGGAGTTGAGATGGAGCAGCCGGAAATCCACTGCCGTGACCAAAGCCACCAGTGCGAGGGCGACTCCGACGCGAAGTATGTATCTCACCTAGATTTCCATTCTAGACAATACGCGCCTAAAAAACTCCTAAAGACATCCCTTCCGGACTGTAGAACCACGGCCAGCTCCGCTGCATCTCAACGGGTAGGAGGCCGTTATGTTCGAGCAGATGCTGCTTCCCAGCGGCGATACTCATCAGAGACGAAATGCCGCGCTGGCATTCGCCGGTCAGGTAGGTGTTTTGGCGATCGCGGCTGCGCTGATGACCTATTACGACGTGCTGCCGATGCCTCTGCCGCAAATCGCCGTTCCGTTGGTCCTGTCCGCGCCACCGCCGCCACCGCCTTCCCCTGCGGCCGGAACTCGCGCTCCGCTCCAGACGGCGGTTCACAAGTTTGTGCCGAGGACGTTCAACGTGCCCATCGCGCCGGCAATCATCCCTCAACACGCTGCGATCGTCGCCGACGCTCCGCCTGCCTTGCCGGATGTGGCTGGAGCCGGAGCGCTGGGAGGGCAGTTGGGCGGGGTTCCAGGAGGAGTGCCTGGAGGCGTAGCGGGTGGTTCGCTGAATGGCACCCTGGGCGCCTTTGCGGCTCCGCCGGCTGCAGCGCCCAAGCCCGCAGCGGCTCCCGCGACTCCGACGCAGATCCGCGTAGGAGGCGATGTGCAAGCGGCGCGTCTCAAGCATGAGGTGATGCCGGTCTACCCCATCATTGCCAGAGAGCGCCCGGGTGGAAGGCACGGTCCGGCTTTCCGCTTCGATCGCACCCAATGGAACCGTGCAGGATTTGCAGGTGCTCAGCGGGAGCCCACTGCTGACCGAAGCCGCTCAGAACGCGGTCAAACAGTGGGTCTACCAGCCCACGTATCTGAACGGCAAGCCCGTCGAAGTGCTGACCGAGATCGACGTCCACTTCGCGCTGGGATAAGCTGGGGACATGAACGTCTCCATACTGTCACGCTCGCTGTTGACATTGGCCGCCGCCGGCGGGTTCCTGGGTGCGGCATTGCACGCCGAGGAAGGGATGTGGACCTTCGACAATCCCCCGACGAAGCAGCTCAAGGAGAAGTACAACTTCACGCCCACCCAGGCAATGGCTGGATCACGTGCGGCTCTCCAGCGTGCGGTTGAACGATGGCGGCTCGGGCTCGTTCGTCAGCCCGCACGGTTTGTTGCTGACCAACCATCACGTGGCGCGGGGGCAGTTGCAAAAGAACTCGACGGCGCAGCACGACTACGTCCAGACCGGCTTCTACGCGGCGACGCCGGATCAGGAGATGAAGTCGCCGGACCTCGAAGTGAACGTGCTGATGTCGATGGAGAACGTCACGGACCGCGTGCAGGCGGCGTTGAAGAACGCCAAGACGCGCCGAGGCCGAGTTCGCCGCGCGCAAGGCGGCGATCGCGGCCATCGAGCGCGAGAGCCAGGAGAAGACCGGGCTCCGCTCCGACGTCGTGACGCTGTACCAGGGCGGCGAGTATTGGCTCTACCGCTATAAGAAATACACCGACGTGCGGCTGGTGTTCGCGCCGGAGCAGCAGATCGCGTTTTTCGGCGGCGATCCGGATAACTTCACTTATCCGCGCTACGACCTGGATATGGCTCTGTTCCGCGTCTACGAAAACGGCAAGCCGATCGACAGCAAAGATTACTTGAAGTGGAATCCCAAAGGGCGCGGCCGACGGGGATCTGGTGTTCGTCTCCGGCCATCCCGGGTCCACCGAGCGCCTGGACACCATGGCGCAACTGACGGCCGAGCGCGATATGGTCGAGCCCAACACACTGAAGATATTGAAAGACCGCATCCGCGTGCTTGAAGGAGTTTTCGGCGCAGGGACCGGAGCAGGCGCGCGAAGCCGCGTCGCGCATCTTCGGCCTGGAGAATTCGCGCAAGGCCTACGAAGGGCGCTAGCAGGGCTTGATCGACGCCGGCGATCTTCGCCAAGAAGCAGAAAGAGGAGAACGAATTCAAGGCGCAGCGTGATGGCGAACGCGCAGTGGAAGGCGGCGTACGGCAACGCGTGGACGGAGATTGCGGCGGCCGAAAAGAAGGCCGCGTCGCGCTCCAAGGAGCAGTACTTCCACGGCCTCGATTCCTCGCTGGCGAGCCTGGCGCAGACCATCGTCGAATACGTCGCCGAAATCAAGAAGCCGGACGGCGAGCGGCTGCCCGGATTTCACGATTCCCAGCTCGATTCGCTGAAGTTTCAGTTGGCGTCGACGCGCGCCGATCTATAACGACATGGAGATCGCGCGGATGACCGGCGCGCTGGAGCTGGATCTGGCGGAGGCCGGACCGAACGATCCGTTCGTGAAAATGGTGCTTGAACGGGCAAACGCCCAAGCAGGTTGCCACGGCGCTGGTGAACGGGACCAAGCTGGGCGATCCGGCGGAGCGCAAGAAACTGATCGACGGCGGCGAGGCGGCGGTGGCGGCGTCCACCGATCCCATGATCGTGCTGGCGCGCAAGCTCGACCCCATGCGGCGCGAGTTGATCAAGTGGAATGAGCAGAACGTGGAGAGCGTGGAGCAGAAGGCCGGCGAACAGCTCGGCAAGGCGCGCTTCGCCGTCTACGGCAAGACCATGTACCCGGATGCGACGTTCACGCTGCGGCTGAGCTACGGGCAGGTGAAGGGCTATCCCGATGAACGGAACCGAAGCGCCGCCCAAGACCACCATGTTCGGCTTGTACGACCGCGCGGCCAGCTTCAACTACGAAGGGCCGTTCGATCTGCCTTCGCGCTACAAGGAAGGCCGCGGCAAGCTGGATCTTTCGACGCCGATGAATTTCGTGACCACCAACGACATCATCGGCGGCAACTCCGGCTCCCCGGTGATCAACCGCAATGCCGAGATCGTGGGCCTGATCTTCGACGGCAACATCGAGTCGCTGGTCGGGCGATTTCGTCTACGACATCGGGAAGAATCGCGCCGTCGCGGTGCACACGGCCGCGATGACGGAGGCGCTGAGCAAGCTGTACGGCGCGCAGAAGCTGGTGGATGAGCTGTTAGGGAACTGAGCGATTGGCCGGAACGAGGAGTCAACCCGCTTCTCAGGCGGGCTGTCTCTGGAACTCGTAGCGCTCCAGAGTCGCGGCGAAGGCGAATTCCGGGTCTTCCCGCAGCACTTTGCCGACGCAGCGCAGGCGCACTTCGCTCCGCGAGCCGGGAGCCTTCGGGAAAGTGATCAGGTACTCAATGGGATCGCCGATGGGGACCGGTCCTTGGAAATGAACAACACACCCGAAGAACTCATATTTTTCGTCTCGCCTGAAGTCTTCAGGCTGCTTCCGGAGCCGACAATCTGGAAGGGAAGGCGCAAATTGAAGCGTTGATTTTTTCGTTGTTCAGTCACGGTAATTGACTTTATAGCCTAAAAGGACTAAGGTCAATAGGCGCAGATTAGATCGAAACGAACTATTGTACTTAGTACCCGCGTTCCATAGTTCTAGTCCATTTGGAAGAAAGGGTCCCGCACAACGGCCTGCCGCAGACCGGGTATGGGACAATGAGGGCTTGCTGGACCGCATCACCGTGCATGGGGCACGGCAACACAACCTGAAAAACATCGACGTCGAGATTCCGCGCAACACCTTTACGGTGATCACGGGATTGAGCGGGTCGGGAAAATCTCGCTGGCGTTCGACACCATTTACGCCGAGGGCCAGCGCCGCTACGTGGAGACGCTTTCGCCTTATGCCCGGCAATTTCTGGATCAGATGGAGCGGCCGGAAGTCGACTCGATCGACGGCCTGAGTCCGGCGATTTCGATCGAGCAGAAAGACACCAGCCGCAGTCCGCGTTCGACCGTCGGTACCATCACGGAAATCTACGACTATCTGCGGGTGCTGTACGCGTCCATCGGGATTCCGCATTGTCCCAACTGCGGAACCGAAATCTCGCGCCAGACCACCGAGCAAATCGTGCAGCAGGTGATGGCGCTGAGCCCGCAGGAGCGGGTGATGATTCTGGCGCCGATCGTGCGCGGGCGCAAGGGCGAATACAAGAAGGAACTGGAGAAACTGGCGCGGCAGGGATTCGTGCGAGCCCGGATCGACGGCGTTTTACGCTCGCTGGACGAAGAGATCACGCTCGACCGCCGCAAGAACCACACCATCGAAGTGGTGGTGGACCGGCTTGCTGATCAAGCCGGAGATCGAGAAGCGGCTGGAAGCGTCGGTGGTGACGGCGACCAAGCTCGCCGATGGCCTGGTAACGGTGGCGGTGGTGAACGGCGCGGAGCGGCTGTATTCGCAGAAGCTGGCGTGTCCGGATTGCGGCGCGAGCGTTCCGCAACTGGAGCCGCGGTCGTTTTCCTTCAACAGCCCCTTCGGCGCTTGCGAAACCTGCAACGGGTTGGGGAACCACTGGAGCTTCGATCCGGTGAAGGTGATTGTGGACCCTCGCGCCCGCTGCTGGACGGCGGAATCGGGCCGGGCGGCAGCTCCAGCTACATGACGCACAACCTGGGGTATCTGGCGGCGGCGCAATTCATCGACCTGGAGAAACCTTTCGACAAACTGCCCGAAGAAGACGCAGGCGATTCTGCTGGAGGGCGCGGGCGGGAAGCCGGGAATCCTGGGGATTCTCGACAAAATGTACAAACAGGAGATCGCCAGCGAAGCGTATCACGATTGGTTCATGCAGTACATGTCGCCGGCGCAGTGTCCGGATTGCGGCGGCAAGCGGCTGAAACCGGCCAGCCTGGCTGTGCGCGTTCAAGGCGCGACCATCGGGGAGCTGACCGGCAATCCCGTGGGATCGGCGCTCAAAACCGTGAGCGCCTGGAAGCTGTCCGGACGCGAGCAACAGATCGGCGGCCGGGCGGTGGAAGAAATCCGCAACCGGCTGGAGTTTCTGGCAGGCAGTGGGCCTGGAATACTTGAGCCTGGAGCGCTCCGCCGTGACGCTCTCCGGCGGCGAAGCGCAGCGCATCCGTCTGGCCACCCAGATCGGGTCGAAGCTCCGCGGCGTGCTGTACGTTCTGGATGAGCCTTCCATCGGTCTGCACGCGCGCGATAACGACCGGCTTGCTCGGCTGCCCTTGCGCGCCTTCGAGACCTCGGAAACACGGTGCTGGTGGTGGAGCACGACGCCGAGACCATCGAGCGCGCCGATTACGTGATCGACCTGGGACCGGGAGCGGGGCGGCTGGGCGGAGAGCTGGTGGCGCAGGGCACCCCGCGCGAGATCGCGCGCAATCCCAATTCGCTCACCGGGCAATATCTTTCCGGAGCGCGCCAGATCGCGGTTCCACGGAGCGGCGCACGCCGGTTGCGGGCAGCATCGTGATTCGCGGCGCGTCGGCTCACAATCTCAAAAAGATCGACGTCGAATTTCCGCTGGGCCTGCTGATTCTGGTGACCGGCGTTTCCGGCAGCGGCAAATCACGCTGGTGAACGATATTCTGTACCGGGGCGGCGGCCAAAGCCGTGTATGGATCGCTGGCCGATCCGGCCGCGCACGGCTCCATCGCGGGTTGGAGCTGATTGACAAGGTCATTGAAATCGATCAATCGCCGATCGGGCGCACGCCGCGCTCGAATCCGGCGACCTACACGCAGACGTTCACGCCCATTCGCGATCTCTACGCCATGCTGCCGGAGTCGCGGGAACGCGGCTACAAAGCCGGGACGTTTCAGTTTCAACGTCAAGGGAGGGCGCTGCGAGGCGTGCCAGGGCGACGGACTGAAACGCATCGAGATGAACTTTCTTCCGGACGTCTACGTCACCTGTGAAATCTGCCGGGGACGGCGCTACAATCACGAGACGTTGCAGGTGAAATACCGCGATTATTCCATTGCCGATCTTCTGGAGGCGACGGTGGAGGAGGCGCTTCCGGTGCTGGAAAATATTCCGGCAATCAAGACCAAGCTGGAAACGCTGGCGCGGGTGGGGCTGGGGTATTTGCACCTGGGGCAATCCTCCACCACGCTTTCCGGTGGCGAAGCGCAGCGCATCAAGCTGGCGCGCGAATTGAGCCGGGCGCCAGACCGGCAAAACGCTGTACATTCTGGATGAGCCGACCACCGGCCTGCACTTCGAGGACGTCGCCAAGCTGCTGGAGGTTTTGCGCAGCCTGGTGGATCTAGGCAATACCGTCGTGGTGATCGAACATCAACCTGGACGTGATCAAGACCGCGGACTGGATTATCGACCT
This sequence comes from Bryobacterales bacterium, assembly GCA_963765185.1. Taxonomy (GTDB): domain Bacteria; phylum Acidobacteriota; class Terriglobia; order Bryobacterales; family Bryobacteraceae; genus Palsa-187. Next base: position 37,735 of record CAVXWB010000108.1, read on the forward strand.
GGGTCCCGAGGGCGGGGATCGCGGAGGGATGCTGGTGGCCATGGGCACGCCGGAGCAGATTCTGCGGAATCCGAAGAGTTATACGGCGCAGGCGCTGGGGAAGGTGCTGCGCAAAGGGAAGGCCGCATGAGCCGGTATTCAAGTCAGCCGCTCTCTCTTTTGAGGGTCTGAAGACCGTGCCCATCGATGCGCGCGGGGCAAGGTTCGTGTGGAGGATTTCGCCCGGCCTGTATCGCAAAGGCGAAGGCGTGGCCGGCTGGATGGGGTCCCTGCCCAGGATTCTGGCGGGCGATTCTTTTCGCGGAGTGGTGGAGGCGCTCCGGAGGGCGCGGCGAGAGAAGCGCGCGATCCTGTGGGGCATGGGCGGCCACGTGATCAAGTGCGGACTGGGCGACGTGCTGCTGGACCTGATGCGGCGCGGCTGGGTCAGCGCGTTCGTCATGAACGGCGCGGCCTCGATTCACGATTTCGAGATCGCCATCGCGGGCCAGACCAGCGAAGACGTGGAAGCGGTGCTGCCGGACGGCCGCTTCGGCGCGGCGGAGGAGACCGGGCGCGAGATGAATGTGGCGATCGCCGAGGGCAGCCGGCGAAGGGGCTCGGCATGGGCGAAGCGTTGGGAAAGCGCCTGGAGACGCTGGCGAAGCCGGAGTTCGCCGCGCACAGCATCGTGGCCTGCGGCGTACCGCGCGCGGGTACCCGTGACGGTGCACGTCGCGGTGGAAACCGACACTCCGCACACGCATCCGGCGGCGGATGGCGCAGCGATCGGCGAAGGCCACCCATCGCGATTTCCGCCTGCTGTGCTCATTGGTGAAGGGTCTCGATCAGGGAGGAGTGGATCAGAACGTGGGCTCCGCGGTGGTGCTGCCGGAGGTCTTTCTGAAGGCGGTTTCGGTGGTGCGCAATTTGGGGAATCCGCTGGCCGGATTCACCACCGATGAATTTCGATTTTTTCTGCAGCATCATCGCCCCAAACTGAACGTGGTGGAGCGGCCGCATGCGAAATCGGCGGGCGCGGGTACACGCCATTACCGGTCATCACGAACTGATGCTGCCTCTGCTGGCCGCGGTGCTGATCGAACTGGATGCCTGAGCCGGAGGCCGCGCGCGAAGAGATTCTTCGTTCTGGTCGTATGAGGACGTGGCGCTGCTGATTGCCGCGATTTTGCCCAGCGGACTGGCGTGGCCTTCGCTCTGGCGCGGCTCGGGGGCGCCCACAGGCAACAAGGGCTTGCAGACGCTGATCTCGGTAATCGGTCCCTTTTTCGCGCTGCTGGTGGCGGCGTTGTATGTGCTGGTTGTCGGTGCGTTACGCCCGGCCGTTCTGGCGGTCGATGGGATGGGTCCTGGCCGGTGCGCGGGGCCTGGTGGTGCGCGGCGGGGGGTCCGGTGCTGGCGTTGGCGGTGGCGTCGCTGGGCGTGCTGCTGTGCGCGCGCCCGAAGGCGGGCGACCCGGTGAAGGTAATCCCCCATCACCGGCCGGGTTTCGCTGGCGATCGTGATGCTGTTCGCCGTGGCGCTGGGGCCGGTTTACGAGGAACTGTTTTTCCGCGGCTTTCTGTTCCCGCTGCTCAAGGGAAATCCTGCGGAGCGGTGGCGGGCGTGATGCTGAGCGCGTTACCCTTCGCGCTGCTGCACTGGGGGCACAATATGCGTGGGCCTGGCAGCAGATTACGCTGGTGGGAATTGCCGGAGCCGCCTTCGGATACGTGCGCCACCGGACCGGCTCGACCGCGGCGTCCACCATTCTGCATGGCTGCTTCAACCTCACGCAGTTCGTGGCGTTCCTGGCGTTGC
>CAVXWB010000109.1:0-19450 GCA_963765185.1 Bryobacterales bacterium
GCTTCGACTTTCGAGCGCGGAGCATCGATAGGCATCACCAGCGTCGCCTGCGCGCCCCAGGCTCGCGCGGCGATCGCCACAGCCTGCGCGTGATTCCCGCTCGAATACGCCACCACTCCCCGCGCCAGTTGTTCGGAGGACAGCCGGGACACGAAATTCGACGCGCCCCGGATCTTGAACGCGCCTCCGGTTTGCAGGTTCTCGCATTTGAAGAAGGCTTCGATTCCGGCGGCGGCGTTGAAGCCGCGCGAGGTCATCACCGGCGTGTGCTTGGCAATGGGACGAATGCGCAAGGCGGCCTCGCGGATGTCCTCGAAGACAACTGTTTCGATGTCAGTAGCCGGCATGCTTGTCCACCACATTTTCCAGTGGCTCGCCCTTGAGGAAACGCTCCAGATTTTCGAGGAACGCATCGACCGGAGGTCCCAGAAACCCTTCCACGCGGTCGGCTGTGTGCGGGGAAACCAGGACGTTGGTCATGCGGTAGAAGGGATGGCCCGCGGGCAAAGGCTCCACTGTGAACACATCCAGAGCCGCCCCGCGGATCTGTCCCGACTCAAGCGCGTGAATCAGCGCCGCTTCCTCCACCACCGGCCCGCGCCCGATGTTGATCAACACGGCGCTGGGCTTCATCGCCGCGATTTCGGCCGCGCCGATCATGCCGCGCGTTTCGGCCGTCAGCGGAGTGGCCAGCAGCAGATAATCGCTCGGCCGCCATCAGATCCTTCAATTGGGCGCGAGCGTAGTAGCGCGTCCACCAGCGGATCGGGTGTGCTCTGTTCCTGGGCTGCCTCCTGCGCAGCGCCGCGATCTTCATTCCGAAACCCTTGGCCCGCGCCGCCGCAGCGCTGCCGATGGAGCCGTAGCCGATAATGCCCAGCGTTTTGCCCTCCAGCCTGCTGGCGAGGAACGGCTCCCACACGCCGGCCTGCTGCTGCCGGATCACGCGGCCCAGGTCGAAGGCGAAGTGCAGCATCGCCGCCGTCACCCAATCCGCCAGAGGCCAGCGGAACACGCCGCGGCCGTTGGTGAGTGGCGCCGGATGCGCCAGCATCTCCGGGGTGAGGATTCCTTCCACGCCGGTCCACAGGGAATGAATCCAGCGCGCTTCGATGGGCCTGCGGGAGCACGCCTGTGAGCAGCTTCGCGCTTGCTGGTGGCGTAGAGAATCGCGTCGGCTTCCGGCGCGGCCTGGCTCAAGCTTGGCGGATCGTTGCTGACAACCGCGCGCACCTGCTCGGGCAGGCGCGACAGCGACTTGACATACGGAGCCGAGGGGTCGGCGATCACCAGCAGAGTGGAGCCGACATCGCAAAGTCTAGAATAACGTGCCACACTGAAGTCGTGCCGGAATATTGTACCTGTGGAGCGAAGCTGCCGGAGGACGCCCGCTTTTGCCACAAGTGTGGAAGGCCCACGCGGGACGAGCCGGTTTTCGTAGAGGAAGAGCCGCCGGCGCCTGTTCCGCCTCCTCCGCCCCCGCAGCCGCAGTTTCCACCCATCGGATTCCGCAACGGCCCGGCCGTGCGCGCCGCGCTGCTCTCGGGCGCGGTGGCGTTCCTGCTTTCGATCGTTTCCGGCCAGCTCCGCGTGCCCGCCGCCTCCACCGTGGGGCTGGTGGCGGCCGGATTCCTGGCCGTTTATCTGTACCAGCGCCGCACCGGAGAAAGACTTTCGGTGGTGCATGGGGCGCACCTGGGCTGGATCAGCGGGATCTTCGGCTTTGCCATCACCTCAGTGCTGATCTCGGTATTCGTGGTGGCGCTCTCGAATCCCGCGTTTCTGGACGCCATGCGGGAGCAGTTAAAGGCGGCCGGATCCCCTGCCGACATCGATCAGGTGATCGATGAGCTGCGCAGCCCGTCCGGATTGCTGGTGGCTTTGTCGGTGACCTTCCTGATGTTCACCGTGCTGCCGGCCTGTGGAGGCGCACTGGGCGCAAAACTCCTGGACCGTGATTAAGGTGGCGGCGAAAAACGGGGACATCATTGCCTGTCCCCGCCTCATAGACACCAAGTTGCCCGCGAAATTCCGAGCGGGGCAGGCTTTGGTGTCCCCGCTTTTCGCCTGTCGCTAGCGCCCTCTCTGCGCGCGCTTCACCAGCGCCACGCCGGCAAAGATAATCACCATCGCGATTCCCTCTCGCGCCGTAAATTGCTCGCCGTAAATCCACACCCCCAGCAGCACAGCCACCAGAGGATTGACGTAGGAATAAATCGAGGCCACCGCCACCGGCAGCCTGGTGATCGTGATCACGTAGGCGCTATAGCCGATAATTCCTCCGAACACCGCCAGATACAGCGTTGCGCCGATGCCTCGCGCGGTCCAATGCGTGGATTGGGTCTGCAGCAGCGCGGGCGCAATGAACGCGGCCCCGGCCGCGAATTGCTGCACCGCGGCGCTCACGATCGGGTGCGCTTTGGAGTGCTGGCGGCGTTGCAGTATCGACCCCAGCGCCCAGCCCACATACCCGATCTGGATCAGCACGAATCCGGCCACGATCGAGCCGGATCCTGAAGCCAACGCGCTGTCCCCGGGCGCGGCAACAAGGAGCGCCGCGCCGGCCGCGCCGATGGTCATCGCGCCGATGGTGGGGCCGTGCAGAGGCTCGCCGCCGGGCATCGCCGCTTCCGCCCCCACCAGCCAGAAACTCGCGGTGGTGACGAACAGCGACGCGAGGCCGCTGGGAACCCACACCTCCGCGTAGGTCAGCGCCCCGGTGCCCACGCCGATGGTCAGGACCCCATAGATCGCGGTGCTCCACAGCTCGCGCCCGCGCGGAATGTGGGCCCCGCGCAGCCACGCGATCGTCAGCATCACGCTGCCGGAAAGCAGGTAGCGCACGCACATCAGCGTAGCCGGGGGCAGTTCCGCAACCCCGATGCGGATGCCCAGGTAAGTGGTGCCCCAAAAGAAGCACACGCACACCAGCGCCAGATACGCCACGAACTTAGGATGGTCGCGCAAGGATTACCATGTTAACTTGATCCTCACCCTTACCATCAATCCCGCCATCGACCGCACCGTCACCGTGGACAAGCTGGTCTTCGAAGACCGCGCCTATATTCTCGACCGCGCCGAATCCGCCGGAGGACGCGGCATCAACGCCTCCCAGGTGATCCACGCCTTCGGAGGCAAGACGCTGGCGCTGTTGACCTCGGGCGGCGAGGCGGGGAAGCGTATGGAGAAGTCGCTCGCCGGCATGGGCTTCCCCTTCGAGGCCGTAAACGTAGGCTCGGAGAGCCGCATCAACCTGACCATCTCCGACAAGCAGGGGCTCACGGTGAAGCTCAACGAGGTGGGCGCTCCGCTTGAAGCCCGCGAGATCGGCGCCATTCGCGATCTGGTCGAAGCTCTGCTTGGGAAAGCCCGTTGGCTGATGATCTGCGGAAGCATGCAGCCCGGCGTGCCGCCGCATTTTTACTGCGAGTTGATCGAGCTGGCCAGGGCCCACGGCGTCAAGACTCTGCTCGATACCGATGGCGAAGCGCTACAGCATGCGCTGGAGGCCAAGCCCTCCGTCATCAGTCCCAACCAGCCCGAGGCCGAGCGGTTATTGGGCCGCGCTCTGCTCACCCGCAATCAGTTTCTGGAAGCGGTCGACCGGATGCACGCTATGGGACCGGAATCGGTGATTCTCAAGCTGGGCAACCGCGGCGCCATCGGCATGTCGGCGGAAGGGGTCTTCGAGGCTCTGCCTCCGCGCGTGGACGTGGCTGTGCCCCATCGGCTCCGGCGATGCCTTGGCAGCGGCCTTCGTGTGGAGCATGGATAAGGGAAAAACGTTTGCTGAATCGCTGCGCTGGGGTGTCGCCGCGGGCACTGCCACCGCCGCGCTTCCGGGGATCCATTTCCCTTCTTTGCAGCAGACCCGCGCGATTTACAAAGGCGTGGAAGTCCGCCCTGCGGGCTGAAACGGAACTTACCGTTCCTGTTGCGGATAGCCCTGGCGCTGCGCTACGGTGTTCAGACCGTGCTGGGATTGACCGCGTGCGTTGGGCTGGCGGGGTCGGATTCGTCCGCCCCGGACAGCCCCTTTTCATCAACCGTCGTGGGGACTTTGCCGGGGAACCCTGCGTGGGTTTTGGCATCGCCCCGGCGGCGACATCCTGGATATTAGCAATCCCAGCTTGAGCGGATATGTGCCCGGCACGTCGATTGGTCCTATCACTAATTCAGCGCCTTTTTACCAGGCCGCGGAATCATTTCCCGATGACAGCGGGGGTACGCTATCTATTCCCTCCGCGACCAACGGAGAGTTTTACCCGCGAATGCGGGTGCCAGCTCCGTACCGGAACCATCATCGACTGGGATTCTGGGCATTTCTTTGATCGCAGTCGCGATCGGTTTCCCGCGTCGCCTTCTTACCCTCCGCGATTCGGAGTAAGCCCGGTAGGGGGCGTAACGACAATACTCCCAGCCCCTTAACGCGTCAAAGGCGCTCCCGCGGCATAGGGGAACCGAAACATTTCACTTATTCCTTGGTTATTACTGAAATCCCTGTTACTATGCTAACGTCCTAGGACAGCTATGGCTCCCTCTTCGAGGGGCTTGGTGCTTGTCCTCACAATTTGGGTGGTTGCATGGCCTGCAGCTTCCATCCGCACCGGATCGCCAGATTCTGGCTGGTGGGGAACACAGGAAGCTCAAGCGCTTCGCCAGGCCGCACGAACACCGACCCGCACAGGCGACTTCGCCGAATCTGAGCGCATTTTTTATCGGCGCAGTGCCGATCTGGCCGTCGCTTATCTTCAGGCCAAAGGCCAGGCGGAGCAGGCTCGCGACCCGGCGTCCCTGCAACTTGGCCGCCTGGACGCCGATGCTAGTTCGATTCCGCTCTTTCGGACAGCCGGGCTGAGTCGGGCCCTCGACTTCGAAGGTAAGACGCGGAGCAAGTTACCAGCCGAAGAGGCCGAATCACTTCGCCCTGGAACCCGGACAAGCACCACTTCAGAGAGTCTCAAAATGAAACTTACCGAAATGGATGAGTACGCAGGAATGGGGTCCACCCTTACTATTGCCGAGAGTTTCCCGAGTGAGGATTCACTTAATCATTTCCGACAGAGGCTAAGGGGTTTCGAAGTAGCCCTTAGCTTCGGATTAGAGGATAAGGAATTTTTTCTTTGGGCGGTGACGCGGAAGACCTTGCACGTGTATTGGTTACCGCTGGCACACCAGATTCCCAGCACGCTTCGGGAATTCCGGGAAGCGATCGAAGCTGGAACAACGGCTGGCAGAACATCGGCAGATGCCGAGGACATTGGTGGACATCTTTATACAATGCTGTTCGGGCAACTCCATGCGCAAGAGGCGTCTAAGCCGGCTTGGCTGCTTTCACCCGAGGATGCGCTTCAGGTTCTGCCACAGGGTCGAAACAGGGGCCGCCGCGTGTTTCTGGCCGAAAGGTACTCCTTGCAGTTGATTGCGCGCGCGCTGCCGCCGGCAGGTCCTTCCAGCGGTTTCCTCTCCGTTGGAGATCCCATTGACAATTTTGCCGACCTGCTTCGGAAATCCGTGGTGCCGGGCGCGGGGTTGGCCGCGTTGGTGCGTGCCTGGACGGTGGCCGGCGCGCCGGCGTCATGGGCCCCATACCAAGTCTTTGGCCATCAGTCTTTGGAAAGCATAGGACCCGGGCTGGGGTCAAGGAGCTACACCCCATGAGCGCTTACGACCAATCCGGCAACTGCAATCCAAGCGCCAGGTTGCCGTCCGCGGACGCCGACACTGCTGCAGCGCCGGAAGTCGACGCATTGAGAAGCCCCCTCACCGAACCAGGGGATGCAGTGCCCGAAGGCGCTCCTGACCCGGTTTCCCCCGAAGCCTATGCCGGCTGGGTCGCACTGGTCGGGCGCATTAAGACGGGCGAAGCCGGCAGTATGGAGGAACTGTATCAACTTTTCTCCAAAGGAATCCGTTTCTATCTGTGCCGTCAACTCGGGCCCCAGGAACTGGACGACAAGGTCCACGACACCTTCGTAGTTGTAGTGCAAGCGATCCGCCGAGGCGAGCTTCGCGAACCTGAACGATTGATGGGCTTTGTCCGCACCATTGTGCGCCGCCAGGTGGCCGCGCACATAGACAGGGTGGTGCACAACCGGCGCGAACAGGTGGATCTCGATTCCAGCGTACGAGTAGCCGATCCTCGGGAAAATCCTGAGCAGAGCGCCATCTTCCGTGAGCGCGCCGAGCTGATTCAACGAGTGCTCGGTGAACTAACCGAAAGGGACCGGGAAATTCTGACCCGGTTTTATCTGAAGGAGCAAGACCAGGATCAGATCTGCACCGAGATGTCCTTGACGGAGACCCAGTTCCGGCTTCTCAAATCCCGCGCCAAAGCCCGCTTCGGGGAACTGGGCAAGAAAAAGCTCAATCAGAAAACGCTCCAGGCAGTTTTCTTGAGAACTTCGGTTGATTTGTTCCACTAAGGAACCGAGTACCGGTTTGGCACGCCTCCCCTGCTCTGATTGCGAGGCGTAGCATTTGGAGATCCCTGTGGAAATCAGCCTTGTTTCCCGCGACCACCCTGACGAAAGCGTCCTGGAGGAATACGCTTTTGGCCGTCTGAACGAGCCAAAAGCGTCGGCTCTGGAGGAACACATCCTAATATGCGGGCGCTGCCAGGAAGCACTCGCGGAGACGGACGACTATATTCGCCTGGTGAAGTTCGCGGCATCCCAGCCTTTGAAAATTCCCCGATTTCGTGGCGGCAAGCGACCCGCGCTTACCGCGACGGGGGTTCTGGCCGCAGCCTGCATTGCGGTGCTCAGCGGGTTTAAGCCTCACTCTCCGCCGGTTTCCGTCACCCTGGTGTCCTCCCGCGGCCGGGCCACGGCCTCGGCCAACCAGGCTGCCGCGGGCCATCCTCTGGATCTGTCGATTTTCGACGACGACGTTCCCCCCGCCGACCAATATGGCTTGGAAATGGTGACGGCCACGGGAGAATCGATCTGGAGCGGTCCGGCGAGTGCCGGGAACGGCAGGCTGTCCGCCCACGTCGGCAAGAGGCTGGGTGCGGGCAGATACTGGGTGAGATTATACGGGCGGCCGGCCGAGCTCCTGGCCGAGTATGGCTTGCAAGTGCAGTAATCTACACCTTCAAATCGAAGCCGGCTTCGCGCATGCCTTCGATGATGCGCCCTCGAATGGCGCCGACTTCGTCTGAGGAAAGCGTCCGATCCGAAGCCCCCACGGTGAGCCTGTAAGACAAGCTACGCCCGCCGGGGAGGGGAAACTCGCGCAGGTAGTCGATTGACAGAAGATCGGGCCCGGCGAGGCGCTTGAGCTGCGCCTGCACGTCGCCGATGAGCGTGCGTGCCGGCGCGACCACCGATAGATCGAAGGCGCTGGCGGGAAAACGGCGCAAGGGCTGATAGCGCTCCTGCGCCGGCTGTAATTTCTCGAGCAGCTCTAAATCCAGATCGAGAACCGCGGCTCGGCCGGCTTCGACCATCGACGGGTGAAACTCGAACAGCTGGCCGACAGGCCGTTCGCCGCACAAGACTTCCGCAGAGCGGTGCGGATGCTGGTAGGGTTTTGTGTCGCTTAAGGGACGCACGGCGATACCGGCAGCGAGGCACTCAGCCAGACGCTTCAGCTCGAACAGCCCGGCCGCGCCATCGTCTTTCGAATAAACGGCGGCGGCAAAATGCGGGATTTCCCGATCCGGATGGATCTCCCGGCCGATTTCAAACAGGCGGAAACGATCGAAGTGGCGGGCGTTGTCGCTGACGTTTTTCCAGATCAGGGGGAGCAGGCTGGGGCGCAGCAGATTTTGTCCGGCGGCGATGGGATTGGCCACCTGGACGCAGCTCGCAGGATCGAAGCCAAACGCGCGGGCCTGCTCGTCGCTCAAGAACGAATAGTTGTAGACCTCGGTGAAGCCTTGCGCGGCGGCCATTTCGCGGATGCGGTGGTGAAACTCGCGCTGCGGGCTCGCGGGCGGGACGCGCGCGGGTGTGAGCGGCGCAACCGGAGCGATGGAATCGTAACCTACCATGCGGCCGACTTCCTCCACCAGATCGTCCTTGATGGAAACGTCCTTGGTGGCGCGCCAGCTTGGGACGAAGACCGAAAACGTCCGCTCGCCGATTTCTTCCACTTTGAATTCAAGGGCTTCCAGAATCGCACGGACTTCGGCGGGAGAAATCGCCCGGCCCAGCTTGCGGTCCAGCCAATCGATCGGCAGCAGCACCGGCGGCTGCGCGGGCAAAGGCCGATACGCGTCGGCCAAGCCGCCCACCAGCCGGATTCCGGGCGACACCTGTTCGAGCAGTTCCAGCGCACGCTGAAGCCCACGGACGGTGTTGACGGGGTCCTGCGCCTTTTCGAAACGCATGGAAGCGTCGGTGCGCAGCTTCAGCCGCGAGGAAGTTTTGCGCACGCTGGTGGCGTTGAAATTCGCGCTTTCGAGCACCACGCGCGTGGTCGCGTCCGAGATGGCGCTGCCCGCTCCTCCGATTATGCCGGCCAGCGCGATCGCTCCCTGTGCATCCGCGATGACGAGGTTAGAGGGATCCAGCGTATAGCTTTCTCCGTTCAGCGCGGCGATTTCTTCGCCCGGCTTGGCGGAGCGAACAAATATCGTTTTGCCGTGGAGCTTGTCGGCGTCAAAGGCGTGCATGGGTTGGGCGATCTCAGCCATGACGAAGTTGGTTACGTCGACGATGTTATTGATCGCGTTCAAGCCGACGGCTTCGAGGCGCTCGGCCAGCCATGCGGGCGAAGGCCGCACGGTTACGTTCTCGAAAACAAGCGCGGAATAGCGCGGACACAACTCGTAGTTTTCGATATCGACGTGGATGGGGGAACGGCCCGGAAGGGCCAGCGGCTTTACGGGATCGATCAGCTTCCCGCCGGTAATGGCGGCCACTTCGCGAGCCATGCCGTGGTGGCCCCATAGATCGGGCCGATGCGTCAACGATTTATTGTCGACCTCGATGACGGAATCGGCGCCATGGGATTCCACGCCCTCGCATTCGGCGGTTTTGAGGGTGATGAGGCGGGCAAGATCGGCGGGAGCGGCGTCCAGGCCGTCAACAAGCTCGCGAATCCAATTGTAGGAAAACTTCATGGTTTAGAAATTGATGGTTCAGAATTGATTCAGGAAGCGCAGATCGCCGCTCATCAGCAAACGAATATCGTCGATGGCGTAGCGCATCATTACCAGGCGCGTCAGCCCCAGACCGAAGGCGAAGCCGTTCCACTGCTCGGGGTCGATGCCGGAGGAGCGCAAGACCGCGGGATTCACCAGACCACATGGCAACAGTTCCACCCATCCCGATTGCTTGCACACAGGGCAGCCGGAGCCGCCGCAGATCAGGCACTGGATATCCAGCTCAAAGCCGGGCTCGACAAAGGGGAAATAGCCGGGACGAAGGCGGACGGTGACGTCGCGGTGGAAGATGGCCGAAAGCAGCGTCTTCATGAAGTAAATGAGATGGGCGACGGAGACGCCGCGGTCCACCATCATGCCTTCCAGCTGATAGAAGGTGTGCTCGTGGGAGGCGTCGACTTCCTCATTGCGGAAGACGCGGCCGGGCGCGATCATCTTGAGCGGAGCCCCGAGTTTTTCGAGACCGCGCACCTGCACCGGCGACGTGTGCGTGCGCAGCAGGCGGCCGTCCTTGAGCCAGAAAGTATCCTGCATGTCGCGCGCGGGGTGGTGGGAAGGAATGTTAAGCGCGTCGAAGTTGTAATACTCGGTCTCCACTTCGGGCCCGTCGAGGATGGTGAAGCCCAGCGAAACAAACAGGTCTTCGAGCTCCTTCTGAACCTGCGTGACCGGATGCAGGCTGCCCGGGCGGACGCCGGGAGCGGGCGCGGTGAGGTCGATCCATTCGGATTCCAGGCGTGCGTCGAGCGCGGCGGATTCAAAGCGAGCCTTGCGCTCCTCGAACAGACGTTTCGAACTCCCGTTTGTACTCGTTGAGGAGCTTGCCGTTGCGAGCGCGCTCTTCCGGCGAGAGCTTGCCGAACTCCTTGCTGATCAGGGCGAGCTTGCCCTTGCGGCCCCAGAACTTCGACGCGCACGGCTTCAATGGCTTCAAGAGTTGAAGCGGCCTGGAGCTGAGCGACGGCGGCCCGATGCAGCTCGTTCATGGCATCGCTCACAATTTCGCTCCGTGCGCTTCCAGAAAATCGACCATCTGCCTGATGGCCCTTGGTGAGCGCCAGATCCAGGGCGCACTGGTTGTTATCGGCTCGGGCGCGAAACATCGGCGCCGGCCGCGACCAGAATTTCGGCCATGGCGAGGTCGCCGTTCTGCGCCGCGGCGTGCAGAGCGGTCCAGCCTCCGTGCTGGCGGGCGTCGACGGGCGCTCCATGGTCGATCAGCAGCGCGACGATGGCCGCATGCGTCCGGCCGCGGCGGCGTGCAGCGGCAGGTTCTGCATGGCGTTGGTGGAGCGCGCCCAGGCGACGCGCCTTTGTTCGAGCAGCGCTGCGGCGGCGTCCGAGGCGTCCGAAAAACGCGGCCAGATGCAGAGGCGTCCAGCCATCCGCGCTCACGGCGGAGACCAGCGACCGATTAGCGGCCAGCAGCTCCTCGATGCGCGCGGCTATCGCCCTCGCATCGCCGCGGCGAAAATCGCGAGCGAAGGATCGGCGTCCACGAGGGCTTGGACGCGCGCCGAATCGCCGGCGCGGACTGCTTCATACAATTCGTTCATGCGTTGGCGGCCGGCGCTGTCAGGCGGCCGGCTGAAAGACGTCCTCGGCCTTATTGATTTCCCAGGCGAGGTGATTGATATAGAATAGCAGCGCCGGGGCGGGGTACGCGGCGTGGAACTTGCTCCCAGGCCTCCTGCTGCCAGCCGTCCTTCAAGTACTTGGAGACTTCGGCGTCCTTGGCGAAGAAGCCGTCCTCGTGCGGAATGCCCAGATGATCCAGCACCGCGCGGATCATATCCAGGTGCGAGATCAGGATGGCCTGGCCCGATGTCGGCGGCGAAATCGTCGTCGTGTTCCCCGATGCGAGCCCACATGCGCGGCTCGGCCTTGCGCAGGGTCTCCGAGTTCAGCTTGTTCACATAGAGGCGCGTCTTCACGCGGTCGAAGAGCTGAAACGTCTTGAGGCGGCCGAGAGAGATGGAGCGGATCAGTTGCTGGAAGTTCTCCTCACCGAGGCGAAGAAAGATATCGCAAAGCTGCATGTAGGTTATATTGTACCGACGGAAGGTCCAGTACGTAAGCTGGAATTTTTCAGTACTATTCGGTGACTGTTTTCCTATGCGTCCTACGACATTCTGGATCTGGACATAGATCCAGGAGTGTGAAAGTTATGGTACGAAACAGATTTCAGGTTTATATGCTCGCGGCAGTCCTGCTCGCAACCGCGTCCAGGGGCGTGGCTTCCGAGATCATCGGCGGACTGGAAGATACTCCGGGCAGCTCAACCTACGAGAAGAACGGCGATTTCAACGACATGATCTTCGAGATGACCGGCAATGTGACCATAGACGCTCCGGGCGGGGTGTTCAACAACCTGACGGCGGGGGTGGTCAACCAAACCGGAACCGTGTTTTGGGACAACGATTCCGGAGACGGGCCGGACATGAACATCGGGTATTGCCTGGACGAAGCCAAGTGCTCGCTGGCTGGAGCGCCGGTCGGCGCCCTGCAATACCTGGCCACTTCCAGCGGCGGGAGCGTAGACAACATCACCTTCGATGCCACGGGAACGGTGACGTTCGAGCTGCTGGCGGCACTCTCGGATGATAAGAAAGACATGCTGGGTTGGTACTCCCTTGCCGATCCAAACGTGCGGAATCTGTTGATCCCGGCGTCGGATTCAGCGGGAGAGACGGTGAGCTTTACGCCTGACGGCGCGTTTGCGCTGTACTCGACGGACGGAGACGGCCAGCTCTACTCATCGATTAGCGCCAGCAACGTGAACGAGAGCCCGGATCAGCAGCACTTCGCGTTCTTTGAGCCGGCGGGCATCGCCGCCGTGCCCGAACCGTCGACGGCTGTTCTGATGGGGCTGGGAGTGGCGCTGCTGGGATTTGGGTCGCTGCGGCGAAAGAAGCAAGGCAAAGCCTAACTAAGTATCGGCCCGCAAAACGGAGCGCGGCGGCGTCGTTGCTTGGCCGAAATGAGGATGCCGGCGCAACCCTTTGCGGGCTAGTTGTCCGACGGCTTCTCGATGTGATCGACCACGATGACCTGCACTGGCCCTTTGGTCGCTTCCAGCTTGAGGCCGGCCTCCTTTTCCATGGCCTGGAAAAGAGAGAGATCCTCGGGACGTTGTTCCTTGGGGATCTTTTCCAGGTCTTCCGGCTTCATTCCGTCGGGCATCCAGGTCACCGTGATGTCGTACTTGCCGGTCAGGCCGGTTCTATCCACGATCGGGCGATCTTGCAGGGTGCGGGCCAGTCCACCGATAAAGGCGCCAATGGGCATGTTGTAAATTCCCGCCCCAAAGGGAGGGAATATGATGTCGCCACAAGTCTTCCCGGCTTTGATCTCCGCGGCGCATCGTCCATCTTCCCCGTCTTTGAGCTTCGGTCCGCCCTTGGCCACCGTCAGGGCGTAGATGGGGAACTCGCGGCTTTCGGTGTGATACTTCAATTTGAAGCGTTCCGCCAACAGCGAGCGCATCATCTCCCAGACTTCCGGATTGGACGCATTGGGGGCCGCTCCCTTGCCGACAATGTCATAGCGAGTATCATTCAGCCAGCCCGGCCCGAAGACCATGGAATCCTGAACGCGAAACGACGAGGCAATAATCTTATGCAGGTCAAGATTCTCGATCGAAACACTGCCATGGCCCGGCGGACCGAGATGCGCTCTGGTTTCGGGCATACCTCAACTTCACGGTGGCCACGTCAAATACCTTCGACGCCGAGGTTTGGATGCCGCTGAAGCTGTTGGGGGCCTGGCCAATCGCAATCGGTACGATGACTGCGGCACATGCCGCGGCGAGCAACTTCCGTTGAGTCATGCTGTCTCCCCTCCCTGGGATCATATCGCGCCTTCGGCTTGAGGAGCGCTGGCCGGTAAAATCGCGTCCCTGTGATACACTGGCGGTTTCCCAATGCACAAAATCGTTCGTAAGATTTCCCGGCCGGACCCGGAGGCCGTCAAAATTCTGGGTGAGCTGGGCGTCGCCACGGTGCACGAGGCGCAAGGGCGCACGGGGCTGATGAAGCCGTACATGCGTCCGATCTATCCTTCGGCGAAGGCGGCGGGGCCGGCGGTGACGGTGCTGTGCCAGTCCGGCGACAACCTCATGATCCACGCCGCGGTGGAGGTGTGCCAGCCAGGCGACGTCCTGGTGGTGACCACCAGCTCCGATTCCACCGACGGCATGTTCGGCGACTTGCTGGCGACCTCGCTCGCGGCGCACGGCGTCCTGGGCTTGATCATCGACGCGGGCGTGCGCGATGTGAGCGAACTGACGGCCATGGATTTCCCGGTTTGGTCGAGGGCCATCAGCGCGCAGGGGACCGTGAAAGCGACGGCCGGGTCAGTGAACATTCCCATTGTGTGCGCGGGCGCTTCGATCCAGCCAGGCGACGTGGTCGTGGGCGATATGGACGGCGTGGTGGTGGTGCCGAGGGAGCACGCGGCCGAGGTGGCCAAGGCCAGCCAGGCTCGCGTGGCCAAGGAAGAGAAGAACCGGCATAGCCTGCGCCAGGGCGAATTGGGACTGGATATGTACGGCCTCAGAAACAAGCTCAAGGAGTTAGGCGTAGAATGGGTTGAGTAGGCTACGCCTACTTTTTTGTGCTGTGAACGCCGGTGCGATTTGTAAGCCGTTGCAGCAGCTAAGGAGACCGAAGATGGGAAAGATTGTAGCCGCTGTCGCCACCGTGCATGCCCCGCAGTTGTTCGTGAGGCCGCCCTCGGAGATCCCGGAGCAGTTGGACGCCGATATCGCCGCGATGCGGGAGCTGGGCAAGGATATTGAAGAGGCCAAGCCGGATCTGGCGATCGTGATCGGCAGCGATCACCTGGAGACGTTTTTCCTCTCCTCGGTTCCGACCTTCGCCGTGGTGGCGGGCGAAAAATCCCACGCCGCTTTCGCGAACCGGAGCTGGGACATTCCCGTGCATCTGCCCTTCGCCGACGCGTTGCTCGAGAAGCTGATGCAGCGCGGCTTCGATATGGCGTATTCGCAGGACGCGATCCTGGGACATTCCTTCGCGGCTGTGTACGAATGGGTGATCGACGGCCGCAACATTCCGGTGGTGCCGATCTTCGTCAACACATATCTGCCGCCTTTGCCTTCGCCGCAGCGGTGCTTCGCGCTGGGCCAGGCCATCGCCGAAATCGTCGCGGAGAGGCCGGAGCGCGTGGCGATTATCGCCAGCGGCGGGCTTTCGCACTATCCCGGCACATGGAAGTATCCGCAACCGGCTTACGATTTCGATTACTGGGCCATTTCCCTGATGGAGCGCGGCGACCTGGAGCCGCTGCTGAAGTTGTCGAGCGAGCAGCTGGACGAGGTCGGCAACACCGAGATGCTGCCGTGGTACTTCCTGTTCGGAGCCATCGGCAATGTTCCGGGCGAGCTGCTGACGTATCAGCCGACCTGGCACCACGGGCACGCGGTGATGCGCTTCATTCCCAACAAGCGCGTGGGGCCGCCCCCGGGCGAAGTTCCCGCGGCGTACACCTTCACGCAGGGCGGTTTCGAATTCTACAAGGCGCCCCCTTCGTCTTCTTATTCGCTGAACAAGGTGCTGTACGATCTGCGGCATCACCAGGACATGCGCCTCGAATTCCTGAAGGATCCGATGTCGATCGCGGCCAAATATAACCTGAATCCTCAGGAATCCAAGGCTCTGGCGATGATCACGGACGAGAACATCGACGTGCTGCGGTCGCTGAAGCCGCATCCTCTGGTGGACGCGGGAGCGCATCCGCTGGGCATGCTGATGTGCCTGGTGGTGGTGCAGGCGGAAGCGCGGCGGCTGCGGGCGGCCGCTCGTAACTAAAGAGCCGGAAATTAAAATTCGCGGGAAAACGAGACGGATGATCATCGACTGTCACGGTCACTATACGACCGCACCGAAGCAACTGGAAACCTGGAGAAAAAATCAGATCGCGGGCTTGGAAGATCTCTCGAATGTTCCCGCCAAGGGGACGCTAAACATCAGCGACGACGAGATTCGCGAGAGCCTGGAAGGCGCGCAGCTCAAGTTCCAGCGGGAGCGCGGCACCGACGTCACGATCTTTTCCCCGCGAGCCTCCGTGATGGGGCATCACGTGGGCAACGCAACCACCAGCCTGCATTGGTCCCAGCATTGCAACGATCTGATTCACCGGGTGTGCACGCTGTATCCTGAGAATTTCGTGGGCGTGTGCCAGTTGCCGCAATCGCCGGGGGTGTCGCCGGAGAGCTGCATCGGGGAGCTGGAACGCTGCGTCAACGAATTCGGCTTCATCGGCTGCAATCTGAATCCGGACCCTTCGGGCGGATTCTGGAATTCGCCGCC
This sequence comes from Bryobacterales bacterium, assembly GCA_963765185.1. GTDB lineage: Bacteria > Acidobacteriota > Terriglobia > Bryobacterales > Bryobacteraceae > Palsa-187. Next base: position 15,442 of record CAVXWB010000109.1, read on the forward strand.
GCTGAGCGATAAGTGGTGGTATCCGTTCTACGAAAAGATGGTGGAGCTGGATGTGCCCGCGATGGTGCACGTCAGCGGGTCCTGCCATCCGGGATTTCACACCACCGGCACGTATTACATCAACGCGGACACCACTGCGTTCATGCAGTTCCTGACCTCGAACCTGTTCACGGATTTTCCCACGCTGCGGTTCATTATTCCGCACGGGGGCGGCGCGGCTCCCTATCATTGGGGCCGGTATCGCGGATTGGCGCAGGATATGAAGCGTCCTCCGCTCGAGGAACTGCTGCTCAAGAACGTGTACTTCGATACCTGCGTGTATCATCTGCCGGGGATCGAGCTGCTGCTGAAGGTGGTGCCGGTGGATAATGTTTTATTTGGGTCGGAGATGGTGGGCGCAGTGCGCGGCATCGACCCCCGAACGGGCCACTATTACGACGACACCAAGCGCTATCTGGACGCGCTGCCGCTGAGCGCCGAGGATCGCAACAAATTATTTGAAGGCAACGCGCGGAAGGTCTATCCGCGGTTGGGCAAGGCAATCGACAAGAAACTCAAGGAGAAGGGATCGTCATGAAAGTTGCGCTGGCGGGACAGGGCGCGTTCGGCATCAAACATCTGGAAGCGATGGCGAACATTCCGGGGATCGAGGTGGTGTCGCTGGCGGGAGGCAATCCCGCGGGCACCGAAGAGGTCGCCAAGAAGTGGAACATTCCGCATTGGACCACCGATCTGGCCGAGAGTCTGAAGCAGCCGGGCGTGGAGGCCGTGATCCTGACCACGCCCACTCAACTGCACGCCGCGCAGGCCGTTCAGAGCATGCGCGCGGGCAAGCACGTGATGATTGAGATCCCCATGGCGGATACGCTCGAAGATTCCGAGCGCATCGTCGCCACGCAGAAGGAAACCGGCTTGGTGGCGATGGCCGGTCATACCCGGCGCTTCAATCCCAGCCATCAGTGGGTTCATAAAAAGATCAAGGCCGGCGAGCTGAAGGTTCTGCAAATGGACGTGCAGACGTACTTCTTCCGGCGCACCAACATGAACGCGGCCGGCAAGCCCCGGAGCTGGACGGATCATCTGTTGTGGCACCACTCCTGCCACACCGTGGATCTGTTCGCGTATCAGACTGGCGAAGCGGCCCAGGTGGCGAATGCGGTGCAGGGTCCGGTGCATCCCGAGTTGGGCATCGCTATGGATATGAGCATTCAGTTGAAGAACGCCGGCGGGGCCATCTGCACCCTGTCGCTTTCGTTCAACAACAAGGGTCCGCAAGGGACCTTCTTCCGCTACATCTGCGACAACGGCACCTACGTCGCTTACTATGACGACCTGGTGGACGGCGAAAAGAAGTCCATCGATTTATCGAAAGTGGATGTATCGATGAACGGCATCGAGCTTCAGGATCGCGAATTTTTCGCGGCAATCAAGGAAGGCCGCGAACCCAATTCAAGCGTTCAGCAAGTGCTGCCCGCCATGCGGACTCTGGACCATCTGGAGCACTGCGTGGGGCGCGAGGGGAAAGCTCCGCTGAAGGCCGCGCGGTAGCTTCAACGGTTCACGAGCGGCGGGGTGAAGAGTTCAACTGGCCGGGAGCATCGGGGCCGTCGGCGCGAAGTCCGGCCTTCCGCAGCAGATGCCGCAAGGAGCGCTCTCCGCCTGCGCCTTTCTGCTCACCCGACTCGCTGCCATTCCGCCCGATCACAGCGTAATGCGGAAAGCTCTTCGGCGCGAACCAGGCCGCCAGATTTGTATCCGTCATCAGAACAATTTTACAATTACGAGGGTTCTCGGCCAGGAACCTCGTGACGGTTTTCCTGGATTCTCCGACGTTCACCGCGAGCACTTCCAGGCCTTGATCCCGGAATTCCCGAAGCATCGAATCCACCGCGGGAGCGTCGCTCTTGCAATAGGGACACCAAGTCGCCCAAAACTGTACCAGCACCACCTTGCCTTGAACAGACTCCGTGGTGAGCATCTCTCCGTCCAGCGTTTTGGCTTTGAAGTTAACCGCGTCCGCGTGCTGGTCCAGCGCGAAAATACTGGATGGAATCGCCAGGAAATAGCCGACATTAGCGATTGCGCTTCTGCGCGATATGGCGTCCATACCGCGCAATAGTATCACAATTTCCGGCCAGAAAGGCTTCTTATTGCCCGCCCGGCACCGGCCGGGGCACGTGGACCGACATCAGCACCAGCGTCGACTTGATTTCGTTGAACCAGTGCCCGGTATTTTCCGGAACGATGATGAAGTCGCCCTTGGCGACAGCCTGCCGCGTCCCGCCTTCAATGGCCGAGCCGGTGAGGTTGTCGCCATTCTTCGTCTCGCCCACCAGCTTGCCGCCGGTGGTCAGGGTGCCTGATCCATCGATCACGTAAAACATCTCGGCTTCCTTCATATGGATGGCGGCGGGGCCGACCGAGGCGCGATACTCCAGATTGACGTTGTAGGGAGCAAGCCGCAAAATCGCCTGCGAGATGGTCGCCTGAGCCTTGGCGTCGTTCTGCGTCTTCGCCTTCGCGATCATCGCCGCGACGTCGGCGGCGGACTTATAGGTAACCGGGGCCTGGGGGGCGCCCTTCTGTTGGGCAACCGCCACGTTCATAAAGGCGGCGGTCAGGAGCGTCACTGCAAGGGCGATTGAGAATGATCGCATGATACCTCCAAGGATGGAATCCTATCACACTCCGGCTCCTGATACGATGGTTGGTCGTCATGAGCACTACAACCGTTTCCGCTCCTTCCGTCGCCGCTCCCGCCGCCAGGCACTCGATCAAGTGGGGGTGGCTGGCCGTCGCCATACTGGTGGGCTTAGCCGTCGCGTACCTGCCGACGCCGCAGGGCCTGGATCGCATCGCTCAGCTGGTGCTCGCCGTCATCGCCGGAACCGTGATCCTGTGGGCCGCGGAGGTGATGAACAACGGCGTGGCGTCGCTGTTGATGATGGGAACCCTGATGGCGATCGGGGTGCGGCCGCTGCTTACGGTTCCGGTAACCAATGACATCAGTGCGCATCGCGACTGGCATCGATGCACGCCTGCCGTTCGATCAACTCCAGAGCCTGCGGCTCGTACAAGGCCAGCATCGGGCCTGGATGTCCATCCGCCTGGCGCGGCACCACGGCCCACACGCCGGGCCTGCGCTGCCCGGCCAGCCATTCAATGTGTTCGGCCCGCAGGTGCGGATGATCGCAGGCGGCAACGATCCACGCTGCTCCGGGAGCCCAGCGGTGCGCGGCAATCAGCGCCGCTCCGGGACCGGAAAACCCCGGCGCATCGGCCAGCCTTGGCATCGTCGTCAACGATGCAGGCAACTCGCCCGCGCCCAGCGCAACGGCCTTCTCGCCAGGACCATCGCGCAGCGCAGCCGCGGCAATCTCCGCCAGCATGCGCCCGCCAAACTCCAGCAACTGCTTGGACGCCCCATGCGAGAGCTGCGTCCGCCGATCAGCAATCCTCCGCACAGCTTTCTCGCGCGCCAAGCCCGGGGCAGCCACTCACGCAGAAATTCACGGAAGGCCGCCCGCCGTTCGCCATCCCAGGGCAGCACGCGCAGCACGTTCACTACCTCCGGCGGAGGCGCGCTCTCACCCTCGGCGCACAGCCATATCTTCGGCAGCGCCACGTCCTTGTGGCCTTCCACCAGCAGCAGATCGTGCGCGGAGCCCAGCCGCCCGAGCGTCGCCTCCAAGGGCAGCAGAGAGTTTGCGCCGCGCCGCTCGAACTGCTCACCGGCGCCGCGCAGCACAACCGTCGCCCCGGCGCGGAAGAAACGGTCGCTGTCCTTGCCCTCGCGGTCCACCTGGAAGCCGTGCGCGTCGTGCTTGATGGCCGCCACCAGCAGGCCTTCCGCCGCGAACTTCGCGATGGCCGCTTCCAGCAGGGTCGTCTTACCGCTGCCGGAATAGCCGCAGACCGCCACCACCCCGGCGCGCCGCACTCCCACCCCGGCCAGCCGGATGCACTGCCCGGCGGATTGCCCGACGAATGATCTGACGCCTTCGACATA
>CAVXWB010000110.1:0-21187 GCA_963765185.1 Bryobacterales bacterium
TACTCACGTTCGGAATTACGGTAACGTATTTTCGATTGTGGGGCGGACGCCCTCGTCCGCGCGGGACGCCCTCGTCTTAACGAAAAATGCGCCGCACAAGCCGGCCGGGGGCGCGGCTGCGGTCCAGGGGGACCGCCCCACCTTGCAAAGCTCGGCACCCGATTCGTGGGCGTATTTGCGACGGAAAGTAGTTAGCCGTCCCCGATTGATTTATCGCTTGGCCCGCTGCCCCCACGCTGCGTAGGTCAGGTAGATGCCGAGAAGCAGGGTGAAGCCGAGGTAGAAATAAAAGCCCTGTTCGAGGTGAATCGAATCCAGGAAGAGGCTCGATTCCTGCTCCGGGGACAGGAATAAAAGGAGCGAGCCCTTGATCAGAGCGATCCAGCCGACAAGCGTGACGACGACCGTCGGTGCGCCTCCCGACCAGACATTGTGGTTGAGAACCATCGCCAGTCCGGCGATGACGGTGATCCCACCGAGGGGGAGGAGCAGCTGCGCGTTGTGAAGCATCGCCGTTATGACATCCATGGTGGCTTGCTTGTGGATCAGCAGAGCGAGCGCGACCAGGATGCAGTAGAGCCCAATGAGCCGGCCAAGAAATATTGTGCGTGACGACATGGGCGCCTCCACTCTTAGGGTTGCACGTCGTCGAGATGCCAGTCGGGACGGAGGTTGCCGTCGTCGTCGAAGGGATCCGATGCTCTGTTGGAGAGGTAAAGGTCCATGCCCTTATCGGTGATGAGGAAATAGGTTTTGAAGAACACCTCGACGATGTCCATCGGCGGCATGCCTTGGATCTCGGTCTCAGGCTCCCAGGGCGATAAGAAAGACGCCCTAGCGAGTCCGTCCTCGATCAACCCTGCCAGGGTATCAACAATTTCGGCGCGGTCAATCGTCAATCCGCACTTCGCTCCGTCTACGACGAGGTCGGGGAGAATGCACTGATCCACGTTTTCGCCGAACTCGCAGATGGAGCGGAGAACGAGTCGACGGACAAATTCGCTTCGGGTCACACCCCTCCGCCGACGAACCACACCACTTCAAGCTCGGCTCCATCCTCGACGGCGGCCGCGCTCCAGTCCTGTTTGCGGACGATGGAACGGTTCAGCTCGACCGCGACTTTGGATCCGTCGATGGCCAAGAACTCCAGCAATTCGGCTACGTGAAACCCCTGAGGAACGCGCTTCCGCTCTCCGTTTAGCACAATCCCGATCGTTTTTGTTTCAGCAACTTCCATGGGTCCGTTTGACACCCCGTTTCGTTGCTCATTATATTCAATAGTTAAGCTTGTGACGTAACCGAACGCCGGCGTGAAACGTTTCTGCGCCGCGACCGACGATCGACCAGATGCCCACAACATACCCCGAGACCTACTTCCCTCTCCTAGTTCAGATCCTGATTGCCGCGGCGATCGCCGCCGGACTGATTGGCGCGTCCACCCTCCTGGGCAAGCGCGCGCGCAGCCCGCTCAAGGACACGCCGTATGAATCCGGCATGGCTCCGGTGGGCTCGGCGTCGGAGCGCTTCAGCGTCAAGTTCTATCTGGTGGGGATGATCTTCATCCTGTTCGATATCGAAGCCGTGTTCCTGTATCCCTGGGCCGTGGTCTACCGCCAGCTCAAGCTCTTCGGCTTTTTCGAGATGGCGGTGTTCGTGGCGCTGATCCTGGTGGGCTTCTTTTACGTGTGGAAGAAAGGCGCGCTGGATTGGTCGGCGCCGACCAAGTTTCCGGTAGGGCAGCGCAGAGGGCAGGAGAAATGAGCGGTGCGGAAGCGAGTCTTTCAAAAGTGAATCATGCGGCGATTCTCGAAACCAAAGAGGCCTTCGGCGAAACCACGCTGATCGCCGATCCGGCTCAGATCGTGGATCTGTGCCGTTACCTCAAGCACGACGAAAAATTCATCCGCCTGAGCACGGTTACGGCCGTGGATTGGCATCCCAGCGAACCGCGCTTTGAAGTGGTGTATCATCTGCACTCGATCGAACGCAATGCGCGCCTGCGCCTGAAGTGCCGGCTGAGCGGCGGCGCTCCTGGCAGTACGCCGGAGATCGATTCGGTGACTTCGGTCTGGACCGGAGCCAATTGGTATGAGCGCGAGGTCTACGACATGTTCGGAATCGGTTTCCGCAATCATCCCAACCTGGTGCGCATCCTGATGCCCTTGGATTGGGATGGCTTCCCGCTCCGCAAGGATTACCCGGTGCACGGCTACAAATACAGTTATGGAACCGATTAGCGTATGGCTCCCTCTGGTAGCAGCCCATGGTGGAAGGGTCTGCATCGCGAAAGCCTGGGACAGTCACCACATTTCGCCACGGACGCGAGCTGCTTCGATGGAACTTTCTCATGGGCGAAATATAGTGACTGTCCCGGTTTTCGCGGCGGACGACTTTCACCACGGGCTGCCAGCGGTGTTCGTGAACGTTTGTAGGAGTAGGCCATGAAAAAGCTTTTCGAGGAGCACGTCGCAACCATCGCCGCCACCCAGGAGATCCCCGCGGGTCCATCGGCGCCGCGGCGCATGACGCTGAACATGGGGCCGCAGCATCCTTCCACGCATGGGGTGCTGAGAATCGTGCTGGAACTGGAAGGCGAGACCATCATCTCGGCCGCGCCCGACATCGGCTTCCTGCACACCGGCATCGAGAAGGAGTGCGAGCAGAAGACCTGGCAGCAGGTGGTCACGCTCACCGATCGCGTGGATTATCTGGCCAATCTCTCGAACAATCTGGTGTACGCACTGACGGTCGAGAAGCTGCTGCAGCTGGAGATCCCGCCGCGCGCGCAATGGATGCGCGTCATGATGACCGAGCTTTCGCGCCTGAACAGCCATCTGGTATGGCTGGGGACGCACGCGCTCGACATCGGCGCAATGTCCATGTTCTTTTATTGCTTCCGGGAGCGCGAGGACATCCTGCGCATTCTGGAGATGTTCTCGGGCCAGCGCATGATGACCAGCTACATCCGCATTGGCGGCCTGGCGCTGGAGCCTCCGCGCGGCTGGCAGCAGGTGGTGGGCAAATTCATCCGCGGGTTCCCGAGCAAGGTGGATGAGTATGAGGATCTGCTCGACTCCAATCCCATCTGGACGCGCCGCACCAAGGGCGTGGGCTATATTTCGCTCGAGGACATGCTGGACCAGGGCGTCACGGGGCCGATGATCCGTGCCGCCGGCGTGCCCATGGATCTGCGCAAGACCGAGCCGTATTCGAGCTACGAGAAGTTCGACTTCAAGGTGGCGACGCGGACCGAGAACGACGTTTACGCGCGGTATCGGGTGCGCCTGGAAGAGATGCGGCAGAGCGCGCGCATCGTCACGCAGGCGCTGGAAGGCATGCCCGGAGGCGCCGTGGCAGGCGGACGCGCCGCACGTGGTGCTGCCGGAGCGCGAAAAGATGAAGACGCAGATGGAAGCGCTGATCTATCATTTCAAGATCGTCACCGAAGGGTTCCGCGTGCCGGCGGGTGAGGTGTACCAGTGCATCGAGTCGCCGCGCGGCGAAATCGGCTATTACATCGTCAGCGATGGAACCTCCAAGCCTTACCGGGTGCACATGCGCACGCCCAGTTTCGGGAATTTGCAGGCGCTGCCCACGATGCTGAAGGGCATTATGATCGCCGACTCGATCGCCTCGCTGGGTAGCATGGATTCGTGCTCGGGGATACGGACCGATGAGCGCACAGCGAAGCGTTGTGCGCGGTGGACAATCGATGACTTTTTCTCCTCAACTCGAAGAACGTTTTGCCAAAATGCTGCAGTCCTATCCGGAAGGCCGCCGGCGTTCCGCCGTGGTGCCCATGCTGATCTACGCGCAGGACGAAACCGGCGCGGTTACGCCGGAGCTGATCGAGGAAGTGGCCAAGCGCTGCGAAGTGGCCCCCTTGCAGGTGGATGAGGTGGTGGGCTACTATTCGATGCTTCACCGCAAGCCGCTGGGCAAGTATCACGTCCAGGTCTGCACCAACATCAGTTGCATGCTGGTGGGCGGCACGGAGTTATATGAACATGCCAAGAATAAGCTCGGAATCGGGCATAAGGCAGGTAACCTCCGACGGCCAGTTTTCGTTAGAAGAAGTCGAGTGCATCGGCGCCTGCTCCTGGGCGCCGGCGGTGGAGATCAATTACGATTTTCACCATCATGTGACTCCGGAGAAATTGGACCAGTTAATTGACAGCTGTAAGGAAGCGCTCGTAGATGCCAATCAAGCTGTATAACGAACCCAGCCCGCTCGAGACCAAGGTGCTGAGCAAGCGCTTCGGCCTGGAGAATTCGCACACGCCTGGACGTGTATCTGGCCAACGACGGCTTCAAGGCGTTCCTGAAAGCCCACCAGATGACGCCGGCGCAGATTATCGATGAGGTGAAAGCCTCGGCTCTGCGCGGGCGCGGCGGCGCCGGTTTCCCCACCGGCCTCAAGTGGAGCTTTGTTCCGCGCACTTCGCCCAAGCCGAAATACATCGTCATCAATGCGGACGAGAGCGAGCCGGGCACCTGCAAGGACCGGCTGTTGATGGAGTACGATCCGCACCAGATGATCGAGGGCATCCTGATCGCCGGCCTGGCGTTGGATTCGCACCAGGGCTTTCTATACATTCGCGGCGAGTATCGCTACCTGATCGAGCACATGGACCGGGCCATCGCGGAAGCGTACGCGCAAGGGCTATCTGGGAAAGAACATCGCGGGCACCGGGTTCGACTTCGATCTGTTCACGCATTCGGGCGCGGGCGCGTATGAGTGCGGGGAGGAGACGGCGCTTCTCGATTCGCTGGAAGGCAAGCGCGGCATTCCGCGGATGAAACCTCCGTTTCCGGCGGTGGCCGGCGTGTGGGCCTCGCCGACGCTGATCAACAACGTCGAGACGTTCAGCGCGATTCCGGCCATTATTCGCGATGGAGGGGCGGCGTTCGCGGCGCTGGGCACGCCCAAGAACGGAGGCACTCGCCTGTTGTGCATTTCCGGACACGTGAACAAGCCGGGCGTGTACGAACTGCCTCTGGGTTATCCCATGCTGAAGGCGATTTACGAAGTGGCGGGCGGAATTCCCGGCGGCAAGAAGTTGAAAGCTGTGGTGCCGGGCGGCTCGTCCTGCCCGCTGCTCAAAGCCGATGAGTGCGACATTCCCATGGATTACGACACTCTGGCGAAAATCGGCAGCATGCTGGGCTCGGGCGGCATGGTGGTGCTGGATGAGACCACGGACATGGTGAAGTTCGCGCTGCGCATCATGCGCTTTTACGCGCACGAAAGCTGCGGCTGGTGCATTCCTTGCCGCGAGGGCACCACCTGGCTGAAGAAGATCCTGACCCGCTTCGACGAAGGCGGCGGAAGGCATGAGGATGTGGCGCTGCTGGGTGAGCTTTCAAAGAACATGCTGGGGCGCACCTTCTGCGCGCTGGGCGACGCTGCGGCCATGCCCACCATCTCCATCGTCGACAAGTTCGCGGAGGATTTCGAAAAACGTTTGACCGGCAAGCAGAGCCAGTTGGTCGTGGTCTAAAAATATGGCGGAAACGGTAAAGCTGACAATCAACGGAAGCCCGATCGAAGCCGAAAAGGGCACCATGCTGATCGAGGCCGCGCGGCAGAACGGCATCGAGATCCCCTCGTTCTGCTATTACCAGGGTTTGACGTCGGTTGCCGCCTGCCGCATGTGTCTGGTGGAGGTAGAGAAAACGCCCAAGCTCCAGGTGGGCTGCACTCTGCCGGTAGCCGAGGGCATGGTGGTGCGCACCGAATCCGAGGTGGTGCGCCAGGCCCGCAAAGGCACGCTCGAGTTCCTGCTGACGAATCATCCTCTGGATTGCCCCGTGTGCGACAAGGGCGGGGAGTGCGAGCTTCAGGACATGGTGTTCCGCTACGGCGCCGGCGAAAGCCGCTTCACGGAGCGCAAGGTGCACGTGGACGAGCAGCAATGGTCGCCGGTGGTGTATTTCGACGGGCCGCGCTGCATTCTGTGTTACCGCTGCGTGCGCGTATGCGACGAAGGCCTGGGTGTGAACGCGCTGGGCGTCTCCAATCGCGGTGTGATCGCCGAGATCGTGCCCAATCATCACGATCATCTGGAATGCGACGAGTGCGGCGCGTGTATCGATATTTGCCCCGTGGGCGCGCTCACCAGCGGGATCTACCGTTACCAGACGCGGCCCTGGGAGATGAACCACGTCGGTACCATTTGCACGCATTGCTCCGACGGCTGCCGCACCACCCTGGGCGTGCGCAATGAGAAGATCATCCGCGGCAATAATCGCGACCGCAGCGGCATCAACGACGAGTTCCTGTGCATCAAGGGGCGTTACGGATTTGACTTTACGGAACACCCGGAGCGCCTGCAATCGCCGTTGTTACGGACGGAAGGTGTGCTCGAGCCGGTGTCATGGTCCAAGGCGCTCGAAGTAGTGGCGAAGAACTTCGCGAGGGTCAAGGCCGCGGGCGGCCGCTTTGGAGTGATCGGCTCCAGCCGAACCACCAACGAAGAGAATTATTTCCTGCAAAAGTTCGCCAGGCAGGCGCTGGGGACGAAAAACATCGACCATCACCGCACCGGCGATCTGATCACCTTCATCGACTCGCTTTCGGACCGGGCCAACGTTTTGGCGACGGCCCAGGATTTGTACACCGCGAAAGCGGTGCTGGTGGTGGCGAGCGATCTCTCGCAGCAGCATCCCCTGCTGGCCAACCAGATTCGCACCAATGTGCGGCATCACAATGCGCATGTGTACGCGGTGACCACGGGTCCGGTTCGCGAGGACCATCAGGCCGTGGCCAGCGTGCGTGTGCAGAAGGGCGGGGAATTGGCCGGCGTCGAATCCCTGCGCGAGAAACTGAAGGCCGAAGGCGATCTGACGATCCTTTTCGGCGACGCCATTCAGGGCGAGAGCCTGCGCAAGCTCATCGCTTTCGGCGATTCGCTGGGAATCCCGGTCAAGTACGTTTGCCTGGTGGATTATTCCAATTCGCGCGGCGCGTTCGACATGGGCCTGATTCCGCGCGATGGCGGCATGTCCCGTGAGCAGATGCTGGCGTCGAGCGACCTGGATGTGTTGTGGGTGGTGGGCGCGAATCCTCTGAAATCGGCGGCGCTGGCATCCAAGCACACCTTCGTGGTGGTTCAGGATTTATTCCTGACCGAGACCGCCAAACGCGCCGACGTCATTTTCCCCGCAGCCTCCGCCTATGAGAAGTCCGGCACCGTGACCAACGTGTGCGGCGAGGTGCAGAAACTAAAAGCCGCGATTAAGGTGATGGGCGCCAAGACCGATCTCGAAATTTTCGGCCTGATCGCCAAGGAAATGGGCCCCGATGTGGTTAAGGCGCTGGGGATCTGGCTGCCGGAAAAGGTCTTCGAAGAGATTCGCAGGACCGTGCACGGCTATGACGTTTCCGTGCCGCTGATCGCCACCGGCGGCGCCGCCCCAACCATGCCGCTGAATGGCCGCGTGGCCGCGCTGCCGGGCACGGTGGCCTCCGCCGGAGACACCTTGTTCACTTCCGGCACGCTCGGCCGCTACTCCAAGATTTTGAATTCCGTGATGGAAGCTCCCGGGGAATTGTACCGGGGCAAGGGGCCGACTTCCGACTCACAGGCTGGCGGCTCCTAGGTCCTTATGCCCTACATTATCCTCAGTCTCATCAAGCTGCTGATTGTGGTTCTTGTGCTCATGCACACGCTGGCTTATTTGCAGTGGGTGGAGCGCAAGGTGATCGCGCACGTGCAACTGCGGGTGGGTCCGCGGCGCGTGGGTCCGCACGGATTGCTCCAGCCGCTGGCCGACGTCATCAAGCTGGTCACGAAAGAGGGCATGCTGCCGTCGCACGTGAACACGCCTTTTTATTTCCTGGCGCCGTTTATCGCGGTGCTGTTCGCGTTGATCCCGATGTGCCTGATCCCTTACGGAGGCGACATCACGGTTTTCGGAATCCATACCACCATGCAAGTCACCGACGTCAGCATCGGCATTCTGCTGGTACTGGGTTTGTCGGGCATGGGAGTGTACGGGGTGGCGCTGGCTGGGTGGGCCTCCAACAACAAGTATTCGCTGATGGGCGGGCTGCGCAGCTCGGCGCAGATGATCAGCTATGAGATCCCCATGGCCCTGGCCATCGCCGCGCCGCTGCTGGTGCTGAACACGCTCAGCTTCCGGCACATCGTGGATGGGCAGGCAGGCTTCTACTTCGGCTTCATTCCCAAGTGGACCGTTTTTCAAGGACAGATCTTCAGCTTCCTGCTGTTCATGGTGGCCGGATTCGCCGAAACCAACCGCGTTCCGTTCGATCTTCCCGAAGCGGAGAACGAATTGGTGGCCGGCTTCCATACGGAATATTCCAGCATGACTTTCGCGGCCTTCTTCATGGCCGAGTACGCCAACATGATCACGGTATCGTGCATCGCGACGCTGCTGTTTCTGGGCGGCTGGCATCCGCTGTGGCCGGTGCAATACGGGTCGAGCTTTCTGGCGCCGCTGATTTTCGCGATCAGCGGGCTGATCTGTTTTTCTCACGCCATCCGTCCGGCGCGGCCCTTCGACCGCATCACGCTTCCGGTGTTCGGAGTGCTGTTCCTGGGTATCGCGGGCCTGTTCCTGATTCCCGCGGGGCAACAAATCCTGATGCCTCTGTTCTGGTTCGGAGCCAAGACCGGCGTAATCCTGTTCGTGTTCATCTGGGTTCGCGCCACGCTTCCGCGCTTCCGCTACGACCAGCTCATGGGCTTCGCCTGGACCTTCATGTTTCCGGTCGCGCTGATTAACCTGTTCGTCACCGCCCTTGTGGTGGCCCTGAGATAAATATGGACGCCGTCTTATTTCTCATCTTTGCGGCGATTGCCGTGGTTTGCGCCCTGAACCTGGTGATCCAGACGCACCCCATCGCCAGCGCTTTGTCGCTGATTGGAGTGATGGCCTCGCTGGCCGGGATCTACCTCCAGCTGGGGGGCGAATTTATTGCCGCGGCGCAGCTTGTGGTTTACGCCGGCGCCATCATGGTGCTGTTCGTCTTCGTGATCATGCTGCTCAACGAAGGCAAGGAGCGCAAGGCCAAGCGCCGCCTGGTGGTGACGTTCGCCGGTCTGCCGCTGTTGTTCGTCTTTGTCGCGATCATCCATTTTGTGATCGATCATGTCCTGCCTCCCTCGGAAAGCGTCCGGTTTGGCGCTTTCACGGACGGGACAGCCGCGGCCATCGGAACCAAATTGTTCACGGCCTACCTGCTGCCGTTTGAAGTCACCAGCGTACTGATCCTGATCGCCATCGTGGGCGCGATCGTGCTCGCCCGTAAGGAGATGGATTGATGCCGTTTCCGCACTTTTCAATGATCGCCGGGGTTCCGTTTACCTGGTACCTGACCCTGAGCGCGGTTCTGTTCGCGTTGGGCGTGGCGGGATTCCTGTTCCGCCGCAATATCATTACCGTGTTCATGTCCATCGAATTGATGCTCAACGCGGTGAACCTGAGTTTTGTCGCGTTTTCCTACAAGCTGAAGCAGAACGATGGACACATCTTCAGCTTTTTCGTAATGGTGGTGGCTGCGGCGGAAGCCGCGGTCGGCCTGGCCATTATTCTTACCGTGTTCAAGAATCGCCAGACATTGGAGATCGACGAGGTTAGTTCGCTGAAAGATTAGGCGTTCCCTAAACAAACGATGCAACTTTGGCTCATCCCTCTGCTTCCGCTGGCTGGCTTCCTGCTCAACGGCCTATTCGGCCGCCGGCTTCCCAAAGGCGCCATCAATGCCATTGCAATCGGCAGCGTGCTGCTGTCTTTCCTCTGGGTTCTGAAGACGCTCAGCGCTCTGGGCGCGTTCAGCGGCGGCTTGACCTCCGCTTACAATGAGCACTATTACACCTGGATTCAGTCCGGCGCGTTGAACATCGGCGTCGATTTCGCCATCGACCGGCTTACGGCGGTGTGGCTGATGATCGTCACTGGAATCGGTCTGCTGATCCACATTTATTCCATCGGGTACATGGCGCACGAAGGCGGCTACTACCGTTTTTTCGCCTACCTCAACCTGTTCATGTTTTTCATGCTGGTGCTGGTGCTGGCCGCCAACTTCCTGCTGCTGTTCGTGGGCTGGGAAGGCGTGGGTTTGTGCAGCTACCTGCTGATCGGATTCTACTTTCTTGAAAAATTCGCCACCGACGCCGGCAACAAGGCGTTCATCGTGAACCGCATTGGCGATTTCGGATTCTCGCTGGCTGTGTTTCTGATCGTGAAGCATTTCGGATCGCTCGATTTCGCGAATGTGTTCGGCAAGGTGCAGAGCATGGCGGTCGAGCCCAATGTCGGCTGGATTACGGCGATTTCGCTGCTGCTGCTGGTAGGCGCCACCGGTAAATCCGCGCAGCTTCCGCTGTATGTCTGGCTTCCCGACGCCATGGCCGGCCCCACTCCGGTCAGCGCCCTGATCCACGCCGCCACCATGGTGACGGCCGGAATTTACATGATCGCCCGCAGCGCGCCGATCTTTCTGCACTCGGCCTCGGCTCTCGATATCGTGGCCATCGTCGGCATCGCGACGGCGTTCTTCGCCGCCATCATCGGCCTGGAGCAAACCGATATCAAGAAGGTATTCGCCTACTCGACCGTGTCGCAGTTGGGCTATATGTTCGTCGGCCTGGGCACGGGGGCTTTCTCCGCCGGAGTCTTCCACGTGATGACCCACGCGTTCTTCAAGGCCCTGCTGTTCCTGGGAGCGGGCAGCGTGATTCACGCGCTTTCGGGCGAGCAGGATTTGCGCAAGATGGGCGGCCTGGCCAAGAAGATTCCCATCACCTGCGTGACTTTGTTTTGCGCGGGAGTGGCCATCGCCGGCGTTCCGCCTTTCTCCGGATTCTTCAGCAAGGACATGATTCTCGCGGCTGCGTATGAGCACGCGCCGTGGATGTACTGGGTGGGCGCATTCACCGCGGGCATGACCGCGTTCTACGTTTTCCGCGCGCTGTTCCTGTGCTTCTTCGGCGAATATCGCGGGAAGCCCGCTGAGGAGCACGGCGCTCCCACGCACGACGACCACGGCCACGATGCTCATGGCCATGGCGGCGGCATTCACGAATCGCCGCCGTCCATGTGGATTCCGCTGGCGATTCTCGCGGCGCTCAGCCTGGGCGGCGGTTACATCAACATTCCCCAATTCCTGAGCCCTATGTTCGGGGAGCCGCAGGAGGGCGAGCCCTGGCTGATGTACGTTTCGGTCGCGATGGGATTGGGCGGCATCGCTCTGGCTGCGCTGTTCTACCTGGTTTCTCCCGCCATTCCCGAAGCTCTGGCGCGAGGGTTCAGCGGACCCTACCGCTGGATCTACAACAAGTTTTACGTCGATGAGTTTTATGACGCCACCGTGGTCGAGCCTTTGATCGACGGCTCGCGCGGGCTGCTCTGGCGCGTGGCCGACGTTCGAATCATCGACGGCATCGTCAACGGAGCCGGCACCACCGCGGGAGCCGTCGGCAACCTGCTGCGGCGCGCTCAATCCGGCTATATTCGGACCTACGCCGGCTGGGTCGTCGGCGGAGCCATCCTGGTCATCGCATACATGGGCCTGAAAGGTGGCCTGTGATGACGCTGCTTGACCTGGTCCTGTTTCTGCCGCTGATCGGTTTTCTGCTGCTTCTGCTGGCGCCCAAGGATAATCCGCAAGCGTCGCGCATAGGGGCGTTGATTATTTCCCTGGTCATTTTCGTGGCGTCCCTGGGATTGCTGGCTCCGTATTGGTTCGCCTCGCCCACTGGTTTGCAGTTTTCGACGAACATCTCCTGGATCGACTCTCCGCCCATCCGCTATCACGTCGGTTTGGATGGCTTGAGCCTGTGGCTGGTGCTGCTCTCGACGCTGCTCACGCCCATTGCGGTGCTGGTGTCCTGGAAATCCATCGATCATCGCGTCAAGGAATTCTTCGCGTTCCTGATCCTGCTGGAATTCGGATTGATCGGCGTGTTCGTGGCGCTGGATTTGTTCCTGTTTTTCACATTTTGGGAAATCTCGCTGGTGCCGATGTACTTCCTGATCGGCATTTGGGGCCATGAGCGCCGCATCTACGCCGCCGTGAAATTCTTTCTGTACACCATGGTCGGCTCCATGCTGATGCTGACCGCGATCATTTACCTGTACAACAAAGCCGGCACTTTCGATTACGCCGAGATTCTCAGCTACGTCCAGAACGGACGCCTGGTGTTCGAACCGCACACGCAATTGCTCCTGTTCCTGGCCTTCTTCATCGCGTTCGCCATCAAGGTGCCTCTGTTTCCGCTGCACACCTGGCTGCCCGACGCCCACGTGGAGGCGCCCACGGCCGGGTCCATCATGCTGGCTTCCGTCATGCTGAAGATGGGCACCTACGGGTTGGTGCGCTTCTGCCTGCCCTTGTTCCCCGGCGCCGCGCGCGCATCCGCGCCCTGGGTGGTGGGCCTGGCGATCTGCGGCATCCTGTATGGAGCCTTGGTCGCGCTGGTGCAGCCCAATATGAAGAAGCTGGTGGCGTACTCCTCAGTCAGCCACCTGGGTTTCGTCGTGCTCGGAATCTTTTCCTTCACGCAGCAGGGGCTCGACGGCGCCGTGTATCAGATGCTCGCGCACGGAATCTCCACCGGCGCGCTGTTCCTGCTGGTCGGATTTATGTATGAGCGGCGTCATTCGCTCGAAATCGCGGCCTACGGCGGAGTCGCCACTCCCGCGCCCCAGCTTGCGACGGTGTTCCTGATCACCACGCTCGCGTCCATCGGTCTGCCGACGCTCAACAACTTCGTCGGCGAATATCTGGTGCTTCAGGGCGCGGCGCAGGCCAATTTTACCTGGGTTGTTTTCGCGGCATTGGGTGTGATTTTCTCGGCGTGCTACATGCTTTGGCTGTACCAACGCGCGTTTTATGGAAAGGCCTCTGAATCGGTGCGCCATCATATGTGGGACCTGAGCGGACGCGAGTGGGCGGCGATTCTCCCGCTGCTGATCCTGATGGTCTGGATGGGAACTTTTACGCAAACCTTCCTGCCTTCAATCAGCGCGCAGAACGCGCGGATTCTGGAACAAACGCAGACTCAGACGCAAGCCCTCAAGGTTGTGCCTCCAAAATTAGAGCGCGTTCCCGAGGCCGCCCCACCTGGCGGCGAACCGATTCCCGTGCTCGCCGCGGAGGCCCGCCGTGCTCGATAATTTCATGCCCGGTTCCTCCGAATACATCCGCGTGCTGCCGGAGATCATCCTCACTCTGGTGGGCGTGCTGATCATGTTCCTGGAAGCGGTGACGAAGGAAGATCAGAAGGGCATCTTCGCGCCGCTTTCGATTTTTGGCCTGGCCGCGGCGCTGGTAGGCGCGGTGGTGGCTTACGGCGACCCTGGCCCGGCGTTCCAGAACATGCTCATCGTGGACGGCTTCGCCACCTTTTTCCGGGTTGTGGTGATCGGCGTGGGCCTGCTGGCCGTGCTCAGTTCCGTCGGCTACCTGCGCCGCGAAAACTCGCGCGGCGGTGAGTTCTACGCGCTGATCCTGTTCAGCATCGTGGGCCAGTCCATCCTGGCCTCGGCCAATGAGCTGATCATGATTTTCATCGGCCTCGAGATTTCCTCCATCGCCTCTTATGTTCTGGCCGGCTACCTGCGCGACGATGCTCGCAATAATGAGAGCGCGCTGAAGTATTTCCTGCTGGGATCGTTTGCAACCGCATTCCTGCTTTACGGCGTGGCCTGGATTTATGGAAGCACCGGCTCCACGAATCTGGTGGTGATCCGCCGCACGTTGCTTGCCGGCTCTGAGCCGGTGGCGCTGGCGGGCGTGGCCGCCGCGCTGATCTTCATCGGTTTCGCCTTCAAGGTTTCCGCCGTGCCCTTCCAGTCCTGGGCGCCCGATGTGTACCAGGGTGCACCCGCGCCCGTGTCCGCGTTTCTTTCCACCGGTCCCAAGGCCGCGGCCTTTGCCGTTCTTCTGCGCGTCTTCATGGGCGCTTTCGGGCCGATTTCGTCCACTTGGATGCCGCTGGTGTGGGGCGTCGCGCTGGCCACCATGACCGTCGGCAATTTCGCCGCGATCCTGCAATCCAACATCAAGCGGCTTCTGGGCTATAGCTCCATTGCCCACGCCGGCTACGTGCTGGTGGCCGTCACCGCGAATTCGGAGATCGGCTCCGCGGCCGCCATGTTCTATCTGGCGGCGTACGCCCTCACCAACATCGGCGCGTTTGCGGTGGTCGCCTATGTTTCGCGCAAGGGTGAAAAGTACGTTCGCGTCGACGATTTCGCCGGTCTCGCCCAGCGCCAGCCTGGGATGGCCGCCATGCTGGCCATCTTCCTTCTCAGCCTCATCGGCGTTCCGCTCACGGGAGGCTTCTTCGGCAAGTTCTATATCTTCAAAGCGGCGCTGGACGCGCACCTGGTGTGGCTGACCGTATTGGGGCTGCTGAACAGCGCGGTGGCCGCCTACTACTATTTGCGTGTGCTGGTGGTGATGTACTTCAAGGAACCCGGCGAGCCGGTCGAGGACATTCCTCCCGCCGGCGCCGCCTTGCGCATCGCCGTATACGCTTCCGCGCTGGGGACTCTGCTGCTGGGCATCTTTCCATCCTGGGTCCTCAACTTCGCCGTAAAATCCGCCCTGCGTTAGACGCAAAAAACCCGGGACAGTATACTCAATTCCCGATTTTTGGCTAGAAAATCCGCAACAGATCGGCGAATTTCTCCACTTCGCGGAACCGCGCCCCGTCCGGCGTCCGCAGCTCCTGATGTTCCAGGACCCAGGTATGCGGGTGCGGCACCAGCACCGCGCCCAGCCCCGCCTGGAGCGCCGGATTAATATCCGATTTCGGCGAATTCCCGATCATCCACGTGTCTTCCCGCGCCAGTTTCCGGTCCTCGACCAGGCGCAGATACGCCCCCACATCTTTCTCTTTCACGATGGCCGTATGCGCGAAATAGCGCCCCAGGCCGGAGCGATCCACCTTCAGCTTCTGCTCCTCCGCGTGGCCTTTGGTGAAGAGCGTCAGATCATGGCGCGACGCCAGTCGGGCGAGGGTTTCCTCCACGCCCTCGATCAGCTCCAGCGGCTGCTCCAGAATCCGCTCCGCCAGAGACATCACGTGCGCCAGATCGTCCGCTCGAATCTCCCGTTCCGCCAGGTGATGATAGGCCTGCTGGAGGTTGCGCCCGAAATTCCTGGCGCCGTAGCCGTGGATCTTTGCGTTCACCAGCTCGATTTCATTTAAAATATCGCGAATTTGAGCCGGAGTCAGCGCCGAATGATCCAGAAAATCGACAAACTCGGCGAAAGCGCTCTCGAAATAAATGTTGTTTTCCCAAAGGGTGTCGTCGGCGTCGATCAGGAGGAAGCTCATTCCGCGGCTGTATCGTCATCGGCCGCCCGGCCGTGGCCGTTGCGCGGCGCGATGTTCTTGACGTGCTGGACGCGCTTTTGCCGCAGCAGATAGTCCGGAAAGAACTCGGCCAGGTGGCGGAGCCGCTCCGCTTCGCTGCGCGTGGCCAGCAGCAGTTGGCGCAGGCCGAGGTCGGGAATCGGCTGGGCCAGGCGAAAGCTCAAGCGCGGATCCGATGATTCCTCGGACGATTCCAGGTCGGAATTCCGCTGCTGTGAGATAAGCACCTGCATTTCGTTGTATCCGTCCAGCGCCCGCTTCTGGATTTCCGCAGAAGCCGGATCGGATGGTTCATCGTCGAAAAAGTCCACCGAGCCGCGCAGGAATGTGCGCTCGCTGTTCAGCATTAAAATCTCGAAGCGCCGCCGGCCGCGCGTTAAAATGTCCATCCGCCCGTCCGGATATTGCTTCAGCACCCGTTCCACGGTGGCCGTGCAGCCGGTATTGACCAATCCTTTTTCGCTGGCCAGCACCACGCCGAACTCCAAGCGGTCCCGCACCGCCTCGCCGATCATCTCCTTGTAGCGGTCCTCGAAAATATGCAGCGGCAGCTCCGCTCCCGGAAATAAAACCACCTGGAGCGGGAACAGCGGCAGCAGGCCCTCTTGCATGCTACTATTATCACTTTCGCGAGGACCGCTGAGAGGAAGCGGTTCCGCGCCGCTCCATGATTCTCAAGCTCAAGCGAACTCCCGGCATTTATCTGGTCGGCTTTATGGGCAGCGGCAAGTCCACCGTCGGACGCGCCCTGGCCGACGAGCTGGGATGGAATTTCGTCGATCTCGATGAGGAGATCGAGCGCGAGCAGGGAGCGAGCATCGCCTCCATCTTCGACCATCATGGCGAGCCCGAATTCCGCCGCCTGGAGTCCGAGGCGCTCGACCGCTGCGTGCACAAGGTGCAGTCCGGCCATCCCCGCGTGATTTCGCTCGGAGGCGGCGCGTTCCTGAGCCACCGGAATTTCGATCTCGTCTCCAACAACGGCGTCAGCGTCTGGCTGGATTGCCCGATCGAGTTAATTGAGCGGCGCATTGCCGCGTTCGTCCACCGGCCTTTGGCGCGGGATCCGGAGCAGCTTCGCTCGCTTTTCGAAATCCGCCGTGAAGGCTATGCGCGCGCGGACTACTGCATTCAGATTCAGGATGACGACGCCGGCGCGGCCGTGGCCCGCATCCTCGCGCTGCCGCTATTCTGAGCTGTGAGCCGAGCCATACGACATCACGCGCTCCAGATTTTCCGCGCCGCGCTTCTTGCCGCGGACCCTTATCGTGCCGTGCTCGATCATGTGAGCTTCGACGGCCGCGTCCTGCGGCTCGGGCGCAAACGCTACGACCTGGCCGCCTTCGACCGGATTCAGGTGATCGGCGCGGGCAAGGCCGGCGCGGCGATGGCGCACGCCATTGAGAAGCTGCTGGGCCGCCGCATCTCCGGCGGCCTGGTCAACGTTCCCGACGGAGGGGCCGCGCCCCTGCGCCGCATTCAGCTGCATCCTTGCGGCCATCCCATCCCCGATGAGCGCGGCGTGGAGGGCGCGCGCCGCATTCTCGAAATCGCGCACGCGGCCGGCCCCCGCGATCTTCTGATCGCGCTCATCTCCGGCGGAGCCTCCGCCATGTTGCCCGCGCCCGCGCCTCCGCTTATGCGTGAAGCCCGCACAGGGTCGGATCGGCCGTTCAACCTAGCAGAACCTCACGAGGGCTTCGCCGAGCCAGACTCCGTTGTGCGGGCGCGGTCACTGGAAGCCCGCACAGGGTCGGATCGGCCGTTCAACCTATTAGAAACTCGCGAGGGCCTCGCCGAGCCAGACTCCGTTGTGCGGGCGCGGTCACTAGAAGCCCGCACAGGGTCGGCTCGGCCGTTCAACCTGGTAGAAACTCGCGAGGGCTTCGCCGAGCCAGACTCCGTTGTGCGGGCTCGCTCCCTAAAAGACAAGCAGGAGTTGACGCGGCAGCTGCTGGCCTCCGGCGCGACCATTCACGAAATCAACACGGTGCGCAAGCATCTCAGCCTCATTAAGGGTGGTCAGCTCGCGCAAGCCGCCTTCCCCGCCACCGTGATCGCGCTGCTGCTCTCCGACGTCGTCGGCGACGATCCCGGCGTCATCGGCTCCGGCCCCACCGTGCCCGATCCTTCGACTGTGGCCGATGCCGTCGCCGTTCTTAAGAAATACGGGCTGGACGATCCGCGCATTGTCGAAACCCTGGCGCTTCACGAAACCCCCAAGCCCGGCGATCCCGTCTTCGCCCGCTCCCACCACGTGATCGTCGGCAGCAACAAGCAAGCCATCGCCGCAGCGGAAGCCTGCGCGCGCTCACTCGGCTACCGGACCATGGTTCTCTCCACCACCATCGAAGGCGAAGCCCGCGAGATCGCACGCATGCACGCAGCGATAGCGCGTGAAATTCTTGCGAGCAACCGGCCCCTCCGCCGCCCCGCTTGTCTGCTCTCCGGAGGCGAGACCACGGTGACCCTGCGCGGCCGCGGCAAGGGAGGCAGGAATCAGGAGTTCGTGCTGGCGGCGATCCTCGCGCTCGAGAAGCTGGAGCCGGGGCCGGGCCCGTCACCATCCTGAGCGCCGGCACCGACGGCATCGACGGCCCCACCGATGCCGCCGGGGCGATCGCCGATTCCACAACGCTCGCCCGCGCCGCGTCGCTCGGTCTCGACGCCCGCCGCTTCCTCGACGACAACGATTCCTACCGCTTCTTCGAGCCGCTCGATGCTCTGCTCAAGACCGGCCCCACCGGCACCAACGTCGCCGATATCCGGGTCCTGCTGATTCCTATTGCATCCCAATAGTAGTTGTGGCACCATTCCTATAGCAAGACAATAGGAGAGAAGATGGCGGACAAGACGGACGTATGGCAAGGCACCCTCGGTTTGATGATCCTGAAGACGCTGGAGGCGATGGGCCCGCTCCATGGCTATGGAATCGCCCGGCGCATCGAGCAGGTGGCGGACGGGCAGTTAGCCGTGCAGTACGGCACCATCTACCCGGCCTTGCTCAGGCTCGAACAGGAGGGCCACATTTCGTCTGAGTGGGGCGTCTCCGATCACAACCGCCGTGCCAAATACTACAGTCTGACCCGTTCCGGCCGTAAACAAGTCCAGCGATCTACCCGCGACTGGCGACAAACCACGGCGATCCTCGAAAGGTTTTTATCCCCGCAGGAGCACGAATCATGAGACGCTTTCTCGCGCAAATTACCGGGCTCTTCCGGCGTGCTCGCCAGGAGCGCGAAATGAACGAAGAGCTGGAGAGCCACTTCGCCCTGCACATCGACGAGAGTCTGCGAGCCGGCATGCCGCCGGATGTGGCGCGGCGGGACGCCCGCTTGAAGTTCGGAAGCCTGGACGCCACAAAAGACAGCCACCGGGCGACACGGGGATTTCCTTTCTTCGAAAGCATCCTGAAGGATGTTCTCTATGGCATCCGGGGTTTGCGTCGATCCCCTGGTTTCACGGCGATCGCGATTTTGTCTCTCGCTCGTGGGCATGGGAGCGGCGCTTTCCATTTTTACGATCGCCGATCATCTGCTCCTGCGGCCACTCCAGTATCGCCATCCGGACCGGCTGGTGATGCTGTGGGAGACAAGTCCGGCGGACCGGCATAATGTGGTCTCTCCAGCGAACTATCTCGACTGGAAAGTGCCGAAGCAGGTCCTTTGAATCGATCTCCGTATTCCGTCAAGGGCGGGCGGTATTGCGCGACGGATCCCGATCCGAGGAACTGATCGGCGTGCAAGCGGGACCCGAACTGCTTGCTTCCCTGGGCGTCGCCCCGGCTCGGGGGCGCCTCTTCACTGCAGACGAGCTGACCGTAGATGACCGAGCGGTGCGCCCCATCGTCATCAGCTACAGGCTTTGGCAGTCCTGGTTTGGAGGATCGGATTCGGCATTGGGCCGCAGCGTTGTCGTGAACGGTGCGTCGCGCACCATCGCCGGAGTAATGCCCGAGGGTTTCTATTTCCTGGATCGCCGCGTGGACTTGTGGGAGCCCCTCATGCTGGAACCCAACCGGAATTACCGGAAAGACTCGGGCCGTTACCTCATGAGCGTTGGCCGGCTCAGGCCCGGCGTATCCGTTGAGACCGCTCAAGCCGAATTGGCTGCGATCGCATCGGAGCTGGAGCGCACCTACCCATCTTTCAACAAGAACTGGGGCGTCGAAATCGAGCCGTTGCGCGACACTCCCGTACGCGACGTTAAAACTTCAATTTGGATTCTGCTCGCGGCCGTTGGCCTGTTGCTCCTGGTGGCCTGTGCAAACGTTGCGAACCTGCTGCTGGCGAGGTTCGTCGCACGGCAGAGAGAAATGGCGTTGCGGGCGTCGATTGGAGCCAGTTATTGGAGGCTGGTCCGGCAGCTCCTGGTTGAATCCGCGCTTCTCGGACTCGCCTCGGCTGCGCTCGGGTTGGGACTGGCGCACATCGCTGTCTCGGTGCTGCTGTCCCTGGCGCCGGCGGAGCTGACGCGCACGGCCGCCGTTGCAGTGGATTTCCGTGTCGCACTTTTCGCGCTGCTGTTATCCGTCGGGACCACTGCTCTCTTCGGCACGCTGCCGGCAATCCTGGCCGCAAGGCGCAGCACTTCAGAAGTTTTGAAGAGCGCCTCCCGCACTCACTCCGGCGGCCACACGCGAGGCTGGTTAGTCTGTGGTGAAGTGGCTCTCTCGGTGGTCCTCCTGGTAGGTTCCGGCCTTCTGCTTCGCAGCTTCTTGCGATTGCAGTCGGTCGATCCGGGATTGAAGAGTTCCGGCGTGCTGACGTTTCGGCTGTCGCCCTCGCCCGCCCGCTATCCAACCGCCGAGCAGCGCCAGCAATTTTTTACCAGCGTTCTGGACCGGATCAGGCATGCGCCTGGCGTCGTCGCGGCCAGCGCGGTGAGTTCCATCCCTTTCGATGCGGATACAGCAGGCTTGGCGGGAACGGCTGTCAAGATTCTCGGCGAACCTGAGCCCGAACCCGGTAAGGACAAGGCAGCCAGGATACGCAGCGTGATGCCTGGGTCTTTTGAAGTGTACGGAATTCCCATCCGCGCCGGACGCGACTTCGCGGACGCCGACAATGCCGTCAACGCACCCTACCGGTTTATCGTGAACGAGGAGTTTGCGCATCGATACCTGCAGGGAAAAGATCCGCTGAAGACCTCCCTCAGCGCTTGGATGGATTCCGACAATCCCTTCGGCGAAATCATCGGGGTGGTGGGCAACGTCAAGGAAGGGGCGCTCGACAAAGCCCCTGAGCCGACCGTTTACTACGTGCACGCTCACCTCGCTTACGGAAGCATGTTCATTTCCGTGCGAACCCAAGGGAACCCCGCGAACCTGAGCGGAGCTGTCCGCGGCATCGTCAACCAGGTCGATCCGTCGCAGCCCGTCGCCGAACTCCGGACAATGGAGGATGTGCTCAGCGCGACTCTCGATCGTCAGCGGTTTAGTTCGGCATTACTGACGGGTTTCTCGATCGCCAGCCTGCTCCTGGCGGCGATAGGCATTTTTGGTGTATTGAATTACCTCGTATCGGAGCGGTCCCGCGAACTCGGCGTTCGCCTGGCGCTGGGCGCCCGGTCCAAGGAAATCGTCGGCCTGGTGGTCTGGAGTGGAATGCGCTTCGTCATTGCGGGTATCGTCTTGGGCGGCGCGGGTGCGGCGCTCGTGGCGAAATCGATTCAGACGATGCTATTCGAGGTCGCCCCCTATGACGGGTTGACCTTCGCCGCAGCGGGCGGCGCAATCTTGATTTCCGCTCTCGCCGCCGCCTGGCTCCCCGCCGCGCGTGCCGCGGCAACGGATACCATGCAGGTCTTGCGGGCGGAGTAACAACTATTGC
>CAVXWB010000111.1:0-6737 GCA_963765185.1 Bryobacterales bacterium
AATTCCGGCGTCCTTCAGAGCGTTTCTCATCACGCGGTACGCTCCGTCGCCATCCTCGGATGGCGAGGTGATGTGAAACGCGTCGCCGCTCATGCCGTAGCCCACAATCTCGGCTAGAATCGTCGCGCCGCGCCGCCGCGCAATCTCCAGCTCCTCCAGAATCAGGATGCCCGCGCCTTCACCTACGATGAAGCCGTCGCGGTCCTTGTCCCACGGACGCGAGGCATGGGCGGGATCGTCGTTGCGCTGAGAAAGCGCCCGCATGGCGGCGAACCCGCCGATGCATAGAGGCGTCACCACAGCCTCCGTTCCGCCGCAAATCATCACGTCCGCGTAGCCGTGCTGGATCAGACGGTAGGAATCGCCGATGCTGTGCGCGCTGGTGGTGCACGCCGTGGCCGTGGCCGAATTGGGCCCCTTCGCGCCGGTGCGGATCGAAACCCAGCCCGAAGCCAGATTCACGATGGTCGCCGGAATGAAGAACGGGGAAATGCGCCCCGGCCCTTTTTCGAGCAGGTTCTTGTGCTCGCGCTCGATCACCTCGAATCCGCCGATGCCGCTGCCGATATAGACGCCGGTGCGCTCGGCTTCGTCCGGATCGACCTTGAGGCGCGCGCTCGCAACCGCGAAATCCGCCGCCGCGATAGCGAACTGGATGAACCGCCCCATCTTCTTGACGTCTTTTTTCTCGACGTAGGCGGTTGGATCGAAATTCTTGACTTCGCCGGCGATGCGGCAACTGAACCCGGTTGCGTCAAAAGCGCTAATGGGAACGATGCCGCTGGTCCCCTTCTTGATCGCTTCCCAAGTGGCTTCGGTGCCCGTTCCCACCGAAGTCAGCAGTCCGACTCCAGTCACTACGACTCGACGTTGCAAATTAAAACCTGTGGCTCTTGGAATTTACTTCTTCTTCGACTCGATGTAGTCGATGGCGTTCTTGACGGTAATGATCTTCTCGGCGTCCTCGTCGGGGATATCGAGGTCGAACGCTTCCTCGAACGCCATCACCAGCTCGACAATATCGAGCGAGTCGGCTCCGAGGTCATCGACGAAACTGGCTGTGGGGTCGACTTGGGCCTCATCCACGCCAAGTTGCTCGACGATGATCTGTTTGACCTTTTGCTCAACGGACATGCGCCCTCCAAATTTCTTCCTACAAACTCATTGATTCTACCCATGATCGATAGGATGCTGCAAGTTTCAAAAAGGGGCCAGGAAAAGCCCGGCGGAAAAAGCCACTTGCATATTGGCCCCGTTTGCGAGACACTAGCAGGTTTTCCCGGTAGAGTTTTTCGGCATGAAGGTACGAATCCTATATCACGACCATTGTTTCGACGGCGCGGCGTCGGCTGCCTTCTTCAGCCGCTTCCTCGAAGCCAAGTTCCATCCCGGACGCCCGCTTCGAGTATACGGGCCTTGCCCACAAGGCCTCGCAGCTCTTTGAACCCGGTGTGTTCGACGGCGATGTGAACGCCATCGTGGACTTCAAATACTCCACCGATCCGCATCTCAACTGGTGGTTCGACCACCACCAAAGCGCGTTCCTGACCCCCGAGGACGCCGAGCACTTCCGCCGCGATTCGAGCGGCCAGGAAAATGTACGACCCCAGTTTCCGCTCCTGCACCATGTACATCGCTACGGTGGCGCGGGAGCGTTTCGGCTTCGATGCGCCCGATCTTGCCGAGCTGGTCGCCTGGGCCGATATCGTCGACGGGGCCCAGTATGCCTCCGCTGCCGAGGCGGTCAATCTGGTGGCCCCGGCGACGCGCCTCACGCTGGTGATTGAGGGCGCCCAGAGGCTCCGCCATCGTGCAGACCATCATCCGCATGATGCGCGGCCGCAAGCTCAAGGAGATCGCCGCCGATCCGCAGATCCAGGCCGTCTATCAGCCTCTCTACCAGCGCCATCTGCGCTCCATCGACATCATCGGGAAGCAGGCCCAGGCCAACGACGGAGTGGTCTATTTCGATCTGGTCGGCCACGAGCTGGAAGGCTATAACAAGTTCATTCCCTACTACCTTTTCCGGATTCCGTCTACACCGTTTCGGTAAGCACCTCCAGTTTTAGGACCAAGGTTTCGGTGGGCTCCAACCCCTGGGCCAAGAAGCCTGTGAACTACAACCTGGCTTCGATTTGCGAGCGCTACGGCGGCGGCGGACACCCGCGCGTGGGCGCCATCAGCTTCGAAATCGGAGCCGTGGAAGCGGCCCGCACCGCCGCCCAGGAGATCGCCGCGGAATTGCGCGGCGAGTAGGCGGGTGAGATTTGAAGCGTCAAGACCTTCGCGAGTTGGCCCTGCTGCGGCTCAAAGAAGCGCAGGTGCTTTTCGCAAACGGCTGCTGGTCGGGCGCCTATTACCTTGCCGGCTATGCGATCGAATGCGCCTTGAAAGCATGCATCGCCAAAAAGACGGAGCGCTTCGAGTGAATCAGTTGCTTCAGGTCGCGGACCCTGATGGACCGCTTCGGGAAGCAGAGCGCAACCAACCACAACTCGCTTTGAACTGGTTTTCCGTGAAACAATGATCTGCGGAGGCTAGGTACGAGCGGCGTTCGGAGGGGATGCGGAGGCGCTTCTCAAAGCTGTGCAGGATCGCAAGGATGGACTACTTCCGTGGTTAAAGAAACACTGGTAGGAATGGATGTGGAATGGGGCAACCAGATTCTGGGGTTGCTCGATGCCGCGAAATTCCCCGTGCCTGTCGCCCTCTGGATACGCAGCGGAGATGAGGGGCCGTTGCGGCTGCTGCTCGCCACGCCGCTTTACGACAAACTCGGGACCCGCGAAGCCCACCGCAAGCTCGTCGACACATTATGGGCGAGCGACCAGGACTGGGTCAACTCGCCCATCCAGCTTCAAAGTACCCGAACCCCGTTGGTTCGCGAGCTGCGGCGGATTTCTAAGAAGTACCCCAACGCCGGGAGGCACCTGGGTGGGCAAACGATTGGCGGCGTCTGGGTCGACGAGGCCTACGTTTACCGCGTCCAATAGACTCACCGGCGCGAGCGGATCGTGAGGCGCTTTCGGAGCCGAATCGCCTATCCGGCATAGGCCCAATTCACTACCATCTTTTCCTTTGACTCCGATACTGCTTTCTGGCATACTACTGCCGTATTGGAGTGTCGGTCTGACTCTGCTGGGTTCGTACGCCGGTTATTTCCGCCCTTGCCCGCCTCGTGTCTGCCTATCCGTTTCTCCAGTTACAGTAAGGAGTGTCTGAGTGAAGAAGCTTTTCGTTGGAAACCTCCCCTACACAGCAAATGAGCAGGACTTACAGAACTTTTTTGCTGACAATAGCGTGACCGTCGATACCGTGACCGTCATGCGCGACCGCTTTACAGGCCAGGCCCGCGGCTTCGGGTTCATCGAGATCAACGACGACGCCGCGGCGCAGCGCGCCATCGACAGTTGCCACGGTAAGGACCTGATGGGCAGGACGCTGGTGGTCAACGAAGCGCGTCCCATGGCCGCGCGGGAAGCCGGAGGCGGCGGCGGCGGAGGCCGCAGCCGTCGCTGACCCGGCGCATTGTAACTTGCATCCAGACCCGGCTCGCCAGAGCCGTGCAGGGCCGGCTTGACCCTCGACGCAGGAAAGAAACTCGGACGCTCACCGCCGAGCTGGCCGGCTCGGCCACGATACCGCGGAGGAACTCCGCACGTGCACAGCGGCGCCAGTGGCCGTGTCTCTTTGACCCGGCTGAATTGAACGCCTCACTCCCTTGACCACCTCGCCAGCTCCGCCCAGATACAATCGGCCGTGGGTGTTCGGGATTGTCACGATTCCTTACGGAACCTTCAACGCCGTCATCACGGTGCTGATGCCGTTCCTGTTAAGGAAACACGGTGTCCCGGTGGATAAAATCGCGGACGTGGTCGCGATCGCCGCCATTCCCAACTTCTGGTATTTTTTGTGGTCGCCGGTGGTGGACATCGGATTTCTACGGCGCACCTGGATTCTGACCGCGGCGGGCGTGTCGGCCGTGTGCGCCTGGACCGCAATCGTGTGGGCCACGGCCTCGCTCCCGCAGCTTACGGTGCTGCTGTTCGCGGGTAATGTCGTCTCCATGCTGCTCTCGTCCTCCGCCGGCGCGCTCCTCAGCACGACGATTCATCCGCTCGCGCGCGGCCGCGCCAGCGGCTGGTATAACGCCGGGAACCTGGGAGGCGGCGCTCTGGGCGCGGGCGCGGCCATCTGGCTGGCTGGTTTTACGCCGCTGCCCGGGCTGGCGCTGGCCTCGGCGGCGATGATCTTTCTGCCCGCGCTGGCGGCTCTCTCCCTGTTCGAGGTACGCTCGCCGCACCTGGCCCCGGCGCTGTTGTTCCGGACTCTGGGGCGCGACGTGTGGGGCTTGCTCCGCGCGCCGGCTACCTGGGCCGGGCTGGCTTTCTTCCTGTCGCCGGTGGGAAGCGCGGCCGTCGCGAATCTGATCTCGAGCGTCGGTCCCGACTATCATGCCTCCGACGCGCAAGTGGCCTGGGTTTCGGGGATCGCGGGCGGCCTTCTTTCGGCGCTCGGCTGCATGCTGGGCGGTTTCCTCTGCGACCGCATGAGCCGCATGGTCGCCTACGCTCTGGCCGGCCTGCTCAGCGCGGTCTTTTCGGCCTGGATGGCGCTGGGCAAGCCCTCGCCGCTGACCTACACCGGCGGATATGCCGGATACGCGCTGTCGGCCGGAATCGCCTACGCGGCCTTCACGGCGCTGGAGCTGGAGGTGCTCGGGAAGGGGCGTCACGCCGCGGGCACGGCGTATTCGCTGCTGGGCTCGAGCGGCAACCTCCCCATCAGTTATATGACCTGGATCGACGGTGCGGCCTACAAGCGCGCCGGCGCTCGCGGCTTGATGGGAGCCGATGCGCTGGCCAACAGCGTGGGCGCGTTGCTGTTGCTGGTGTTCGCCGGGACCTTAGGTCGCCGGTGGATTGCGCCCCAGCCCATGCACTCCACCCCACCCATTCCTTCCACCCCAGTACCTTCGGCCCCGAAGGTCTAAAGATTCCCTCCGCGCCGGCCGATAGTACTTCTGGGAAGGATTAACCATGATCAAAACCGCACTCCTCACAGCCGCGTTCGTTTGCATCTCCATTTCTGGCGCCCCGCGCCCGGAATCGTCCACCTACGTCGATGGAGACGTCGCTTCGCTGAAGCCCAACACCGGCGGCACGCTGGTGTTCACGGACAACAGCTCGATGACGTTCCGCACCGGAACGGCGGAGGTCGCGGTGCCTTATGCCAGCATCCAGCGGGCGGAGCTGGGCGCGATACAGACCCACAAGCTCGAGTTGCCGCGGGTGGGGCCCTTGGCGATGCTCAACCAAATCCATAGGACCGAGACGCAGCTTCTGATCGTCGAATTCAAGAGCGGATTGGGAGAGAAGCAGACCATGACGCTGAAGCTCGCCAAGCCCGCCGCCTCCACCGTCATGGCCACGATCCAGGAGCACACCGCCAAGTCGGTAACGGCGAGAAAGCCCTCCACCGAAACCGCGGCCGCTAAAAAAGAGGAATGGTGGGGCGATAGCTACTGGAGGACCGTGCGTAACCAGGATACCTGGAATGCAGAGGAAGCGGCCGATGCCAAGGACGCCGCCAACGCCAAGGAAGCGGCTAATACCAGCGCCAATTCCAACACAAACACCAGCGCAAAGTAAGCGCGGCTTCGAGCCGCCGGCTGTGTTAATGTAGGATCGCATTGGCGGTTGCATGCGATTGCGTCACGTAGTCATCCTTGCTTCGCTGGGTTTGGTCGGCTTTCTAGGCGTGATGCGCGCCCAGAAACCCTTTAAAGAATATCCGGCAATCGAGTACAACGATTTTCCGCTCCCCTCCGATTGGAAGGACCAGCAGCACGACTGGGTCCGGGCGCGTCTGCGGTATCCCGATATCTTTGGTTATCCGGACCATTCGCGCCTTCGGCTGAGACCCAATCGCCCGTGGCCCGGCCAGTGGACCATGGATTACCCGCGATCCGACCGGCATCTGCTCGCAGGCGTTCGCCGTCTGACGCGAATCGATACCCGTTCGGTGGAGCAGATTGTGGATCTGGACGGCACCGGCGACGTTTACAACTGGCCGTGCATGTATGCCGTCGAGGTCGGCCATTGGCTGCTTCCCCAAGACCAGGCCAACCAATTGAGGGAATATCTGCTGCGCGGCGGTTTTCTGATGGTTGACGATTTTCACGGATCGGAGTTGTGGCCGGATTACGCCACCCGCGAGCCGCTGAACGAGTGGCAAACTTTCGTCGACAGTGTCAAGCGTGTTTTTCCCGAGCGCCCCATCGAGGACATCCCAGACGACGACCCGATTTTTCACACGATCTATGACTTGCAGGACCGCTTTCAGGTTCCCGGCGCGCAAATCTTTGACACAGGCATCACCTACGAAAAAGGCCCCACCGGGAGAGTCCCGCATTGGCGTTGTATTCGCGACGACCGGGGCCGGATCATGGTGGCCATCTGCCACAACATGGATTTGGGCGACGCCTGGGAGTGGTCGGACGATGCGAAATATGCGGAGAAATGGGCGTCGCTCGCTTACCGCATCGCGATGAACTATTTCGTTTACGATCTGAGCCACTGAAGGCGTGGGCGGCGTGTTGTGGCGCGCGCACTTTGCGTGCGGCGTCGGACATTCGTGTCGACGCTAAGCTGGCGTCCCGCAGGAGTGCGGACGCGGCAAACAGGAGTGTTTACGCCACACCGCCAACCATACACTCAGCTTGTGACCGAATGCGT
>CAVXWB010000112.1:0-26252 GCA_963765185.1 Bryobacterales bacterium
GGCACCTCCGCCGAGCCAAGAGGAGCGCATGCGCGTCACGCCCTGGGCGCAGTTGCACCAGGCCATGTGGTTTGCGCAGCGCGGATATGTGGCCATCGTCGTTGTGCGCGCCGGTTATGGCAGGTCGGGCGGTACTTTCATTGCATTAGCGGTGATTGCTTGCATCGCGATCTATTTTTTGGCGAATTGGTTCCTTAACTGGAATAAACCCACTGAAGAAGCGAAGAAAAGGCGTCGGGTGTAACGCCTACGATTCCAAAAACAGTTGATGTATGGCATTCTGGAGAAGAGCATACTATGGCATCTAATTTTGGGCGTTTTTGTCCTTCACACTCATTTTCTTTGGAGTGCCCAAGCGACTTAGCCGCTAATATCCAAAAGTAACGGGGATTTGATGTCTCCAGTATATTAAAACGCAGGTCTTCAGCCTGCAAAATAACAAAGCATTTAGGGTTCTCGTTCATCTTCGTCCATCTTTATTCATAGATATTTTTTTACAAGCATTAAATTAAATACTTATAAATTATTTACATTTATTTGTTATTATTAATTTAAATATTAGTTAATTTAAAGGGGATTCATTGTGATTAATTCGACAGATTTATTCAATATTGATTTCATTCTTACACAAAAACTGACCGATCTCTTCGCAGGAAAGAGTGAAGACGAACCAACGATTAAACTAGTTTTAGAGGGAAGAGAACTGAAAATCCTCTCAGCTGAAGCGATTGAATCGGCAAAAGTTCAGGGACTGTCGGTGATAGAAGCACTCGATGACATTTTTGAGCTTGTAAATAGCATGAATGTAAGCGGCCTTGATTTAAAAGATGAACGAACTCTGATTCTTTTAAAGAATTACCAATGGATCAATGAGCATGTTGAGAAGCATAACAAAAAGATCACTCAACAATTTTGTCAGAAGGTCATGCAAGAACGTTCTGTAGAAGAGAAAGCTGCACTATTCAGACAGATCTCCGATGAGGATTAACAATGGCTTTTCGATCATCTTTCGGCTGAAGAGCAATTCGCTATTCTATCGGAATTACCCGAACCTCTAAAGGTTAAGTGTCTTGGAATTGTGGATAATTCAGTCCTTTTACAATATTTCGACCAGCTTTCATTTTTTGAGGGACTCCAGCTGAATAATCTCCCCATCGAAGAAGTTAAATCAAAAATCACCCCAGACCACGCAAAAGTGTTAGCTAGACTGCTCCAATTAAACCACAATCCAACCGCTAAGGAAGAGCTGAGTGCTCCATTACTCCGTTACTTAGTGAGCGAAGAACTAAAAAAGCACTTTGAAGTCAATGGCGTTGAGTCTGTGAAAGCTGAGCAGGCTCTAATGAAAGTGTTGCAGACTTTCGAGATATTTCTAAAATTCATTAGCGAAGCTGAATTGCTGTCGACATTGATCTTTGCCCGAGAAAATCGCCATTGAATGGCATCCGAGTCGTTCGGAACAACAGCAAGAAGCAGGGATTGGATTAGAAAATTTCAAGCTACGAAACACCGAATTCCAAAAGATTTGGAATATGACCTCAGTACAAGCGAATTGTTTATGCCTTTGGGTGGTTTAGGTAAGGGGCAATATAAAGTTGCGAAAAAGCAGTTGTGCCTTTCTCCTTCCGGATTATATTTGGAAGCAAATTGCAAACAAGAAGTGAAAAAAGATAAATATTCAAGTATTAAGTCAGTTGCAGAACAAGAATTAAGTATGTTAAAACGATCTAAAAGATTACCCAATGTTATTTCTCTACGGGGACACAGGCACTATATCTCTCAGAAAAAGCGTAAATTAATATTAGCTACACGCCACCCGTTGTATACGTTGGGATCATTAAATGGTCATGTACAGGGGCGTATCGGCCTTAAAGCAAACTATAAAGAGAAACTGCAAATTACGTTGGATATTATTAAGGGAATAGAAGGTTTGCAGACAAAAAAAATTATTCATCGCGATATAAAACCTGATAACATCTTTCTGCAGCAAAGAATTCAACAGGGGAAAATTGTCAAACGCGCGATAGTTGGTGATTTAGGGTTGCATGTTTAGAAACCGACACTTAAAGGAGGACGGGTCAAGCTGGCACTCCTTTATATTTTGCTCCTGAACTTCTTTATTCTTTCTCGCCCACCTCCGATTTTAGGAGCGATGCATGGTCTCTGGGAATCACCCTAGCTGAGTTGTTTAGAGGAATTAACCCAATAGATGACCCAATTCTGGCAAATTCAATGAGTGATGTCATGAGGAAAGGCCAATCTTTCCAGAATAATCCTCAACCTAAGGATGTTCATTCGATTGAGTTCGTCATTTGGAAACTTTTACGACCAAATCCGGATGAGAGAATGACAGTTCCAGAAGCCCGCGTGCTTGTTGAAAAGTTTTTTGCTGATGAACAAAAAGAGAGAGGCTCTCTTCGGGGATTTAATTCGCTTCGGTTTGAGGCTGGAATCAATGGTGGTAATGATGATTAAGGTTTTTGCGAACCACGAAAAATAAACAGGATGCGCGCAAGATCGCGAGCGGCAGGATGGGCAGGATAGATACACAAATCCATAGGAATAATCTGATTAGAAAATAATTGAGGTGATCTCGTGAGCTGTTTTGATAAGGGCCACTTTAGATTTGCAGTTAAGCTTTTCTTTGATCGCTTCGATATGGTGTTCTACAGTCCGCGTAGAAAGATGCAATTCTTTCCCAATGTAATTTGCTGGATATCCATGAGCAAGATATTCTAGCACTTCCTTTTCACGCGTTGTTAACGTCAAAGCACTTCCTAAACCAAGCTGTTTAAGAAGCACATTTTTTTCCTCGGAAATTGAGTTAGAGTTTGACTTCTGATAAAAGTAGGGACCTAAAAGAGAAGAAATCTCGACTTGATATTCGAATGAAAGGGAGATTAGCTCTTTATTTTCCTCGTAAAAAAAATCGATGAACTTTGACAAAAGAGGTAGTTCATTCAATAAATGCTGTTCCGCTTTTAGATGATTAGATTTTAATCCAAAACCAAACAATTCAATTCCCTCGGGTATTTTTTTCTGAAAATTGAATACATAGTTGATATGAAATTTATCCCATGCCTCTTCCAAAATCTTGTCAAGAGAGGAATCTGAAAGATGCTTGAAAAAGGATACATCCCGATTTGAGATTCTCAGGATGCCTTATATTAGGGGAATCTTGCATCAAGTGGGTGTTCTCAAAGAAAAATTCATTCCATGGCAGGTGTGTTGCTATGCAGGAATAATACCCCAAATTTGTCTTTAGACACTATTCTTGAAAAGTAAAACTGATTCACCCCAAAATAATTGCACATCGGTTGCACAGATCTGATCATTCGATCATATTCTGATGTGCAAGAGGTTCGTTGATGCATTTCTTGCAAAGTGGCCATACAAAGATACATCCTCTGCTACATATTAGAAAATAATTGAAGTAATCTCATGAGCTGCTTTGATGAGTGCCACTTTAGATTTGCAGTTAAGCTTATCTTTGATCGCTTCGATATGGTGTTCTACAGTCCGCGTAGAAAGATGCAATTCTTTTCCAATGTAAGTTGCAGGATATCCGTGAGCTAAATATTTTAGCACTTCAAGTTCACGTGATGTTAAGGACAAAACTTTTCCTAAACCTAGTTGTTTAAGAAGCAAATTTTTTTCCTTTAGAATTGAGTTAGAATTTGATCTCTGATAAAAGCACGGTCCCAAAAGGGCTGAAATTTCCACCTGATGATCAAAGGAAAGGCGGATGAGTTTTTTATTTTCCTCGTAAAAAAAATCGATGAATTTAAGCAAGAGCGGCAATTCGTTCAACACATGCTGCTCAGCTTTTGGATGATTAGATTTTAAGCCAAAGCCAAATTGCTCGATCCCTTCGGGAACTTTTCTTTGAATATTAACGACAAAATTTATATTGAATTTTTGCAGACGGGCGCGGAAGTCTTCGAGCGAAATTTCGAGCGGCTCGGGACCCAGGCGCTCCACGCGCTGCGGATTCCACTCGATCTTTCCGAACTGGCGCGGATCGTTGTAGAGCAGCAGGCCGTCGTCGAGGGTGAATACGGCATGCGTATGCCCGGCTGGCTTTCCAGAGACGAGCAGCCGGCCGGTCATGCCCAGGTGGATCGAGAGCGTGCCCTGGTCCAGGGCGATGAGGATGAATTTGCCGCGACGGCGGACGGAATCGATTCTCCGCCCCGCAAGACGGCGGGCCAGCGCGGCGTGATTTCCAGGCGTGACCAGGCGCGAGGTGAACTCGGCCGAGAGAATGCGCCGTCCGGTTAGATGCGGCGCGACGGTTCGCACGACGGTTTCCACTTCCGGCAGTTCCGGCACCTTTAAGAAACGTCCACCTTAAGAAACATCGAGCAGAATATCGCCGCCCTCGACCTTGACGGGGAAGGTGGGGACGATGACGTCGGGGTCGAAATCATTGGCGCCGGTGCGGCAATCGTATTCCCAGGCGTGCCAGGGGCACACCAGCGTGAAGCCGTGCAGGGCGCCCTCGCCGAGCGGTCCACCGGCGTGCGGGCAGACACCGTCGAGCGCGTGCAGCTCACCGCCCACGTTGCAGATGGCATAGGAGTTCTGGCCCACGTCGGCGGGCATGACCGAACCGGGCGGGAGCTGGGAAATTGTACCCACTTTCACAAAAGCCATGTAGTCATTCTCTCACTCGGGGTCTCATTCGGGCTGTTCTTCGATCGGCCGCTTGTGCTTGGGTTTCTTGCGGCTGGTCTTGGGAAGGATGGGGTGGGACGGCTTGACCGCGCCGATGCGCTCCCGCGCGATGGCGCGAACTTCCTTCTTCTGATCGAATTTGGTTTGTTTCGGTTTCATTCGTGCCGCTGTGCTAGACTCAGTGTACAAGGAGGCCGTATGGGTTTAAAGTCGATCGGCCTGCCCGAGCTGCTGGTTATCCTGGTTGTCGCTGTGCTTCTGTTTGGAGGCAAGAAGATCCCCGAGGTCGCCAAGGGTTTGGGTGAAGGCATTCGCAACTTCAAGTCAGCTTTGAAGGGCGACGATAATCCCCCCGACGAGAAGAAGCAGTCGTAAGGCTTCCTGGCGGGGCTCGCAGTATGAGCCGGCGCCTTAATCGGAACCGAAAGGCGCACGAGTTTTGATCTGACGTGCGCCGGATTTTTAAGAAACTCACGCAAGCGTGAAAGAAAAACCCCGCTCCGGCCATGCTGGCTGAGCGGGGTTTCCGATTTTGGACGGGGCTGTTCGTGCGGCTCCGCTACTTCTTCTTGGGCGGGACGATGGCGTCCTTCACCGCCTTGGCCACGCGGAACTTCACGACTTTCTTGGCCGGAATCTTGATCGCTTCCCCGGTTGCCGGATTGCGGCCCATGCGCGCCTTGCGGTCCACACGCACCAGCCGGCCGATGCCGGGCAACACGCTTACGCCGCTCTTCTTGGTCTCGCGCACCAACAATTCGGCGTACGCGATGGTGAACGACTTCGCGACTTTGTTGGGCACCCCGACTGCGGCTGCCAACTCTTTTACCATTTGCGATTGGGTCATTTTTGCTGCTGCCATGATTCTCCTTGAGGTTCTCCTTTGAAAAACCTGATTCTCCCTTTACGTTTGATTGAGCGAAACCCGCGCCAGTATTGGGCGGGACCGCATTGTACCTAATGCATCATAAGGGATCGGAAGACCCCATGTAAAGGGGAAATTGCGCGGAAGCCCCATTTTTCGATGGTTTTTGGCGCGGCCGTCCCTCTCGACTGTATAGATGATCTATACAATGAGGCGCACGACCGCCAGGCGCCGAGTGTGCTACCTTCATTAGGAATAGAGGCAAAGAGAAGGCGAATGGCCGGTTGGCAGCAGAAGCTGGAGGGATTGCGCGCGCGTGTGGCGGAAGTGGCCGCCGAGTGCGACAGGAAGCACGCCGCGCCTCACGCCGGGAGGGTCTTCGCGCGCCTCGAGGGCAGCCAAGCGATGGAAGCGCTCTCAGGAGAGCAAGTCGAAACCGCGTTTGGCCGCCATTTCGAAACCGAGAGGCTGTACGCTGCGCACCGGCGTCACGGCAGTGCGGACATCGGCGCGCTGAGCGATCTCCCGGCGGATCTGCTGGGCGCGCTCTCGGGCGGAACGATTGCGGCGGCTGGCCCGGAGGAGTGGGCTTTTCTCGACACCGAAACCACCGGACTCGCGGGAGGATCCGGGAGCCTCGGCTCCTGCCCTTGCGCCTTTCTGGTGGGGGTGGGACGCATCACGCGCGAAGGCTTTCGCGTGCGCCAGTTCTTCATGCGCGATCACGGCGAGGAAGCCAGCCTGCTGGACGCGCTGGCGCGGCATCTGGAACCGTTTCGCGTGATGATCACCTACAACGGCCGGGCCTTCGATCAGCCGCTGCTGGAGGCGCGGTACCGCTGGAACAGGGCGCGTCCTCCGTTTGCGCGCATCGAGCATCTGGATCTGCTGTACGGGGCGCGGAGGCTCTGGAAACTGCGTTTTGAAAGCTGCCGGCTGGTGGATCTGGAAAACCAGGTGCTGGGCGTGGAGCGCGACGGCGACATTCCCGGCGCGCTGATCCCGTACGTCTATTTTGAATACCAGCGCACCGGCATGCTGGCGCGATTGCTGCCGGTGTTCGAGCACAATGCCATCGATATTCTGACGCTGGCGTGCCTGACGGGCATCGTGCCGGAAGCGTTCCAGGACCCCGCCAGTCGAACGCCGCGCCACGCGAGCGAGATGACGGGCGTGGCGCGCTGGCTGCTCGCGGCCGGCGATCTTAACGGGGCGCGAACGCTGCTGCGGCGGGCCATCCACAGCGAGGGCCATGCCGGACTGCCGGATGAGCTCCTGTTCCGCGCGCTGTGGGACCTGGCGCAACTGGAGCGGAGACTGGACGCCCAGGAAGAGGCGCGGACGATCTGGCAGGATCTTGCGTCGGGCTGCAATCCTTTCCAGGTGCGCGCGATGGAGGAGCTGGCCAAGCACTACGAGCATCGCGCCAAGGATCGACCGAGAGCGCTCGAATGGACGCGGGCTGCGCGCGCGCTCGAGGATTCGCCGGAGCTGGCGCGGCGGGAGCTTCGGCTTTCTCAAAAAGCTCGGCTTTCCGGAAAAGCCCGGAAGACGACGCGGCTTTAGTACTGCGGCAACGCCCGCGTTGC
The DNA here is from genome assembly GCA_963765185.1 of Bryobacterales bacterium. Lineage (GTDB taxonomy): Bacteria > Acidobacteriota > Terriglobia > Bryobacterales > Bryobacteraceae > Palsa-187. Next base: position 7,132 of record CAVXWB010000112.1, read on the forward strand.
TGTTAGCTTGGAATTATGCACCGTTTGCTGGTCCTCCTGCTGGCGCTCCCGCTGTGCGCCCCGGTGTCGGCGCAGTCGCCGCAGGATCGCCAGCTCAATCTCGATTCCTTCGAAAAGGTCTGGACCACCATCCGCGACAAGCATTGGGAGAAAAACCCGGGAGGCCTGGACTGGCAGGCGATTCATGCGGAATTCCGGCCCAAGGTGGAGCAGGCGAAAAACATCGACGAGGTGCGCGGCATTTTGAAGGAGATGCTGGGCCGGCTGCATGAGACCCACTTCGGAATTCTTCCGGCGACGGTCTATGAAGAGGCGGGTGTGGTGGGGGACCTGGATGCGGTGGGCGACGGAACCACAGGCATCGATCTGCGAGTGCTGGACGGGCAGCCGGTGGTGACAAGGGTCGATCCCGGCTCGCCTGCGGAGCGCGCGGGCGTGAAGCCGGGCTGGGTGGTGGAGCTGGCCCCTGGCGTGAATCTCCAGACGGCGGCAAGCGCGCTGGCGGCGGACGCGTCGATTCCCGAGCTGATATCCACACGCGTGCTGCTGGGTCGCATCAGCGGGCCCGTCGGCGGCAAGACGCAGATCACGTTTCTGGACGGCGGCGGAGCCGAGGTGAAGCGGGAGCTGGCTTTGGCCGCTCCGCGAGGCGAGATGTCCAGCTTCGGCAATCTGCCTGCGACGCCGGTCTGGTTCGAATCCAAAATGATCGGCTCCGTGGGCTACGTGCGCTTCAACTACTTCCTCGATCTCCAGCATGTGATGGAGGGCTTCGGAGGCGCGGTCAAAGCGTGCCGGGATTGCGCCGGCATGATCGTCGACCTGCGCGGCAATCCGGGCGGCATCGGCGCGATGGCCATGGGCATGGCCGGCTATCCGCTGAAGATGCCGGGGCTGCGGCTGGGTACGATGTACATGCGCGACGCGCAGCTCAATTTTGTGGTCAATCCGCGCCTCCCCAGCTTCGCCGGGCCGGTGGCGATCCTGATGGACGCCTGCTCGGCCTCGACTTCGGAGATCTTCGCGGGCGGCTTGCAGGATCTGGGGCGGGCGCGCGTCCGGAAAGCAAAAGCGCGGCGGCGGCGCTGCCCTCGGTGATCGAGCGGCTGCCGAATGGAGACGGCTTTCAATACGCCGTGGGAAACTACGTGTCCGCGGGGCGGCAAGGCGCTGGAGGGCGAGGGCGTGGAAGCCCGACGTCGAAGATCAAGCTGACGCGCGCCACACTGCTGGCGGGTCACGATGCGGTGGTGGATGCGGCGCTGAGCTGGATCGAAAAAGACGGGACCGGAGGGAAGGCAAAATGAATCGCGAAAGAATGGCGAGCGCAAAGGGTGCGGGGCCGGAGTCCGTTTTGCGCGCGCTCCTCGGGAGACGGCTGGTGCTGGGCGCGCTGCTGGCGGCCTCCCTCTCGGCTGCCGATCGAGCCCGCCTTCAGCGCGGATGCGCCGCCCGCGCCGGAGGCGATTCTCGATCGCTACGTCGAGGTGACCGGCGGCAAGGACGCCTACGAGAAGCGCAAGACCGAGGTGGTTCACGGAACCGTCTTAATCGCCGCCATGGGCCTGAAGGGGAGCATGGTCGAGTACTTCGAGGAGCCCGGCAAATACTACATGGCCATGGATCTGGCCGGAGTCGGAAAGATCGAATCCGGTGTGAACGACGGAGTGGCCTGGGATAACAGCGTGCTTCAGGGCGCGCGCATCAAGAGCGGCGAGGAAAAAGCGCAGGCGATTCGCGAGGCGGACATGAACAGCTTGTATCACTGGCGCGAGATTTACTCCAAGGCGGAGTTCGCGGGCGAAGAGACGGTGGAGGGAGAACCGTGCTACAAGCTGGTGCTGACGCCGGCCGAAGGCAAACCCGAGAGCGTGTACTTCGAAAAGAAATCCGGGCTGATGCGCAAGACTTCGGTGGTGGCCGCCAGCCCTTACGGAGACATCGCCGCCGAGTCGATTTCGACGGAGTACCGCCGCTTCGATGGGATTCTGGCGCCGTCCAAGGTCACCGCGAAAATGGCCGGGCAGGATCTCACCATCACCATCGAGAGCATGCAGGCCAACCAGGAGATTCCGGCGGAGAAGTTTGCGTTGCCGGAGGAAGTCAAAGCGCTGCTGGCCAATTGAGAAGAATTAATCGTCGTGCTGTTCTTCCGGAGGCTCCGCCTGGCGGTAGAACTTGACCCGGCAGCTGCGGCAGCGAAACGGCATGCGCCCGAACAGAGCGAAGAAAAACGCGCGCAGCCCCTCGGCCCGGGAACGGCGCACGTCGGTTGAACCACACCTCGGGCAGAACAAGCTCGCCGGATTCGGTTCGTGTTGCTGGTTCACAATGTCTCGGTAGTCACTTGGAGAATACCACGGCGATTGAAGCACTGGCGTTTTCTAAAGTTCCAGGCTATAAAAGAATATGGCGCATTTTCCGCGAGAGTTCTTTCGGGTGGTGGCGCGTCGAACCGGCTGGGTGGCCGGCGCGACCGTGGCGCTGGCCTACGCGTGGATGGCCTTCCGCGGCCCCCAAGGCATCCAGACCCTGATCGAGAAGCACCACGAGATCCGCGATCTGGAGGAGCAGAACGCGCAGATCGTGCGGCAGAACCAGAGTCTGCGCGAGCGCATTATCCGGTTGGAGCAGAGCGATAGCGAGCAGGAACTGGAAATTCGCAAGCAGTTGAAGCTGCTGCGGCCGGGCGAGACGACCTTCCTTCTTCCGGAGCCGTCCAAGGGGTCTGACACGCCTTCCGCACCCATCCGGTGAAGCGGGAGCGGCAGAAGCGGCGCATCCGAGAAAAACCTGGGACAGCCACCACATTTCGCCCTGAAGGCGCGCTGATTCAATGGAGGCTTCTGTCCCGGTTTTTGCCCCAGACGACTTTCACCGCGCGGATTTAAGCGCCGGCATTTAAGCGTGGGCAGGCCGCGCGCCGACAGGCGCGGAAAGCGTGATGGTGAACTCGGCGCCAGGCCCGTCGGCTCGATTGGCGGCGCGCACGGTTCCGCCGTTTTCGCGCACGATGGTGGCGACGACTTGCAGTCCCAGCCCCATGGCGTCTCTATCGGCGGCCGGCGCGCTCTTGGAGGAGACGCCCGGCTCAAACAAACGTTCCAGAAGTTCCACCGCAATACCGCAGCCCGAGTCGCGAACCACAATCCGGGTGCTGGAGCCGTCGCCGGAGCGGCGGGCCTCCACTTGAATCTCGCCGCCCCGGGGCATCGCGTGCATGGCGTTGAGGAACAGGTTGATGAGCACGCGCTCCCAAGCCCAGCTCCCCGGAAGCTCGATCGCCGGCTCTACTGCGCAGACGAAGCGAATGGCCGGGCCGGGCGCGGCCAGCAAGGTGTCCTCGACGAAGGCGATGGCGTTGTCCAGGATGGTCTGAAAGGGAACTCCGGGATTGCGTCCGGCTTCGAGACTCAAAGTCACGCGGCGGCCGCGCTCCACGCTGCGCAGGATCGCCGCCGAAATCGGCTGCCAGCGCGGGTCCTCGGAAAGCAAGTCCGCGGCATCCACCATGGTCTGGAAGATGTTGTTCAAATCGTGCAGCAGTCCGGGCAAACCCGGATCTTGGTTCATGACGTCCCCTCCGCCGTCACCCGGCGATGCTCTGTAGTGTAGCGAAAAACTCGGGGAAGGATACGCCCGCCGATTCCGCGCCCTCAATTGCGCAGGGGCCGTCGGCGGCCAAGGCGGCCACGGCGAAGGCCATGGCGATGCGGTGATCGCCTGAAGCATCGAGATCGGCCGCGTGGAATTTCTGGCCTCCGGCGACATGGAAGCCGTCGGCGCTGGTCTCCATGTGCACGCCCATGCGCTTGAAATTGGCTTCGAGAGTAGCGATGCGGTCGGTCTCCTTGACGCGCAGCTCTGAAGCGTCGCGCACGGTGAGCCCGCCCGTGGCCGCGCCCAGCACGGCCAGCGCCGGAATCTCGTCGATCAGCGCGGCGGTCAAAGCGCCGTCGATGGAGCCGCGATGCAGCCGCGAAGCGCGCACGCGCAGGTCGCCAATCAACTCGCCCGTGGTCTGGCGCACGTCCAGAACCTTGATAGAGGCTCCCACGGACACCAGGAAATCGAGCAGCGCGGAGCGCGTGGGATTGAGCCCCACGCCGTGGATCACCAGATCGGCCTCCGGCATCAGCAGCGCGGCCACCAGAAAGAAGCAGGCCGAAGACAGATCGCCGGGGACGAACAGCTCGCGGCCGGTGAGGCTGCGCGCCGGAGCGCAGCGTGATCACGCGTTTCTCCATGGTGATGTCCGCGCCGAACTCGCGCAAGGCGATCTCGGTGTGGTCGCGCGTGCGCACCGGCTCGCGGACGATGGTGTCGCCCTGGGCGAACAAACCGGCCAGCAGGACGCAGCTCTTGACCTGGGCGCTGGCCATGGGCAGCGCATAGTCGATGCCGTGCAACTGGCGGCCGTGGATGGTGAGCGGCGGGTAGGTTCCGTCGCGTGCGTCGATGGCCGCGCCCATCTGGGTAAGCGGCTGGATCACGCGGGCCATGGGACGGCGGGACAGCGATTCGTCGCCGCCGATCGAGGAGGGAAACGGCTGCGCCGCCAGAATGCCGCTCAGCATGCGGATGGTCGATCCCGAGTTGCCCGCGTCGAGCTGCGCCGAGGGCTCGCGCAGCGCTCCGCCGTGGATCACCACACGATTCTCGGCGTCCCTTTCGATGCGCGCTCCCAGCGCCGCCATGCAGCCGAGCGTGGATTGGCAGTCCGCGCCGGTGGAGTAATTCGTGATGGTGCTTACACCCTCCGCAATCGACGCCAGCATGCCGTAGCGATGGGAGATGGATTTGTCGCCGGGCAGAGTCACCATCCCGTGGATGGCTTTCGCCGGGGAAACGATTTCGCGCATGAAGTCTTTAGTGTAACGTGGTCCTATTCGATGACGACGGCGATGACCTCGCAGGAGATGAGAGCGCCGTAGGGCTGCTCCTCGTCCTTGAAGGTGTGGCGGGAGGGTCGCGAGTGCGGATCGGGGAACATGGCCAGCCATTCGCGGTTGAGGTGATCGCGGTCGTCCCGGTTCTTCATCCACACGTTGATCTTGATAATGTCTTCGGGCGCCGCTCCGCCGGCTTCGAGCACGCGCCGGATGTTCGCGAACATCAGCGCGCATTGGCTCGCGATGTCTGGAGCCAGCTTGCCGGTGCTCGGGTCTTTGCCATAGACGCCGCCGGTCATCAGGAAAGGGCCGATGCGGCATGCGTTGGGGATGGGATGAGTATGCTCAAGGCCGGGAACCTCGATGCTGCGCCGTTTGCTCATGCGCATTCCATGATAGCGGACCCGGTGCGGGACATAATATTGTGGCGCGCGCACCTTGCGTCGCACCTTGCGTGCTGCGTCGACGATCGCGTCGACGCTCGGCTGGCGTCCGCAGGAGTGCGGACGCGGCAAACATGAGTTTTTGCGCCACATCGCCACGGTGCTTGAGTAGGTCCAGGCCCCACTTTCATGTCGCACACCCCAGGCGGAGTCTTGCGACTTGACTCTCTTCCCCGAACGTGAGAAAGTCGGCAAAGAATTGGAGCTGCCTACATGAAATTCCACGGAATGACCGCGGCGTTATTGATTACGGCTGGGGCGGCCCTGGCCGCGCCGCCCAACCTGAACGACCCCACCGGCTCGCAAGGGCTGATGATGATCGACAAGCTGGGCCGGCAGATCCGCTTCTTCGATCCGGCCACGCTCAAGGAAATCGCGCATTTTCAAGTGGGCACCGCGCCGCACGATTTCGCCATCTCGGCCGACCACAAAACCGCCTACGTTCCGATCTACGGCGATGGCATCTACGGCAAAAATCCCAACCCGGGCAACACCATCGCGATCATCGATTTGGTGGGCAAGAAGGTTGCCGGAAGCATTGACGTCTCGCCGTACCAGGCGCCGCACGGCATCCAGATCGACGCCGCGGGAAAGATTTACGTCACCTGCGATTTGAGCCGCAAGCTGCTGGTGATCGATCCCGAAAAAGGGAACGATTGAGGCCGCCATCGATACCGAAGGCACGGGACATTGGGTGGCCGTGCTCCCGGACGCGAGCAAAGCCTACGTCGCCAACAAGAACGACAAGCCGTTCGTCAGCGTCATCGATCTGAAGGCGCGCAAGATCGTCGCCCGCGTACCCACGCCCGGTGGAACGCAGGGAATCGCAGCGTCGCCGGACGGCAAGCGCGTGGTTGTGGCCGATAATGGAGCGCCGCAGGTACTGATCATCGATCCCAAAACCGATATGGTTGTGGACAAGATCATGCTGGAAGGCGGAAAGGGAGGGGCCTACAAGCCGTACTTCACGCCGGATGGATCGAAGCTGGTGGTGTGCAGCGAGAATCCCGCGATGGTCAACATCATCGACGCAAAAAATCTTCACGGCAAACAGACGGTGCTCCCGGTGGGCAAAGATCCCATGGGCTTCGCGGCGTCCGCCGACGGCAAGACTCTGCTGGTGGCCAATCACGGCGACGGGACGGTCTCGGTGATCGACTTGAAAGAGGGCCGCGTGGTGAAGACGTTCACCGCGGGCACGGGCATCGAGACGCTGACGTATTACTGAGCGGGGTCTTCCAAGCAACGGCCCGCAAAGCCGCACCCTTTGCGGGGCGGCTACGGCGCGATCACCTTCACCACGAAGTAGGTGATCGACTTGGGCACTTCCTTGAACCAATGCGGCGTGCCGGCGGGGATCACCATCGAATCGCCCTTGGCGAGGTGATGGGTGTCGCCGCCTTCGATGCTGGTGCCGAGCATCTGGCCGGGACCCTTCTGCTTGCCGCCGATCACGGTCCCGCCGGTAACGATGGTGGCCTCGCCGCCGGTGACGTAGAAGATGTCCGTCTCCTTGGCGTGCACCTCCACCTGGCCGGGTGCCTCGCGGTGGCCTCCCATGACTGCCAGATCCGATTGCTTCACCAGCGTGGTTCCTTTGGATAGCGCGGCGGCGACCTTGCCGGCGTCGAAGTAGCTGACCGCGTTGCCGCCCGCGCCGGTCATCATCACCGCCGCAGCCATGAGCGTCGCGAATATCAGTACAAACTTCATTTGAGTATTCCTCCTGGGCGAACTCCCTAGAAAGTGTATCATCAAGATTCTATGCGGGACCCCGCCGTCCGACTGGAGCCAATCCCCATATCGCCGCCGGCGCGGGAGGGGAAACCCACTCGCATCCGCCACTGGGTGATGGTTTTCGCGGTTTCACTGGCGGTCATCACCTACATCGATCGCGTGGCCATCTCCTGGGCCGCTCCGTATATCCAGCGCGATCTCAGTCTCGATTCGGGGCAGATGGGATTGGTGCTGGGGGCGTTCGGCTGGGCCTATGCGATCTTCGAAATTCCGGGAGGGTTTCTGGGAGACTGGATCGGCCCGCGCAAAGTCCTGACGCGGGTGGTGCTGTGGTGGTCTTTCTTCACGGCGGCTACGGGTTGGGCTCGCGGTCTGAACACGCTTACCATTACGCGATTCCTGTTCGGCGCGGGCGAAGCCGGATGCTTTCCCAATATCACCAAGATCTTTTCCATATGGCTTCCCGCCCAGGAAAAAGTTCGCGCGCAGGGCATTGTTTGGATGGCCGCGCGATGGGGCGGCGCGTTTACTCCGCCTCTGGTCAGCTTCGTGATCCTACAGGTCGGTTGGCGTCACGCCTTCGAATTGTTCGGTCTGATCGGCCCTGTGTGGGCGATCCTGTTCTTCCTGTGGTTCCGCGACAATCCCATGGACCACCGCCGATTGAATCAGGCCGAGCGCGATCTGGTGAGCGCCAGTTCCAAACTGGCCGGGCACGCGGATGGTCCCCTGGATGTTCCTTGGACACGGTTCCTTTCCTCAGGCCGCGTGTGGCTGCTGTGCTGGCAATATTTTTGCCTCACCTACGGGTGGTACTTCTACATCACCTGGCTGCCGACGTATCTGAGAAACGGCCGGCATCTGGCAATCGCATCCTCGGCGATGCTGAGCATCCTGCCTCTGTTTCTCGGCGGCCTGGCGAACCCGATCAGCGTATTCTTGGGCGAGCGGCTGACGCGCCGGACGCATGACATCGCCCGCACACGGCGGATCATCTCCTGTTCCGGATTCGCTGGCGCGTGCCTGTCGCTGCTGGGTTCCACTCTGGTCGAGAATCCCGTGCTGGCCGTGCTGGCCATCGCCATGGCGAGTTTCTTCGGCGATCTGACCATGCCGCATGCCTGGTCCGCAACCATGGATATGGGCGGCAAGTACGCCGGGACTCTTTCCGGCGCGATGAACTCGTGGGGGAACCTGGGCGGCGCGATCTCGCCGATGGTGATCGGCTACGTGCTGCAATGGACCGGGAGCAATTGGAACCTGACCTTCTACGTCGCCTCCGCCGTCTACGCCTGCGGCATCCTGTGCTGGCTGTTTCTGGATTCGACCACGCCCATCGAAGGAACTGTGGAAACGGCGTAGGCAGCTACTGGCTCGAAGGCGTGAGGCGTTCGCGCAACTTCTGCTCGATCTCTCTTTCGATTGCCTGCTGTGCCGGGCTGAGATCCTCCACCTGCACCGTCAGAGGCTCCGCGCGGTTATCCGGAAACACGTAGGCCACGTCGGTACTCTCTTTCTGCTGCACCAGAATCTTGAAGACGTCCCAGGTGTAGAAGCTCTGCACCCAAGCCTGATAATCCTGAAGATCGGCGTCATTCAGATCGCCGCGCTCCGGCGGAGGCGTTTCGAGCAAGATAGGCGTTCCCGTCAGCAGAGTGTGCTGCGACCCGAAGAACACAGGGTGCAGCCCGGCCAGCCTTCCCTCTTCCACCACGTGGCTGAAGTTCACGTCCGTGGTGATGTCGTTGAGCGTCGGCAAATGATACGGATCGGGCCGCTCCCGCCGGGTTCCCGGCCCGTAGGTGCGAAGGTGATCGAATTCGATGGGCGAGACGCCGTCCCAATTGGAGCCGTAGTCGATGGTGACGACATAGCCGGCTTTTAAGATGCGTCCGGCTCCCTGAATGAAGCGGCCTTCGCCCAGGTTGATATAGGCGGCGAAGGCCTTATCGCCGCGGGCCAGCTCATAGGCGTAGGCGGGAATGTATTTGCGCACATGCTCGGCCAATTCCGGGATGGTTTCGATGGGCACGTAAATCTCGTGAAACTCGATGCTGTTGAGCTTGGTCTCGTAATCTCCGGCCGAGGCCAGCGCTTCGAGCAGCGCTATGAATCCGGCGCGGCTCAGATACACGGTGGTCTCGCGCTTGCGGCCGAAGAGGCGTGTCTGAATCTGGCGGTCTTCGGTCTTGAGACGCTCCTGAAGCGGGGGGAGGAGGTCGCGTTCCAGTTTGCTCCAGGCGGCGCGTGAGAGCGCGGGCGCTACGAAAGCTACTTCCGCCGAACCGCTGGGAGCGAGCACCACCTTGTGAACGCTGAAGGCGTCCGGCAATTCGTTCGAAAGAACGATTCCTTTCAGGCTCCCGATGGGAATGGTTGCGGTGGGGTCGGTGGCGTCGCCCTCGCGCGCTTCGAAGCGTGTTCCGAAACGGGCGTTGCGCCGGCTCTGTTGCGCGCTCAAAGCGGGGGAGCGGTCGTAGCAGGCGTACACGGTCTGCTTGGCGAACTCACGCCAACGGGCTCCTGAATCTTCCGCCGCGCGGCGATCGACGTAGTTCAGGATGGTTTCGGCCAGCTCGCCGTCGCCCGCGCCGAATTCGGCGATGGTGAAACGCTCGTTTTCCGAAAGCGTTCCGGCTTCACGCATTCCCCGCCACATATCGAAAATGTGCTGGGCCACCATCTGGCCGAAGTAGGGCGACAAAGCGTCGGGGAAGGTGCGGTAATCCTGCGTGAAGCTGACCCGTCCGCTCGAATAGTAACCGAGCGTGGGATGGAACAGCACCAAATCCTGATATTCCAAAAACGTCAGGAAGAACTCCTTGACCGCGGGCGCGGCGGAAGCAGCCACGCGAAGCTCGCGATGGATCTCCCACGGGTTCAGCAGTTCGCCACGCGTAAACGGGAGGTCCGCGGCGCGCAGCATCGTATGCGTCGCCAGCAGGGCCGTCGCCGCGAATGCGGCCTTGGCTTGGGGCATGTGTTTACACTTTACACTGAAAAGAAGTGTTGACGCGAACCGTGTGGGTCGTGCTGCTGATGGTGGCCTTGGTGGTCTGGCCGTCCGTGTCGGCCCAAGACCCTCTGGCGGCGCTGCGGACGACCCTCCGAACGCTCTACGCTCATCGCAAGGAGAATCCGGACACGCGCGGCGCCACCGCCGATTTGACCGTGGCCAAGCATCAACTGCGCGATTGGGTGGAGCAGCGCCTGACCAAGTTCGGGACGAACGGCGATGAGGACGCGTTCAACCGCGAGCTTCAGGAAGCTCTGGCGAGCCTGGGTTGCCCCGACGGCTGCGTCACCACCGCTTTGGGCTTCGCCGATCGGGTTCGGGTGCATCGCCAGGGCGAATTTCTCAACGTTCAAACCAGCCTGGGCATTGCGTGCGGCTATGACGACTCCGCCTACGTGTATGAATGGCGCGGGGACGCCTGGCGCAGGATCTTCGAAACCGAGCAGAACGTCTATACCAAGTCCGCCTATCACCCGCAGACCATTTACTCCGTCCAGATTTCTCCGCCGGACGCGAGCGGCAATCGAATCGCGTTGACCCTGGGATCTCGCCCCGGCTGCTCCGGAGCGTTTCAGCCGCTGTATTACAGGATCTGGCGCATTGGGGTTAAGCCGGGGGTTAAACCGACGCCGCTGCTGGACGCCATGGAAACCGCTTACGTCGGCGATTATTCGCCCGTGAAGGGAACCGTTTCGGCGGACGATGCGCGGCTGGAGTTCACTGCCGGAGGCGCCGGCTACGGATCGGGTCATCAGGCCGTTCGCCATTTCGAAGTGCGCGGCGGCGGCGGCGTAAAGCAGGTGGATCCCATCGCGCCCACTCCGCGCGATTTCGTCGAGGAGTGGCTCAGCGCGTCGTGGAAACAAAGCGCGGCCCGATCCGCATCGGCGTCGCTTGAAAGCTGGCACCGCAAGATGCATCGCGACGACGGCATGGGCGACTTTCCCGACCCTCCGCTTCAGTGTTCGAGCGATCCGGAGTTGTGGCAGATCGGAATCCGGCTGCACGGCGTGCCCATCGAGACGTTTTACCTGGTCCGGTGGCGGCAGCCGGATAGCTTTACGATGACGGCCGTCGCCGAGCATCGCCTGTGTGAGTAAAGTGTGTCAGTAAGTTTATTGCGAGCTTGTCGAGGTCGCGGTCGGGGCCGGCGGTACGTCATGAAATCCGCCCAGCACGGCTTGGGTTCTCTTGCTCAGCGAATCGAAAATCTCAAGCGTTCCAATCAAAGTGCAGGCGGCGGGTTGCATCGGCGTCGAGCTGATGGAGACGACGGGGATGACGGCGGGAGGGAGAATGACGGCGCGGATCTCGGTGCGCGTATCCAGCGCGAGGCTCAGATCGGCGTCGGAGAAGAGGTCGAAAAGAGCCGCGTGGCCCGGAGCCACGGTTACGGCGGTGGACTTAAGAACCGTGCCGCTGCCGTTCAGGAATTCCAGCATAGCCGTGCAAGTTGCTCCCACCGCAGGAGCTGCAAGCCCGGGATTAAGGACGTTGATGCGCGCCGTTTGTCCTTCGGCGAGGCCGATCATGCCGGTGGTGCGAGCAACCGCCGGCGTCTGGATGACCTGCGCGAAAACTCCCGCGGAGGCCAGCGTAAAGACACAAATCCTCTGTGCGAATCGAAACATGGGTTCACTCCTATTGGCGAGAAATTGTAACTGCGCCGGCCGATTTTGATTTCGTCCGGTCCTGTATCTCAAAACCCCGAGGGCGGGAAAAAGTTTTCGCTCCTGCGCGAAAATCGACGAGGTAAAATCAGCGGGCGGTCACGCCGCCGTCGACGGGCAGCGCAAGTCCGGTGACGAAAGACGATTGCGGCGAGCACAGCCACAAGATAGCGTCCGCTGCTTCCTCGGGAGTTCCCCTGCGTCCCATGGGATGAAGACCGTCAACGGCAGTACTGGCCAAGCTCTTAAAGAATCGGTCTGCCATCGCCGTGCGGATCACTCCCGGACAGACCGCGTTTACGCGCAGTCCTGTCGCAGCGTACTCCAACGCCACGGCCTTGGTCAATCCGATCACGCCATGCTTGCTCGCGTGATACGCGACGCCGCCGGGTCCGCCGATCAATCCCGCCACCGACGAAACATTGACGATGGAGCTTCCGGGCTCTTTGAGAAGATGGGGGACTTCATACTTCATCGACAGGAAGACGCCTTTGAGGTTGATATCGACGACCTGGTCCCAGACGTCGATGGAGTAATCGGCGACGCGCACGAAAGGCGTGCCCTCGACACCGGCGTTGTTGACGGCGAAATCCAGACGCTGCCAGCGGCCGGCCGCGCTCTCCACCAGCGCCTGCACCTGCTCCGGCACGGAGACGTCGGTTTGGACAAAGTGGGCTTCGCCGCCGAGCTGCTCGATCAGGCGCACGGTTTCCTCGCCCTCGGCTATGCGCCTTGCGCCCAGAGCCACGCGCGCTCCTGCGGCCGCGAAAGCCAGAGCCGTCGCGCGGCCGATCCCCGAGCTTGCGCCCGTAATCAGCACCACCTTACCTTCGAACGCTTTACTCATAGAGCCTCAGTTGGACCCGCCCCATAATTTCCTGCTGGCCAGCGCCGCGCCTTCGGAAAGCGCCTTCAGCTTCATCCAGGCGATGTCCGGATGCACCGGGCCGAAGCCGGCGAAGGTGCCGAAGCCGCAATCCGTGCCGGCGATCACGCGCTGCCGGCCCAACAGTGCGGCGTACCTGAGAATGCGCTGCGAAACCAGCTCGGGATGCTCGACAAAATTGCAGCTGGAATCGAGCACGCCGGGAACCAGCACCTTGCCTTCGGGCAGCTTATGCGTGGCCCAGGTTTCCCATTCGTGCTCATGCCGCGGATTGGCGCCCTCGATCAGCAGCGCCATGGGCTTGGCGCGGAACAACAGCGGCAGAACGGAGCTCAGCGGCAGATCGTGATTGTGCGGGCCTTCGTAGTTGCCCCAGCAGATGTGCAGGCGCACTCGATCGGCGGGCACGTTGGCCAGCGCGTGGTTGAGCGCGTCAACCTGGACTTCCGCGCCTCTTAAGAATTGTTCGTCGGTGAGATTGCGGAAGCGCGTGTGCCGGCCCATGGCCAGGTCCGGGCAATCCAGCTGTAACAGCAAGCCGCTGTTGACGATGATCTCGTATTCCTCGCGCATGGCCTCGGCCAGCGCCTGCAGGTAGGCTTCCTGCGAAGGATAATATTCGTTGGGCTGGAACACGGCGATGGTCCCCGGCGAGACCGCGTTCATGAAGCCTTCCTCCACCTTGGCATGCGCGATCGCCTCTTTCATGCGCGCGACGTCGGCGCGCAGCGCGGAGAGATCCTTCACCGCAACCGGACCCTTGCACACCGGCCGCTTGTAGGTGGCCGAGTGGCCTTCCTTCACCAGCTTGTCGCGGTAGGCCGGTATCGCGTCGATATCGGAAGGAGTGGGCCGGGAGGAATCGCCCTCGAACCCGGTCAGCCGGTGGCGGATGTAAGTGGCGTAGCTGATCTTGCTCATTTCGCCGTCGCTGACGATGTCGATGCCGGCATTCCGCCTGGTGGGCGATGGCGCCGGCCACTCCGCAGCGCATGGCTTCCTCGAATTTGGCGGGGTCGTAGGCTTCGCCGCGATCCTGCGCGAACAGAAAATCGACTACTTCCTGCGGGCGCGGCAGGCTTCCAACGTGGGTAGTAAGAATGCGATCGGTGCTGGTTTTCATTGCGGATGGATCTCCATTTATGAGGGCGCGAAGGGGATAACGTTTGAGGATATCACGCAGGAGTCAAAAACCCGAAACTGGGCGAGAAAAATTGTGCCTGATCGCCACAATACTTGTGGTTTCCTGTATGGCCCCACATCCGGCTCTTGACGTCAGTCTTGGCGACACTCTTGGCAGTTCCGGTCTTCGCATCGAGGTCCATCGGCTCTTGAGCTTCATTCTGCGGCGTCCTATCGGGGACCAGGAGAATCCCTCCCGTGCGGCCGAGCCGCGCTGGGATGCGCTGAAGCACGTCGAGCTGGTGTTTCTGATCCAGGACCACTTCGGCATGCGCCTCTCAGACAAGGAGATCTCGGAGCTCGAGGACGCACTGGCGATCGAGAGCCTGGTGCATCAAAAACGAGTGCATCAAAAACGAGGCGCGGCGTGCGGCACTGCCTGACCATTGAGGGTCCTGCGTTCCGGCTCCGGCCGGTGCGCATGGAGGACGCGGCGTTCATCGCGCAACTGCATCGGGAACCCGCCGGCGCGGCCGCGCAGGAAAAGTGGCTGGCAGCCTATTTCGAGCGCCAGGACGACTACTACTTTCTGATCGAGAATCGCATCACGGGGGCGCTCGAGGGCACGGCGGGAATCTATCACGCCGGCTGGAGCATTGGCCGGCAAACCAATCGGCTCCAGCGTGACGCAGAGTGGGGCCGCTGGGCGCTGCGGCGGGGATCGCTTGCGTCGCTCGAAAGCGCGTGCCTGGTCTGCCGCGTGGGATTCGAAATGCTGGACCTCGATTCCCTCTATTGCCGGGCGATTCTCGAAAACGCCTCGGCTCTGGCTTTTCACGATTCCTTCGGGATGGAGCGCGGGCCCGCGCTGCGCGACGCAATCGAATGCCGGCTCACGCGCAACCGCTGGATGGCGCTTCGCGACGGCATCGAAGGCAAGGCCCTGCGAGCGGCCGCATGGAGCAGCCGGCCGCGGCGCGTGTCGCAACTGGCATCGTAACGGCTCATCGCGGCGGCACGCTAGTGGATTTGTGGGGCGGACCCCCTGGTCCGCAGACGGCCCCCCGGCCGGCTTCCGCAATCCTCTGAAATGCTGCGGTGGTCAGCTGAGGCCGACGAGGGCGTCGGCTGCCCACACATGAGAATGAAGCAGGGGGTCCGCCCCACAAATGCGCCTCAACAGCTATTTGTTGGACACTACACCAGCGGCCAAAGACTTCCGCGCCCGCAGCAACAACACTCCCGATGCCAGCGAGCACACCGCCAGATACAGCAGCCCCGGCCCGAAACTACCGGTGCGATCGCTGAACAAGCCCAACAGGTACGGGCCCAGAAACCCTCCCAGATTCCCGAATGAATTGATCAGGCCCAGACTCGCGGCCGCGGCGGCTCGGCCCAGAAAGATATTCGGCAAGGGCCAGAATCCGCCATGCGCGGAATAAAACCCGATGGTCGCCACCGACAGCATCACCACGCTCGCCCCCATCTGACCCCGCGAGGTTGTGAAGAAGCACGCAGCCAACGCAACCCCCGCCATCAGCCTGGGAATGGCCGTGTGCCAGACGCGTTCTCGGGTCTTGTCGGAATGCCAAGCCACCAGCAGCATCACCGGAAGCGAGCACAGCGACGGGATCGACGCAATCAGGCTCACCTTCGATACATCCAGCGTCGATAGCCGCTGCACCATCTTCGGCAGCCACAGACTGACGCCGTAGGTCGCGTTGAGGGCCAGAAACAGGACGGCGGAAAGCAGCAGCACTCGCGGATCGGCCAGCGCCCGCAGGGCCGCAGCCCATCCGGCTGCGTGAGCCGGCTTGCCCGCCTGCTCCCTTTCGAGCTCGCACACCAGCCAATCGCGTTCCTCCGGCGGCAGCCACTTGGCGTCCTGCGGGCGCTCCGTCAGGTAAAACAGAGTCGCTATACCCAGCAAAAGGGCTGGAAGGCCCTCCAGCAGCAGCAGCCAGCGCCAGCCTCCCAACCCCAGCCAGTGGATCTTCAGCAGCACCGCGGCCAGAGGCCCTCCTAAAACTTGCGACGCCGGAATCCCCGCGAAGAACAGCGCCACAGCCTTGCCGCGATCCTCGGGACGATACCAGTGGCTCAGGTACACCAGCACTCCCGGCACGAATCCCGCCTCGGCGACGCCCAGAAAGAAGCGGATCGTGTAAAACTGCGCCGCGGTGTGAATCAGGCCCGTGAAGGAGGCCAGCACGCCCCAGCTGATGAGAATGCGCGCGATCCACTTGCGCGCGCTCCACAGCTCCGCCAGAATGCCTCCCGGAACTTCC
The DNA here is from genome assembly GCA_963765185.1 of Bryobacterales bacterium. GTDB lineage: Bacteria > Acidobacteriota > Terriglobia > Bryobacterales > Bryobacteraceae > Palsa-187. Next base: position 23,186 of record CAVXWB010000112.1, read on the forward strand.
AGCAGAAAATAACCCACGAAAAAGATGCCGCCGCCCAAGCCGAAAACCGAATCCGAGAATCCCAGCTCCTGCGTCATCTGCAAGCCCGCCGAGCTTACGTTGACGCGGTCCAGATACGACACGATGAAGAGCAGGAAAATGAAGGGCATCAAGCGGCGGTCCACTCGCTGCCGTGCGCGTTCCGCCACGGTCCGCGGCGCCGAAGGCTGGTGCATTGTGTATAGAATAGCTCGGAGGATCAATATGCGAGCAGGCGTCCATAGGATGGTGCTGATGTCGGCGGCGATGTTTCTGGCGGTGTCTGCGTTCGGCTTCCAGCCCGGGGCTTCATCTCCAAGCGCCGGATGCGCCGGCGCGCGCGATTTGCGGCTCACCAACGGACGCATCGTCACCATGAGTTCGCCCAATGGGGACGCGCGCAATTCCATTGTCAGCGAGGTGACCATTCAAGACGGCCGCTTCGCCGCCGTGGGTCCGGCGCGCGATCTGAAGCTGAGCCCGTGCACCCGGACCATCAATCTGGGCGGCCGCACCGTGGTGCCCGGGCTGATCGACAATCACAACCACATTGTGCTGCTGGGCCTGCGTCCCGGCCACGACGTGCGCCTGGAAACCGCCAGTTCCATCGCCCAGGTGCAGGCGGCGATCAAAGCGCGCGCCGCCCGCGTGCCGGCCGGCGAATTCATCACCGCCATGGGAGGCTGGAATTCCGCGCAATTCACCGAGAAGCGCCTGCCCACGCTCCAGGAGCTGGACGCAGCCGATTCCAATCACCCCGTGATCGTGTATCAGGCCTTTACCGGTCCGGCCGCGACCAACTCGGCGGGCCGCGCATTTTTCACGTCCAAGGGAGTCGCGGTCGGCGTCAACGGCGCGATCGCGGCCAATGCGCCGTCAGTTGCCGCGCTCAACGCGCTGCGCGCCGTGCAGACCTTTGAGGATCAGAAGCGCGGCACCGTGGACGCAATGGCCTACGCGGCCAGCGTCGGCGTCACCACCAGCGTGGATATGGGAGCTTTCATCATTCCCGGCACGCCCGATATCCAAAGCTCCTTCACCTTCGACGGCCTCGCCAGCGCCAATCCCTTCACCATGTACGATGCGTACCTGGCTCTGCATCGCGAAGGCAAAATGACCTCGCGGCTGCGCGTCTTCTTCCTGAGCATGGACACGCGGCCCGACGTGCCCCTGCTCAGCGAGCGCGTGCGCAATGCGTTCCTCGATTTGGGCGACGATATGCTGCGCCTTTCCGGCATCGGCGAATTCGCCACTCAGTGGCCTTTGTTCGGCCAGGTGACGCCGCCCGCCAACTACTCGACGGCATTGAAGCTGGTGGCCAAGCAGGGATGGCCGTTCCAGCAGCACAGCTTGTCGCTGGCCGAGGACAAGTTGACCGCCTCGACGTTTGAAGAGGTCAACCGCGAGACGCCCATCGCCAATCTGCGCTGGTCCATCGCGCACGTTCCGCACATCGACCAGGAGACCGTGAATCGCTTCAAGGCTCTGGGCGCGGGCATTGCCGTGCATCCCTTCGAGTACCTGGCTGGCGGTCCCAACGCCGGTCCGCCCCTGCGCATGATCCTCGATAGCGGCATCCACGTGGGCGCAGGCTCCGACGCCGCGCAGATCTCGACTCTCGATCCCTGGCCCATGATCTATTACATGGTGACCGGCAAGAACTCGTCGGGCGTCCTGATCAACGATAAGCAGCAGCTCACGCGGATGGAAGCGATGCGCCTCTACACCGTCCAAAACGGCTGGTTCTTCCACGAAGAAGACCGGCTCGGCTCGATCGAAGTCGGCAAGCTCGGCGACTTGGTCGCGCTTACCGCCGATTACTTCGATCCCAATAAGGTGCCTGACGAAGCCATCAAGATGCTGAAGTCCGCGCTGACCGTGGTCGACGGCAGAGTGATGTACGACCAACTGCATTGACCGCCGTGCGATACTTTCAAGGATATGTCTGTCGAAGAAGAACTTCACGAACACGCTGAGCACGCCAGGGAGCCTTTCGATAAAAAGGTCGCGATAACCATGGCCATCATCGCCGCGCTGTTGGCGATCGTGTCCGTGCTGGGCCACATTCTTTCCACTGAGGAACTGCTGGCGCAGCAGAAAGCCTCCGACCAGTGGGCTTTCTATCAGGCCAAGGATATCCGGCGATACGATTCGGAAATCGCGCAGGACGTGTTGAAGGCCCTCAAGAGCGGCGACGCCGAGGAACGGGTCAAACACTACAGCGGCAACGCGGAGAAGTATGATTCGGACCGCAAAGGCATTCAGGACCAGGCCAAAGAGCTCGAGGCTGAGAGGGATCATAAAGGCGCACAGGCCCTGCGCCTTGAAATCGGCGAAGTGTTCCTGGAAGTCGGCATCGTGTTCGCCTCTCTGGCGATTCTTTCCAAGCGTCAAATGGTGTGGTACGCCTCTATAGTGGTGGCCCTTGTAGGCGTGGGGCTCGCCGCCACCACATTGCTGGTTCCCTGACGCCGCTTCCTACGGCAGGATGGCCTCAACGGGGCCGATACGAAAAAGCTGACCGGTGAACTGAAGACTGGCGTCCGAGCCGGTCTTAGGAGCGCTTCTCTGGTCGTTTTGAGCGAGCAGGCTTGGAACGCCCGGGCCCGGAGCGAGCGGGTTTGGAGTGCTCGGGCTTGAAGCGAGCGGGCCCGGAGCGAGCAGGCACAGAACGCTCGGGTTTGAAGCGAGCGGGCTCGGAACCCTCGGGCTTGAAGCGAGCGGATTTGGAACGCTCGGGTTTGAAGCGCGCCGGCTTAGAGCGAGCAGGCATGGAACGTTCGGGCTTGGAGCGAGCGGGCTCGGAGCGCTCGGGCGTCGCCGCGGGCGCCGGCGCAACGCTCCGTTTCGTGGCGATGCCCGCGCGGATTTCATGATCCGTCGGCGCCTCCGCGCCCTCTTCGATCTTGAGCAGCTTGCGGAACCGCTCCACTTCCTTCTGCGTCAGCATGCGGTAGCGTCCCGGAGCCTGGTCCAGTTCCAGGAACGCGATCTTCACGCGCCGCAATTTCTCCACCAGCCTGCCGAAGTGTTTGAACATCACCCGGAT
>CAVXWB010000113.1:0-9753 GCA_963765185.1 Bryobacterales bacterium
GATGTATTGCTCTTCTACCTCGGCGTCGAAGCTCTCTTCCGAGGTCACTCTGTGCATCGCGCGAGCCAACCCTTTGATCGGCTGCGACACTCGATTCTGGAGAATCGATCCCGACAATCCGCCCACCCCCAGGCAAAGCAGCGCAAGCACGCTCAGGATCTCCAGGATGTGCAGCTCCTGCACCTCCACATCGTGCATATTCGATGTGAGACAAATCGTTCCCACCGTCTGGCCATGGCGCATCGCTGCTCGCGTCACGCCACGCAAGCCCCATCCTGCGCTGCTCCACTCGCTGAACTGGGCGGCGCAGTGGTCGTCGCCCGCCCAGTGCCGGTATTCGGCAAACAGAGCGCCCCACGAGTCATAAAGGCATGGTAGCAGGCTTCGCTCTCATCCGTACACACCGGCCGTTCCTTGCCGTAGCTGATCAGCGTCAACTGCCCGGTCGGAATCCCCATGGACGTCAGGAAGTCCTTGACGGATTGAGCGCGGCGATCGCCCAGCGCCAGATTGTACTCCTCGGAGCCGCGCTCGTCTGCATAGCCCTCGATGAGCAGCTTCTGGCTGGGATAGGCGGCCAGGATATCGCGGATCACGCCCACATCGTCCTTAAGCGCCGTGGTGGCGTCGGGACGGATCGTGCCTTTATCGAAGTCAAACAGCGCATCTTCCATCTTGGCTAACCGTTCGTTGAGGGTCGCGCGCACCTGCGCGGGCATCTGGGCAGGACGGTTCTGCGCAACCGTCTGCGGGGTGCGGGACGGAGCCTGGGTCGGAGTCTGCCGTGCAGCAGCGCGCGCCGGCACCGGCGCGGAGGCAACGGGCGTCGTATCGGGAGCCTTAGGGGTAGACGCCACGGGAGCCTTCTTGGAGCACCCGGCGGCGGCCATAAACAGCGCAATTGCGCTCGTGAAGAGCAATGTTTTCATGATCCTGTTCCTCTCTCTGCGATCCCAGTAGAACCCACGGGCCCCCTTTGAGACAATCCTGTTGGGACGGTATTCCCTCTCAGCGCCCCGGCGTTAGACTTATAAGCAGATGACCACTTCCGAGGAACCCGCCCGCACAACGGAGCGATTGTACAACAATTCGCGCTCCGCGGGGGCCTCGATGGTTTCCGGACACTCCGAGGGTCGAGCGGGTCCGGTGCTGACTCACGCCAGTGGACGCCGGCTGCTGCTGGCGGGCTTCGGCGGATTGCTCCTTCTTATGATGGTGGCGGGCATCGACGCCCTCATGGTCCTGCGCCAGGTTCGGACCAGCGACGCGCAGGAGCGCAACCTGTATCTGCGCCGCGCCACCGCGCTCGACAACGTGCGCACCGGGATCTACCAGTCCGCCATCGCCATGCGGGCCTACCTGCTGGCGGGCAGCACTCGCGATGCCGCCGCGCAACTGGCGGAGTGGGAAGGGGTGCGCAACAGCACCGACAAGGCTCTCGGGGACTGTGCGTCGGTTCTCGATCCCGCCGATGCGCCGCAGCTCGCCAGCCTGCGCCTGGAAGTGCAGGATTACTGGAGGCTGCTCGAATTTCTGGCGTCGATTCCGGAAGGCCACCGGCGCGCGCTGGGCGGCGAGTACCTGAATCGCGAGGTGGTGCGCCGCCGCGGAGCCACGCTCGATCTGGTGGACCGCATCGATCAGATGAACGCGCGCCAGATGGCCGCGGGCGACGCCCAGCTGAATCGGACCTTCAACACGCTGAAGTGGAGGCTGATCGGGATGCTGGCGGCGACGGTGCTGATGGGATTGCTGCTGGCGGCTTTTACCGTCTGGCGCACGCTGCGGCTGGAAAAAGAATTGGAGCAGCGCTATCGGGAAGGCGTCCGCACCGGGCAGGAGCTCAAGGATCTTTCCGCGCGGCTGGTTTCGGCGCAGGAGGAAGAACGCCGCGCCATTTCCCGCGAGCTGCACGATGAAGTGGGCCAGTCGCTTTCCGCGCTGCTGATGGAGGCCGGCAACGCCGCCGCCAACGTGCCTCCCGAGTCGGCCGTGGTGCGCCGTCACGTGGATTCCATCAAGAAGCTGGCCGAGGCCAGCGTCAACGTGATCCGCAATATGACGCTGCTGCTGCGGCCTTCCATGCTGGACGATTTCGGATTGGTGCCCGCGCTTGAATGGCAGGCCCGCGAAGTTTCCAAACGCACCGGCTTGCGCGTGCACGTCTCCGCCGACGATGGCGCGGGCGAGCTGCCCGACGAGCTCAAGACCTGCATCTATCGCGTGGTCCAGGAAGCGCTGCATAACTGCGCGCGGCATTCGCAGGCTCGCTCGGTCAAGGTGGTGGTGGAGCAGGAGGCGCGCAGGATTCTGCTGACGGTGGAGGACGACGGCCACGGATTCGACGCGCGCCGCGTGCGCGGCCTGGGGCTGGTGGGCATGGAGGAGCGCGTCAATCATCTGGGTGGAAGCTTCGCGGTGCGCTCCCAGCCCGGCGAGGGAACCAGGGTCGCGGTGGAGTTGCCGCTGGCGAGCTAGCCCGCAAAGTTAGAAGAAGCGAGTTTGAGGAGAGAAGCCGAGCTATGACGACATTGACGACGACACCTGCGACGGCGGCAACGACATCTTCCATCCGCATTCTGCTGGCCGACGATCACACCGTCATGCGCAGCGGCCTGCGCCTGCTGCTGGAACGCCAGCCCAACCTGACAGGTGGTGGCCGAAGCCGCCGACGGCCGCGAAGCCGTCGCGATGGCCGCGGCCGAGGAGCCCGACGTGGTGGTGATGGATATCGCCATGCCGCACTTGAACGGAGTGGAAGCCGCGCGCCAGATCGTGGCCCACAATCCCCGCATCGCGGTGGCCATTCTGAGCATGCACAGCGACGAAAGCTACGTCATCCGCTCGCTCAAGGCCGGCGCGCGCGCCTACCTGCTGAAGGACTCCGCCGAAGCCGACTTGATCGAGGCCATCCACGCCATCCGCGCCGGCAAGAGCTTCTTCAGCCCCGCCGTCACGCGCATTCTCAAAGAGGATTACATGCGCCAGCTGGACAAGATGGACGCCGAGGACACCTATGAGCTGCTCACCAACCGCGAGCGCGAAGTTCTGCAACTGGTGGCGGAGGGGCAGAGCAATAAAGACGTGGCCAATTTTCTGAATTTGAGCCTGTATACGGTGGAAACTCACCGCACCCATATTCTGCAAAAATTAAATCTCCACAGCGTGCCCGAATTGATCCTTTACGCCGTGCGCAAAGGCATCATCAGTTAGCTGAACTTGATCCTCACCCGCCGCCGCGAGGCCGTGCGATAAAATGTGGCACGGCCTCGCGGCCGGCGCTGTCTAGAAACAATGGAGGAATTCAAGTGAGGTATTCCAGATATTCGGGTGTCCCTTCCCTTCTGGTTTTTCTGCCCGTGGTATTGAGCGGGCAGAGTGCTCGAGACAATGTGGTCCCACTGAAAAACTGGGCCGCTCCGCTGTACTGGCAGCCCAATCAGGTAGAGCGAGAGGCCGTGCCGCAGCTCCAGTTCTCTGCGAATGCGGTGTCCACGAACGCTCTCACTTTCGTGGCCATCACGCCTTGCCGGCTGGTGGACACGCGGGGCGGTGCATTTAACGGGATGTCTCCCTTTTCCGGGCCGTCCATAGCATCCAAGGGAACGATCACGATCCCGGTGCAATCCCCAACTGAGGCCACCACCAACACCGCGCCCGCGCCGTGCGGCGCAATTCCTTCCATCGCCCAAGCTTACTCGTTCAACCTGACGGTGGCGCCGGTGGGAGGCGGCGCAGTCGACTATGTATCGCTGTGGCAGGCGGGCGCGGCGCAGCCATATGTTGCGACCTTGGACGATCCTCAAGGCGCCATCGTGTCCAACGCGGCCATTGTTCCGGCGGGGACGCCAGATGGCGGGATCAGTGTGTATAACGCCGGTCCCGCGACTACGAATGTCATCATCGATGTGAACGGTTACTTCGCCGCGCCGACGGACCTGAACGGGAATACCGCCGTCGGGGCGGCGTCGCTACAGAGCAACACCACCGGAACCGACAACACGGCCAGCGGCGCCGCCGCGCTGTACTACAACACCACTGGAAGCGCGAACACAGCCAGCGGCGGCAGCGCGCTGGCGATGAACACTACCGGCAACGAGAACACGGCCGCCGGCGCAGGCGCGCTGTACTCCAACACCACCGGGAGCAACAACACCGCCGTCGGCGGCGACGCGCTGGTGAGCAACACCACCGGAACCGACAACACGGCCGCCGGCTTTGCCGCGCTGGCGGCCAACACCATCGGGATCTATAACACGGCCATCGGCTACAACGCGCTCACGGCCAACACCGATGGGGGCGCCAACACGGCCACCGGTTTCGAGGCGCTGCAGAACAACACCTCCGGGAGCCTCAACACGGCTAACGGCTTCGAAGCGCTGCTCGAAAACACCATGGGGTTCGATAACACGGCCACCGGCTATCAGGCGCTGCGGGTCAATACGACCGGGGGCGGCAACACGGCCAATGGCTACTTTGCGCTACAGCTAAACACCACCGGGGTCGGCAACACCGCTAATGGCGCTGGCGCGCTGGATGCCAACACCACCGCGTGCTGCAATACGGCTAGCGGCTACAACGCGCTGGGGTTTAACACCGGGGAATCCAACACGGCCAGCGGTTACGAGGCGATGTCGGCCAATACCACGGGGAGCGGCAACACGGCTAGCGGCTTCAATGCGCTGCAGAATAACACCACCGGGAGTGTCAACATCGCCATCGGGGCCGGTGCGGCTTCATACGTCGGGGGCGGCAACAGCAACAACATTCATATAGGTAGCGAGGGCGCCTCCGGCGACCAGGGCGTCATCCGCATCGGCACAGTCGGCACCCAGACGAGCGCTTCCATCGCGGGCATTTACGGCGGGACCCCGAGCAACCCCAACTTGCTCGTCTGCGTCGACGCGAACGGGACCCTGGGAACCTCAGGCTGCACCAGCACTCCGTCGTCGCGCCGGTTCAAGGAACAGATCACCGACATGGGCGACAGCAGCAGCAAACTGCTTCAATTGCGTCCGGTGACGTTCCTCTATAAACCCGAGTACGACGATGGCTCCCACGCGCTGCAATACGGCCTGATCGCCGAAGAAGTCGCCGAGCTTTATCCCGATATGGTGGGATACGACAAAGACGGCCAGCCTTCGTCGGTCAAGTATCAATCGCTCACCCCCATGCTGTTGAACGAGGTGCAGAAGCTGGAGGATCGCGTTGCCGCGCTGGAAGCGCTGCTGTCGAGCCAGACTGCGGCGGCTGCGCGGCCTGCCGGCAGCTTCTAAGGAACTAGCCCGCAAAACGGAGCGCGGCGGCGTTGTTGCTTGGATGAAATGAGGGCGCCGCCGCGCCCTTTGCGGGCCAGTAAAAAGCAAATCTGCCAATTGCGGCTTGGAGCAAAGGCATCCCCAGTTAGATGCGCTAGAATGTGGCACGGCCCCAGGGCCGGCGCTAGCCGCAATTGAATGGAGGAATTCAAGTGAGCTATTCGAAATGTTCAGGGTATGCTGTCGCCCTTCTGACGTTGGTTCCCATGCTGGTGAATGGCCAGAGGGCGCAGACTGCGGTCCCACTGAAAAACTGGGCGGCTCCGCTGTACTGGCAGCCCAACCAGGCGGAGAGAGGGGCCGCAACAGCCCTTCCGCAACTTCAGTTTTCCGCGAACGCCGTCTCCACCAACGCTCTCACTTTCGTAGCCATCACGCCGTGCCGCCTGGTGGACACCAGGGGCGCCGCGGCTGGATTCAACGGGGCCGATCCGTTTGCGGGGCCGTCGATCGCATCGAAGGCGACTCTGACCATCCCCGTGCAATCTCCAACCGAAGCCACTGCCAATACCGATCCCGCGCCATGCGGCGTGATCCCGTCCATCGCCCAGGCCTACTCGTTTAACATCACGGTGGTGCCCCATGCGGCAGGCGCAGTCGACTATGTGTCGCTCTGGCCGGCGGGCGGCACACAGCCGTTCGTCGCGACCTTAAACGATCCGCAAGGCGCGAACGTGTCCAACGCGGCCATTGTTCCGGCAGGACCGGCCGCCAGCCCTGGCTATGGCGGGGTGAGCGTGTACAACGACGGTCCCGCGACCACGGATGTGGTTATCGACATGAATGGCTACTTTGCCGCGCCGACAGACCTGAATGGCAACACCGCCATCGGGGTGCTCACGCTGGCGAGCGACAACTCCGGGAAATATAACACGGCCACCGGGTCCGGCGCGATGCAGAACAACAGCAGCGGGTTTGACAGCACGGCCAACGGCTATCAGGCGCTCCAGAGCAACACCACCGGAAGCGCGAACACTGGCACCGGCTACGGATCGCTGACGCAAAACACTACCGGGGGCTACAACACGGGAGACGGTTATCTCACGCTGAACAATAACACCGGGGATTTCAACACGGCCATCGGCGCCGAAGCGATGCAGGCCAACACCGGGAGCTACAACACGGCCGTCGGCTTCGAGGCGCTGCAGTCCAACGGCAGCGGGAGTAACAACATTGCCATTGGGCTTGAAGCGGGCACCAACCTTATGGCCGCCAACAGCTACAACATTGACATAGGCAGCGAGGGCTCCGCCAATGACGGGACCGCCTCCGATAGCGGCGTCATCCGGATCGGGACGGCGGGAACGCAGACTTCGTTCTTCGCGGCCGGCGTTCGCGGGGTCACCACGGGCGCCAGCAACGCCGTTTCCGTCGTGGTCGATTCCAACGGACAGTTGGGCACGATCAATTCCTCGCGGCGCTACAAGGAAGACATCCAGGACATGGGCGAGGCCAGCAGCGGACTGATGCGCTTGCGGCCGGTCACCTTCCGCTACAAGCAACCTTATGAGGACGGATCGAAGCCCGTCGATTACGGCTTGATCGCCGAAGAAGTGGCCGAGGTGTATCCCGATCTGGCGGTGAAAGGGCCGGACGGCCAGGTGCAAACAGTGCAATATCAGAAATTGACGCCGATGCTGCTGAATGAGGTGCAGAAGCAGGCGGAGAAGATCCGGCAGCAGGCGGAGCAGATTCGCTCGCTCGAAGGCCAGAGTGCGGAGATCCAGAGCCAAAGCGAGCTGATTCGCGCGCTGGAGGCTCGGCTGGCGGCGCTCGAAGCGCAGCGGTGATCGTAACGGTTGGTTGAGCAGGCACACTAAGGCCGCGCCTTCGCAGTCAAACACTGTCTCGGATTGTCAAAACATCGTCTACGCGGCGGGCCTCATTCGCGAACGAGACCCACCGCGGATGGAAAGGTTCCTCTATAACGACTTGGCCAACACCGGTGGATTAGACCGATGCGGCCAAGACCGTCAAGATTTCCTTCGTCAAGAGAATCGATTCTCCCTCCGGCTTGCTTGTTATCGCTCACCGGATTCATCACAGACGACGTTGCCTGGCCAGGCCGTTAACGTCCTTCTGGCTCGATGATGCGGGGTGCGCGTTCGCGCGAAAGGCGGCGTAGGCGCGAAGTGATTGAAGGCAGGCGGGAAGAAAATTCGCGAGAGGGTTGTGACCGAACGGAATCGCTCAGCAGCGAGCCCCCGGATTACAGTAGAGTTGGTAGCGGAGGATCAATCGTGCCCTTTTGTTCCCACTGCGGCGCCCAGATGGAGGGGCGATACTGCGCGAAGTGCGGCGCGGCGTCGCCTGAAGTGCCTGGGCCGGGCGCAGCTCCCGGAAATTCACCGCCTCCGCCGCCCGCGAATCCCTTGTCGCTTCCGGGTCTGGCGGACAACGTGGCGGCGGCCTTATGCTATCTCGCGCTGGTGCTGACGGGGTGCTGTTCCTGTTCCTGGAGCCTTACAACCGCAACAAGACCATCCGCTTTCACGCGTTTCAATCCATCTTCGTATGGGTCGGAATCGTCGTCGCGAGCATTGCGGTTCGCATTGTTTTCGGAACCATCCTGGACGGTCCGCACACGTACTGGCTGATGGATCTGATCTGGAGCGCGTTCAGCCTGGGCAGCCTGGCGTTGTGGCTGGTGCTGATGTACCGGGCCTACAACGGGGAACGCTGGGTGGCTCCGGTGGTGGGCCAGATGGCGGAAAAGTACGCGTAACGAATCCGGCATGGCCCGCGTTAACAGGAACGTGCACCGATTTCTCCGTAACGGGCTGCTGGCCGCGCTGGGCGCTATGACGATTCCGGGAGCCTGGGCGCAGAAGGCGCCGGGCAGCGCGCCCGGCCAGGGCCACGGCCCGGTGATCGGCACGCTCGACTTCTATGGGCTGCGCAAGGTTCCGGAAGCGAAAGTACGCCAGACGCTGGGCGTACACGAAGGGGACGTGCTGCCGCCTTCCAAAGGAGACGTGGAAGGGCGTCTGGACGCAATTACCGGCGTGGTGCAGTCGCACCTGGAAGCGGTCTGCTGCGACAACGGAAAAATCACGCTGTATGTCGGCATCGAAGAGCGGGGCGCGGCGCACTTCGAACTGCACGACGTTCCCGACGGCGACGCGGAGCTGCCCGGGGAGGTCGACTCCGCCTACCGCCGTTTCCTGGACGCTTATGCGGCGGCGGCGCGCCAGGGATACACCAAGGAGGATCTGACCAAGGGCTACGCGCGATCGGAAGATCTGGCTACGCGTTCGATCCAGGAAATGTTTCCGTCGCTGGTTGCCGATCATCTGGCGGAGTTGCGGGCGACGCTGCGCAACTCCTCCGACGAAGAGCAGCGCGCTACCGCGGCTTACGTCATCGGCTATGCGCCGGATCAAAGAAGCGTGGTCAACGATCTGCAATACGCCCTGCGCGACGCCGATCCCGGCGTCCGCGTCAACGCGGCCCGCAGCCTGATCGCCTTTGCCGTCGCCGGAATCAAAGTCGAGCCCACCTGGTTCATCGAGATGCTGAACTCGCTTTCCTGGACCGACCGCACGCGGGCTCTGGACGCTTTGCAGATCCTGACCGATTCACGCAATCCGGCCGTGCTGGATCAAATCCGCGAGCGGGCGCTGCCCGCCCTGGCGGAGATGGCCCGCTGGAAAACGCTGGCGCATGCGCTGCCGGCTTATATTCTGCTGGGACGCCTGACGAGTTTGAGCGATCAGCAGATTCAAGATGCGTGGTCGCGCGGAGACCGGGAATCGGTCATCGCGGAGGCATTGAAGACGCAAAAGCCCGAGAGGTAACCTGTCGACGCTCTGCTTTTTTTGCCGGGTGTCCGCGTCACTCCACTTGCCGGAGCGGACTGTCCGTTTCGCTCGGCTTGTTTCAAGAGGCCTTCAGCCTCCTTCCTTGAGGCTTCGGTTACCTCATTGGCCTTAGCCCTGGAAGTTCGCCTTAGGTAGCGGATTGCCTTCGTCCGGTCGCCTCCCACTAAATATATCTTCGCGATGTCCAAGTTGGCGTCACCGTCCCCTAACTTTGCAGCTCGCTCGAGCCACGCTATGGCTCGCCTGGGCTTCCCTTCGTCGCGGAAGAGGATGCCGATACATTGTGCGGCGGGCCCGTACCCTTGCCGATATGCTCGACGATACCAATAGAGAGCCAGTTTGCGGTTGGGTCTCACTCCTATTCCATCGCAATAGAAGGTTCCGAGGTTGACCTGGCAGGCGAAATCTCCCCCCTTGGCGGCCGCTAGGAACAGACGAAACGCCGACTTAAGCTTTCCCGCGCTCCATTGCTTGTCGGCTCGTTCAAATAAGCGGCCCAGGCGAGCCTGCTGGTGGCAGATCGCTGGGGATTTGGATTTTGCCATGTGTTCCTCAGGCTTCCAGCCTATCGGCTTGCTCGTGTTCCGCGCTTTTTGCCGGGTGTCCGCGTCAAT
>CAVXWB010000114.1:0-8257 GCA_963765185.1 Bryobacterales bacterium
ACGTCAAAACATTTCTTAGTGGATATGTTATGTCTAGACAGATCCTTAGCCTGGCAAAGTGCGCCGCGCCACCTGAAGGTGCGCGACCGGTTCCTGGCATGGAGCGAGGAAGCGCGCAAGCGAAACGTGCACTTGCTGGCCTACAACACACGCCAGTGCCGGCTTTCTGCTTCCGCTCCGGTGACGCGGATTTCGTACCGCCGCGCCATTTCCACGATCACCGCGCAGCTCCGCCGCGATCGCCTCGCCCTCGGCTTTGGTGCTGGAGTCGGCGGCGGCTTGCCGGATGGCCTCATATTCCCGTTCCACCAGCGCCGGAGCCAGCAGGGAAACGTTTCGCTGGTGTACCAACAGTCCTCTTTAACGCTGCGAGTTGACTGGGATTATCGCGGTCAGGCGCGAGTTTGGCGATGGGTTCGGATCGCTCTTGGTTCCCGAGGGCGGGTCCATCGCGCCGGTGCCTGCAGTTGGCAAAACGTCTGCCGGCGCCGCTTGAGCCGAGAAGATCACGATTGCGGAGACCGCATCCGGCGGCAGCCTGATTTCGGTCGCCGACCCGGCTTGCACCGGCCTGCCGGAGACCAGCACCGTGGCCGCAGTAGCATTGTTCACCTCCACCGTCAGGAAACCGGCGGATGCCGGTTCAATTCGCAAAACGCCTTCCGGATTCAGACGATAGTCGAAGGCGAAGCGCGGGAGAGCCGCGCTTGTCGCCGCGCGTGCCTGAACCGTGGCTCGATTCGCTGCTCCGCCAACGCGCCGCCACCGCCTCCCCCTCTCGCCACGAATCCTGCTGAGACTGTGCCGTTGAGTTCAACAGAAGCAGGAGCCGGCGTCTGCGTGGGAGGAGGCTGCGGCCCCGACACCGCGAGTGTTACGGGCGCAGGCGCGGCTGGAGCCGGCGTCGCTGTCTTGGGCGCGACGATTTTTTGGTCGAGCTCTGGAATAGCTTGCGCGGACGGAGTCGACACGGATGCGCCGAGCGCCTGCTTCGGAGCCGGTGATCGAGCAGGCGCCGCGGGCGCTGGAGCAGGCGGCGTGGGCTCAGAAATCGGAGGCGGTGGGGCAGTGCGCGGTGCAATCACCTGCGCGATCTCGGCCGGCTTCTCTTGCCGAGGCGTCTTCAACAATACGATTCCAGCGATCACCGCTATCGCAAAAGCGCCCGCCGCGGCCCACACCCAGGCCTTCTCCCACCCGGCGCTTGACCACCACGGCTTTTGCCGCGGCGCGAGAGCCGTTATCAAACGCTCCTTGACGCCGGGCCCATCCAACAATTCCTTCAGCGCCTGCTCGCGCGCCAGTTCGTCGAACAGTTCCTGATCGTCGAGCGCGGCTTCGAACAGAGCTTTGCGCTCGGCTCCGCGCTCAGCGTCCCGGTGGCATACGCCGCCGATCAGTCCGCGAATTTCATCCCGCGTCATGGTTGACCTCCCAACTCCCACCGAGCCGCTCAAGAAGTTGCTTGCGGCAGCGGAAATCCCAAGTATAAAGCGTGTTCAGCGTCGACACTTTCAGCCGCGCCTGGATCTCCGCGAAGCTGTAGCCTTCCAGTTTCAAGCGAAACAACTCGCGGCAGCGCTCGCCCAAATCCGCCAGCGCCGATTCCAGCCGGGCCACGCGTCTCGCGGCGCGCCGCCTGCTCGAAGGGATCGTCTTCGCTCCCGGCTCACCGGAATCTCGTCGACCGGATACCTGCCGATCCTCGCCGCGGCGGCGGCTCTTGCGCCGCGCGCCCAAATCTTCAGCCGCGCGATCTCGAGCGACAGCGGCAGCAGATCCTCCACCCGGTCCAGCTCGGGATATTTTTCGTGCAGCACCAGCAGGACCTCCTGCGCCAGATCCTGAGCCAGGTCCCCGGTGGAACTCCCCTGTAAATGGGATGCCGCGTAGCGCACAATCCTTTCACGCAGCCGCGCCAGAATTTCGGTTCTGTCCATTTTCCGCTTCGGTGAGTCCGCGCGCGTGGCTCCATTATCCCGTGAAAGACTACGGTTTGCAAGCAGTTGCCCGGCTCTGCCAGAATAGGGCCCATGCAGGTTCGGGTGTTGGCATTCGTGTTGGCGGGCGGAAAGGGAACGCGGCTTTATCCGCTGACCAAGGAGCGGGCCAAACCCGCGGTGCCTTTCGGCGGCCGCTATCGCATCGTGGATTTCGTGCTCAGCAACCTGGTCAACTCCGGCTTGTATTCGATCTACGTCCTGATCCAGTTCAAGAGCCAGAGCCTGCTGCAGCACCTGCGCGACGGCTGGGAAGTCACCGGCCTGCTGAAGGAGCACTTCATCATTCCCGTGCCGGCGCAGATGCGCTCGCCGGGCGAGGACTGGTATCGCGGCACCGCCGACGCCATCTATCAGAACATCAATCTGATTGAGCAGGCCGACCCGCACTACGTGGTGATCTTCGGCGCCGACCACATCTACCGCATGAACATCCGCGAGATGCTGGAGTTCCACATGCACAAGCGCTCGCAGGCGACCATCGCGGCCATCCCCGTGCCCCAGGATCAGGCCGGCCGAATTTGGCGTGATCGAGACCGCCGCGGACGGCACCATCGTCGGCTTTCACGAGAAGACGCGCCGACGCGCCCACCATGCCGGGCGATCCCGGACGCGTGTACGCGTCCATGGGCAACTACGTTTTTTCCACCAACCTGCTGCTGCGGGAACTTTACGCCGACGCGCAAAATCCCGACCAGCACGCACGATTTCGGACGCGACATTCTGCCTTCGCTGGTGGGGCGCGCTCCCATGTTCGCCTACGATTTCCAGACCAACCGCATTCCCGGCGATCCGTCCGTTTCAGGAGCCCTACTGGCGCGACGTCGGAACCATCGACGCCTATTACGACGCCAGCATGGATCTGCGCGCGGTGACGCCCGGCGTTGAATCTGTACAATCGCCAGTGGCCTCTGCGCACGGCCGGCTATTCCGACGCGCCCGCCAAATTTATTTTCGACCAGCAGGGCCGCCGCGGCCATGCCATCGACTCCATCGTTTCCGGCGGCACCATTTTATCCGGCGGCATGGCGCAGGAACTCGGTGATCGGCCGGCATGTGCGCATGCACTCCGGGTGCCCTTGTGGAGGACTCGGTGCATCTTCGACAACTGCGATATCGGCCGCCGCGCGCGCGTGCGCCGCGCCATCCTGGACAAGAACGTGCGCATCCCCGAAGACGCCGAAATCGGCTACGATCTGGAGCGCGACCGCGAGAAATACTTCGTCACCGAAAGCGGCATTGTGGTGATTGAAGGAACGCGGTCTTCGGTGGACGTCGCCACGCTGCTGGTGTGAGGAAGGATGAAGCCGATGGGCTATGAGGCCAAGAAGACGGAACACGCGGGCCCGAAGCGCGGCAACGGCGCATATTGGGGCCGAAAGTGGGAAGCCAAGAAGCAAAGCAGCAGGACTCGCCGAAAAAATTGGCAGCGGGAGATCCGTGAGGCGCTGGTTCCCGGACCTCAGCGGTAAGCATTCTTGCGGTCCAGCACGCGCAAGATCTCCAGGTAGTCTCCTTTGTCACGAAAGAAGATGCGGTGCGAGCCGGTCTATGAGCTGGTGAACCTGTTGCTTCTCATGAGCGGTATCCGTTGGCATGACGGGATCAAACCCTCGATTTCGTTTTACCCGTAGTCGCGAACGTAGCAGCGGGTTCCAGTTCCAGAATTCGCCGCTACTGATTCCTTAAAGGATCCCGCGCTGGATACGAAGCGGGGTAGAACACGTGCCCCAACTCGCCGTTCGCGTCTGTCCATTCAATGGTCAGGTTCTCCTGCGCCTCAGCGGTTGCGGAGAGCTTGACGATCGCCGCATCGCTTGTCGCGATGCGTTTGAACGGGGTCGCTGACCGGATATTGACGTGGGAGTCGTCGAAATCCAAGTTCTCTGGAATCGTGGCCACGCTGACAACGCGCTTCGAGTTGGAGACCGTCTGTTGCTGCACACAGATGTAGGTCACGCCGTCAGAGCGCAACGCAAGCACATGTGCATAGTCCGGAAAGGGGCGGGGCGGAAGCGCACCGAAATGTTGAAGACCGTCGCGCAACCTGACGACTTCGTCGGCGTCCAGTATCGTCGGCGCGATCGAGTACTCAACCTCCGAAGTGGAAGCGCCGTATCGGAATACGAGCACGTAGCTTCCCGGATGAGTAACTACAGAACTTCCCAGCATGGCGCTGGAACGGATTTCGGTGAACTGGTCATACGACTTCAACACGATTTGCTTGCTCTCACCAGGTCCGAAGGCCGTCGTGTTTGATCTGTCGAGAGGAACGGAGGCGCACTCCCCCTCAAGACGTGGGGGCGGTCCGCCCTTCAAGCCCTGCACCAGGCAGGTGGTCGACGAAAGAAACGGGCGCAAGCTCCTGACCCGCTTCTTCGTCGGATTGGTCACCGTCAGCGTGATCTGCGCGACCTCGCCGGGAAAATACACTTCCCGATCCATTGCGATTGTCACCTTCATGTTGGAGGTGTCGAACGCAAGGGTAGATGGCCGCTGGCCGAAGCAGCACCCGGCCAAGGCCGCGCATAGGAATGAAAAAAGAGCCGCGAGTTTCGTCATATTCGCGCGGCTCGCGACTGGCGGTGTAAACCACTTGGCTAACCCGCCGGCTCCATGCCGAAGCGGCGCAGCAGCAGGAATTCGGAGAGATTGTCGGTGGTCAGCAGGCCCGCAGGTTCGCTCCGTCCATCACCAGCGCGCAGCGGCCGGCCTGCGCCATCAGGGGCAGCACCTCCGACAGATCGGAGGAGGCTCCAGTTGCAGAAATTCGCGATCCATCACGCCGGCGACATAGGCGTCGGGACCCTCCGCAGCCAGCGCCTTCATCAGCAGATTGCGGCCCAGCAAGCCCCACCACCTGATCGCCATGGATCACCGGGAAATCCTGCTGCGAGGTGGAAAGCAGAAGATTGGCGGCGTCACGCACGGTATTGCCGTGGCCCAGCGTGTGGAACTCGGTGATCATGGCGGCTCGCACCGGGATGCCGTGGGTGAGCGTTCGTCCCAGCGCCGCCGCACCTTCCTGCGCCGCGCCCAAATAGATGAAGAACGCGAAAAACACCAACAGGAAATCCTGCCCGACCAGGCCGTACAGTCCCATGCTGATGGCCAGCATGCGGCCCATCCACGCGCGATCCGCGTGGCTTCCTCTTCCGGCCGGACATAGCCGTAGCACGGCCCGCAGCGCGCGCCCTCCGTCCATCGGAAACGCGGGCAACAAATTGAACAGCGCCAGCAGCAGATTGCCTCCCGCCAGCAGCGGCAAAGCGCCTAGATCGGTGGGATGCAGCAGATCGGAGAGCCCCCTGGGCATGGCTTGATGCGAATAGTAGAGATAGCCCAAAAGCCCCGCCGCGATCAGCAGATTCATGACCGGCCCCGCCATCGCAATCCACAATTCCTCGGTGGGCCGCAGGATTCGTTCCATCCGCGACAACCCGCCGATGGGGAACATCACAATCTCGGTGGTGCGGACTCCGAACCGCGTCGCCACCACCGCATGCGCCATCTCATGCATCAGCACGCTGGCGAACAACCCCAGCAGAAACAGCGCATAGTTGGCGCCGGATTGATGGCTGCCGAACACCGTAACCAGCAGGAAGATCAGCAGGATTAAAAAAGTGAAGTGGAGCCGTACGGGTACGCCCAATAAACGGAAGCCCTTCACCGTTCCCGATGTCCGGCGATCGCTCAATGCAGTTATTCCATCCACAGTTCAACGATAACAAAACACTTGGTGGATAGGCCTAGGATAGATTGCGTAGGAGAAATCAGAAAAAGAACTTACGGGAGTGGCCCGGCTTAACCCAGGCTTAACCCGAGAAATCCGCAGTTATAGGGGCCAGCGCCTCGGAGCGCCTTGATTCTTCTGGCTGGGAAGCGGTCCGCTGCCTTCGCCCACGTTGCCCTTTCCCGGCGAGCCGGAAAAATCCAACTCCGTCTCTTTGAAATCCACGTTCCGGTCCAGCACCATTTCGATGGTGGTTCCTTTGGCCAAAACCGCATCGGGTCCGCGCGTAAACAAAACCGCAGCCAGCCCGGCCGCGGCGCCCGCCGCTGCTCCGATGCCCGCTCCCATTCCGGTTGCGCCCGCTACGCTTCCAGCCAGCGCGCCGACCCCTGCGCCCGCAACGGCGCCCTCCAAAACCGTGCGCGTGTCGCCGGACTTATTGCCCTCGCTCTTGATCGAGCCTTCCTTACGATCCAGCTCCTCGCTGGCCCGCCCATCCAGGCCGGATACGCGAGCGCGGAAATCCCGCGTTACGCCGTTGGGCAGCGTCAACGAATCAAAGCGAAGGTAGAATTCCCCGCGCCCCTTTACCTTTCCCGGCCGCTGCACCTTGGTGATCGTGCCCAACACGTAGCTGCCGGGCGGGATCACGATGCGTCCGTTCACCAGGATCGGAAACACCGTTTCCAGATACACTTGATCGCCAGGCGCGGCAGTCTTGGTGCTGACGCTGTTGATCATGCTCAGCGGAATCCGCGTATTGGGTTCGACTTGGAAGGTTTTCGTTTCCGGCTTCGGCTCCGCCGGCGCGGTGGCTTGGTCCGCCTGCTGGGCGGCGAGGGAAACAACCCCCGCCAACAAGAGTGGAAGTGCGCGCGTAAGCATGAAAAACGCCTCCGTCCTCATCAGTGTAGCCTAGAATCGGTAGTTCAGGTCTAGTTCTGCATAAATTTTGCAAGTCGGAAAAAGAGATTACTGGACCGGAAGAATCAACTGCGGAGGGCTCATGGTGCCTCCTGGGTTGCCACCGGCGGCCCCGCTCACGAAGCCAATCTGGATTTCGGGATTCGGAGGAGTGTTGGCCGGCAACTGGAGGTTGATCTGGAACAGTCCCGCGAAACCCGGCGCATCGCCTGCGTACTGGATCAATTGCGGATCGACGGCGGTTCCATTCAGCAGCACCTGGAAATCGGCCAAATCCGCAAGTGGTGAGGCCATCTCCGGAAGCAAGCCGGAGATCGCCGCAGGTGCGGTTTCCCCCAGTCCGGTGGCGTAGAGTACCACGACTTCGCCCGGAGCCGCGGGCGATTCCGCGGTTACCAAAGGTCCGTTGCCGTGGGTGGCGATTACCGTCGTCGCGTCGGCTTCAAACAGAGCCGGTGCGGCCGCCGCCAGAGTAATCTGCACCGCGGGCCCATACAGGCTCCGGTTTTCCAGCTGCACTGTGACCGGGCCGGGGATCAGCAGCGACGGAATCAGCACGTTCACCTGATTCGGCGAGACGTAATACATGTAGGCGGAGATTCCTCCAACCAGCACGCTTACTTCGGTCCCGGTCAACACCCACGGAAGCTGGCCCGCGTCGATATCGCCCGGCCCGATCGCCCTGGTCACGTACGACAGATTGATACCGTAGATGCTCAGAAATGAGTTGGGCGAGTAAGGCCCGGCCAGGTTTGACGCGGAATTGGCGATGCTCGCCGCCGTGTAACACGGCGCACCCGCGGTTTGCCCCGGCAGGGGGCAAGTCGATTGGGCCAGCACCGGCGCGAGCGCCAGCACCGCCAGAGAGAAAGGAATCACTGCTATCCAAACGTGGGTTAAATCGTCGAAAGTTCTCAGAGCGCTTTCGGGTCTATGCGATACATAAGTGTGTATAAAATACTTCCACAAATCATATCCGGTATTGACCAATTCTAGTTAAGTCTTTTGATATCATTAAAAAAGGGGCGAGGACAGGTTGGTCCTCGGCGTGCTTTAAGAGTTGCCGGTGAAGTGTAGTCTTCGGGGGCATGAAGGAACTAAAGCAACAACTCGTCAGCGCTTTGCTGGTAATCCTCACGGTCGCGGCCGTGATCGCAGCGGCGGTGAATTTCGAGCAGCAGAGCAAGTTCCATCTGCCCGATGACGGCGTCACCTGGCTGGATCGTCCGGCGGGAGAGCGGCAACAGGTGGTGGCTGCGTTTGTTCTCCCCAACAGTCCCGGCGAGAAGGCGGGCATCCACAAAGACGACGTTCTGGTTTCGATCAACGGAGTGCAGGTCGAAAGCAGCGGACACGCCACCGCCATCCTGGCGCGCCTGGGCGCCTGGAGCAAGGCCGAGTACAAGATTCTGCACGGAGGCGTCGAGGTCCCGGCCAATGTCGTGATCGGCGAGGCGGAACACGATTCCACCATCTACTTCCAGTACGCGGTGGGCCTGGTCTATCTGGTCATCGGTCTGTTCGTGTACTTCCGCCGCGGCAACGCGCCCCGCGCGCAGCATTTCTTTCTCCTGTGCCTGTCCTCCTTCATTCTGTTCGC
>CAVXWB010000115.1:0-12476 GCA_963765185.1 Bryobacterales bacterium
TTTGCAGGACAAGTTGTTTCTGGGCAACCTGGACGCGCGCCGCGATTGGGGCTATGCCGGCGATTACGTCGAAGCCATGTGGCTGATGCTGCAACAATCCGAGCCGGACGATTTCGTCGTCGCCACCGGCGAGTCGCATTCGGTGCGCGAGTTTCTGGATGAGGCCGCGGCCTGCGCCGGCCTGGACTGGCGCGCTTCGTCGAGACCGACCCGCGCTATTTCCGCCCCACCGAAGTGGATTTGCTGCTGGGGGACGGATCGAAAGCTCGCGAGAAGCTGGGCTGGAAACCGCGCGTCGACTTTCCGGAACTGGTCCGAAGAATGGTGGAGCACGATCTGGAACTGGCTCGCCAGGAGCATTTATGGCCGGCGCCGGGCATAAGACCGCGGCGCGGGGAATTGCACATGGTTAAGACGCTCGCGTTTTTGTGGCGGGACACCGTGGCCTGGCGGGCTCGGCGATTGTGCGTCGGCTCGAAGCCGAAGGCTATTCCAATCTCCTGCTGGCGCGCCGGCAGGCGCTGGATCTGCGCAAGCAGAGCGCGGTCGACGATTTCTTCGCGCGGGAGCGTCCCGAATATGTGTTTCTGGCGGCCGCGAAAGTGGGCGGAATCCTGGCCAACAGTAGTTATCCCGGCCGAATTCCTCCGCGACAATCTGGCGATCCAGACCAATGTGATCCACGCGTCCTGGAGGCATGGCGTGCGCAAGCTGCTGTTTCTGGGCTCTTCCTGCATCTATCCGAAATTTGCGCCGCAACCCATTCGCGAAGAGAGCCTGCTGACCGGTGAGCTGGAGCCGACCAATGAAGCCTATGCCATCGCCAAAATCGCGGGCATCAAGATGTGCCAGGCCTATCGCCGCCAGTATGGCTTCCGCGCCATCAGCCTGATGCCCACCAACCTGTACGGCCCCGGCGACAACTTCGATTTGCAAGGCTCGCACGTGCTGCCGGCGCTGCTGCGCAAGTTCCACGAAGCCGCGGCCGCGGGCGCTCCGGAGGTGACTGTGTGGGGCACCGGTTCTCCGCGCCGCGAGTTTCTGCACGTCGACGATCTCGCCGGCGCCGCCTTGTTCCTCATGCTCAATTACGATGCGCCCGAAATTCTGAACGTCGGCACGGGCGAGGATCTCACGATTCGAGAGCTGGCGGAGACAATGGCGCGAGTCACCGGATTTCGGGGGCAAATTGTTTTCGACGCCTCGAAACCGGACGGAACGCCGCGCAAGGTTCTGGATGTCTCGCGAATCCATGCGCTGGGCTGGAAGGCGCAGATTGCGCTTGAACCCGGTATCGCCACCACCTACCGCTGGTATCTGAGCCATCAGGCCCAGACCGTCTCGAATTGAGAAGAATTCCGGAACGCCGGCACCTCCTTTAGGGGAGTTGGCCGTGGAGCATAACAACTAATGCCGGGCTTCCATCACTGGTGGTTGCTTGCCGCCGGCGCAGTGCTGGCCATGCTGGCAGCGCTGCTTTTTCAAATCTTTGCGTGGATCAAAACTCCTCCCTGGATCGAAGCTTTTACCCGTATCGAAGCTCTTACCCGTATCGAAGCTTTTACCCGGATCGAAGCTTTTACAAGGATCGAAGCGCGCTCGGCCGTTTCTCAGCTTCCTGCTGAGCCTCATGGCGAATCCCCTGGTGCTCGGGGCGCTGTTTTTCGGAGGGTTCACCCCGGCCGGCCTCCTGATGCGCTTGGCCGGACGCGATCCCTTGCTTCTCAAACGTTCCGCGAGGTTGCCCACCTACTGGGTGGAGCGGGCTAAGCCGGCCACCCATATAAGCGAGGGGTTCTAGATGGGATTGATCGCGGGGAAAGCAAATTTGGCCGCCGATGAACGCAAATGCACACGGATAAGCATTTTTGTTTTATCTGTGTTTATCGGCCGTCGATCTGTGGCCCTTTGGCCTGGAGACGAGCTCGCGCAGCGCAGGCTCGGCCCTCCCAAGGCCGCCAACTCTGAAGGGCTACGCGGAGACCTTTTGCGCCGGGCGTGTTTTCGCCGAGGCAGGGCCCCTCTCTGCTCGCGCTCTAGCCGTGCGGATTCTGGGCATCTCCGCTTTCTCTCACGACAGCGCCGCGGCGCTCATCGAGGACGGCCGGATCGTCGCCGCCGCCCAGGAGGACGTTTCACCGCATCCGGCACGACGCCGTTCCCGAAGAAGCCATCGCCAGTTGCCTGCGCCACGCGGGCGTGGGCTTGCATCAGGTCGATTACACCGTCTTCTACGAAAAACCGGTCCCCCAGTTTGAGCGCCAGATCAAGACCTACTTGAGCTTTGCGCCCCCGGCTTTGCCTCCTTCTGCGCATCCATGCCGCTGTGCCTGGAACAGCCAAGCTGTCGAGCGGCCGCTGCTTTTGAACCGGCTCCACGCCATGAATTCCGAGTGGAACGGCAAGCTGCTGTTCACCGAACATCACCAGAGTCACGCAGCCAGCGCCTTCTTCCCGAGCCCGTTTGAAACCGCCGCGGTGCTCACCCTGCACGGCGCAGGCGAATGGGCCACGACAAGTTTCGGCGTCGGACGCGGACGGGAACTGGAGCTGCTGCGGGAAATTCGCTACCCGCACTCGCTCGGTCTGCTGTATTCGGCCTTCGCCTACTATGCCGGCTTCAAGGTCAACTCCGGGGAATACAAATTGATGGGCCTGGCGCCCTATGGCGAACGCGTCTACGCGGCCAAGATCCGCGAACACCTCATCGATGTAAAGGCCGACGGCTCCTTTCGCTTGAACCTGGATTACTTCGATTTTTGCGCCGGCCTGACCATGACCAACCCGCGCTTCCATGCGCTGTTCGGAGGCCGGCCGCGCAGGCCCGAGGATCGCATCTCGCAGCGGGACGCCAACCTGGCCGCGTCGATTCAAACCGTTCTCGAGGAGATCGTGCTGCGCATGACCCGCGCTCTGGCTGCCCAAACCGGTCTCGAAAACCTGTGCCTGGCCGGAGGCGTCGCATGGAACTGCCTGGTCAACGGCAAAATCCTCCGCGACGGGCGCTTTCGCCGTGTCTGGATTCAGCCCGCCTCCGGCGATGCCGGCGCAGCGCTGGGCGCGGCTCTCGCCGTCTATCACCTGCATTTGAAACACTCGCGCGCGGCTCCCGATCCAGCCGATTCCATGCAGGGCGCACTGCTCGGCCCCGAGTTCGCTTCTGAAGATGTCGAGCGCCGCCTCATCGCCGCGGGCGCCCACTTCCAGAGGCTCACCACGGGAGAGATGATCGAAGCCTGCGTCGCCGATCTGGTCCAAGGCCGCGCCGTGGGCTGGTTTCAGGGCCGCATGGAGTTCGGCCCGCGAGCTCTGGGCGCACGCTCCATTCTGGCCGATGCCCGCTCGCCTTCCATGCAGCGCACGCTCAATTTCAAGATCAACGTACGAATCCTTCCGGCCCTTCGCGCCCGCCGTGACGCGCGAGGCCGTGGCGCAGTGGTTCGAGCTGGATCGGGACAGCCCCTATATGCTCCTGGCGGCGAAGGTCCTCTCCGACCGTCTGATTCCAGTGCCGGAGGAGGCGCGCAGGCTGGTGGGAATCGACAAGCTGGAGGTGCCGCGCTCGAAAATTCCGGCGGTCACGCACGTGGACAACTCCGCGTGCATTCAGACCGTCAGCGCGGAAACCAACCCCCGTTTTCACGCGCTGCTCGAAGCCTTCGAGCGCCGCACCGGCTGCCCCATCCTGATCAACGCCAGCTTCAACGTCCGCGGCGAGCCGCTGGTCTGCACCCCCGAGGACGCCTACCAATGCTTCATGGGCACAGACATCGAGACGCTGGCCATCGGCAACGCCCTGCTGCGCAGCGAGGACCAGCCTGAGCGGCTGAAACGCCAATACCACGCGGCCTTCGCCCTGGATTAACTAAGTACCTATGTTCGGAACTACAGTGACGTATTTCCGCTTGTGGGGCGGACGCCCTCGTCCGCGCGGGACGCCCTCGTCCCGCAAAGGCCGGGCCCGGGGGCCGGCCGTGGTCCAGATAAAACAAAAATGCTTATCCGCGTGCATCCGGGTTCATCAGCGGCCAAATATGCTTTCTTCGGCTACTCCTCTTCTTCCTCTTCGCCCGTCTTGGCCGCCTTGGCCGCCGCGATAATCTTCTCCGCCTGCAACCCGGGCACGAAATCGTAGTGATCGAACTCCATGCTGAACGACGCCCGGCCCTGCGTCATCGAAATCAATCGTTCTGATAATTCAGCATCTCGGCCATCGGGACCTGCGCCTTGATAATCTGCGTGCCGCCCTTGGTGTCCATGCCGGAAATGCGCCCGCGGCGGCCGTTCATATCGCCCATCAGGTCGCCCGCGTATTCCACCGGCGCCTGCACCTCCACGTTCATGATCGGCTCCAGCAGCGCCGGCTTGGCCGCTTCCATCGCCGCCTTGAACGCCTTGCGCGCAGCCAGCTTGAACGACATTTCGGAAGAATCCACGTCGTGATAGGAACCGTCGTACACGTACACCCTGAAATCCACCACCGGAAATCCCGCCAGGTAGCCCTTCTCGGCGGCTTCGACGATGCCCTTTTCAATCGCCGGAATAAAATTCTTCGGGATCGCGCCGCCGAAGACCTCGTTGTCAAACTCAAACTTCGCGCCGCGCGGCAGAGGCTCCATGCGGATCCAGCAATCGCCGAACTGGCCGTGGCCGCCGGTCTGCTTCTTGTGGCGGCCCTGCACGTCGGCTTTGCCGCGAATGGTTTCGCGATACGGAATCTTGGGCGCGTGCAGCTCCACGTCCACGCCGTAGCGCTTCTTCAGCCGGCTGACGATCACCTCCACGTGCTGCTGCCCGCTGCCGGCCAGCAGAAACTCCTTGGTCTGCGGATCGCGATAGAAGCGCAGCGACTGGTCTTCTTCCAGAATCTTGTGCACCGCGTTGCCCATGCGGTCCTCATCGTTGCGCGTCTTGGCGGCGATGGCGTAGGCGATGGAAGGCTCCGGCAGCTGCACCGCCGGATAGGCGATCAGCGAAGCCTTTTCGCCCAGCGTGTCGCCGGTCAGCGTATCCTTCAGTTTCGCCACGCCGCCCATGTCGCCCGCGTGCAGCTCGGTCACCGGCGGAAGGGTTTTGCCGAACAGCGCGCCGATATGCGACAAACGCTCCGTCGCCGCCGCTGCGCGCGTTCACCAGATTGGCGTCGTTCTTGCACCACGCCGGAGATCACTTTGAAATACGAGACCCGCCCGGCAAAAGGATCGGCGACGGTTTTGAACACGAATGCCGAAACCGGCTCCGAATCCTTCACCGCGCGCTCGGCTTCGGTGCCGTTGAGGGTGCCGTTCCAGGGGCCGCGCTCGGCCGGATTGGGGAAATTCTCGATCGATGAAATTCAGGATCAGGTCGCTCGCCACATTGTGCAGTCCGGAGGCGCACAGTACCGGGAAGATGCGCATCTGAGCGAACCGCGTCGCGCAGCCCTTCGATAATTCGCTCCACCGGCAGCGTGCCCTTGTCGAAGTACTCTTCGAGCAGCGCGTCGTTGCCCTCGGCCACCATCTCGACCAGCGCTTCATGCGCGCTCTGCGCGGCGTCCGGCCAGAGCTGTCGGGGATCGCGCCTTCCTTGCCTTTGCCGTCGCCGTCCAGCGTGTAGGTGTACGACTTCATGCGCACCAGGTCGATCACGCCGTTGAACTCGCGCTCCGCGCCGAGCGGCAGTTGAATGGGCACCGCGGTGCGGCCGAAGACCGATTGCACGCTTTCGAGAGCCCGCTCGAAGCTGGAGCGCTCGCGGTCCAGCTTGTTGATCACCACCGCGCGAGGCAGCTTGAACTCGTCCGTGAAGCTCCACACCTTTTCGGTTTGCACTTCGACGCCGGCCACGCCATCGACAACCACCAGGGCCGCATCCGCCGCCACCATGGACGCCTTGGTGTCGTTGATGAACATATTGAAGCCGGGCGTGTCGATCAGGTTAATTTTTTTCCTGCCCCACTCCGCGGCGGCGACCGCCGTGGAAATCGTGATCTTACGGGCGATCTCCTCTTCGTCGAAGTCCGTGATGGTGGTGCCATCGTCCGTCCGCGTCAGGCGGCTGGTTGCGCCGGAGGCGAACAGGAACCCCGCCACAAGGGATGTCTTGCCGGAGTTCCCGTGACCGACGAGGGCCACGTTCCGGATATCGCTGGTTTCGTAAACTCTCACTGACCTTACGCTCCCTGTAACCAAATCGCAAAACGTGGATCTTATCACACAAAGTCGGGCTCCCGCCGGACCTCGCTCAAGTGAAGTCGCCGGGGAGCTTAAGCGAAGAGATCTTGGGTGGTTGGAGCTATCTGGACTTGGACTGGTTCAATGCGGCGCATGCCCCGGCGCGGGCTTCCTGTTCGAAGCGCTGGCGGCGGACCGGATCGGCGCGCAGCCGCCAGATTTCCGCGCGCGCTTCCTGTTCCACCGGATATGCGAGCCGGGACCCGAAAGCGATGCAGCTTCCGGATGGCCGACTGTACCCGACATAGACGACCCGCGTCGGCTGGCCTAAATCACTCACGTCTCGTTCTCGTCGGAGACACTCGTCAACGAAAAAAGAGAGACCGCTTGTCGTTACTTTTGGCGTTCGAAGTCGTACTCGCCCGAAACATGGCC
Organism: Bryobacterales bacterium; assembly: GCA_963765185.1. Classification (GTDB taxonomy): domain Bacteria; phylum Acidobacteriota; class Terriglobia; order Bryobacterales; family Bryobacteraceae; genus Palsa-187. The sequence continues at coordinate 6,591 of CAVXWB010000115.1, forward strand.
CTCAAGAATGCTGGTGGCGATTCCATGCTCATTGCGAACGAATCGGTACGTCAGTCCGGTGCCGGAGAAGCTCGTTTCCGACTGCGGAAAGATCGGCTGTTTCGGTCCTCCGTCCACGGAGACGAACAGCGTGCCGCCCGAAAAGGTGACCTCGACCGTCCGGAGCCCTTGGATATACGGTCCCGTGTACACGCCTTCATAGTTCACCAGGACTTCTGGGGCCACTTTCACGGCGGCTTTCTGATCATCCGAAAGCTTGCCCACCCAGTGCTCTTGTCCGGTGTGGGCATCCTCATTGCAGACGCTCTCAATCAATTCTGTGTCGGCGGCCAACCCGGCGCGAACGGGAACCGTCCAAGCCTTGGAGTAAGCTTCTGAATCCTGGAACGTGACTGTTATCTCGAGGTGACCGAAATCGCTGCGCCGGTAGCGCTCCGTCATCCGTAATTCTGCAGTATGCGGGTAGCCGTTGAGCAGCCAAGTGCGCTCATTGTATCCCGAACTTTCCACCACCAGAGAGTCCCCATCCCAGTGGCCCACCGCGTAACCCATCCAACTCGGATTGGCATCGGCCTCCAAGGTGCGGCCGTCCATAAAAATCTGACGGTAAGTGAGATCTTCGTTCAGAATGACAAGCATCGTGGGAGTCTGAAGGAATCTCTTCAACCCGCCCGCGCCCGTGCTGTAGCCTGGACCTTCGGGCAAACATTTATACCGAGGGTTGTCTTTGCCGAAATCTTCGGAGCGCTGTCGAATCAATGCTTGCGCCCAAGGCCGAATGTCGGCCGGCTGGAGGTCTCCTGCGTTGCGGACCGCGATGTTGCCGATGGCGGTGTCAAGGGGCATAGCCCACAGGCCCGTGAAGTCGGGATGGCCATCGGCGGTGCGTGGTGCCGGGGCTGAGAGGTTCGGTTTCCCGTCCGAGGCGCGTGGAATCCCAGGCGTTCGAAAGCTGAGCCATTGAGCGGCTAATGAAGCTGGGAACAAGCCCAATGCGGCTGCGAGCGCAATTCTGTGCATTATCCTTCTCCTGCTTCGCGACGAGCGCTACTTTAGAACGGAACAGTAATAAGACTAAGCGGAAATTCGAACGCTGGCAAGGGAGGAAAGGGGTATCGGCCCGTTCCGTCAATCGATCCGTTGGCCGCTTCCGGGGAACTCGCGCAAAACGGAACGCGGCGCGATCGGGTCCTGGATTGATTCGGGGGTGCGCGCCGCGCCCTTTGCGCTTTTTTTGTCGCACCCTTCGAGCTATATCATAGGTAGGCGCAACCCAGGCGTATTGGGGACTCCGGGTCGACGCCAGAGGCGGGAAGAACCCGGGAGAAGCACTCATGCCTATTTCGAAGCGGAATGCTGCTTGCGCACTTGGCGTCTTGATTTTCACAAATGCCCAGGCGCAGACTGTACAACCTGAATCGGATTCCATCGAAGCTCATCTTGCCGCTGGCAAGAACGCCGCAGGCGGACGTGACAACACCCCCGATTTCTACGGCCTGGTCACGGCGATTTGCGTCGCCCCGCTGAACGCCCCTGCCCGGCCGGACGCACCCGCGCCAAGGATAAACCCCGATCGGGCCCGCGCGTACCTCCAGCCGAAAAGGGCGTTTGACGACCTTTACTGGATGGGCACGCCTTCCCGTTCGACCTGGGCTCTGACCACGAGCGATGGAATCATCCTCTATGACACACAGAGCGTTTACGACGCGGAGGATATCATTGTCGGCGGCCTGAAGAAGCTTGGTCTCGACCCCGCCCAGGTAAAATACGTCATCGTTTCCCATGCTCACGAGAACGAAGTCGGTGGCGCGAAACTGATGCAGCAACGCTATGGCGCGCATGTTGTCATGGGAGCGGGTGATTGGGATATGGTCGACCAATCCGTCAATGGGTTTCCGAACGGCAAGCCCAAGCGTGACATCGTCGCCACCGACGGCATGAAGATCACGCTCGGCGGCAGAACACTAACGATATACCTGACGCCCGGCCATACGCCCGGTACGATTTCCGGAATCTTCCAGGTCCACGATCGCGGCAAGCCACTGACCGTCGCATATTCAGGCGGGACTGAATTCAATTTCCCGAACGACGTTCCGCATTTTGATGCCTACCTTGCTTCAGAAAGGAGATTTGGAGCCATCGCGGCCGCCGCTGGCGCCACCATCATAATGGGGAACCAGTCTCAGTTTGATAATGCCGCTCCCAAGCTCAGGATGCTGGCCGACAGGCGATCCGGCGAGGCGCATCCACTCGACGTAGGCGTTGCCGCGGTGGCCCGTTATTTCAAAATTGAAGATGAATGCGCGCAAGCGGTGCGCCTCAAACTGCTCGCCCAGCCCGGCAAGTAGGGACAGCCAAGCCATAGCTCGTCCGCCGCAGCTACGACTGTCCTCGGATACGTCCTGGATGACGGTACATCCGCCACTACTTGGTCCTGGAGGGGTTGCCTGGCGAGTGCCGCTCGCTTGACTCCGATGGCAACGATGATATCTCTGATATTGAAGAAACGCTCAGGTCGCCCTTGTGCGGAGTCTGCAAGGCCGTATCCACCGGCGGCGGACCTTCGAGCGCTTCATGAAAAGTCTTTCTCACACCTTCCCAAAAACTCTTGGTGAGGACTTCCTTCATATCGTTCCTCCCGTGTCCATCAGAGTAGCTGGTTCAAAGCGAATCACGCCGGTTGCGCCAGACGTCCAACACGCGATCGACAGCTTCGCGAACAGCACCGCGGGCGTCGACGCGATCGAAGCCGCTCATCAATAGTTCGTCGTAGCGTGTGTGAGTATGACGGATGGCCGCGATCGCCGCGGCTGTGATGGCCCTATCGTCGAGGGCCTTCCCTGCAGAGGTTCGTCCAACGCGGCCGCTGCCGCGCTCGGTCGTGTGGTCCGCTATGGCAAGCGCCTCGGCGGGTGGACAGCCCGGAAATAGCTCTCGGATCGCTTCCGCGACCTGGGTACGCAGCTCGTGATCCTGTTCGACACGGCGTACCTCGTCGCGCTCGCGCCGAGCCGCCCGCGGACCAGCATCCTGAATGCATTCGTGTTCGGCTTTCTGAAGTGCGGATTCTTCGACCAAGATACCTTGGCGCTCGTAGTGGCCCCGAGCCCTGCTGAATCGGACGACCACCGCCGAAAGGACGCTGTGCTTCCTGGCGCGTCGTGTGAGCGCAGCATCGCCACGGGGCAGGTAGACGAGGTGATCGAGATCGGCGCATGCCAGGCACAGCGGCCGTTCTTTTTCCATGAAGAGGCCGGCCGGCGATTCCTCTGGCCATTCGCATGGACAATGAGATTCCGCTGGGGATGGGCTGCGGCTCGTCGGCGGCGGGGCGGCTGGCGGCGATCGCGCTTGCAGTGCATTTTGGCGGGCTGGAGTGGAGTTCGGAGCGGATTCTGGAGGAGGCGTCGGCGCTGGAGGGGCACCCGGACAACGCCTCGGCCTGCTGGCTGGGCGGCTTTGTGACGGCGGCCTGCGAGGGCCGGCGCGTACATGTAGCGCGCGTCGAGCCTCCGGCCAGGTGGCGGGCGATCATCGCGCTTCCCGCCGAGCCGCTGGCTACGAGCAAGGCACGCGACCTGCTGCCGGAGTGCTATCCGCGCGAAGACGTTGTAGCCAACATTCAGTCGGCGGCGCTCGTGGGGATGGCCTTTGCGCAGGCGCGGGGCGATCTGCTGCGCATCGCCATGCAGGATCGCATTCACCAGCCATTTCGCGCTCCCATCTGTCCGATGCTGCCTCCGCTGCTGCCGCTGGCCGGAGAGCACGGCATTCTGGGAGCGGCTCTGAGCGGAGCGGGGCCTTCGGTCCTGTTGATCGTCGAGAGTGAGGCGAGCCTTCCCGAGGCCGCGGCGGCGATTCGCAAGGCGCTCAAGGGAAGCATCGAGGCTGAACTCAAGATCTGCCGGTTTGAGCCGGCGGGAGCAAGCCTGTCGTTGGAGGTCGTGCGCCCGGTCTAGGTCCGGAGCGCAGATGTGCAAAGGGTCAATTGGCTCGATTCTTGACCGGTTTGAGTGAGTTGTCCGCGCCGCGTTTGCGGGGGTTTCCTCTGTGCATTTCGTGGCCGAAACGTTACGTTTGTATCTTAGGATTGTAGTCCAGGGGCTTTCCCACCGCCGCCCGCTGCAGCAGCTTGGTGGCCATCTGCGGGCTGAGACAGACCTCGCCGCTGAGGATCTGACGGAGAGCGGCAATGACCTTGGGCATGCTCTCGCGTTTGGAAACGAAGCCCGTCGCTCCGGCGCGGAGGACTCGGCCGGCAAGGTGTCCCCTTGTCCGCGGCGAGGAATAGACGAGGATCTTCACCGACGCCCAGCGAGACTTGATGTAGTCGATCAGTTCGATGCCGTCCTCGCCATCCAGCGATAGATCGATGACGACGACGTCCGGGGAACCGGTCTCATCCTGCGCAACGCCTCCTCGATATGCGCCGCTTCGCCGCAAACTTCCAGGTCCGCCTCTCGACCGATCGCCAGGGCGAGACCCTGACGAACCACGGGATGGTCGTCCACGATCAAGACTTCGCCGCCGAGTCGAAGGAAGAAGCGTGTGTTCACTTGGGCAGAATTATTACAAGGCTGGGAAGAATTCTAACGCCAACCATAGCACGGATTCTGCTGTCATTGGAAGTACCCGCCACACGGAATAAATATATCGCACCACCCTTTCAGGTCAAGGGATCGCTCGAAAATAAAGGAGAGATCGTCTCCACCCGTCGGAGTTAAGCTAAAGCCTTTGTCATGGGTTCCGTGTAACGGTTGAAGATCCACCAAGTCTGGTCGTAGTCTGGCCGTTTAGCAAGGAGCGACGTAAATGTAGGGCGTCAAAACCAGGTAGTTGCCGAAGAATATCGTTCCTTGAGAGTGAGCCACGAAGGCACCCGCCAGCAGCGCAACCACACCGGTTAGTGACTTTTTCATATTTAATGCCTCGCTTAGGTTATTTTTACTGATTGTTCTGAACTGGGTTAGTATCTCCCCATCGCGCACTTCAAAGCCAGTGGGTTTGCCCCAGGGGATAATTGTTCGCGCCGGACCCAATCGGCAATCCATCGCACTATCGGCAGCAACGGTGTGGAGGGTTCGCCAAACTTGTCACAGAGCGGACGCGAGTTGCACAGGAGTGCGTCGGGGTTTTCGTTGCCGTTGAATCGGGGGGCGATCCCCGAGCAGTTCGCCAAACTGCGCTGCGACCTTGCGCACCGAGAAGACTTCCTCGGCACAGATTCCAGATTGTGGGCGGGCAACTGGCCACGGCGAGTGAACGCAGAGTCAGGCGTGTCGCTGGCATCGCCCTGCCAAATGCAGTTGAAATAACCGTTGGAAAGATCAATCGGCCTGCCTCCATGCACTTTTTGGGCGATGTCCAGCAGCACACCGTAACGCAACTCGACGGCATAGCAGAGCCGCAGCAAGGTCAGCGGAATGCCGTCGCGCGCGGAAAAAAACTCCAGAACACGTTCGCGCCCCACGGTTGAATTGGCGTATTCGCCGCGGGGTGTCAGCGGATTCCATTCCACCGAACCGCCCCGGACACTTTGGAGAGCGCATAGACATTGCCTGTGGAGAGGGCCACCACCCGGGCGCGATACCGCTCAGCCACCCGGGTCGAAGCCACAACATTGACAGCCCACGTGGTGGTGGGGGATTTGCCGGTTCCAAACTTCTGTCCTGCCAGGTAGATGACGTTTTCGGAATCGGGCAACTGCCGACAGAATCCGCCCGGAGCAAGTCGCAGGCGACGGTGGTCACGCCGCGCTGCTCCAGCCACGCGCGGTTAGGAGCCGTGGCACTGAACCGGCTGACGGCAATGACTTCCAGGGCGCATCCCGCAGCATCGGCGGCGCGCCTGGCCATGACCGCGAGCGTCGGCCCGATTTTTCCACCG
>CAVXWB010000116.1:0-10311 GCA_963765185.1 Bryobacterales bacterium
CTGGACAAGATCAAGACCGACAACCAACCCGGCTTCGGGGCACCCGAGGGCGCTCCGGTGACGCTGGTGGTCTTCGGCGATTTCGAATGCCCGTATTGCAAGGAAGAAGCCACCACGCTGCGGCAGAGCCTCCCACCACCTTCCCCGGCAAGGTGCGGGTGTACTTCATGGACTATCCGCTGGAGTCGATTCATCCTTGGTCGCGGGCCGCGGCCATCGCAGGACGCTGCGTCCTGAAACAGGGCGAGAGCAACTTCTGGAAGTATCACGATTGGATTTACGATAAGCAGTCCGAAATCACTGCCGACAATTACAACGCCAAGCTGATGGAGTGGGCGGGACAGAGCGGCGTGGATTCGGTGCAGCTGGGGCGCTGCGTCGAAAGCAAAGCCACCGATGCGGAGGTGACCCGCACCCAGAACATGGGCAACCAGGTGGGCGTCGATGGCGCTACGCCGACCTTGTATCTCAACGGCCGCAAGCTGGTGGACCAGAATGCGCAGTGGCCCACGTTGCAGCAAATCATTACGCTCGAGATCGATCATCAGGCCAAGATCAAGGAGGAAGCTGAAAAATGCTGCGTGGTCGAAATTCCCAAAGTCATCAAGTAATGCGGTTCCGCTGGGTGTTGTGGCGGCGGCTTTGCCGCTTTACCGCGGCTCGCCTTCGCTCCCGCGACGATCAATCCGCAAACCTATCTGGGTGAGGTGAAGTATCTGGCGTCGCCGGAGCTGAAGGGCCGCGCCACCGGCTCGCCGGAGTTGGAGAAAGCGGCCGCGTACATCTCCGGTCTGTTCAAATCCTTCGGTCTGAAACCGGTGAGCGGTACGGACTATGAGCAGCCGTTCACGGTGACGGTCAACGCGCACCTGGGTCCGGACAATCGCCTCGATGTTGACGACGCGGGCGCGAAAGCTGTACCTGCCGGCAAGCGCGACTGGGTTCCGTTCAGCTTTTCATCCTCCGGAAAAGTGACGGGGCAAGTGGTGTTCGCGGGCTTCGGCATCACCGACGCGAATCGGCATTATGACGACTACGCCGGCATGGACGTCAAAGACAAGTTCGTACTGATGCTGCGGCACGAACCGCAGGAAGGGATGAGAAGAGCATTTCGAGGCAAGGAGCTGACCAGCCACGCGACCTTCGCCGACAAGGCGTCCAACGCCAAGATGCACGGCGCGCGCGGCGTGATTCTGGTGAACGACGTGGCTGCGCATCCCACGGATGGCTGCCGACAAGCTGCTGGAGTTCGGCTCGCGCCACCGGGCCGACCGATGCAGGCATTTTCTTCATTCAGGTGAAAGACGCGAACGCCGAAGCGTGGATGAAGGCGGAGGGCCGCGATCTGCGTGAGATCGAGACTGGAATCGACAAGGATTTGAAGCCGCGCTCCTTCCCGCTGGCCAAACTCAACGGTGGAACTGTCCGTGGACATCCAGCACGACACCAAGACGGTGCACAACGTGGAGGCGTACCTGCCGGGCTCGACTCCGGAATACGTGATCATCGGGCGCGCATTACGATCATCTGGGACTGGGCGACGAGCATTCGCTGGCGCCGTCGCTGATCGGCCAGATTCATCCCGGCGCGGACGACAATGCGTCGGGAACGGCGGGCGTGATCGAACTGGCGCGGTGGTTTTCGAAGCAGCCCAAACCCAAACGCGGGATTCTGTTCCTGACCTTCGCGGGCGAGGAACTGGGGCTGCTGGGAAGCAGCTGGTACGTGAATCATCCTCTGTTGCCGCTCGCAAACGCGGTGGCCATGATCAACATGGATATGATCGGGCGCATCCGCGACGGCAAGGTGTACGTGAACGGAACCGGGACGGGATCGACGCTGGCCAGGCTGATCGGCGATCTCAAGCCGCCCGACGGTTTTCGCTTCGATCTCTCGGAGAATCTCGGCTACGGCGGCAGCGACCACATGTCGTTCACCATCAAGAGCGTCCCGGTGCTGTTCTTTTTCAGCGGGCTGCACGGGGATTATCACAAGCCGAGCGACACGGCCGATAAAATCAATGCGGTGGACGCGGCCAAGCTCCTGGGATACGTGGCCGAGGTGGAGCAGCGGTTGAATGAAGCCCCGGACCGGCCGCAGTTCATTCGAACGGCTGAGCCGAAGGAGCCCGGCGGCGGGCGCGGCGGGCGGAGGCTCCGGGTATGGACCGAATTTCGGCAGCGTCCCCGACTTCGATGAGCCGCCCAAGGGCGTGCGTTTCGCCGATGTCCGCGACGGCACTCCGGCGGCGAAGGCGGGTCTTAAGGCGGGCGATATTCTGATTGAGTTCGACGGGAAGGAGATCGGAAATCTTTACGATTTCACTTACGCGCTACGGGCCAAAAAGCCCGGAGACGAAGTACTTGTGAAGGTGCTCCGAGGGTCCCAGACGATTGAGGCCAAAGTACTACTTACGGAACGGCGCTGATCTGGCATACTTCGGCTAGATCGAATCCAATGACTCCTTCCACGACAAACTCCCTGCTGCTTTCGTCTTCGACGGTGGTCCGAAGCTTGCCTCCTTTGATCCTGCATCCGTTCGCCGCGGCCGGCGGACGCGACAAGCTGGAGGAAAGCCAGCGCGCCAGCCTGATGCTGCAAGGTCTGTTGCCATCCGGCGAACGCTCCCAGGATGAGCTGGACCGGGCTTTGTTGGACGGGCGATTCTCAGAGATCCTAATGCTGTTTTACGTGGGCAAGGATCTGTCGCGCTGGATCGAGCAGTGCCTGGAACACATCGCGCGCCAGCCGGAACTGCGCGACGCTGGGATTCGCTATCAAAGCTTCGCCGATATGCTGGTGAATCACTCGCCGGCGGAGGTGCAAGAGAAACTGCGCCGGTGGCAGGTGGCGGATTACCGGTCCATCTTTATGCGCGCGCTGGGGATGAACACGCTGCTGGGCGCTGCGCCGGAGCGGCTCTCCCTGGCCGATGAATTCGTGCGCAACTATTACCGTTACGCCGACCAGTTGTTCCTCAGCCGCCAAAACCAGGCGGCCTTCACCGACATTGAAAACATGGGCTTCGAGTTCGAGATCTTCGCTTCAGGCGAATACTCGAAGATGCTGGAGCGCGAGTGGTCTGAGGGGTAAGAGCCGAGCGCCAGGAATTGTAGCAAAATACAGGGATGCAGCGAATCTTCTCCCTGTTCTCAATAGCGGCTCTGATCGGGCTGGCATTCATCCCGAGCGCTCCGCGCAAACCTCCAAAAACGTCTACATCGTGACGCATATCGACGTCATGCCCAACTTCTCCGACGGCGCCGGCAAAGCCATTCAGAAGTACGCCGCCGCCAGCCGCAAAGAAAAGGGGGCTGTTAGCGTCGAGGGGTTGGTGCAGGACGGGCGGCCGAATCACTTCACCATCGTCGAGATTTGGCAAAGCCGAGAAGCCTTCGAGGCGCACGCCGGCAAAGCCTACTCACGCGAATTCCGCGAGGCTCTGCAGCCGATGCTGGGCGCGCCGTTCGACGAACGGCTCCACGAGCCGATTCCGGAAACCCTGCTGTCGATCGTCAGGCAGCGTCCTGCCGGGGCGAGTTCTCAATTACGACGCGAGGGTTCGGATTCGGGGGAGGAACGGGCAGGCCCTGCTCCTTCAACAAGGCGACGTGCTCAGCCATGCCCCACTTGGCCTGATAGAGGCAGTCCTCGACCGAGTGGCCGATACCGGAGAAACCCTCCAACTCGGGCGAGTAGAACCCGAAGAAGCCTGGGTCAGTAGTGGCCTCGATGATCAGGGAATAGCTCAGGTCGATCATTTGTGCTTCAGCCCTGCCGCCTTGAGGATCGCATGGCAGGTCCCGGTCGGAACCTCCTTACTTCCATGGTAGTCGACTCGGATAAGCTGGGGCCATCCCGCCTTGCCGTAATAACGAATCGATCCCTTCTCGCGCGTCTTGCGAAAGCCTGCGGCTTCGAGCTCGCGGACCAATGCGCTGAAGGTCACGATGCTTCCAGCTCACCAACCCATGCGCTGGCGCAGCCCGGTGATGTGCGCCGTGTGATGGCGCGAGTGCCAGGCCATGCCGGGAAGCGTGTCGTCCACGGAGAGCACGCCCAACTCCAGATGCATGAATCGTCGCGACCACTCTTCGGGTGTGAGCGATCGGAAGAACAACACCCAGCGGGCGTGCGCGCATGCCCTCGAACATCATCAGCGACGGCTCAATGGGACCGGTGCGCGCATCGGGAAGCTGAGCCCAGAGGGCCTCGTCATAGGGCTTGATGGTGGGTTCGGTTTCAGTGACCGCGAGCTTGGGGCGAATGTACCAATTGACGTGCGCGTCGGCGAGTTGATGAACCACCTGGCGAACGGTCCAGCCTTCCGGGCGATACGGCGTATCCAGTTGCGGGCCGGAGAGCCCGGCGACCGCGGCTCGCAATTTTGCGGGCGCCTCGGCGAGTTGAGTGAGATACAAAGGCCGGTCCGCGAATGAGACCGGAAGGCCGAATTTAAACGGGCCAATGGGATAACGAAGGTCGAGCGCCGGTGTCATTGTTTCAATGTAGCAAGGGTGTAGAATGGTACGCGGTTCGCACCTCTGGAGGTTGCTGCGCATGAAATCGAGACTGACTCTTCGTTTGGCCGTGATGGTTGGATTGGCGGCGGGTCTGGCCGGATGGGTTTTTTCGCAAACACCCGCGCCCAATTCTCCAGCTCCGGCAAGCGACGCGAGGCCCAACGCAGTCGAGCATATCAAGGTGCACGGCGCATCGCTCGAAGGCAATTTATTGGGCGATTCGCCGGATCGCGACGTCTTCGTGTATCTGCCGCCCAGCTATCAGACCAGCCGCAACCGGCGCTACCCGGTGGTGTACCTGCTGCACGGCTACGGCCTGAACGCGGAACGCTGGGTGCCGTTCATCGGCATGCCCACTCTGGCGGACAAGGACTTCGCCGCGGGCACGGCCAAGGAGATGATCCTGGTGAGTCCGGACGCGTTCAACAAATACAACGGCAGCATGTATTCGTCCTCGCCCACCAACGGCGATTGGGAGACGTTCATCACCCAGGAACTGGTGGCCTATATCGACAGCCACTACCGCACCATCGCCACGCGCGCCAGCCGCGGCCTGGCGGGGCATTCGATGGGCGGCTACGGCACGTGGCGTCTGGCGATGAAGTATCCGGAGGTGTATTCCAGCATTTACGCGATGAGCTCGTGCTGCCTGATGAATAATCCGCAACCTCCGGGCGCGGGCCGGGCGGAGCGGCCGGCGGACGCGGCCAAGCAAGCCGCTAAAGCCGGAGACAAGGGCGGCAAAGGCGGTGCGAAAGGTGGCGCGGCGGTGGCTTCGCCAACGTGCAATTCGCCGAGGGCGCAGCGTGGAGCTCCAATCCCAAGAAGCCGCCGCTGTTCTTCGATCTGCCTACTGAAGACGGCAAATTCCGGCCTGAGATCGCCGCCAAGTGGGTGGCCAATTCGCCGCTGGCGATGGTGGATCAGTACCTGGCGAACCTCAAGAAGTTCAAGGCCATCGCGATGGACGTGGGCTTGCAGGACGGGCTGGCGGGCTCCAACCGGGACTTGGATGCGATGCTGACGCAGTTCGGCATCGCCCATACGTTTGAGACCTACGAGGGCGATCACACCAACCATGTGAAGGATCGCTTCGAGCAGAAGGTGCTTCCGTTTTTCTCGACCAATCTTTCGTTCGAACCGGCCAAGACCAAGCATTGACAGTTTCTCCACGGGCCGCCTGGCGGTTCCCGGTTACCGTATTCCTGAGCGCCTTTCTGCTGTTTCAAATCCAGCCGATTGTCGCGCGGCGCCTGCTGCCGGAGTTCGGAGGAACTCCGGCGGTATGGAGCACCTGCCTGTTGTTCTTCCAGGCCGTGCTGCTGGCCGGCTACATCTACGCGCATTCGCTGCGCTGGAGGCGGGCCCACGTGGCGCTGCTGGCCGGCTCCTTCGCGTTCCTCTTGATTGCGCCAGTGAAGCTGAACGCTATCGGAACTGGCGGCGATCCCTCCCTTCAGATTCTGCTGCTGCTGGCAGCCACGGTGGGCCCGCCCTATTTTCTGTTATCTTCCACCGCTCCGCTGCTGCAACGCTGGTTCGCCGCTGAACAGCCCGGTGAATCGCCGTGGAGGCTGTACGCGCTGTCGAATTTCGGATCGTTCCTGGCGCTGCTCAGCTATCCTTTCGCCGTCGAGCCCTTCGTGAGTCTGGCGAACGCAGACGCAAATCTGGACCTGGCTGTACGGAGCATTCGTGGTCGTGTGCGGATGGACCGCGCTGACGGCGCGACGCGAGCGCCCGCGCCAGCAGAGACTTTGAGCACGCAGGATCGTCCGTCCGTGGCAAGAGTCCTGTTCTGGCTGGCGCTGGCGGCCAGCGGCTCCACCATTCTTCTGGCGACCACCAATGAAATCTCGCAGGAGATCGCGGTCAATCCATTCCTGTGGGTCGCGCCGCTGTCGCTCTACCTGCTGACGTTCGTGCTGACGTTCGAAAGCGACCGCTGGTACCGGCCCCGGCGTTTATGCCGGGTTCGCCGGGATATGGCGACAGCGATTGCCTGCGCGGCTTCGAGCGCCGCCAACGCGATCCCGGTGCTGTGGCAGCTGGTGGTCTACCTGGCCGCGCTGTTTTTCGCCTGCATGCTGTGCCAGGGCGAGCTGGTGCGCTCCCGGCCATCGCCCCGATACCTCACGCGTTCTATTTGACGGTGGCGGCCGGAGGCGCGCTGGGCGGCGTTTTCGTGGCTCTGCTCGCGCCGCGCGTGTTCACCGAGTTCAGCGAATATCCCATCGGCCTGGAGCGGCGTGCCTGCTGGGACTGGCTCGGCTGGATCCGCCGCGTGGGTTTCAAAGCCTGGAAAGGTTTCGACGTTCGCGTTCCGCTGTCCGCGCTGATGCTGGGATTGTTCACGGCGTGCGCCGATGCGTGGTCGCCGGGAGGGCAGGGCAGCGTTCTGAGCCGGCGCAATTTCTACGGCATCCTGCGCGTGTCGCGAAGCTACGGATCATCGAACGGTCCGAAGCGCAAGCTGACGCACGGGCGCATCGATCACGGCTTCGAATATGAGCAAGCCGAGCAGCGCGACTGGCCCACCTCCTACTACGGCCCGCACAGCGGCGTGGCCATTGCGCGCTGACCGCTCCCTTCCAGCCCCGGCGCGTTGCCGTGGTCGGGCTGGGTACGGGAACCATCGCGGCATGGGGAAGGCCGGGCGATGAATTCGGTTCTACGAAATCAACCCGGATGTGGTGGATCGCCAATACCTGGTTCTCGTTTCTGAAGGATTCCCCGGCGCAGGTGGAAACCGTGCTGGGAGACGCCCGTATTCAACTGGCCGCGAAGCTGGACGCGCGGCGCCGCAGGATTTCGACGCGCATCGCCGTCGACGCGTTTTCCAGCGACTCCATCCCCATGCACCTGCTGACCGGCGAATGCGCGGACTTGTATCGGCGGCATCTGAAACCGGACGGAGTTCTGCTGCTGCACATCACCAATAAGACGCTCGACCTGGAGCCGGTGGCGCGAGGCATCGCCGAGCATCTGGGCTGGCAGGCGGCTGAGTTGAATTCCGCATCGAACCCGGCGACGGGTGAGAACACGTCCCAATGGGTCTTGCTGACCTCGGCGAATCTGTCCCGGTTTCCAGCGAGCGCCGGTTGGAAGCCGCTGACGCGGCCGCCGCTCCAGTGGACCGACGATTTCGCCAGCCTCTGGCACGTGTTGAAGCTGTGATTTCCTGCGGTTTGGTCTAAAATGCAAAGATCGGGCGCGGCCGATGTGCAGATTGGCCAAACCCGGGCAATCCCGTAATTACGCTTTCGGCGTCGAAGGAGCGAATGGATGGATAGTCTTCGAACCAGGTGGTCCCACGCGGGCCTGTTTATTTTGTTTTCCGGTTTGCTCACAGCGCAGGCTGGCGGTCTGAATTTAGAAAACCAAGACGGCGTGGTGTCTTCCGAAGCCGCTCCGTCCGACGGACAAGTTGGACCGAACGGCAACGCGTTCGCACCTCCACAAGGGGGCGGAGGCCAGAGCGGAAGCGGGTCCGCGCATGGAGTCGGCTTGGACGTAAACCTTTCCATTCTGCTGGGAATCGGCGTCCAAGGGGCGGTTGAGTTGACGCCCAAAACCAACCTGCGTGGTGGATTCAACTTCTTCAGCTATAGCAAGACGGAGACCCAGAGTGGGTTCGCCGTCGACGGCCAGCTTCATTTGCGATCCGCGGAAGCGCTTTACGACTGGTACCCGTTAAAAGGCGCATTCCATCTCAGTCCGGGCGCGCTGGTCTACAACGGAAACAAAGTGACGGCGAACCTTACCACGACCCCCGGCACCACCTTCACGGTGAACGGGACAACCTACACCAGCAGCGCGACGAATCCGGTAACCGGCCAGGCGACGGTGCAACTGGACAACTATAAGGTTGCACCGATGTTCTTGCTGGGATGGGGCAACCTGGTCCCGCGCAGCGGCCGGCATTTCACAGTCAATTTCGACATAGGCGCCGCGCTTACCGGGAGTCCGAAGGTGGCTGTGAATCTGGCCGGGACGGCGTGCAGCGTCTCGGGGGGTTGCGTGAACGCCGCCACCGATCCGGGTGTTCAAGCGAACCTTCAGACGACCCAGAATAAGGCCAACAATTCCATCTCGTTTCTGAAAGCTCTCCCGGTGATCTCGATCGGATTCGGGTACAGATTCTGAGCGGCTGATTTCAGCGCGCGGTTAACTCCAGAATCATTTCTTCCATGATGATGCGGTCGTCGGGGCGGGCGTCGCGCAGATCCCTGTCGGCTGCAAACAATTTCACCACCGCGCGTTCCAGGCGGGCTTTGGGAAACGCTTCCACCGTCTGCCCGATCTCGCGAGCCCGTTCCGGCCAGATGCGCGCGCCCAGCTGGCTGAAGTGCGCCTGAATCTCGCCCGCGCCGCGCAGCCCGGCCTCGCGAGCCGCCAGCGCCATGCGGAACTGGGTGGCCAGGAACGTCAGCGCCAGCGGCATGTATTCGCCCGACCGCGCCAGCGTGTCCAGGGTTTCGAGCGCGCGCGCGCGGTCGCCTCGGCCCAGCGCGGCCACCAGCGCGAAAATCGTGGCCGCCTGCGCGTCGGGAACCAGCGCCGCGATATCCTCCGCGGTCACCTTGCGATCCCCGGTCAGCAGCTTCAGTTTCTCGATCTCCACCGCGATGCGCGAGGCGTCGCCGCCGGTGGCTTCGAGCAGCAAGGCCAGCTCCGCCAGGCCCAATTGCAAGCCCGCGGCGCGCGCCAGGCTCTGCGCCAGGGCTCGCGCGGCTTCCGGGGTAAACGGACGGAACTCCACCTGCGCCGGAACGGCGGCGTAGAACTTCTGCACGCGCTCCAAGCGGGCTTTGTCCTCGCCGTCGAATTCAAAGCGCGCAGCAGTCGAAGACCACCACCGTGTCCGGCGTGGGATGCCGCAGATAGGATTCCGAGCCGCGGCGGCGCCGCCGGCGCCGGCATTTTCCTCCTCCGCTTCGATCGACGCCCGCGCGGCAGAGCCGATTCGGCGCGCGCCAGCCAGATCAGACGGCGCGTGGCGAACAGAGACAGCGAACGCGCGTCATCGAGCCGGAAAACAGCCAGGTTCCGCCGATGAGGGTCACCCACCGGGATGCGCGTCCGCATGCCGGTAAATTCGCGGCAGGCTTCGAGCATCAGAATGTGATCGCAGATGACGACTGCGCCAATGATCGTGGTGACGACCCAGTCCGGCCAGGAACCGCTGCGAATCGAGACCAGAGTAGTGACCGCGGCCAGTGTTCTTGCCAGCGTCCAGCTTCCGAAGCCGGGATACATCTGGCCGGTCAGCCAAAGCGTTATCGAAAGCAGGGTCAGGGCCCCGCCGACGATGTCGGAAGCGATTGCCAGCGTTCTGGGATCCATCGCGAACATCATGGGTGAGCACGTGGCGGACCTGCTGGAAGCCCTTCAAAATAGGTGAAAACAATGGCCCAACCGTGAGCTATTCAGCGCAGTTCTGAGCGCTCTCACACACGGCCACACAGCCCAGGGCGAACAAAAGGCGACCGGATGCGCTGAAGCGTTCGCGCGGCGTGGCTCCTTGCGTGTGCCCGAATGACGCCGATTCTGTCGCTAACAGTGCCGGACTAAAATTCTGCGACAACTGAGAGTTTGAACCGCACGACCTGCTCCGGTTCGGCCGAGTCCGGATTGCCCACGTCCCCGATCTCCTTCACCATCGCCGCAGAGGCGTCTTTCATTCGCTTATGTTCGAACATGCGCGCCAACCGCGCCTGATGGTCTACGTGCCTCCAGTTGGCGATTGCATCCCGAATGAGGAGGTGAAACAGCGCGTAGTATGCGG
>CAVXWB010000117.1:0-10325 GCA_963765185.1 Bryobacterales bacterium
CGTTCATACACCAGCACGCCCCACTCCCCAGGAAACGCAACCGGTTCATACTCTCCGATCCGTTCGACGATCCGGAAGTTTTCCCCCAGCCAGGCGAAAATCTGCTGCCCGTAATCGACTCCGAACACGGGAAACCCGAACTCGGGAGTGGCACGGTCCGAAACAATCACATAGCGGACGTTGGCGCGGTCCAGCTCCTCGATATATCTGGCGGTCGCTTCGCCGGCCGACAGCACCTGGGGCGTCACAGTGTACCAGCGGCTGGGCGCGCTGGTGCCGCTGAAGAAATACAGCGCCGTATCCTCGGGCATGACCACGACGGCTTGCGACTTGGCTTTGGCGGACTCAAGAAATGCCAGCACCTGGGAGAAGGCTCTGCCAACCGAGGGTGAAGCGTACAGCGTTCCGCGGTCTGAGGAGACCCTGTACGATCGCTCGCGGGCTGGATAGTATGCGAGCGTTAGCGTCACCACGGAAAGGCACAGAATTCCCGCCAGCACGTTCCCGAAGGCTCCGTCCAGCTCCACCGAGAATCGCTTCGACACCCGATACAGGCCCACCAGGAAAACCAGGTAGATCAGCACGTCGAAATATATCGAATATCCACTTGGCGCGATTCTGGTGAGCACGCGAATGCCGCACACCATCGCAATCGCGCAGAGCACAATCTCCGGCAGCTGCTGGCGGGAGCGCAATCGAGCGGCCGACATCGCCAACACCACCAGTCCCACCCAGATCATTCCGCTGTTGAAAAACACGGGCTGCAACGCCTTCACGGCCAGCCGATCCAGCCTGTCCACGTTCGCTACCCCGGCCGCGATAGCCCCCAGATGGATGCCGCAAAGAGCCAGTGCGATGACGGGCAGCGTCCATCGCGCGATTTTGGTTCGTGCCGCCAGCACCACGCAGCCTGACAGGACGCCGAAGCCCGCAAGTCCCCTCTCGATCGAGATGGCCAGAGCCCGCGGTGCGAGAACCAGCCCGGTTTTCTCGTTCCAGAGTTTTGCAAAGTGCTGCTGAAAGTGCGATGCGGGCAGAATCGAAAGGTTCTCGCCGAGGAAAAAATCGACACCCGCGGTGTGCAGATACCAGCCATAGATCCCCAACCAGAGAACTGCGCCCGGAAGGCAGGCGCACATGTCCAGGAAGAGTCCGCGCATCGACCTGGTTTGAATGCCGCGGAGGACCAGCGCGCAGGCGAGGCCGGCGTATCCCGCCGCTCCGAATTCCAGCTTCGTCAGCATCATCAGGCCGGCGAGGAAGCCGGCGGCGGTGATTCGCTCTCGCAACAACAGCCACAGCATCAGCACCGAAAACATCGATCCATAGGCGGCGGGATAAGAGTACGGAAGAATGTAGTTAAAGAGGTCGACTTGGAAGGCTTGCAAGAGGAATGCAAATACCACCGCAAAGCTGAGCCACACGGGCAGGAACACGCGGCTGACGGAGTACAACAGCAGCGCGAGGATCCCCGCCACGGAAACTCCGGCTCCGATCAGCACGCCCAGATGAACGCCGAACAGGCGGAACAACGCCGCATGCCAGTAGGGAATGAAAGGCCCGTAGGGATACCAGAGATCGAAGTATAATCGCTTGCCTGCGCTGATGGCGGCGGGAACGTACATCTCCCGGCCCGAATCGATGGGCAGATAGCCCCACCTGCGCCAAGTCAGGGAACACAGCGCGATCAGCGTGATCAGCAGCCCGGTCCGCGCGGCCAGATCCGCTATGTTGGCGCGCCCCTCATCCTTGGCGGCTTTAAGGATTCGCTGTCTCCAAAGGGCGGTCGGTCTGAAAGTATTTCTTGTAGGCGGCGATCCAATTCACCGAGATATCGCGCTGCGCGGTGGCGAGGTCGACTCGGCCCTGGCACACCAGATCGTGCAGGCGTTCCTCGAGAGCGTCCTTGACGCGCGCATTCCAGGCGGTCTCCGAATAGGACTGCGGCCACAGGTTATGAATATCGTCGGCGCCGCCCAGCGCGGGCGTGATCAAATAATCGACTTCGTAAGCCACCGATTGCGCCCCCGGAATCCCATATTCCTCGAAAACCTTGCGCTGGAGCGAAGGCGAAACGGAGCGATTGTTGGGAGTCGAGCCGGAGCAGACCTGGCTGCGGCTGGCCAGGACGGTTGCGCCGGGAGTGAGCAGTGCGTTCGGAACCAGGACGGCGGTCCGGCGAGCCGCGTGGTGCACCGTCGTCCAATGCCCCGCGACCACCGTGGCCAGCGCGGCGATCAGCGTCACCGCGGCGACTTGGAGCCACAGCGGCGGCAGCGCGCGCGTGGGAGCGGGCGCCGCTACGGCCAGACCGGCCATGCGCGCCTTGAGTAGCGCGCGTGGACCCGCGCCGGGCGGAATCCGCGAGTTGAGGTTGCGCTGCGAGTTGAGGTGGTATTGATGGACGCGTACGTAAACGGCAATGGCGTCCTCGATCTCCTGCCGGCGGAGGCGGCAGGCCCGGCACGCCGAAAGATGCCGCTCCACCTCGGCGGCGTCCTGGTCCTCCAGTTCGCCATCAATGGCCATCAACAAGTCTTCATCGGGGATATGGGCGTCGTGAGATCTCATGAGCGTCACCGTTCCGCCGCGTTGGTCAGACGCGCAAGCGACCGGCTGAGAGACTGAGACACCGCGCCCAGCGACACGCCCAGAACGTGGGCGATTTCGCGATAGCGCAAACCCTCAGCCCGCAGGCTGAGGCAGCGGCGGTCCTGCTCCGGCAGGGCCCGAAACACGGCCAGCAGCCGCCGCTGGGTCTGGTTGCTGGCCGACAGATCTTCCGGACTGGGAGCCGGGTCGGCAAGGACTTCGGGCTCCTCCGCCAGTGCGGCGCCCGCCAGGTTCCCGCCGCTGCTCGTGGCCGCGCGCCGCTTCAACGCCAGATTGTGGGTCACGCGAAACACCCATCCGGTCAGGTTCTCGCGCGACTTGCCCCGTTGCAGGTGCTGGAACAGGGAGAGGAAAACTTCCTGGACGATCTCCTCGGCATCTTGCACGGGAAGGCCGAATCCAAGGGCGTAGCGCAGCAGGCGCACCCGCAGCCGGTCGAACAGGTCCACCACTTCCAGCTCGCATGGCGAAGGCCGCGGAGAGGCCGCGGAGGCGCGAGAAATTGCAAGAGCCGATTCTGCCGCGGTAATGCGCATGCCCTGTTCCTCGTACAGCATACTACTCAACGGGCGCGGCAGGAAGGATATTTTCGCACCGGCGAGTGCGTGGGCGCCTAGGCCGTGCGGCGCGCGGTCTCGACGGCGGCGACCGCGCCGAAGCGGCGCTCCCGCCGGTGAAATTCGGCGACGGCTTCCGCCAGATCGTCGGCGGTGAAATCGGGCCACATGCGCGGCGTGAAGACCAGCTCGGCATAGGCGCACTCCCACAGCAGGAAATCGCTGAGCCGCTGCTCGCCGCTGGTGCGGATCAGCAGATCGACGTCGGGGCCGATCAGCGCGCTGAGCTGTTCTTCGGTGATTGCTCGCGCCGGGACGTCGCGATGCCGCCAGCGGCGCGCTGCGTCCAGAATCGCCTGGCGCGAGGAGTAGTCGATGGCCAGGCGCAGATGCAGCCGCGCGCCGTGCGCGGTCTTGCGCTCGGTTTCTTCAAGCAGAGCCACCAGCGGAGCCGGAAGGCGGTCGCGGCGGCCGATGGCTTCCAGGCGCACGCCGTTGGCGACGCAGCGGTCGGTTTCCTGGGCCAGGTAGCGTCCCAGCAGCTTCATCAGCGCGGAGACTTCGCGCGCCGGACGGCTCCAGTTATCCTCGGAAAAGGCGTACAGAGTCAGAGTGGAGATGCCCAGGTCGGGCGCGGCTTCGATGGTGCGGCGCACGGCCGCGCGCTCCGGCGCGATGTCCGGCGACGCGAGGCAGGCCTCGGCGGTTGGCCCAGCGGCCGTTTCCGTCCATGATGATGGCGGCGTGAATGCCTTCGCCCGCATTATTTCTTTACCGCCTGCCTCATCTCTTCATGGCCTGAATGAGGGCTTCCATATGGTTCAGATATTTCTCCAGCGCCTTGCGGCCGGTATCGGTCAGCGCATATTCGGTCTTGGGCATGCGGCCCTCGAAGCTCTTGGAGCAGGCGACGTAGCCGGCTTCCTCCAGTTTGCGCGCATGCACGCTCAAGTTTCCATCGGTAGTCCGCAGCAGTTTCTTCAGATCGTTGAAGGTCAGCGACGAATTCGCCGCCAGCGCGCTGACGATGCCCAGCCGCATGCGCTCATGGATCAGCCGGTCGAGATCGGAACGCCGCCGCCGGAGCTGCCGCGGCCGCCGCTGGTCAGCCCGTATGCGAGCGGTGCGGGCGGTTTTCATAAGCGCGACGTTCTTAGCCGCCATATTTCCTCGCGATCATGGCGCCGAAAATAACGTGCAGCGCGCCGAAGCCGAAGCCCAGCCAGAAATCGGCTAGACCACGGCGAACGGCGGTGAAGAAGCGGCCAGCGCCGGTGGCCAGGAAGCACGCGCCCATGACCGGGACCACCGGAGTGGAAAAGGCTCCGCCGGCGATCACGCCGGTTCCGTAGAGCATCAGCCAGACGCCGGGAATCGCGCTCCATGCGCCCGCGTGCCACAGCACCAGCGTCAGCGCCGCGCCGGCAATCAGCGGCGGAACGAAACTGAACACGAACTTGCGCGCGGGCGCGTTCCACAGCGGCAACCCTGCCGCGCGAGCTTTGCGCGCCATGGCCACGATTCCGGCCGCGACCGCGATGACGCCTTCAATCAGCCAGCACAGCCATCCAGGCTCGCCGCGAGCGCGGCGTGCGAAGCCAGCCCCGCCGCCGCCAGAGCCGTGGCGCCCATGGCGACTCCGCCCCAACCGGGAACGGCGGTGAAGGATCCGGCGCGCTCCATGGTCTCCCGGATGTAGCGCAGATTGTCGATCGCGTGGTCGTGCAATGCCGGCGGGAGGGGCCGCGTTTTTGCGGATGGGTTCGACGTGAGCCATCGGAATCCAGGATACGACGGGCGGCCTACTTCTGTCAAGTACTTTGCATGAAAGTAAGGTTCGCAGTCGGCGGCGCGGCGTCTGCGCCGGTCCGCCGGCTGCTACCATGAACAAAAGATGCAACGTTTGTTGAAGGAGCTCGCGCCGGGCGACGCGGATTACGAATTGGCGCGCGCCATCGATCCCGCGCGGCTGCCCGCGCACATCGCCATCATCATGGACGGCAACGGACGCTGGGCCAGGAACCGCGCATCTGCCGCGCGTTTCCGGGCACCGGGCGGGGGTGCAGCCGGTGCGGTCGACGGTGGAAACCTGCGCGCAACTGGGCCTGCAGGCTCTGACGCTGTACGCGTTTTCGGTGGAGAATTGGAAGCGTCCGCGGGCCGAGGTGGAAACGCTGTGGCGGCTGCTGCGGCATCTATCTGGGCGCGGAACTGCCCACCATGATGAAGCACGACATCCGCTTCGGCGCGATCGGAAGACGTGGATGCGCTGCCGGCGTTCGTGCGCGGGGAGCTGGATGAAGTCATCCGCCGCACGCGAGAACAATCGCGGGCTGCGCCTGAACCTGGCGATCAACTACGGCGGCCGCGCGGAGATCGTGGACGCGGTGAAGGCGCTGGTGGAGGACGCCCGCGCGGGCCGCGACGGAGATCGACGAAGCGGCGATCTCGGCGCGGCTGTACACGGCGGGCATGCCCGACCCGGACCTGCTGATCCGCACCTCCGGCGAGATGCGCGTCAGTAATTTTCTGCTGTGGCAGATCGCCTACGCGGAGCTGTACGTCACCCCCACGCTGTGGCCGGATTTCACGCGCGCGGAGCTGCTGGAAGCGATTCTCGATTACCAGCGGCGCGACCGGCGCTTCGGCGGCCTGGGCGGTCCCGTGGTGGTCGAGGAGTCGGAATGAAGCGGTGGATGGAACCGGCGGGCGTTCGAGCCCGATGAAGCGAGTCGCGACCGCGCTGGTCCTGATTCCGGTGGTGGTGTGGGTGGTGCTGGCCGCTCCGTACTGGGTGTTTGCGGCGGTGCTGGCGGCGGTGGGTCTGCTGGCGTTTCACGAATTCGACGGATCGCCGCAGGCGCAGGGCATCGCGCCCGCGGGATGGCCGGGAATGGCCGCGGGGCTGGCTGCTGCTGTTTGCTCCCGAGCCTTTCTAGTGCGGCGATGGTGGCGCTAGCCGCGATGACCTGGGTTTTGAGAAGCCGCCCACACCACGGAACCTGATGAGCTGGCGCTGGGCGGGCTCCCGGTGCGCGATCTGGCCACGGCGCTGCCGGCAGCTTCCGTGTTTCTGCTCGGCGTGGTCTACATATTTGGCGCGTGGCGCTGCGCCATAGGGCTGCGCGAGATCAATCCGCACTGGCTGATGATCGCGCTGCTGGTGAGCTGGGCCGGGGACACGGCGGCCTTGTACATGGGGCGTGCCTTGGGCAGGCACAAGCTGGCGCCGCGAGTGAGCCCGGGCAAGACTTGGGAAGGTTCCGTGGGATCGGTCGCGGGGGCGATGATCGCGGCCGGGCATTTACGCGCACTATCTGATTCCATCGGCGCCGTCGAGCGCGTGCTGGCTCTGGCCGCGGCTGGCGAATATCGCCGGACAAATGGGCGATCTGTGCGAATCGGCGTTCAAGCGCGGCGCCGACATGAAAGATAGCGGCACCATGCTGCCCGGTCACGGCGGGTGGCTGGATCGAATCGACTCGAGCTTTGTTCAGCGTGCCGGTGGTGTACGCGACGCATGTTTATATACTGAGTCATGTCCACGTTTAAGGCTCTGCTGGCAACACGCGAAAACGGAAAGTTCGCCGCGCGAATCGAGCAGGTCGCGAAAGACCCGCTGCCGCCGGGCGAAGTGCTGGTGCGGGTGCGCTATTCCAGCCTCAATTACAAAGACGGCCTGGCGGTGACCGGCAAACCCGGCGTGATTCGCAGATTCCCGATGATTCCGGGCATCGACTTCGCGGGCACCGTGGAGGAATCCGCAGCGGCTGAGTTTCGTCCCGGCGATTTGGTGGTGCTCACCGGAGCGGGCGCGGGCGAGACGGTCTGGGGCGGCTACGCGCGAATACGCGCGCTGGAACGCGGAGTTTCTGGTGGCGCTGCCGCCCGGCATCTCGCTCCGCCAATCGATGGCCATCGGGACCGCCGGATTCACGGCGATGCAAAGCGTCCTGGCATTAGAACGGAACGGTTTGATGCCGGGCGACGCGCGCGAGGTGCTGGTGACCGGCGCGGCGGGCGGCGTAGGCAGCGTGGCCGTGGCGATTCTGGCGAAGCTCGGCTACCGCGTGGCGGCATCCACCGGGAGGGCGGAGTTGGGCGGTTACTTGCGCGGCTTGGGCGCGACTGAAATTGTGGCGCGCGAATCGCTTGTAGTTCCCTCGAAAGGGCTGGAGCGCGAACGCTGGCATGGCGCCATCGACTCGGTGGGCGGATCCACCTTGGCAGGGATTCTGCCGTCGATGGCCAACAATGCCGGCGTCGCGCTGTGCGGATTGGCCGGCGGCGCGGCGTTCACTTCCACGGTTCTGCCGTTTATCCTGCGCGGCGTTAATCTGCTGGGGATCAATTCCGTGCGGGTGCCGCGCGCGGAACGGCTGCGAATTTGGGAACGACTGTCCCGCGATCTTCCGCTGCATCTGCTGGACGCGATGACGGAGCTGGCTCCGCTCGCACGCGTCTTTGAGCTGGGTGAGAGGATTCTGGAGGGAAAGATCCGCGGGCGCGTCGTCATCGACGTGGATGGCAACGAAGCCGGAAGCTCCTAGGTAACAGCCCGCGTGGTTCAGTAACGCTTGCTGACAAGGAAACACTTTGTTCCGAACCGCTTCCTGTCAGGAAGTGGTCTTCAGCGCCAGGCGAGCATTTTGCGACGGAAAGTAGTCAATACTACTCCCGTTCGCAAATACGCCAACGAATCGCAAGGTGGGGCGGTCCCCCTGGACCGCAGCTGGCCCCCCGGCCGGCTTGTGCGGGACGAGGGCGTCCGCCCCACAAACGGAAATACGTTACCGTAATTCCGAACCTGGGTACGTAAGCCTGCGCGGGACTCGCCACGGCCACGCGAGAAATCTCGCGCTCGATGGCTTCAATCACTCCGATCAGTTGCTTTACCCTGGTTTGGGGCACGTTCCATCCGCCCAGGGCCAGACGCAATTCGATGATCGTCAGGGTCCGCCAGAATGCGAACTGCTGCCTGAACAAAAGCGGCACCAGAGCAGCGTAGGATTCCGGCGATTCCGCCACCAAGGCGCGCGCCTTCGCGTGCAGGTGTCGAAAGTCGGCTGCCAGTTCCTTCAGATAGAGGCGGATAATCCGCCGTCGCGATCGTTCCCAGCGGCCGGCGGTCTTCGGACAAGTGGTGATCCGGCTTAGAAAGTCCGCGTCCGCGCCGGTGAGAAGCCTCGCCATCGGCTGATAGCGCTCCAGCGAGAATTCCTGGCCGGGGCGATTGCGGGCCCGCGTCCGTGTGTAGTCCCTAAAACGGATCCGGGCCTGCACTCCCAGGGCCGCCAACCCGGCGCCGACAATCGCAATCGCGCACATGACGACGATAGATACTGGCATGGTAATCGATCTTCCCCGTGCTTCCGACAGAATACTAGAGTGAATCGGGAAACGCAATGGGCAGATTCCTGCGAATTTATTCGGAATGCCTCAACGGGTTATTTGCTCCAGGCGCGCATTGATTGCATTTAATTGCAGTAATAAGTGTGTCTGTTTCAGCGGGATTCCAGCGGTGTCCCGTTATCGTGGTCAGGATTTCTCCTTCTGGCCGAATGGCCAGGGTCCATACCAGCAAACACGCAAGCGGAAGAGAACCAACATCATCGCACTCAAGGCGACAGAGCTTTTGGGTGCAGATTTACGAGCAGCATCCCGGCCCAGCGCTCAAACCAATAAAACACAAACCCACCGATACATACCGCGACATTCCGGCGTACGTTCACGGGAAACCATAGCAGAAATAGAACCGCCGCCACCAGAAAAAGCAGGACCATCGAATCCACGGCTCCTTCGATCGCCTGGAACGAATGCACTAGAGGACTTTGGCGCCGCGGCGGCGGCGGCTCCAGGAGCAATCCGGCAGCCGCCAAGGCAGTCGCGGCCAGAAGCATGTAAATGACGATCCGGCGCCCAAACCGCGCCAGCGCCGGGTATCCCAGCAACGCCAGCTTCCATAGCCTTATCGCGAGAGCCACCCCCAGTGAAGCCTTCGCCGCTTGGCCTCCAAAGTAGATATAGCCGTACCAGACCGAATATATTGACAGGCGGATCCCCAACAGGGTTTGTAGGACATCCGCAAGGAAATAACAGAAAAGCCAGCGATACCTCTGCGCTAACCCGTAGCGCAAAAGTTGAATCAGCAGGCAGACATCGATTGCGCCATTGAGATATTGGGTCCAGCAGCACGAACGCAGCCAGAGTCATGGTATTTAAAGCAGTCTACCATTTGCGGACGCGCTCTTTGGCGTCAAATTGACGCCGGTCCGGAAATTGATTCGCCCAAAGGAGACTTTCATGCACCGTCATTTCGGCCGCGTCTTCTGATGCACGCCGCTCCCGCGGTCGCGCGGGGGGGGGACTGACGAAGAGCCCGGCCTGCGATACCTATAGACGCATGCAACTGCGCCTGAGTCTTCTACCCTGACAGTATTTGCCTGCGCGCCCATGTTCGCGCAGGAGCCGGTCGTCGGCGTCGACAATCCGGAAACTCTTTTCCACGACAAGGACCCCAAGCTCGACCGCAACAAGCAGACTCGCGTATCACATTATGCTGGACCTGCTGGAATGCAATCACTGGAATGAAGCCGAAAAGTGGCTGACGGCCGAATACCATCAGCACAATCCTCTGGCCGCTTCCGGCCGCGACGGAGTCATCGAGTTTTCTCCTCGCGCAAGCCCACACCGCTTCCGGCGAAAATGCAGACCAAGATCGTGGCGGTGGTCGCCGATGGCGAATACGTGACGGTCGTGACTCCGCGAACCCCAACGATCCGCGCAATCCGGGCCAAAAAGTACTATACGACCTGGTTCGATATGTGGCGATTCAAGGACGGAAAGGCCGACGAGCACTGATCCTCTTTCGTGCTACGTGGAAGGGGACCTTGGTAACGAATGGAGCCCAGAAACGAACGACAAGGGGGGTCTACTGGCCGGGCCCAAAAAAACAAAAACAACAATCTCAAGACGGAGGGGGTGACCCCATCCGCTTTGGAAACAAAGGGGGGGAAGCACACGTCTTTAAGGGTTGCGTTCCATTCCGGTTTTGCCTTTTTCTACTTATTTATTTGCGGGCAAAAACGGTGAATTTCCTTGAAATTCACGATCTGCGCGGCCCATTCTACAATCTTTTTGGGAGCCGCTTGTGAC
>CAVXWB010000118.1:0-4883 GCA_963765185.1 Bryobacterales bacterium
CTCCGCCCCCACACCCCCGGGATTTAACGCTGTTGTTTTCCAGAATGGATACTTTTCTCTTTACTCGAAACGGCACCTGCCGTACAATCGATTTGCTTGATAGGAGGATAGGGCTACGCAGGGATGCGACCCGAGCGCCGATTCAAGTCCGGAATGGATGGCGGTTTCACGACCGCCTCCATAGTCAGCCCGCTGCTCTATCTAAGGACAGGCTGTTTTTTGTCCAGACGATGGGGTCCACTTCACTATAATGTTTTAAATGGACCAGAATCGGAAATGGAGCCTGGCATGGAGCGAGCTCGATTCCCTCCGGAAGAACCTGCCGCAGTCCATCATGGAGAAGCATGTGGCGGAATTTCACCGCATTCTCAGCCTTCTTCATGAAGCGACCGGCGAGGAGATCTCAGCCTTCCGAATTCCGGACGAAGAGGTCAAGCCAGTAATAACCAGCGCCCGGCGCACGAGCTACACTGGGCGTCCTGGGGGAAGAACGTACAGCGACGAGAAGTACTGCGACCGCGACCTCATGATGCGAAAGATCGATGCGACCTACGGATACTTCAGTAGCCTTATGCCTCCGGCCCAGACACCGAAATTTGGGTTCTAGATCTGGACGGGCAACCGCGCGGAAGCCAGTGTGGCACGCGGCGCGATTTATGCCATGACGGTCTCGCCGGCGGCTCAATCGATTGCACCCCTTCAGGGATAAGCGCCAAGCCAAAGAGATCCAGGTCCTGTCGCACGCCGAAGTACGCATCTGCGAGGGTGGCAGCGTTGCCTCGGAGCGAGATTGGTTGTTGCCGCGATGCATCGGGATGAGGCATACTGATGATATATGCCTCACTCCGATACGAAAGTCAAGCGCAACCGGCGCGGCGGTGAGAAGCCCGGAAAGCGTCATCTGAATAGAGCCGTGTCGCGGTATACGGTGGGGCTGGCTCCCGGCCTCGCGAATGAAGTGCAGCGCTACGCCGAGACGGTAGACACGAGTATGAGCAAGGCAATCGCTGCGCTTGTCCGCCTCGGGCTCGAAAACCAGGAGAGCCGCAAACGGGAATTCTTCAAGAGATTGAAGGAAAACCTCGGCGACGACGATCCGAGCCAGCAGGACCGGCTCGTCGGCGAGTTCCGCACGCTGATACTTGGCCGTTGAAGCATGCCCAAGCTTCAGTGGGAGCGGCTACCCAGAGAGAAGTGGGCTCACCTACGCGATCGCGCAAAGCAACGGCAGATCTCAGAGGACGATCTGTTCGAGTTGGCGGAGTGGAAGGCTAGCGATCCCGATGTGCCCGACGGCGATTGGTACAAGGACTTCGGAACGTTCAAGCTGTGCGGCACCGGCAGGTATCCGAGCACGTTTCTGCTCGCGGGACAAGCCGCGCGAGGCAAGCGGCTGTGACGCTTCACGCAGCCATCGACTCGATCGTTTGCACCTCTTCGGGCGTAAGCGTCAGACCGCGACTCGCCAGATCCTGGCGCATGTGCCCGGCGTCTGTAGTGCCGGTCAGCGGAAGCATCCCCACGGCTTGCGCGAAGCGGAACACTACCTGGGCGGGCGTGGCTGCTTCGCGCTGGGCGATTCCGACGATGAGCGGATGGCGCAGCACGCCTACGTTGGCGGTCAGCAGCGAGAAGCCCTGGTAGACGATTTTTCGATCCCGGCAGAACGCTCGCACATCGCGATCCCAGCCGAGGCGCGCGAAGCAGCGGTTCTGCACGAACGACGCTTCCGCGCCCACGCTTGCCATCTGCTGAAGGTGCCGGAGAGAGACGTTGCTCACTCCCAGCATGCGCGTGCGGCCGGCGTCGCGCTCCTTCACCATCGCCAGCCAGACCTCGGAATCTTCTTCGCTCCAGCCGTGGCCGGAAGCGGGACCGTGCAGCACATAGCTATCGACGTAATCCGTTCCCAGATGTTCGAGCGAGCTGGCCATGGACTGGGCGACCTGCGTGGAAAGATCGGCCTCGGGGTCGTAGGGCAGGCGGTGATCCTGACCGGGTTGGTAGGTGAATTTCGTTTGGAGAAAAAGATCGGAGCGCGTGACCACTCCCGCGCGGTACGCGGCGGCCAGGCCTTGACCGACTCCGGCTTCGAAGTAGTGGCGCCGCTGGTTGGCGGTGTCGATGCCACGGAAGCCGGCCTGGAGCGCCAGCTCAGTGAGCGCGGGAGTGCGGTCTTCCTTCCAGGCCGTGCCGTAGAGGAAATCGGGAATCGGCGTCAAGGTTTACTTCTTCGGCAGCGCGAACACCATGTACGATCCGGGGCCCAGCGGCGGTAGCGATTGGCCGCCGCGAGGCGCCAGATACCCGTTGCCGCCAGCCACGCAGAACGCGATGTATTCGCGCCCGCCCACTTCATAAACCGCCGGAATGCCATCCGAGCCGGTGGGCAGATCGCGCACCCATAACACCTTGCCGGTGTCCTGATCGTAGGCGCGAACCTTGTGATCGGATGCCGTGGCGGCGAAGATCAGGCCGCCCGCGGTGACCACCGGTCCGCCGCGCGGGATTGCGCGCGCCGGTGTCGTTGTGGCCTTGCTGCTCCAGCTCCAGCACTCCGCCGTTGGGAACCTGCCACATGATGGTCCCGGCGTTCAGATCGTAAGCCGTCAGATTCGACCAGGGCGGACCCATGGCGGAGGTCCCGTAAATCTGGTTGATAAAGTTGATGGGCGCGTTGTAGTGGATGAAGCTGTCGTCGACCGGCGCCGTCGGGGCAGGGGCGCGGGAGGGCCTCCCTTTGCGCCGCCGCGTCCACCCCGCGTCCGCGCGCCAGCTGTCCGGGCAGCTCCAGCTTGTCCAGCGTGGGATGCTCGCGCGAAACCACGTACAGGATAGCCCTTGGTGGGGTCGACTGCGGCGCTGCCCCAATTGGCTCCGCCGTTGTGGCCGGGCGCGGAAATCGTTCCGCGCAGGCTGGGCGGCGTGAACAATCCCTCGTTGCGGGAGTTCTTCAGCAGCTCGCGAATCGCCGCCTGTTGCGCTTCGGTCGCGTAAGGATTGATGTCCTTCTCGGTGAAGGATTGCCGCGCGAACGGCGGAGGCTTGGTGGGAAAAGGCTGCGTGGCGGAGCTCCATTCGCCCGCAACGTCGGACTGCGGCACCGGGCGCTCTTCGATGGGCCACAGCGGCTCGCCGGTGACGCGGTCGAAGACGTACAGGAATCCGAATTTGGTGGCCTGCGCCACGGCGTCCACGTTCTTGCCGTTGTGCTTCACGGTGATCAGCTTGGGCGCTGCCGGGCAGATCGTAATCCCACAGATCGTGGTGGACCATCTGGAAATGCCACAGGCGTTTGCCGGTGCGCGCGTCCAGCGCCAGCAGCGAATTGGCGAACAGGTCGTTGCCCTTGCGGTTGGCGCCGTAGAAATCGTAGCGCGCCGTGCCCAGCGGAATGTAGGCGATGCCGCGCTTCTCATCCACCGTCATCTCATTCCAGTTGTGCACGCCGCCCACGGTCTTCCAGGCGTCCGGAGGCCAGGTGTCGTAGCCGAATTCGCCGGGATGCGGAATGGTGTGGAACACCCACGCCAGCTTGCCGGTGCGCACGTCGTAGGCGTGAATATCGGCCGCGGTGGAATCGTAGCTGGCGCCTCCGGCCGGCAAAGGCATGATGATCAGGTTTTCGAAAATGCGCCCCGGGTTGCTGGTCTGCAAGGGGCGGCGGCGGATCGCGATCCATGCCCGTGCGCAGATCGGTGCGGCCGTTATCGCCGAAGCTCTCGATGGTCTTGCCGGTTTTGGCGTCGATGCGCCGTCAGGAAGCCGGCGTTGACGAACAGCAGGCGGCGGTCGGACCGGTCCTTGCTTTCCCAGTAGCTCACGCCGCGCGTTCCCACGGCGCCCATGTTGGGATGAGCCCACAGTTCCTTGCCGGTGGCTGCGTCCAGCGCGACGAGACGAATTGTTCTGGGGTCGGCCGCGTCCTCCGGGTTGGGGTGGTGCGCCGCCTTGCTGGTTGACGGGAGGCGCGGCGGCGGCGCGCCGGCTTCAGAACGTACATGACTCCGTCGACCACGATGGGGTCGAAAATGTAGTTGCCGCGCTCTCCGGTCGCATAACTCCAGGCGATTTCGAGCTGCTTCACGTTGACTTGTTGATCTGTTGAGAGGGGAGTATTGCGTGGAATCGGGCCGCCCAGATACTCAGACCAGGTGGCGACGGACCGTTCATCGGCGGCCAGAACCCGCGAGGCCGTGGAGCAACAGACCCGGTAAGAGCGAGGAGCCAGAGGCTGCGCCTGAGTGCATGTATGAACATTGCGCCCCCTAGGGGGCAAGTATACATCACGGAGCGCCGTGTGAGAGAATCTCGAATGCGATGGCAAATCGACGCTTCGCCCGGCGGCATCTTCCTGAAGGCAGCCGCTGCGCCGGCGGGCCTCGCGCTGATCGAGAGCGGCTTGGCGCAGGAGTCTTCTGCCCGGCGGAATCCGCGGGTCACGCTAAATGTGCGCGACTTCGGAGCTACGGGCGACGGCGTGACCAAAGACACCGTTGCGATCCAACAGGCCTGGACCGGTGCGCGGTGTTGGGCGGCGGCGAAGTGTTGGTTCCGGCGGGCAATTATCTGACCGGGGCGATCGCGCTTCGATCCAACACCATTCTTCGGCTGGATAAGGACGCCGGCATTCTCGGCTCGCCCGACTTTGTTGATTACCCGGTGACGCAGGTGCGCTGGGAAGGAAAGTGGATTCAGGGCCGCATCGGACTGATTTACGCGATCGGCGCGAGCAAATCGGCGTGGTGGGGCCGGGCAAGATCGTGGGCAATCCCGCGCTGGGCGGGCGGCCGAACGCTCAGAATCCTCTGCGCCATCCGGCGCTGATCGAACCCATCGCGTGCACCGGCGTCCGGCTGGAGACTCTTCGCGATATTTCGTTT
>CAVXWB010000119.1:0-44016 GCA_963765185.1 Bryobacterales bacterium
GAAACTTAAATAGTTGCCGGGGCTGGGGCCAGAGTGATGATGAGTCCTAAGTCCCTGGCCTTCTTCTGCATCCACTTGATCTGCTGTTGTTGATATCGCTGTTGGTAGAACTCCATGCCTTTGTCCACATACTCGTGGCCGTAGCGCAGCATTCGATAGACGAGTCGTGCCAGGTTGTGCGCCATTGCGGTGATCGCCTTCGGCGCACCGAGTTGCGCGCGCAGCCGTTTGAACTTGGCGCCCAGATAGGTCTTGCTTCGCCACAAGCTGGTAGCCGCCATGCGGAAAGCCGTGGCCGCCCGATTCTCCACGTGGCGAGTTCCGCGATGGTAAATTTTGCCCCCGGTAATCTTGTTGTCTGGACAGAGCCCCAACCAGGAGGCAAAGTGCGCTTCGGTCGGCCACCGGCTCATGTCCAATCCCACTTCCGCGATGACGGTTTGCGCCGTCATGACATTGATTCCATCGATCCGCGTCAGATCGATTCCGCTGATGCGGAACAATTCGCTGCGCAAATCGAACCGCGGCGCGTTGCCTCCGGTACGCTTGCCTGGCTTGGGGGTTTCCGGTTGGCCCTGGGACCGGGCCCTGTTCTCCAGGGTCTTCAAATGCGCCTGGATAGCTTCATCGCATTCCCCGATCCGCTTCTGATACTCGCGATAGATGTCTCTTTGCTGCCGCAGGACAAACAACAACTCCGGCCGCCAGTTCCCTTCTAGGCTCTTGGCGATCTCCTCTGTGCTGGCTTTGACGCGTGGATCAGCCAGTTCCGCTAGCTTGTACCGGTCGCGCTCGCCCTTCAGGATTGCATCCAGGATCGTCATCCCCGTGAGCCCGCTGATGTCGCTAATCACATTGGCGATCTGCACGTTCATCTCCGTCAACACTTTTTGCATCCGCTGGATCGCCGTGCTGGCCGCCTTTACATGATCGTCCCGCTGGCGCCAGTAGGTCCGCAGCATGCAGATCTCTTCTGTCGGCCGGAAAGAATTGTTTAGCAACCCATAGGTGTGTAACTTCATCAACCATTGGCATTCCTGCACGTCTGACTTCCGGCCCGGCAGATTCTTGGTATGGGCCGCATTCACCAGGAATACTTGCAATCCCCGCTCCCTCAGAATCTCGTACACCGGCAGCCAGTACACTCCCGTCGATTGCATTGCTACCGTATCGATTCCGCACCCGGCTAGCCAATCCGCCATCTTCTTCAGGTCCTCCGTAAAACACTCGAAGCACCGGACTGGCTGCGGGTCGCGTTCCGCTGGTACCGCAACGTAGTGGGCCGCATTCCCAATGTCGATTCCCGCGGCGTTGGGATGCACCACCTCAAGACTCATCGTTTCCTGCCGCTGTCTGGCCATGGTCCTTTCACCTCCTTACGATGACGCCAGCCAGCCCGGTTGCGACTGGTTTAGAAATCTCCTCAACGGGGTCACAGCCACCACGTAAGCGATCGCATGAGAACCGGAGCCACGCTTCTAATCGGGCACAGAGGCACCATCAACGCCACGGCCTTAGCTGCTGACTGAACGTCTAATCCAGCTTCACTCTCCGCTTCTGCTCTCCGCAAGTTTCTCCTCTTGGCGACGCCCCGTCAGGGTCGTCCGACGCTTCTAAGGAACTCGCCCGCACAACGGAGCCTGGCTCGGCGCAGACTCGGGGAGTTCCTGACTGTTTGGAGGGCCGAGCCGGCCCTGTGCGGGCTCTTAATTCACCGCGATAAACAGCGACTGCGCTCCGGTCTCGTTTCCCAGCGTGAAGGTCAAGGGAATCGAGTTTCCGCTAGGGATGTTGGGCACCACCACGTTGAACTGGTAGAGTCCGATGGCGCTGGGCGCCAGCCCGGCATAGCTAATGGCAGCCGCGGGGACGCCTCCAAAAAAGACGTTGAAGGGTTCGACCAGGGCGTTTTCCTCCTGCACGGTCTGGCCGGCGGGGACCGCTGGAGATACGGCGCCGAACCCGACCCCAAACATCACCATGGTCTCGCCCGGGTTGGCCGGCCGCGTCACGAGCCCTGACACCGCGCCGGTGGGAAGCGCGATCGATCCATCCGTAAGCTGCGCCCAGACGTATTGCGTGCCGCCGACATTGGTCAAGGCGGGAGCATACAGCCCCGGCTCCAGCGGTTCCACGCCCAAGACATAGGGCACGCTGCTGGCGATGCTGGTGGTCACCACCACCCGCTGCGGACCGGTTCCGATGTCGGAAGGCACCTGGACGTTCAATTGTCCGGCCGAGATGTACTCGACGTAGGCCGGTTCGCCTCCGATGGTGACGCTGGTTCCATCCAAAATCTCGGGGGCGTTGATGCCGGTAAAATCGGAGGTTTGCCAGCCACGCGAATCGAGAGCGAGGCTCGATCCATAAATCTCGATCCAGGAACTGGGCGCGGCGGACGTGAAGTTCCCGAATTGGCTGGCGCTGACGATGCCGCCGGGGTTGACCAAGGGCGGTCCTATCGGCGTCGCCACCTTTGTAAGCAAACGCACCGCGTTGTTACCGGTGTCGGCTACGTACAAGTTCCCAGTGGTGGGGTCCACCAACACGGCAGAGGGAAAGGTCATCAGGCCGATGGTGGCATAGTAACCGTCGCCGCCGTATCCCGGTTGGCCGCTGCCGGCAATGGTCGTAATGGTGTTGGTGGAGGCCGATACCAGGCGAATCCGGAAATTCTGCGAGTCCGCGATGTAGATGTTTTCGGATGAATCCACGGCCACGCCCAGAGGATAGTTAAGCTCCGCCTTGGTGGCGAGGATATTGTCGCCGTTATACCCCAGCGTTCCGGTGCCGGCCACGGTGGAGATCTTTTGGGTGATGGCCGATACCATGCGGATGACGTGGTTGCCGCTGTCGGCGATGTACACGTTGCCGGCGGAATCAACTGCCACTCCGCGGGGACTGTTGAGCTCGGCGTTGATGGCCGGGTAGCCGTCTCCGGTATATCCCGTGTTGCTCGATCCGGCGATGGTCTCAATCGTATTTGCGCTGAAGTTTACCTTGCGAATCCGGCTGTTGCCGGTGTCGGCGATGTATAGGTTGCCGGCTGCATCCAGGGCGAGGCCGGACGGTCCGTTGAGCTCAGCGTTGACGGGCTCGCCGCCATCCCCGTAGAAGCCCGCTCCCAGGGCGTTGTCGCCCACCACAGTGGTGATGACATCGCCTGGAGTCACCATGCGAATCACGTTGTTGATGGAGTCGGCGATGTAGAAGTTCCCGGAAGAGTTCACCACCACACTCAAGGGACTACTCATCTCCGCCGCGGTGGCTTGGCCCTTGTCGCCGGAATAACCGTCCGTGCCGTTGCCGGCTACAGTCTCGATTACCTGGGTCTGGTTCGCCACCTGGCGAAGCATGTTATTCAACTCGTCCGCGATGTACAGGGTATGGGCGGAGTCCAGCGCAAGGCCCGTGGGTGCGTCCAGCTCCGCGGAGGTGGCTGCGGCGCCGTTCCCCGTTTCGCCGGCGATGCCGTTGCCGGCCACGGTTGAAAACACGTAGACCGGTTGAGCCTGCGTCAGGCACGCGGCCACCAGCACTACCGACGGGACTGCAATTCTGGAAAGAAATGCGTGGTTCAACTTTATGATGTAGTTCAACTGAATCAAATATCCGATCTATGAGTCGCACATCGGAGCCTGCCTCGGCCGAACCGTCGCAGGCCAAGAAACGGCCAAGCCTTAAGACGGGCTGATGGAAGGCACGGTTTCAAGCCGTTCAGTGCAGGTCCTCAGCGGAAACTTCCTTTTAATGATAGTCTGAATCGCACCGGCCGCGCGAAACCGGCCTAAACCCCAGTCGCGTCAGCAAGAGTAGTTCCAAAAGAGCGATGGCTGCAACCAATCCCTCTGCTGGATCGTCAAACCCAGTGAGGGAAGAGAAAAAAATGAGAGCGGCCAGAAGGTTTGAGGCCAGCAGGTTTAGAGTAAGCAGTTTCAGCGCGATTCTGGCGGTGGCCGTTCTGGCCGCGCCCGCCGGTATGTACGCGTCGAACCGTAGCGCGCTGATGGGAAACGCAGGCACCCCGCCGCTGGAAGACCGCATTCGCCACGAATTGGCGTCTTTGTCCTACTACAGCGTATTTGACAATCTTGCGTTCCACGTCGATGCGGGCCAAGTCACACTGACTGGACAGGTGACGCAACCGGTGGTCAAGGAAGACGCCGAGCGCGCGGTGAGGAAACTGGCGGGTGTCCGGAGCGTGAACAGCCAGATCGAAGTTTTACCGTTGTCGCGGATGGACGACCAGATCCGCCGAAGCACCTACTATGCGGTGTATGGATATGGGCCGCTCGAACGATATGGGCTGGGTTCTGAGCCGGCGATTCGTATCGTCGTGAAGAATGGGCACGTAACGCTCACGGGTGTGGTGGCAAATGCAATCGACCGGACCATGGCATATCAGCGCGCCAACACCGTTCCCGGTGTGTTTTCGGTGACCAATGACCTGCTCATTGAGGTTTGAAGCTTAGCTGAGATCTGAAGTTTAGGTTTGGATCGCCTGGACGCAGTTCCCCCCCAATGCGCTCGCGGGGGGGGCCAGGTTGGTCCGCGGCGGCCCGTTACCTCCGAAACGGGCCGCTTATTCTAGTTAAGGCGTTCCTTCCAAACTCCCTGTTCGCGAGCGGTCCCCAAGACAGCATAGAATCGCCAGGATTGTGCCAGTACCAAACCAATGCCAATTCCTTGCCACCATCAAAACCGCTAAGTCGCTGATTCCCCTGTACTTCACTTCGGCTACGGAAATGCCCCTTTACCGGGTGTGAACGCACTGCCAAACCCGGCCAACATCATCTGGTTGCCCGGCTCGGAATGAATCGGGGGAACTCACATGTTGACGGCATCTTCAAAAGCTCTTTCGGCGATCGACGCGGTTACCATGCTCCAGTTCACGGAGGGCGCGATTCGGTCCACGGGCACGCTAGACACCAAGCCGCCGATCGCCAACCTCGCGCGCCATAGGCCGCGGCGAACTCCGGAAGCTGCCAACGCCGCTTCCGCCGGGCTGAACCTGAACGCTGACGCCGCTGCGGGCGATACTGTCCGGACCTCCACAACGGCCTACGACCGCCTGGGAACATCGCACCTGGTCACGTTTGCCTTCACCAAAGGATCGGGCGTCAACCAATGGGCCTACGCCATGAGCCTCCCGCACGGCGATCTGACGGCGGCAGGCGCTCCCGCCACGGGCACGCTGACGATTGACAACAACGGATCTATCGTCAGATCGGCTGGGTATCCGGTCAGCCTGGCGACGCCGATCCTGCCCAAGGCTGTGCAGCCCGCGGTTGCGCAGCCCAAGCTCGGCGCCCGGCTCCCCCGGCCTTCACCGGCGTTCACCGCGGAGCGCGAGAACCTCATTCTGGCGCATCTTCCGCAGGTGCGGCTCATCGCGCGCCGCATCCATGAGCGTCTGCCCGACAGCGTCAACCTGGACGACCTGATCTCCACCGGAGCGATGGGCCTGATTTCGGCCATCGACCGCTTCGACCCCAGCTTGAACGTCAAGCTCAAGACCTACGCCGAGTACAAAATCCGCGGCGCGATTCTGGACAGCCTGCGCGGCCTGGATTGGGCTCCGCGCCAGCAGCGCAAGCGCCACAAGCAGATTGAAGCGGCCATCGCGGTGGCGGAGCAGCGCCTGCACCGCACGCCCAGCGAGGAGGAGATCGCCGCGCAACTGGGCGTCGACCATCGAGGAGTATCACGAATGGCTGGTGGAGACCTCAGGGGCTGAATCTGGGCAGCCTGGAGATCGCCGCGCCGGACGAGGAGAGCAGCCGCGACCTGCTCAACTACATCGCCGACGACGAGGAGGACTGGCCCTCCCGCATCGTGGAGCGCAGCGAGCTGCAAAAGCTGCTGGCCGAGGCCATCGCCAAAATGCCCGACATGGAAAAGACGGTGCTGAGCCTGTACTACTACGAGGAACTGACCTTGCGCGAGATCTCCAAGGTGGTGCGGCTGCACGAATCGCGCATCTCGCAATTGAAATCCCAAGCCATCCTGCGCCTGCGCGCTTACATGGAAAAGCGCTGGCCGTGCCCGCGGGGAGTGTGAGTCAGACCCGCAGCCAGCCCGCAAGGGGTGCGGCGGCACCCTCGATTCGCCAAAGCAACCATGCCGCCGCGCTCCGTTTTGCGGGGCAGCTGCTCAGGACACCTCCGAAATCAGCTTGCCGGTGGTCCTGCGGCCTTCCAGGTCCTGGTGCGCCTGCGCGGCATCCGCCAATTTGTAGTGGTGCTCGACGCGCAACTTGAGCTTGCCTTTCACGATCCACTCAAAGATGTCGCCGGTGCTTCTGCGCGATCTCCGCCGCGCCGATATGATTCGCCAGCGTCGGCCGGGTCACGTACAGAGATCCCTTCGCGCTCAGCATCAAAATGTCGAACGGCGCAACCGGACCGCTGGACTGTCCAAAGCTCGCCATCAGTCCGCACGCCCGCAGGCAATCCAGGCCTTTCAGGAACGTCGCCTGGCCCACCGAATCGTACATCACATCGACTCCGGCGCCGCCGGTTAAACGCTTCACTTCCGCCGGCCAATCCGGCTGCTGCTCATAAAGGATCACGTCGCTTGCGCCCGCCTCGCGAGCCAGCTCCGCTTTGGCTTCCGTGCCCGCGGTCGCGATCACCCGCGCCCCCTGCATAACCGCCATCTGCACCAGCAGCCTGCCGGTGCCTCCCGCCGCGGCATGAATCAAGGCGGTGTGGCCCGGCTTCAGCGCGAAGGTTGAATGCGTGAGGTAATACGCGGTCATGCCTTGCAACATCACCGCGGCTGCGTCGCGCAATTCAACCGGCGCGGGCACGTTCGCCAGCAGCTTCGCGGGCACGGACTGATACTCGGCGTAGGAACCGCGGGCCATGGCGTAGACCACCCGATCGCCGGGCTTGAAACCCGTCACGCCTTCCCCGGTCTGCTCCACCGTTCCGGCCGCCTCCGAGCCCAGAATCGCCGGCAGGGGCAGCTTGTAAAGCCCGATGCGGTGATAGATGTCGATGTAGTTGACTCCCGACGCCGCGATCTTCACCAGCACCTCGCCCGGGGCCGGCTCCGGCTTGGGACGTTCGCCGTAAATCAGCACTTCCGGCTCCGCCGTTTTGTTCGATGTAAACAGCTTTCATAGTTTTGCTCAGTAGTCGAATCCTTCTCCGTAAGTGTACCGTGCAGGCGTAGAGGATCAGGTAGGCCAGCGTCAGAGGGAACAGGAAGAAGCGCACCAGCGCGGGAACCGCGGCGGTGCCGGTGAGCCCGGCGCGATAAGCCGCGAACTGGAGGATGGTCCGGCGGCGCTCCCAGTCGAACCAGAAATAGTCGCCGTTTTCGTTGAGGATGAAAAATTTAGCGTGGAGACGCGCGGCCAGCCACCACTTCCACTTGGTCATGATCGGCTCGGCCGCGCAGATCATCCCGGCGATGCCGTATGTCCCGCGCGGCCAGATCGGCGCTGCAGCCTGGCCCGTCCCGCGGCTCCGTCGCCGATAATCGCCGATGCGGAAGACCTGTGCCGTCGCAACCCCTGGCACGCCGGGAAAGCAGGTGACCAGGTCGATTTCGGCGTGCTCGCCGAAACCCGCGCGCAGCAGCGGGATCACGCCTTCAATCAGATGCCGCGAACCGCTCTCGATCAGCAGGATGCGCGAGCTGGGCGGCAGGTGGCGGCGAAAAAAATAGCGCAAGCTCCATTTACCGTCCCGGCCGCGAGCGTCTCCGCGAATCCCAGGAGGAACTATCGCGCGAGGCGCTCGCGCACCGGCCGGTGGGCCGCCGGGGAGCTCAAGCCGCTAATGAATGTCGATAGACTCGACCCTCAGCGTCTGCCCGTCGAACCAGCCGCGACCGTGACATTCTGCTTGCTGGGATCTTCCCTCAGCGCCGCCGCGGCTTCCCGATTTCCTGCGTCGTCAAATCGGAGCACGGTCCCATCGGCGGTTTGAACGCCAAACACATTCGTCGAGAGGTCGGCGCAGCAACCCTCGGACGAGTGGGCTTTCAGCGCCGTAGGACTCCTCCGTGCAGCGCGCGGCCACCAGGTGTCCGCTCCAGCTCTCCGCAAGGCTTAACCCCGCTGTCGCCAATGCGAGAATGCCGACCTTTACAATGCGGTTCATATCTTTTCTCCTTTCTCTTACTTCAGGCTGGGCTTTCCAGGCCGCCATATCGAGCGTCGCAATCCCGCTGCCAGAGCCGGCAAACGCATTGTCTGCCCGGCACATGGTGGCCATGCAGGGCGGCGGGAGAGTACCCGCACCTCCCGCCGCTCCAGTAAAAAATGCCGGTGCCAACCGACTAAGATAGACATCATGGAACGTATCCGGCTGCGCCTGGCGATTATCCTGATCGCCATGGTGGTCACGCTAGGCGGCGGAACGCTGGGTTTCGTCCTGATCGAGCACTATTCGGTCTTCGATGCGTTCTACATGACGCTGACCACGGTGACCACGGTCGGCTACGGCGAGGTCCATCCGCTCAGCCACGCGGGCCGGGTGTTTCAATACGTGTTCTGATCCTGTTTCGGCGTGATCAGCCATGCTGCTGGCCGTCGGGGCCATGACGCAGACCATCATCGAACTGGAGCTGAATCAATTTTTTGGAAAGCGGCGGGTAAAAGGCATGATCGGCAAATTGGAAGGGCACGTCATCGTGTGCGGCTTCGGACGGGTCGGGCGCGGCGCGGCGGATGAACTGCGGCAGGCCCGCATTCCCTTTGTGGTGGTGGATATCAATGAGGACAAGGTGGAGCGCGCCATGCGGGCGGGCATGCTCGGCGTGCTTGCGGACGCCAGCCGCGACGAGACCCTGCGCGAGTGCGGGATCGACCGGGCCAAGGGTCTGATCGCGACGCTCGGCACCGACGCGGACAATCTGTTCCTGATTCTGACCGCCAAGACGCTGAACTCGCGCTTGCAGCTTTCCGCTCGCGTGGCCGAGGAAAGCTCCGAGGAAAAGATGCGCCGCGCCGGCGCCGATTTTGTGATCGCCCCGTACAACAGCACCGGCCATCGCATGGCGCAAGCCATCGTTCGCCCGCACGTGCAGGAGTTTCTGGATTTCACCACCCGCAACATCGGCCTGAAGGTGGGCATCGAGCAGGTGGAAGTGGGCGCATCGCTGCGCCTTCGCCGGAAAGAGCCTGGCCGAAATGGCGGTGCGGCGCGAAACCGGAGTGATCGTGCTGGCGATCCGCAGGGCCTCCGGCGAAATGCAGTTCAATCCGCCCCCCGAGGCCAAGGTCACCAGCGGCGATCATCTCATCGCCATGGGCGAGGCTCAGGGATCTGCGCAAACTGGAGAATGTGCTCATGGGAGTTCCCGCGTGACCGTCCTGACCGCCGAGCAGGTGCGCGAGGTCGACCGCCTCACCATTGAGGAAAATGGCGTCCCCAGTCTGGCGCTGATGGAAAACGCGGCGCATCGCCTGGATGAGGCCTTGCTCGCAGCATTTCGATCCTCTCGACAAGCAGTATGTCGTGATCCTGTGCGGGAAGGGGAATAACGGAGGAGACGGGCTGGCTCTGGCGCGTCTGCTCATCGGCAAGGTGGCGCGCCTGTACGTGGTGCTGGGCTGCGATCCCGAGGAGCTGCGCGGCGACGCCAAGGTGAATTACGGGCGCCTGCGCGAAGGCGGCGTCATGCCTGCGCGCGATATTCCCACCAAGCTACGCGAGCGCCGCGAGGTGAACGTCGTGGTGGACGCCCTGCTCGGCACCGGAGTGAAAGGTCCGCCCCAGGGACGCATCCTCGAATTGATCCGCGCCACGCGCGAGTTCCCCTCGGCCAAGATCGTCGCGGTGGACTTGCCTTCGGGATTGGGCGGCGGCGGGGAGTGCGTCCGCGCCGATATCACCGTCACCTTTACCGCGCCGAAGGTGGAGCATTACCTGGCCGAGGGCGCGGAGGAGTTCGTGGGCCAGCTTATCGTGTCGCAGATCGGCTGCCCGCCCCAGTACGTGGTTTCGCAACTGGCCGTTTCCGATCCGCGCGACTTTCGCGCCTCTGTTCGCGCCTCGCCGCAAGAACACCAACAAGGGCGATTTCGGCCACGTTCTGGTGATTGGAGGCTCGCCTGGAAAATCCGGAGCGGGCGGCCATGTCCGCACTCGCCGCGCTGCGCATGGGCGCCGGTCTGGTCAGCGTGACCTCGCACGCGGCTACGAATGTCGCGCCGGAGTTGATGACCGAATCGCTGGACAACTTTTCGCTGGAGCGTAAGACCGTGCTGGCCATCGGTCCGGGGCTGGGGCGCAATCCGGAGCTGGTGAAGCGCGTACTGGCGGAGGCCACGGTGCCCGTCGTGATCGACGCCGATGCTTTGAACTCCATCGCGGGCTCGGATTTCCGCGGACGAGGCATGGACACCATCCTGACGCCGCATCCCGGCGAAATGGCCCGGCTCCTGGGTCACCCGGTCGGCGATCGCCTGGAAACCGCCCGCGCTTTCGCGCAGGAGCGCAACGTGTGCCTGGTGCTCAAGGGCCATCGGACGCTGATCGCCAGACCGGACGGCCAGGTGTTCATCAATCTTTCCGGATCGCCGGCCATGGCCACCGGCGGCACCGGCGATATCCTCACCGGCATGACCGCCGGCATGGTGGCGCAGTTTCCGGACCAGATCGACACCGCCGTGCGAGCCGCGGTCTGGCTGCATGGCCGTTCCGGGGAGCTGGGCGCGGAGGAGCTCACCGAGAAGTGCCTGATCGCCACCGACCTTCTGCGCTTTCTGCCTCGCGCGATTCATGAGATCGCCTGAAGTGCCAAGCAAGGTCACTTATTCCGAGGAAGAGACCATCGAATTGGGCCGGCGCATCGCAGGGGAACTGCCGCGCCGCGCCGTGGTCCTTCTGATCGGCAATCTGGGCGCGGGCAAAACCACTCTCGCCAAGGGCATCGTCAGCGGCCTCGGCGCAGCGACTGAGGAGGAGGTTTCGAGTCCCACCTTTACCTTGATTCACGAGTATGGAGCGGGACGAGTTTATCACATCGATCTGTACCGGCTGGACACTCCGGCCCAGGTCGCCACGCTCGGTCTTGAGGAGATCTTCGAGCGTGATGCGGTGGTTCTGATGGAATGGGGCGAGCGGTTTCCGGATCTGCTGCCGCGGGAGCGGATCGAAATCCGGCTTCGCGCCGATGGGGACAGCCGGGTGATAGATTTGATGGTGTGACAATAGCCTACCGGGATTGGCTGCGTCTGCCAAACCCAGAGAACGGCACGGATGAGGTCGTCAATGGCGATGTGCGCCTGGTGCCAACGAGGCTCTACCCTCACGCCCAAATCATCAGCAATTTGAATCGGTGCCTTCGCGACCTCCCAAATGACACGGCAACCTATGGCTCCGGTATTGGCCTGATGATTAGCCGCGATCCTCTTACCTGCCGTTCGCCTGACGTCGCCGTTTTCTCGCGCGTGAAGATGGTAATCGAGGATGGGCTGTTCTGGTCCGCGCCGGATCTGATCGTCGAGGTTCTCTCGCCCTCCGAAAACCGCCGCCGCAAAGAAGAGAAGCTCGCCGATTACGCCGCCATCGGCGTGCCCGAAGTCTGGCTGGTTTCCCCGGAAGCCCAGACGGTTGAAGTCCGCCTGCTCAAAGAGGGAAAACTGGAACGAGCGGCGATCCTGGCCGAAGGCTCGCTTGCAACCCTCACAATTCCCCGAAGTCTCGTTTCCGTCCCTGCCATGTTTCCGGAGTAAATTTGTAACAGTCCTGTTAAACAATAACTTACAAATAAGTATTGTCACTCCTCCCGCGAGTGTGCTAATAATAGAGCTTTGGGCCGCGGCAGTCTCGCCACGGCTCGGCGTACGGAAAAAGATACAAGTCTCTTTCGACAGAAAAATTCCCAAGATGGAGGTTGCACTATGAACATTCGACCGCTTCACGACCGGATCGTGGTCAAACGGATCGAGTCCAGCGAAAACAAGATCGGCGGGCTGTTCATTCCCGATTCCGCCAAGGAAAAGCCGCAGGAAGGCGAAGTCATCGCCGTCGGGCAACGGCAAGCGCGGCGAGGACGGTAAAGTGATTCCGCTCGACGTCAAGGCGGGCGACCGCATTCTGTTCGGCAAGTATTCCGGCTCCGACATCAAGATCGATGGCACCGAGTACATGATCATGCGCGAGGACGAAGTCCTGGGCGTGCTCGAGGGCGGAAGCAAAAAGGCGAAGGCCTAAGACGGTTTCAATTCAAGGAGAAATCAAACATGGCAGCAAAACAAATTGTGTATAGCGAGAATTCCCGCCAGGCGATCCTGCGCGGCGTAAACCAGTTGGCGGACGCAGTGAAGGTGACGCTCGGCCCCAAGGGCCGCAACGTGGTACTGGAGAAGAAATTCGGCGGGCCGACCATCACCAAGGACGGCGTGACCGTGGCCAAGGAAGTGGAGCTCAAGGATCCGCTGGAGAACATGGGCGCGCAGATGGTGCGCGA
This sequence comes from Bryobacterales bacterium, assembly GCA_963765185.1. Classification (GTDB taxonomy): domain Bacteria; phylum Acidobacteriota; class Terriglobia; order Bryobacterales; family Bryobacteraceae; genus Palsa-187. The sequence goes on from CAVXWB010000119.1 coordinate 12,433, forward strand.
GGTGGCCTCCAAGACCTCCGACATCGCCGGCGACGGCACCACCACCGCCACCGTTCTGGCGCAGTCGATCTTCCGCGAGGGCGTGAAGGCCGTGGCCGCCGGCGCCAATCCGATGGCGCTGAAGCGCGGCATCGAGCGCGCCGTTGAAGCGGTTGTCGAGGAAGTGAAGAAGTTCTCCAAGCCGGTTTCCGGCGACATGATCGCGCAGGTGGGCACCATCTCCGCCAACGGCGACGAGACCATCGGCAACACCATCGCCGATGCGATGAAGAAGGTCGGCAAGGACGGCGTCATCACGGTCGAAGAGTCCAAGACCATGCAGACCGAGCTGGACACCGTCGAGGGCATGCAGTTCGACCGCGGCTATCTCTCGCCCTACTTCATCAGCGATCCGGATCGCATGGAGTGCGTTCTCGAAGATCCCTACATCCTGATCCACGAAAAGAAGATCAGCAACATGAAGGACCTGCTGCCCGTGCTCGAGCAGATCGCGCGCGCCGGCAAGCCGCTTGCTGGTGATCGCCGAGGAAGTGGAAGGCGAGGCGCTGGCGACTCTGGTGGTCAACAAGCTGCGTGGCACGCTGAACGCCTGCGCGGTGAAGGCTCCCGGCTTCGGCGACCGCCGCAAGGCCATGCTGGAGGATATCGCAGTCCTGACCGGCGGCACGGCCATCTTCGAAGAGACCGGCATCAAGCTGGAAGGCGTCCAGATCAAGGATCTGGGCAAGGCCAAGCGCATCACCGTCGACAAGGACAACACCACCATCATCGACGGCGCGGGCAAGGCAGAAGGAGATCGAGGGCCGCATCAAGCAGCTGCGCACGCAGATCGACGAAACCACCTCGGACTACGATCGCGAGAAGCTGCAGGAGCGGCTGGCGAAACTTGCCGGCGGCGTCGCGGTGATCAAGGTGGGCGCGGCTACCGAGACCGAGATGAAGGAAAAGAAGGCTCGCGTGGAGGATGCTCTGCACGCCACTCGCGCCGCGGTCGAGGAAGGCATCGTTCCGGGCGGCGGCGTGGCTCTGCTGCGCGCGGCTGCGGCTCTGTGAAGGTCGAAGACGGAAGGCGACGAGAAGATCGGCGTCGATATCGTCCGCAAGCGCCTGCGATGAGCCGATTCGCCAGATCTCCGGCAACGGCGGCTGGGAAGGCGCGATCATCATCGAGAAGATCCGCGCCAGCAAGGAAAAGAACTTCGGCTTCAACGCGGCCACCGGCGAGTACGAGGACCTGGTGAAGGCCGGCGTCATCGATCCGACCAAGGTCACCCGCTCGGCTCTGCAGAACGCGGCTTCGATCAGCGCTCTGATGCTGACCACCGAAGCCATGATCTGCGAGATCCCCGAGAAGAAGTCCGCTCCGATGCCCGGCGGCGAGCACGGCGGCCCCGGCGGCATGGACTACTAGGCCCACTCGCGTGGCGGCCATCGCGCCTCTGGCGCAGTGGCTTTCGCAAGAACCGCACGAAACTCAAGGCCGTCCGTCTCATGAAAGTGAGGCGGGCGGCTTTTTTAATGTAGAATTCAGGCTGGCTCTCAGAACATGCCGAATTGTCTTGCCTTCAAAGGTAATTCTTTTAATACGGAGACTCAGAGAGAGTACTTCATCAACCCTGGCTGCTTTGGCGATGACGTTGCGCTTTGGCTCATTTCGGAACTGCGTGCTCGGGGCTACGCTTCAGACGCAAAGCCCGGGCAGGAAGACTTCGGATGGTACTTCACCTTCCACATTGACGGAAGTCCGCATCAAGCTGTAATCGGGTACAGACCAGGAGCTGACGCCAGCGACGGAGATTGGCTTTGTTGGATAGAACGTAAGGCGGGTCTGCTTGGCTCCCTGATTGGAAGGCGTAAGGATGTGGCGCCGGCCGCTGTCGAGGTGATCCACAAGATCCTCGCATCATCGCCAAAGATTTCCGCCGTGCGGATCGGCTCCGAGGACGAGATTTGAAGGATAACGCCGCTACACCCCGCGCACCGCCGCGCTCACCGGCTGCGAGCCCACTGGAATCACGGTCAGCAGCGCCCACTTGGACCGGTTGCCCGCTAAAGTGGAGGCGCGCAGGACTGTGACGTCTCCGGACTTGCGATTCAATACCAGCGCGTAACGATTGTCCGGCGTAATCACGATAGCTCCCGGATCGGTGCCCACCACCGGCACCACCGCGATCACCTTGCGCGAATTGATCTCCAGGATACTGACGTCGCCGGATTGCGGGCTGGCCACGAACAGCAGCGAATCCGACACGGCCATCGCGCCGGGGGCATGTCCCGCCAGCACCGTTTCCGCGACTTCGGTTTGATACGGATACACGATCACCACGCCGTCCATGCCCGCGCCGGTCACGAATAGCTGCCCGCCGTCCTGTGTGGTGCAGAAATGCTCCGGACGGACAGGCACGGGCAGATGCGTCACCAGGCGTCCGCTGGCGGTGTCGATCAGAGAGAGCAGGTTCGCGCCGCGATTGGCCACCATCAGCAGCTTCCCGTCGAATCGAAACTGAGCCGCGCCGAAATCGCCAGCGAGCAAAGGGCCGCGCAGCCGCCGCGCCGCTACCTCCACCAGCCAAACGCCCCGCGCCGAGGTGATGGCGGCCAGTTTGCCGTCTTCAGAGAGCGCCAGCTCGGACGGCTCCTCCGGCAAAGGCAGGCTCCAGCTCTGGCGAAATCCGTCCAGGTCCACCCCGATCAGCGCGCGCGGCTGCCGCGCCAGAACGTACAAGGACCGCTCATCCGGCGCCAGCGCCATCGACACCGCGGCGGACGCCACCGTGGCCTTCCGCGACACAGTCAGCTTATAGAACTGGATTTCGTGAACCGAACCCGTCGCCGGGGTCAGCGCGTAGACCGCTGGCCGGGTTGCCGCCGCCAGAACCTGCGCCGGCGCGCCGTCCAGGGCGATGTGGCGCTCCACCGCCATTACTTCCAGGTCGATGGCCGCCAGGTCCTCGCCCTCCTGGGCAGCGATGAAGGCGTAGCCGCGATAGCCTCCGCTTTGACGCCGCGAGCATGCGGCTGCGAGGGTAAGGGCGGGAAGCGCCAAAAGGGCTCGGCGGGAGATCAATAATCCCAGTGTAGCTGATTGAAAATAAAACCTGAAAATAAAACAAAACATTGCCGGGCCGTTTGGGCTATGCTACCTTCAGATGGGGCGCGGGGCCCTTCTGTAAGGTATTGCCCGCAAGACCCGTGGCGATGGCTGCGGCGCCGTTTGCGGGCCTGCTGGCCGCGTCATTTCATTCGGCGCGTCTTCCGAGCTCCTCGCCCGCACAACGGAGCCTGACTCGGCGGAAGGGCTTGGGAGTTTCGGAACGTTTTGTGGGCCGAGCCGGCCCTGTGCGGTCTTCTTATGATGAATCTGCGGTCGCTGTTCAGCCTTTTTTCCTCCGATCTTGCAATTGACCTGGGCACCGCGAACACTCTGGTGTTTGCGAAGGGCAAGGGAATCATCGTCAACGAACCATCCATCGTGGCGATCAACAAAAATAACGGCGAAGTGGAAGCCGTGGGCCGGGAAGCCAAGGAGATGGTGGGACGCACTCCCGGCAACATCGTGGCCATCCGGCCCATGAAGGACGGCGTCATCGCCGACTTCAAGGTGACCGAGCGCATGCTCAATTACTTCATCCAGAAGGCGCACGGCCGCAAGATGCTGGTGCACCCGCGCATCATCATCGGCGTCCCCAGCGAGATCACCCAGGTGGAGAAACGCGCGGTCATCGATTCGGCTTACCACGCCAAGGCCAGCGAAGTGTACCTGGTGGAGCAAGCCATGGTGGCGGCCATCGGCGCCGGGCTGCCCATCACCGAGCCTTCCGGCAACATGGTGGTGGATATCGGCGGCGGCACCACCGACGTGGCCGTGATTTCGCTTTCCGGAATTGTCTATTCGCGCTCCGTGCGCGTGGCCGGAAACGCCATGGACGACGCCATCACGCAGTACCTCAAGCGCAAGTACAATTTGCTTGTGGGGGAGCGCACGGCGGAAATGATCAAGATCAACATTGGCTCCGCGTTTCCGCTGGAGAAACCTCTGACCATGGAGATCAAGGGCCACAACATCCTGGAAGGCTTGCCGCGCACCATCACCGTGGACGACAGCGAGATCCGCGAAGCCCTCGCCGAAAGTGTGGCCACCATCATGAACGGAATTCGCGTGGCGCTGGAGCGCACTCCGCCGGAGCTGTCCGCCGATATCAGCGACCGCGGGATTGTCCTGACGGGGGGCGGAGCGTTCCTGAAGGGTCTGGATAGGCGCATCCGGCAGGAGACCGGCGTGCCGGTGTCCATTGCCGAGGATCCTCTGGCCTCGGTGGTGCTGGGAACCGGGAAAATGCTGAGCGAGTTTAAGCTGCTGCGGCGCATCGCGATCGACTGATCGGGCGTCGCGGCCGGGATTTTGTATGGATCTGCTCAATCGCTACCGCAATTTGTCGGTGCTTCTGGTGGCGATTCTCGCGCAACTGGCGCTGCTGGCCTACCAGGTCAAGAGCGCCCAGGAAGTGCGTCTGATCCGGGTCTGGTCCGTCGGCGCGGTCACGCCCCTGGCGCGCGTGCTGGAGGCCGGGCGCAGCGGTGTGTCGCACTTCTTCCGCGATTACTTCGTGTTGCTGGGCGTGCGCCAGGATAACCAGCGCCTCAAAGCCGAGCTGGACCGCGCGGAGATGGACAACCAATATCTGCGCGCCCAGCTTTCCACCGCCGATCGCGCCAAAGCGCTGGAGATCTTCCAGGCCAGCTCTCAGTCCAAGACCGTGGCCGCCCACGTTGTCGCCAACACCACTGACACCGGCGCCAGCGCCGTTGTCGATCGCGGCTCCTCCGACGGCGTTCAGAAAGGGTATGGCGGTGATCACGCCGGAAGGAATCGTGGGCAAGGTCATCGGCGTTTTTCGCAACTCTTCGTTTGTATTGTTGATCACCGACCCCACCTTCGCCGCCGGCGTGGTCTCCCAGAAACACCACGTCCTCGGCACGCTCAAGGGAGGACAGGGCAATAACGCGGTGACCGTCGATTACGTCGCAAAATGAGGAGACCGTCGATCCGGGCGAGTGGTTCCTGGCCTCCGGCGAAGATCGAATCTTTCCTCGCGGCACGAAGGTGGGCCAGGTCACGGTGGTGCGCCCGGGCCGCAATCATAAAGAGATTTACGTGACGCCGAGCGGGCTTCAGAACGGCCTGGAAGACGTGCTCATCGTCATCGACGGGGTGCACGGAATCATTCCCGACGCTCCTCCGCCGGATCAACCTGTGCATCTGCTGGCCCCTCCGGGACCGGATGAATCGAGCGCCGACGCGCCCGCGCAGAGCGGCGCGCATCTCACCGATCTGGATCGGGCGGCGCAAAATACCCGCGCCATCGGCGAAGCGCAGCATCATGTTTTCGGCGACAAGAACACTCCCGCGCCCGACTATAACCAGGCGCCCCCAAGCTTGGTGTCTCCGGGCTCGGCGTCTCCGGGCCTGGCGTCTCCCAGCCAAGCCGGGCCTGAAGACGCCTCCATCCGCCCGCCGCGCTTCCGCATCCATGACCACAGGTCCGGCCGGTTTTCACGACTTCGCGCAAAACCCGCGTCTCCAAATTCAACTGGATCGCCATGCTGGGCGTCCCCCTGGCCGCGATCCTGTTTCAGGTCTACGTGCCGCGTTTCATCTCCTATCTTTCTTATCTGGAAGTCCCGCTCATGGTCACGGTGTATTTCTCGCTGGCGCGGCGGTCGCCGGTGGCGGGAGTGTTCTTCGGCGCGGGCATCGGCCTGGCGCAGGATTCGCTCTCGCATCACCCTCCTGGGAATGTACGGCATCGCCAAGACCCTGGTGGGCTATTTCGCCGGAAGCGTCAGCCAGCGCTTCGAGGTGGAAAACTCCTGGGTACGGCTGGTTCTGGCATTCTTTTTTTTCTTCTTCCACCAGTTTTTTTATTGGTTCCTCACCCGCGTCCTGCTGGGACAAATGATCGGCTTCGATCCTTTGGAGACCATCGTGGTGGCCCTGCTCAACGCCGCGGTGGCCGTTCCGCTGTTTCACGTCTTGGATAAACTAAGGGTTACGGAATAAGCGTATGTCTCCCCAACAGCCAGATCGCGGACGCCCGCAGGAGCCCACCAACCGGCTGCTCCGCGACGATTCCCGCTTCGCTCTGGGCCGCATCGCCGCGTTTCAATATGCGACCGTGGCCGTGTTCCTGTTCCTGATCGCGGGCTTCTGGGTCTTGCAGGTCCGCGACCACGAGGCCAACAGCGAGCTGGCCGAGCGCAATCGCATCAAGACCGTCCCTTTGATCGCTCCACGCGGAAAAATTCTCGACCGCGACGGGCGCGTCATCGTCGATAACCGGCCTTCCTTCCGCGCGCTGCTTTCCCGCGAGAACCTGAACAAGGATCATTTCGCGGCCATCGCCCAGGGACTGAATATGGATCTGGAGGAATTGCAGAGCCGCGTCAAGCGCTACGACTCCCGGCCCAAGTACGTCTCCGTCCCCATCAAGACCGAGCTCACCCGCGGAGAGCTGGCCTTCGTCGAATCGCACCTCGACTCGCAGACCTTCCCTGAGCTGGAGGTGAGCGAGGACTCCAGCGCGCGCCTGTATCCCCAAAACGGCTTGGCGGCGCACGTCCTGGGCTATGTCGGCGAGGTGAGCGACGCGCAACTGAATTTGCCGGAATTCGCCAAGTACTCGCAGGGCGAAATCGTGGGCAAGAGCGGCCTGGAGCAGCAATATAACGACATCTTGATGGGCGTCGACGGCCAGAAGCGCGTGGTGGTGGATAATGTCGGACGGGAACGCCAGGTGCTCGAAAACGTAGAGGCCACGCCCGGACACAACTTGCAGACGACGCTCGACGTGGATTTGCAGGCCGTCGCGGAGCTCTCCATGGAAGGGCGCAAGGGCGCGGTCATCGCACTCGATCCGCGCAACGGCGAGGTGCTGGCCATGGTCAGCCGTCCCACCTTCGATCCGGGCATGTTCCAGGGCCACATTCGCCAGCAAGACTGGAACGATGTGATGAACAATCCCGATGCCCCGCTGCTGAACAACGCCATTCAAGCGCAGCTCGCGCCGGGGTCGACCTTCAAGCCGATTGTGGCGCTGGCGGGCCTGGAAACCGGCCTGCTGGAGCCGAGCACCACTTACTTCTGCCCGGGCTACGCGACCTTCTCGGGAATTACGCACAAGTGCGACGCCGTCCACGGCACCATTAATCTGCATCAGGCCATCGTAAAATCCTGCGACGTGTACTTCTACAACGTAGGCAACAAAATCGGCATCGACACCATCGCCGAATACGGACAGATGGTGGGGTTCGGCAAGAAGACCGGCATCGATCTCCCCGGTGAAGCCGAGGGCATCATGCCCTCGCCGAAGTGGAAACTGCGGACGCAGCACGAGAAATGGTACGCGGGTGAAACCATTTCCGTGGCCATCGGGCAGGGTGCGGTGGTCGTAACGCCTATTCAGCTCGCCGTGGCCATGGGCGGATTGGCCATGGGCGGAGAATGGCACAAGCCCCATCTGGTGCGGGACGCCGCCGCATCGGATCAACCTCGCCGCGCCGATCTTCACGCGGAAAACATCGCCACCATCGTCTCTGCCATGAATGGCGTGGTGACCGAGGAAGGAACCGGGACAGCCGCGCGTATCACTGGAATCGACGTCTGCGGTAAGACCGGCAGCGCCCAGCGCATCTCGAATACTCTGGCCAAATCCAACAAGGCGCTGGCCAGCACGATGAAGGATACCGCCTGGTTCGTGGCCTTCTCTCCCTGCGACCATCCTGAAATCGTGGTCGCAGCGCTGTGGGAGTCGGGCGAACACGGCGCCCTCGCCGCGCCCATCGTGCGCGATGTCATCAAGGCCTATTTCGACAAGAAGGCGCGCCAGAACCAGCTCAAGCCCCAGCAGGTGGCCTGGTTTCACCGGTAGCGAACATGCGTGGGCGCTCACCTCTACGCGACAGCCCGCAAAACGGAGTGCGGCGGCATAGTTGCCTTGGCGAATGGAGGGCGCCGCCGCACCCTTTGCGGGCTAGCTGTACACTAGATAGGCAGGATGGCGCGCTACCGCAGTTTCCGCGATTTCGATTGGCCGCTGCTGATCGTCGCGCTGATCATCTGCGCCCTGGGCGTGCTCCAGATCTACTCCGCGACCCACGATTACCAGACCTCCACGCACGATTACCGCAGCGCCTGGTGGAAGCAGATCCTCTATATCGCGGTGGCCTTGGGGGCGATGTGGCTGGCCGCTTCGGTCGACTACCACACGCTGATGGCGCAGACCCCGATTTTGTATGCGTTCTCCATCGCGGCGCTGATGGCCACCTTCGTGCTCGGAAAGCGCGTGGCGGGAGCGCCGGCGCTGGCTGTTTCATCTTCAGATCTCGGAATTCGTAAAATTAGTGATAATATTATCGTAGCGCGCTACCTCTCGGAGCTGAAAGCGACGAGTTGAGCGCGCGCGATCTATTCAAGCTAGGAGGGTTGGTCGGGATCCCAACGGCCTTGGTGATGGCCCAGCCGGATTTTAGTACCGGCGCCACCTATGTGCCGATCCTGATCGTGGGGATCCTGTTGGCCGGGATTCAATGGCGTCACGTGGCCGTGATCGTGATGGCCTGCGCCCTGGCGGCGCCGGTCGGCTGGTTCGTGCTCAAGGACTTCCAGAAGCAGCGCCTGCTCACCTTTCCGCGATCCTTCGCACGACCCGCAGGGCCGCGGCTACCAGGTGATCCAATCCAAAATCGCGGTGGGCGACGGCGGCATGTGGGGCCGCGGAGTAACTCACGGCACGCAGACCCAGCTCCGCTTCCTTCCGCGTTCCGCACACCGACTTTATCTTTGCGTCCTTCGCCGAGGAGCACGGCTTCGTCATGGTGGTGGTCGCGCTGGGATTGTATTTTCTTTTGCTCATGCAGATCGTGCAGAACGCCCAGACGGCCCCGGATCGGGCCGGGGTGTACATCTGCATGGGCGTGGCGACTTTGTTGTTGTTCCACGTTCTGGTGAACGTGGGAATGGTGGTGGGCAACGTGCCCGTGTCGGGAATTCCGCTTGCCGCTCATGAGTGCGGGCGGCTCGAACATGATTTCGGTATTCATGATGCTGGGGCTGGTGAACAATGTCCGGCTCCGGCGGTTCGTCGGTTAGAATTTGTCGGTCCAGGCGTCTGATTGATGCGCTGCTCGCGCGCCGGACGAGATATGTTTTAGCCCGTGAAAGGCTGCGCGGTAATCGCGCGGGAAAGCGGGGCGAGTTCGGTTTCTCAAGTTTTCGGACCAGCCGGCGGAGTTGGCGGGAGCGATCCTCCAACTTGGCCCTCCGCAGGCTGGTTCCGCGGTGCTTGCCGCGTAGTCGTCGAAATGTGGCTGCAGGCGCTTGTGAGTGTCAGGGTGCTGTAGTTTCCGGATGGTTCCGGGAGAACTCCACTCCGGCGCCGGATTCGCGGCAGAGCCCTTCTGCCCGAACCGCCTTGTTCTGTTCCCCGCCTGCTTCGCGGTCCGACTTCGGGCCTCGGCCCGCGTGCCTTTGAAGCCGCGGCGAGGGAGGCAGACATGAGCAAGGAGATGGTGATCTCGGCCAACCGGCACGAGACCAGAGTGGCGCTGCTTGAAGACGACCAGTTGGTGGAGGTCCACTTCCAGCGCGCCAATGAATATTCGCTCGCGGGCAGCATCCATAAAGGGCGCGTGACCCGCGTGCTGCCCGGCATGCAGTCCGCCTTCGTGGACCTGGGCCTGGAGCGCGACACGTTCCTCTACGTATCGGATTTCCTGGAGGAGCACACGAGGACATCGATCAGGTGACCGGCGACGACCGTCCGGGCACGGGATCGTGCGGCGACCGTGGGCGGCGGAGCGCCGTCAAGCTCTGTCCCCGCGCGAAGCCCTGCCGCAAGCGGCTCCGGCCGTTGCGCCGGCGGAGGACGCGCCCGAAAGTGTCCCTGCGGCCGAAGTCTCCACGCCGGCGGCTGTGGCCGCGCCGGAGCGCCCCGATCCCGTTCGAAGCGACGCCAGAAACGACGTTCGAACGGAGGCACGAGGCGACGGTAGAAATGACGACCGGCGCGGCCGCCGTTCGCGCCGCCGCCGCAATCGCGGCCGTGGCATCCCGGAATCAAAATACGCCGAATCTTCCGGGGCTATTCCGAGGCCGGACCTAATTCCGAGGCCGGAACGGCGTCCGAGCCCGCGCCGTCTTCCGATGCGGCACGCCCTTCAAACCCGCAGCGCCTTCCCGTCCGCGGCCGAGCCGGAGCCGGTGTCCCCGGCGCGGGAAATCGCTCCTGTGGTTCTTCCCGGCGAATCGCTCCGCAAATACCGCTCCGCGCCGGAGCCGGAAGCGGCTCCCGCCGCCGCACCCGTAGTCGCGCCGCTCGAAAACGCGCCGCCGCCAACGCCGCCGAGCGCCGTGTTACCAACCGAAGACGAGGATGATTTTGAGGTCGAAGGCGTCGACGAATACAACCTGCCGGTACACTATCCGCCCGAGAACGCGCTACCCGACGCCCCCATCCATCACCCCGCTGCAGCCGTCGCCGGCGAGGTTGAGGTCGCCGAGATCGAAGGCGGCGGGATCGAAGTCGTGGTTTCGATGCCCGGCGTGGAGGCGTCTCCCGCGGCCGCGATGGAAACCCTCCAGCCCGCCGGTGAGGTTCGTCGCGACCGGGATCAGATCGACGAACATCAAGCCCAGGCCCGGCAATTCCAGGCCGATCAGGCCGAGGCCGAATCCGGTCCGGCGATCGCTTCGCTGCTGGACGAAGATGAGGACCGCGACATTCAGGCCATGATTCTGGGCGAGGTCGAGGGCATGGTGGAGGAACTCGACGGCGAAGAGCCCGGCGAGGAGACCGGGGAACCCTCCGCGTCTTCTGTCGAGCCCGGCGGCGAACCCGGCGTCGAGGCCGCTCCCGCTGAACCGGAAAGCGGTGCAGCCGAGGTGCGCGAGCGTGGCGGCCGTTATCCGCATCGCGTCTCCCGCCGAGGCCGCCGCCGTCCACGCGGTGGACCACAGGGCGGTGGACCACAGGGCGGTGGACCACAGGGCGGCGGACCGCAGGATGGCCGTCCACAAGAAGGCCGGCCGCAGGAAGGCGGCAGGGTAGAGGGCCGCAGCGAAACGCCCGCTCCGCCCCAACCCCAGGAGCGTGCGGTTGCCCGCCCGGCCGGTCACGGCCCGGCCTCGACCCAGGCCACCGGACATCCTTCGAGTCAGGCCTCCATCAGCGATCTGCTCAAGGAAGGCCAGGAAATCATCGTTCAGATCGCTAAGGAGCCTTTGGGGCAAAAGGGCGCGCGCATCACGTCCCACATCGCCTTGCCCGGCCGTTACGTGGTCTACATGCCCACGCTCGAGCACATGGGCGTGTCGCGCAAGATCGCCAGTGACGAGGAACGTCTGCGCTTGAAGCGCATCCTGCAAGGCCGCCGTCCCGGAACCGGAGGCGGCTTCATCACCCGTACCGCCGCCGAAGGCCGCACCGAAGATGAGATCGCCGCCGACATGGAGTTCCTGTACAAGCTGTGGCAGGACATCAAGAGCAAGGCCGAGCGCAAGCCCGCTCCGCTGCTGCTGCATCACGATCTTGATATCGTGCAGCGCGTGCTGCGCGACCAGCTGACCGACAGCTTCAAGTCCATCTGGATCGACAACGAAGAGCTGTACGAGAACATCGTGTCCTTCGTGCAGCGCTTCCAGCCCGGGCTTGGTCGGCAAGGTCAAGTTGTACACCCGCGAAGCCCCCATCTTCGACGCCTTCGGCATCACGGCCAGAGCTCGAAAAGGCTCTGCGGCCGAAAGTCTGGCTGAAGTCCGGCGGCTACATCGTCATCAACCAGACCGAGGCTCTGGTGGCCATCGACGTCAACACCGGCAAGTACGTCGGCAAATCCAACCGCCTGGAAGACACCATCGTCAAGACCAACACCGAGGCCATTAAGGAGATCGTGCGCCAGGTCCGTCTGCGCGATCTGGGCGGCATCATCGTCATCGACTTCATCGACATGGACGAGCGCAAGAATCGCCAGAAGGTGATGCAGGCGCTCGAGGAAGCCATGCGCGTCGACCGCGCGCCGTACAAGATTCTCCAGTTCAACGATTTCGGCCTGGTGGCCATCACGCGCAAGCGCGTCAAGCAGTCGCTGGAGCGGACGCTGTGCTCGCCCTGCCCGCACTGCGACGGCGGCGGCTACATCAAGAGCGTGACTACCGTGGTGAGCGAGATCCTCACCGAGGCGCGCAAGATGGCCTCGCAGCGTGGAGGGCAAGGAAGTCATGCTGCGCGCCCATCCCGACGTCGCCAAGGTGCTCAAATCGAACCAGAACAAGTATCTGGAGGAGTTGGAGGAAGTGCTCCGCCGCCCGGTGCTGGTCAAGAGCGACCCGCTGCTGCACCACGAGAAATTCGATCTTGGCGTAGCGCGACCCGCTACCGCTTGAGCAGCCGCAGCCCGGGAATGCCGGCGAAATCGGCCCGGTTCAGCGTCCACAACTCGGCGTCGCGACGGATCGCGCAGGCGGCGATGGCGAGATCCGATTTCGCGGCTCCGGGCACGCGGCACGGAACGATACAGTTCCGCGCTGATCCGCGCGTCGGCCAGCTTCAAATGGCAGGGCAGCTTCGGACGGGAAGCAGAGACTCCTGCATTGCGAGTTCTTCCGGAAGGCGGGGGCCGCGCAGCCATTCGTACAGCACCATGGTGCAAAGCACCAATCTCTCGCCCTGCTCCAGCAGGCGGGTCAGATTCTGGCAGTGAACGCCGGTCACCAGTCAGGCTCTCGATGACAACCGACGTGTCCAGCAGGATCACGAATATTCGACTCGAGTCCGGCGCCCACCACAGCGGCGAGCTTCTCGAATCTCCCGGAGTTCGCGCTCCGCCTCCGCGGAGATCGCTGGGCGGTAGACGTCGCGTACTCCTGCAGAACGCGCAGCATCCTCTGGCGCTCCGCTTCGCTCAATTTGTCGCTCTTGCCGTGATACTCCCCGATCGCCTCACGAACCACTTCGCTCTTCGGCTTGGAAGGCGCCGCGCCGTCTCGTTCAGCCGCGCGACCGTGCGCTTCGTCGAGCGTGAACGTGACTTTCACCATACTATGGCCATACTACCATACCCGTGCGCTATTTACTCGCCAGCCTTGAACGTCCCCTTGCTCTTGGCGGCCTCGATCAGCGTCGGGTAGAACTGCACGAACGTCGTGTCCACCGCGCCGTTCTTCTCATGGCAGGAGTAGCAATTCTCCGTCTTCGGAATCAGGTTCCCCTCTGCAGCCCCTTTCGCGAATGATAAAATGCCCAGCCTCCGCGCGAGGCATCCTTGACGTGAACTTCCGAATCCGCATGTCCGTCTGCACCCGTCCGTCCTTGTTGATCGAGACCTTGGTATCGGAGTTCCGCAATTCCAGAACCAGAACGGTCTTGTCCGGCCACGTTCCGGTCTTGAGGAACGCCTGGTACGCCGCCGGATTGACGAAAACATTATCGAACAACGGATTCGCATTCGGCTGCGGGTTATCCGCGTAGCTCATCCCCAGCCCGGAGGTCAGAAACACCCATTCGCGGTAGTCCGCGGGCAGCAACAGCTTGCCTTCCTTGTTGTACTGCAATGGACTCCCCGGTTCGGCCAGCAGCGCCAGGCACAGTAAGGGCGCTACGAAAAAGACTCGCTTCATATGCTGCTCCCAGTAGAGCTAAGATGGAGACGGAGAACACTAACAATATGGCAGAGTACGCACATCCCGAAGCGCTGGTATCCACCGAGTGGGTTGCCCAGCACGCCAAGATCCCCACGTCCGGGTCGCCGAAGTGGACGTGGATACATCCGAATACTCCAAGGGCCACGTTCCCGGCGCCATCGGCTGGAACTGGACCACCCAGCTTTGCGACACAGTCCGCCGCGACATCCTCTCCAAGCATCGCATTCGAAAAGCTGATGAGCCGAGGCCGGCATTTCCAACTCCACCACCGTCGTCCTCTACGGCGACAATAACAACTGGTTCGCGGCCTGGGCCCTGTGGCAGATGAAGATGTACGGCCACAAGGATGTTCGGCTGATGAACGGCGGCCGCAAGAAATGGCTGGCCGAAGGGCCGCGAGGTTTCGACCGAGGTTCCCAGCACCGCGCCGCCAGCTATACCGCCTCCGGCCCCGATAACGGCCTGCGCGCGTTTCTCGATCAGGTGCAGGCCGCGGTGGAAGGAGGCCACACCGGTCTGGTCGACGTGCGCAGCCCGCCGAGTTTACCGGCGAGATCCTCGCGCCTCCCGGCCTGCCCGAAACCTGCCAGCGCGGAGGCCACATTCCCGGCGCGCGCAGCATCCCCTGGGGCAAAGCCTGTAATGAGGACGGCACCTTCAAATCCTATGACGATTTGAAGGCTCTCTACGGCGGCGAAGGCGTCGACGGATCGAGGCCCACCATCGCTTATTGCCGCATCGGCGAGCGGTCCAGCCACACCTGGTTCGTGCTGAGCTATCTGCTGGGCTTCGATCACGTCCGCAACTACGACGGTTCCTGGACTGAATGGGGCAACCTGGTCGGCGCTCCGGTGGAACGCGGCGCGGCGCAGGCCGCCAAGGCGTGAGTAGCATGAAAGTCGAAGAACACGCAGCGAGCGCAAGCTCGAAATTGAAGGCTGGCCCGTGCACCTCACCAGCTATCGGATTGGCGAGGTGTTCCACTGTACCGCGGATAACGTCTCGCCCGGCGCGAACCTGGCCCGCACCCGCGGCGCCACGCGCGAGGAGGCCGAGAACAAAAGCAATGCAGTTCGCCACCGAGCGCCTGGGCCGCACTAACCGACATCCCGTGTAAACGACAAGGAACGTGTAAACTATAACGAAGCCGCATTGGCAACTGCTTCCCCATCCGCGCGTCCGATGACCGGCGCCGCCGGCTGGAGATGGTGGTGCTGCTGGGCGTGTTGACCGCTTCGCTCCGCTGAGCATCGATATGTATTTGCCGGCGCTGCCGGCGCTGGAAACCTATTTCAAGGCGACCGAAGGCGCAATCCAGCTCACGCTGGCCATGTTCATCGTGGGCTTCTGCGCTGGGCCAGACCCTGTACGGCCCGCTCGCGGACCGCTTCGGCCGCAAGCCTCCGCTGTATATCGGCATGTTGGTCTTGTCGCTGTCCTCCGGCGCCTGCGCGTCTGGCCGCATCGGTCAGGCGCCCTCACCGCTCTCCGATTGTTGCAGTCGCTGGGCGCTTGCGCGGGATCGGTGATTTCGCGCGCCATGGTGCGCGATCTTTTTCCGCCCGAGGAAACGCGCCGCGTCTACTCCGCGCTCATTCTTGTGATGGGCGTCTCGCCTCTGCTCGCGCCTTTGCTCGGAGCCTATTTAATGCCTGGCTCGGCTGGAAGGCGATCTTCCTTTCGGTGATGCTGGTGGGCGCGCTGGCCACCGTGGGACTGCATTTCCGGCTGCCCGAATCTTTGCCATCCAAGCGTCCTCTTTCGATGGGCTACATCTTCGCGACCTACCGCCGACTCCTGGCGGACCGCTTCTTTCTGGGGCTTCTCTCGCCACCGGATTCAGCTCCGCTGGAATGTTCGCCTACATCGCGGGGGCGCCGTTCGTCTTCATCAATCTCTTTGGAGTGAAACCCGAGCGCTTCGCCTGGTTCTTCGCCGCCAATGCCGCCGCAGTGGTGATCGGAGCGCAGATTAACGGGCGCCTGCTGCACGGTCATGCGCCGGAACGCGTGATGCGCGCCGCCGCCTTCGTGCAAGCTGCCGCGGGCGTGCTGTTGATTGTCGCCGCCCGCAGCGGCGCCGCTCCTTTGTTGAGCATCGCTCTCCCGCTCTTTTTGTACCTCTCTACCATCGGCTTTGTGTTCCCCAACGCCGTCGCCCTGGCTCTGGCTAATCATGGCCAGATTGCCGGAATGGCTTCCGCGCTGCTGGGGACGCTTCAATTCAGCATGGCCGGCCATCGCCACGCTCGCCCTGGGAGCCATCGACAGCACCACCGCGTTTCCCATGGCCGCCATGATCTGCTTCTGCGGCGTGATGGGCGTGGTGATGCATCTGCTCCTGATGCGCGAAAAGGAAATGAGAGGATGACACCCGGACCACAGGCGGAGGTGTTTGTGCGCCCCGCCAAGCCAGAGGACGCGCCGCGTTGCGGGCAAATCTGCTACGACGCGTTCGACACGATTAGTTCCCGCCACGGCTTCGCGTGCGATCTCCCCGGGCCGGAGGCGGCCGAAGGCCTGTTGTCGATGTTCTTCTCCCATCCTGCTTTTTACTGCGTGGTCGCCGAAGCTGAAGGCCGCATCATTGGCAGCAATTGCCTCGACGAACGCTCCGTCATCGCTGGAGTGGGCCCCATCACGATCGATCCAGAGGTGCAGAATCGCGGTGTGGGCCGAAGGCTGATGCGAGCCGTCATGGATCGGGCCCTTGAACGTGGCTCCCCCGGTGTCCGGCTGGTGCAGGCCGCGTACCATAACCGCTCCTTTTCTCTGTATGCCGGCCTGGGTTTCGAGGTCCGTGAGCCGCTCGCTTGCATGCAAGGGCGAACACAGCAACGATCGATCCCCGGGTGCCCCGTACGGCCAGCGCACCCGCACGATCTGGACGCCTGCTGCGCCCTGTCCCGGCGGGTGCATGGCTTCGACCGCAGTCGCGAGTTGGCGGAGGCGATCGCCCGAGGCACGGCCATCGTGGCGGAACGGGAGACTCGGATTACCGGCTATGCCTCCGAGCTTGCCTTCTTCGGCCACGCAATGGCGGAGACAAATCTGGATTTGCAGGCGCTGATCGCTTCGGTAGATTCTTTCGGAGGACCCGGAATCTTAGTGCCATCGCGGAACAGCGCTCTGTTCCAATGGTGCCTCGCCAACGGGCTGCGAGTGGTGCAGCCGATGACGCTGATGAGCGTAGGTCTATACAACGATCCCGCGGGAGCGTGGTTGCCCTCCGTCACCTTTTGATTAGCGCGCGGCTAACCTTCCCGCCCGAGCTTCCAGATACATCCGGATCGCCTCGTCTAGCGTAGGCATGGGAGCGATGCCCAGCGCATCCGCCTTGGCGTTGGACAGCGCCGAATATTTCGGCCTCCGCGCCGGTGTGCGGAACTCGCGCTCCGTAGTCGGTTTCAGCGGCGGATTCAAGCCCGCCGCGCTGAAGATCTTGGCCGCCCAGTCGAACCACGAAATAGCGGCTCCTCCGCCCAGATGGAAGATACCGCTGGCGCCGCGCTCCACCAGATCGGCGGTCCGGGCCGCCAGCGCCGGAGCATACGTCGGCGAGGCTGCGTGATCCTCCACCACTCGGATGGGCTGCCCCTTCGCGGCGAGCCGAAGCATCATCTCGACGAAATTCCCCCGCGCCGTCTCCATGCCCGCCGGCCCGTACACGCCCGACGTGCGGATGATCAGCGCCTCATCCAGGTACGCGCGCGCGTATAATTCGCCGGCCAGCTTCGATACCGCGTACGCGCCCAAGGGATGGGTCTCATCCTCTTCCCGGTAGGCGCGGCCCGCCAAGCCGTCGAACACATAGTCGGTGGAAAAGTGCACCAGCCTGGCGTCGGTTTGCCGGCACGCCATCGCCAGATTGCGCACTGCCAGCGCATTCACCTGAAAGGCCGCTACCGGCTCTTTCTCGGCGACGTCAACCTGATTGTAGGCAGCGGCGTTCAGCACCATCGCCGGATCGAACTCCGCCAGCGCCTGTTCCACTCGCGCCGCGTCGGTGATGTCGGCGTTGGAGCGGTCGAACGCTTTCACCTGGTAGCCGCGCGCGGAAAATTCCGCCCGCAATTCCGTGCCGAGCTGCCCGGCGCCTCCGAAAACCGCAACTTTTTTCACTCTCTCATTATATGTAGCGGCGGCGTCCGGACCGGCGCAGTCCCGGCTCGGCTATTTCTTGGCCGCCACGTGGCCGCGTCCATCCCGCACTTCGTTTCCCTTGAACTTCGCGGCAGTGACACGCTTTGCCGGCTCAGCTTTCTCTCCAACCTTCGGCATGGGGCCCTTGTAGCCGTGGTCCGGATGGAGACGGTTATTCACGTGGCCTGTGAAGCCGCCAGCTCCATGAAACCACGGACCAGCGCCAATGAAAACGTCCCCATTAAACCATTCTGGCCCGTAGTATCCAGCGGGAGCACAGGCATAGGGAGCGACGTCATAGTAACCATAGGGACAATCAGGGGCTACGCCGATGTTGACACTGACCTGAGCCTCTGCTTTGGGCGTGGTGGTCGATGAAGCCGATTCCAGCAACGGCAGCCACCACTAGAAATGCGAATCCGCGCATAAATTCACCTCCTAAGCGTTAGAGGGAACTTGCTAGGAAGTTGTTTCGGCGAAATCTTTGGGCATTGGAGCGGCTCGCTCTCCTGTCAAAGCATGGTTCAGCTTCTCTAACGCCAGCAAACCCCGCAGCGAATGGCTCAGTTTGAGCGCCAGACGGAATCCTTCGCCTGCCGGCTCGCACCGCACCACTTCGCCCAGCATCAGCATGTCCCAGGCTTCTACCTTTACTGCTGTTCCAATCCCAACCGCGCTCGGCAGCTTTATGGTCAAGCTGGTTCCCGAGATCTCCACAATCAAGCCGCCGTGTGGGTATGAGCCGCCGTGCCCCAATTCGCTGACGATCACCGGCTCATTGGCCGCAAGGCGCGGCTCCCGACGTCTTTCCATGCAGAGCATATCGGCGCTGCGGAAAAGAGTGTGACCCGCCGGACAACGATTCGGAATCGAAACTTAGCGGTAATGAAACGCCAGCCAGACGATCACGCCCACCGCGGCAGGCAGCAGGACTTCGGCCCAGTTGCGCCGCAGGAAGAGGAACACCGGGCCGGGCGCCTTCCCAACCGCGGGGGTCGAAACCGGGTTGGGGCACAGCGAAGATGCCAGGCGCGACCGCAAGCCCGACGGCAAACCGTTCAGCGCCCGCAGAATCTCTTCTCTTCCTCTCCGGTCCGCGATCAGGATGGTGGCGGAATTGAAGCTGTTGGTGGAGTCTTCCAGTTGTTTGCGCAGCCGCGGCGGCACGTCGTTCACCGAATGGTACACGCGCGTCTTGCCGCCTTTGGCGATAAAGATTGTCGAAGTTTTCACCGTCACGCGATTCATTGTGCCTAACCTTCCACCAGCTTGGTGACGCGATCGCCGGACGCCGCCGGACGTAGCGCCACCCGTCCGCCAACCATGGCGGCGTGCTCCAAGACGATGTTGATGAATCCCAATGCCGCCTTGGAGAGAGCCTTGTCTCTCCTATAGATTAATGCAACCTGGCGCACCATGGGATCGGGCCCCAGCGAGATTGCCGCCAGCCTTCCGGCAGCCACCTCTTCGCGGCAGTGGGTTGCGGCCAGAAAGCTCGCGCCCAGGCCGGTCATCACGAACCGCTTGATCATCTCGGTGGAATCCAGCTCCATCGACACCTGAAGCTCGTCCGCTACCGGCTCCATCCACGCCGTCAAACGGCTTCGCGTCGTTCCCGCCTTGGGCAGCAGCAGCGGCTCTCCGATCAGATCCGAAACCAGAATCTCCTTCTTCCCGGCCAGCGGATGACCGGGCGGCACAATCAGCTTGATCTCGTCGGAGTGAATCTTGGCGACCTCCAGCCTCTTTTCCTTGACCGGAAGCTGCGTGATCCCGAAATCGGCCTGGTTATCCACCACCGCCTCCACTACGCGCGAGCCGTAGGAGCGGTCCACCAGAATTTCCACGTTCGGAAACAGCTTCTTATACGCCAGGAACACCCGCGGGAGGACGTAGATGCACGTCGCCTCGTTGGCCGCGATCACCAGCTCCCCGCGCGGCGTCCGCTCCAGTTCGCTGATGGCGTTCTGGGCGCGGCGGCGCAATTCCAGGATTTGCTCGGCGTAATCGGCGAAGATCCGCCCCGCCGGCGTCAATGCGATCTTGGTCCCCAGCCTTTCGAACAGAGGAGCGCTCACATCCTGTTCCAGTTGCCGGACTTGCGCGCTCACCGCCGGCTGCGTGCGGAAGCACGACTGCGCCGCCTTGGAGAAGCTCTTCAGGCGGACAATTTCCAGAAATGTATGGAGTTGATCGAGATCCATACCGATGTCTACTCGGACCTAGCTTCTAGCATCGCATCTTTCTGTCTACTGCGTGAAATCGCCCAAAATTTTTGCATTCACGATACCATTCGCGGGCGGCGGCCCGCCCCTTCTGCTAGACTAAGACCGCGATGAGAAGCACCGCTGGGACGATTCTCCTTAGCTTGGCCGTCGCCTCCGGCGTCCTCGCCCAAACCCCCCAGAATGTTCTTGTCGTGGTCAACGACGCCTCCCCGACTTCCCGATCCATCGGGGAATACTATGCCCTGCGCCGCTCCATCCCGGCGCGCAATGTCTGCCATCTTCACACTACCACCGATGAGTTCATCTCACGAGTCCAGTACGGCCCGGAGATCGCCACCCCCATCGCCGAGTACCTGAAAGCCAACAATCTGGTGGAGAGCATTCTCTACATCGTGACCACGATGGGCGTGCCCCTGAAGATTCCCGGCGGCGATGGCCTCGGCGGCGACGCCGCCTCGGTGGATAGCGAACTCACCCTGCTGTATTCCGATATCATGGGCACGTCGCACCCCCTCCCCGGCTCAATCCCCAACCCGTTTTTCGGCCGGATCAACGAAAAATTCTCGCATCCCGAGTTCCCGATCTACCTGGTCACCCGCCTCGCCGCTTACAATTTCAACGATGTTAAGGGCATCGTCGATCGCGCTCTGCTCGCCGCCAACCGCGGTAAATTCGTGATCGATCTGGCGAACGGCGCCAATCCCCAAGGCGAGACCTGGCTCGCCAACGCGGCTTCGCTGCTGCCCGCCGATCGAGTGGTGCTGGATAAAACCTCAACCGTCCTGATGCACCAGAGCGACGTTATCGGTTACGCGAGTTGGGGGTCCAACGACACCAACCGTCACGAACGTTTTCTGGGCTTCGAATGGCTCCCCGGCGCCATCATGACCGAGTTTGTTTCCACCAACGCCCGCACCTTCGAGCGCCCGCCTGCAAGCTGGACCCTCAGCGACTGGAACTCGCCTCACCGATGGTTCGCCGGCAGTCCGCAAACCGTAACCTCCGACTATATTCATGAAGGCGCCACCGGAGCCTCCGGCCATGTCTATGAGCCTTACCTCACCATGACGCCCCGTCCCGATATTCTCTTGCCCGCCTATTACAAAGGCCGCAATCTCGCGGAAAGCTACTACCTAGCCATCCCGCGCCTGAGCTGGCAGAACATCGTCGTCGGCGATCCTCTGTGTTCCCTCGGCAAGCCATGAAACGTCTCGATACGGCCGCCAACAAATTATTGGATGTACTGGACCGCACTCTCAAGGATTGCCGGCCACGGAAGCGGATGCGAAATGGTCTGCGTTAACCAAGGTGGTTGCTAAGGTTGAAACGCGTGCCAAGCGTCAAGAGCTTCCGAAAACTCCTGCGTCCCCTTGACCAGGCCGAAAGCGCGAACGGCCTCGACAAATTCTTCCTCGGTCGCCAGAGTCAAACGTAGTGTCAGACTTGTCTAGCCGCTCCCTCCCCGGTCGCGGTTCTGTCGCCGAACCGCGCGCGTCAGCAAGCGAGCCTTCCTCTCTTCATCCGGATCAAGCGGATGTCGATGGGCCGCCGCCCTCGCCTGGACCGCCGGCCAGCTTCCCTTTCCGGCGCCACGCGGAGTATCTTGATGGAAGCCCATGCGCACCCAAGTCGGTATAGTCGGCGCCGGACCCGCCGGATTGTTCCTCTCGCACCTGCTGCACCTCAAAGGCATCGAATCCGTGGTGCTCGAAGCCCGCACCCGCCACTACATCGAGAACCGTGTGCGCGCCGGCGTCCTCGAATACAACACCGTCGAGCTGATGAAGGGCACCGGCGTCGGCGCTCGCCTTGAGCGGGAAGGTCTCACCCACCGCGGCGTCGAGCTCCGCTTCGGCGGCCGCGCCCATCGCATCGATTTTGAGGAGCTCACCGGCCGCTCCATCACCGTCTACGCCCAGCAGGAGGTGGTCAAGGATCTGGTTGCCGCCCGCCTCGCGGCTCCTGGTCAAAGCCCCGGTCAAATTTTGTTCGAGGCCGAGGCCCAGAGTATCGATGCCATCGACAGCCCTCATCCGCGCATTCGCTATCGCCATAACGATCGGGACCACGAGCTGGTCTGCGACTTCATCGCCGGCTGCGACGGCTTCCACGGCGTCACCCGCGCCGCCGTCCCGCCCGACGCGATCACCATTTTCGAACGGACGTATCCCTTCGGCTGGCTCGGTATCCTGGCGCAATCGCCTCCGGCCTCAGAGGAGCTCATCTACGCCAATCACGGCCGCGGCTTCGCCCTGCTCAGCATGCGCTCGCCTCAAATCTCGCGCCTCTATCTGCAATGCGAGCCCGATGAGGATCTCGCCGCATGGCCCGACGCCCGCATCTGGGAGGAGCTGCACACGCGCCTGAATCTCGGCTCCGCATTGATCGAGGGTCCCGTGTTGCAGAAGGGCGTCACGCCCATGCGCAGCTTCGTCGCCGAGCCCCTGCGTTTCGGGAACCTGTTCCTTGCCGGCGACGCCGCCCATATCGTGCCTCCCACCGGCGCCAAGGGATTGAACCTGGCTGTCGCCGATGTCCGCGTGCTCGCGCAAGGCCTCGCCGAGCATTACTCCCGCGTCACGGGCGATGGGCTGCTCGACCGCTATTCCGCCATCTGCCTGCGCCACGCCTGGAAGGTACAACGCTTCTCCTGGTGGATGACCTCCCTGCTGCATCGCTTCCCAAGCGACAAACCAGGCGACAGCGCGTTCGACCATCGCCGCCAGCTTGCCGAGCTCGACTACCTTTCCACCTCGCGCGCCGCCGCTCAATCCATGGCCGAGAACTATGTCGGGCTCGATGTTAGCCTGGACGTGTGAAGCGATTCCGCATCCTGGTGATCGGACTCACGGCCGTCGGCGGCCTGTACGCCTTCCAGAAGCCGTTTCGCGAATACTTCAGCGAGGAAGGTTATAACGACTTCCCGAAACCTCCGGATTATCGGGATAAGAGCGACTTCGTCTTCGCCCGCATGATGTATCCGCAAGGCAACTGGGGCATCTTCGGACGCCTCTACCGCTTCAATTGGCGCGAGGGCAACAGCGCCTGGACCAACGATTATCCCCGCGCCGACCGCCACTTCGTCCTGGCCGTGCGCCGCTTAACCAACCTGGACGTCCGCTCCGTCGAGCAAGCTGTGGATCCCTTCGACGGCGATGAAATTTTCAACTGGCCCTTCCTCTACTGCGCTGGTCCCGATCAATGGAATTTCACCGAGGAGCAATACGCCAAGATTCGCGAATATCTGGCGCGCGGCGGTTTCATCCTCGGCGACGATTTCTGGGGCGCCAGCGATTGGGCTTACTTTGAGCGCAACATGCAGCATCTCTTTCCGGGCCGTCCCATCGTCGAGATCCCCGGCCCCGATCCCATCTTCCACTCCGTCTTCGATCTGGAGCAGCGCTACCAGGTTCCCGGAGAGTGGAGCCTGGGGAGCCGCATGCCCTACCTGAACGGAGGCTCCGATCCGCACTGGCGCGCCGTCTATGACGATAAGAACCGCATCACGCTGACTGTCCTGTTCAACCACGACACCGGCGATTCCTGGGAGTGGGCCGACGACCCGCGCTACCCCGAAAAATACTCCGCCCTGGGCATCCGCACCGGCATCAACTATATCGTCTACGCCATGACGCATTGACAAGATCAGGCGCATCGTCCCGGTTTTCAGCGGCATGGTTACTCGCCTTCAGACTTGTCCGACGTGGCCTCAGTCAAGCCGCATCTGCCCGGCGTTTTAGGTCGGCCACCGTACCTTGCACTTGCACGCCGAGTCGCCCGGAGCGGATTTCGGTTACACTGATGGGAGGAAGCGAAGTTCTGGCCTTCGCCTCTTGCTCGCCACGATCATTGGCCGATCGTGATACACTTCGGCACCAGACCTCTGATGTCGCCTTTACCTGACTTTGAGCGGCCGCCGGTTGTAGAAGTGGCGGTTTCTTTGCAGTTTAAGCCGTTAGAACTGCTTCGGTCGGCCCACTTCGGCTTGCTGTGGGCGCAGTTTCGTTCGGAAGGACTGCCCGTGACAGAAGATCACGGCCCCCTAGAACCGGCATTTGAGGAGCTCGAAGCGAGGGGCACTCCGCGGATTGGCGTGAGACTGCAGGCGTTCGATGACGCCCCGCCACTGCCTCGCGTGTGGTTCCTCAATGAGGCCCAGAATGAGTTGGTGCAAGTCCAGCGCGATCGACTAATTGTGAATTGGCGCCAGGGCGCACGATCCGAACCGTATCCGCGATACGATAGCATACGGTCGCGATTCAGATCAGCGCTCGAAGTTTTCAGCGCGTTTGCCGCGTTGGAAAAACTCGGTCCCGTCGTTCCGACGCAGTGCGAAGTTACGTATGTAAACCATATCTCCGCTGGCGTAGGATGGTCGACGCACGCCGATATCGATCGCGTGATGACCATGTGGGGAAACCGGTATTCGGAGTCCTACTTGCCGAGGCCGGAAGACGTGGCCTTCGATACTCGGTTCCTGATGGCCGACGAAAAAGGTGTGCCCTTGGGGCGGCTTCACGTACAGTTGCAATCTGCCTATCGATCGACGGATAAACATCCGATATTTGTATTGAACCTGACTGCGCGCGGCGCGCCCCAGCCAGCAGATTTCGCCGCAGCGTTTCATCTTTTCGACCAGGAACACGAATGGATTGTTCGGGGTTTTGCGTGCCTTACCACAAAAGAGATGCACACAATTTGGAGGCGTAAAAATGGGGGCGGCTAGTCTCGCTTATGGTGAGCTGCGACGTAGTCGTACTTTGACGGAGCGCCGGAACGACATCAGTACATTGGAGTCGCCTGGGAACTCGTCTGAATTAGCGCCGGAAATCTTAAGCCATGAGCCGGGCCTTATTATAGTTGCAGCTGCCACGGGAGGAATCCGACGGCGCATGGAGCTTCGGGTTCCCCATGTGCCCGTTCCGAAATGGCTGATTCCGGCGCTGGAGCGCTGTGCTCCTCTTCTGCTCCTGCCCTTCGACTGGAACCGAGGCGGCGCTCCGCCGGTTGAACTGACAGCGATACAGGCCGCGATTGACGCCCTCTGGTCCTTCATGGGCGACAGAAGTTCGATTCCACAGTGGACTCCGACCAGGACTGGTGGAGTGCAGCTTGATTGGCACGAAAACGGAGTGGATCTTGAAATCGAATTCCCGCCCGGGGCTGCCGGTGCGTGCGCAGTGTTTGAAGACAATGAAAAGAGGAGCCCTGATTGGGACGGACCTATTATGGCCCATCTCGATGAACTTCGGACCCTTTTCGAAGAGCGTCTGCTGATTCAGTAAAATGGCCCGGTCAAGGGACGATCCGCTCGCGATCCCCAACGACACGAAGTTGTTTAGGCGCATAGATCCAACTCAGATCGTGTACGACGCTAACCGCAGAGAGCGTCGGCCGAGTTCTCAGAATTTCCAGGATTCGCAAGATGGCTCACCGATGTCAGTATTCGCGGAGAACATCGCATCAGCAAACGGCGAGAGTCCGACTGACTTTCTGAAGGGCCGGTGGGAAAGTTTCTACCTAGCCGCCGTGACGGCTGGCTGGATGCGAGAGTGCGGGCAGGATGTGTACCCAGACCCGGATAATCAAGATCCGGGCGACAGGTTCCATTCTCACGTCGCGGTTCGTGGTGCCAAGAAATCGAAGGTTCGCAAGAAGCTCGCGGACGGCTACGAGTGGGTGATCGCACCTCCCAACCGCTACGCCCCGGCCTGAGAGATAGGCCAGATTCACCCCCGCCACTCATCCCCCCACCAACTCCAAAAACGCCTCCGCGGCGTGGCTCAGTGCGCGCTTGCGCGGGATACACCAGGCGGATCTTGCGCTCCACCTCCATCTCCTTCACCTTGACCTCGCGCAGCAGCCCGTGGCGCAGCTCCTCCTCCACGCACATGCGCGGCAGGAACGCGACGCCTTCATTGCGCTCCACCATTTTGCGGATGGCCTCCACCGTCGGCATCTCCACGTCCATGTTCAGGGGAACCTTGTAGCGCTGGAACTCGCGGATCACCACGCGGCGGTACGGCGAAACAACATTGTGGGCGATAAATGTTTCCCCGCCCAGCTCCGTGATCGACACCTCCGCGCGCGCGACGCCAGCCGGTGCTTGGGCGAGGTCACGAACGCCAGATGATCGGTGTAGATCACGCGCGTGATCAGCCGGTCGTCCTCCGGATCGTAGGTCAGAATCCCCAGCTCCAGGTCGCCGTCGATCAGTTCCGCCGGAATCTTGCTCGACAGGCTGCGCCGCACCTGCACCCGCACCTTCGGATAGCGCCGCCGGTACTTGTCGATGTGATCCAGCAGATACAGCGTGGACGACTCATTGGCGCCGATGGTCAGCCGCCCCGCCGATTTGTCGCGCAGCTCCGCCAGCGCGTTCTCCAGATCGCCTTGCAGATTCTCGAACCGCCGCGCATAATCCAGCACGATCTTGCCCGCGTCGGTCAGCAGCAGATCCTTGGCCGAGCGGTCGATCAGTTTCTCTCCCAGCATCTGCTCCAGCCGTTGGATCGCCAGCGAGACCGCCGGCTGCGTCCGCAGCAGCTTTTCACCCGCCCGCGAGAAGCTTTTCTCGTTCGCGACCGTCAGGAACACGCGTCAGCGCATGCAGCTCCATAAAGATCCATTATACAAACCTTCGAATATTATTGATTTGCCAAATCTTCAGGAGGGTTCGATAATCAAAGAGTAGGAGGGCGACTGATGCCCGATCGAGTATATATCTTCGACACCACGCTTCGTGACGGAGAGCAGTCCCCGGGTTGCAGCATGACCGTGCCTGAGAAGGTGCGCATGGCGGCCAAGCTGGTGGATCTGGGCGTGGACATTCTGGAAGCCGGATTCCCCATCGCCTCCGAGGGCGATTCGGAAGCGGTGGATGCGGTGGCCGCGAATATCCCTGGGCGCACGTGGCGGCGCTAGCCCGCGCCAACCGGCTGGATATCATGGCCGCGGTGAAGTCGTTGCGCAACGCGCGGCGTCCGCGCATTCACACCTTTATCGCCACCAGCGACATTCATCTCAAATACAAGCTGAAGAAGTCGCGCCAGCAGGTGCTCGACGAAGCCGTGGCCGCGGTACGGCTGGCGCGCGAATATTGCGACGACGTCGAATTCTCCGCCGAGGACGCCACGCGCACCGATTGGGATTATCTGGAAGAGATTTCGCGAGCGGTGGTGGCGGCAGGGGCGCGCACGGTGAATCTGCCCGATACCGTGGGCTTCTCGGTGCCCGATGAATACGGCGCCTGATCGGCGCGAATGGTCAAGGCTCTGGGCGATACGCGCCGTGGTCAGCGTGCATTGCCATGACGATCTCGGCCTGGCCGTGGCCAATTCGCTGGCGGCGGTGCAGAACGGGGCGCGGCAGGTGGAGTGCACCATCAACGGCATCGGAGAGCGGGCGGGCAACGCGGCTCTGGAAGAAGTGGTGATGGCCATCAACACTCGCCGCGACCGGCTGCCTTTTGAAACGCGCATCGTGACCGAGCACCTGTATCCCGCCAGCCAGTTCTGACCTCCTGATTACGTTCGGGCCGCAGCCCAACAAGGCCATCGTCGGCGAGAACGCCTTCGCGCACGAGGCCGGCATCCATCAGGACGGTTTCCTGAAAGAGCGGACCACCTACGAAATCATGGAGCCGAAATCGGTGGGCGTGCCGGAATCGAGGCTGGTGCTGGGCAAACACAGCGGCCGTCACGCGCTGGCGAAGCGCTGCGAGGACCTGGGTTGTCCTCTCACGCGGGAGCAGCTGGACGTGATGTATCACCGCTTCACCGCGCTGGCGGACCGCAAGAAAGGGCTGCGCAACGACGAGATCGCGGAGTTGGCGCAGCAGGATTTGGCGGATACGAAGCCTTCCAGCGTAGCTGTTAGCTGAGAGTTGTGGGGCGGGCGCCCTCGCCCGCGGCCCGACCCCTGGTCGGGCCTGGCGTTATCGGTCCAGGGCCGGACGGGGCGTCCGGCGCGGTAGCGGCCACTACTTAGATAGACATGAACCTAAAAATCCTGATTTTACCCGGCGACGGAATCGGCGCCGAAGTGACCCGTGCGGCTCTAGTGGTCCTCGAAGCCGTCGGCCAAGAAGTTCGGACATACGCTGGAGCTGAGCGAAGGGTTGCTGGGCGGCATCGCCATTCATAAAACCGGCTCGCCGTTTCCGGAGGAGACCAAGAAGCTGGCGCTGGCCGCGGACGCGACGCTGATGGGCGCGGTGGGCCTGCCGGAGTTCGACAACGCTCCGCCCAGCCAGCGTCCGGAAGCCGGACTGCTGGGCATTCGCGCCGTGCTGGACGTTTACGCCAACCTGCGGCCGGTGCGGACTTACCCGTCGCTGATCGATTCCTCGCCGCTCAAGAATCACGTGGTCACCGGCACAGACATGCTGATCGTGCGCGAGCTGACCGGCGGCCTGTATTACGGCACTCCGCGCGGCATCGACGCGGACGGCGGCGCCGCGCGCAACACCATGTCGTACACGCGTCCGCAAATTGAGCGGGTGGCGCGCCGGGCTTTCGAACTGGCTCTGAACCGGCGCAAGAAAGTCACCAGCGTCGACAAATCCAACGTGCTGGAAGTCTCGCAGTTCTGGCGCAAGATCGTGGTGGAGGTATCCGCCGATTTTCCCGACGTCGCGCTGGAGCACATGCTGGTGGACAACGCCGCCATGCAGATGGTGCTGCGGCCCACGCAGTTCGACGTGATGCTGACCGAGAATACTTTCGGCGACATTCTGAGCGACGTCGGAGGCATCTGGCGGGCTCCATCGGCATGCTGCCTTCGGCGTCGCTGGGCGCATCGCAAGGGGCTGTACGAGCCGGTGCACGGCTCCGCGCCGGACATCGCCGGACAGAACAAAGCCAATCCGCTGGGAGCCATCGGCTCCGTCGCCGCGATGCTCGAATACAGTTTCGGGCTGATCAAGGAAGCCAACGCCGTGAACGACGCCGATCGGCAAGGTGCTGGAATCGGGCCACGTCACCGCCGATCTGCGGCCGAAGGGCACGCCGGCAACGACAATAGAAGTGGGGAAGCAGTGAGCGAGGCATGAGTAAGAAGCCTCTATGAAACCACGAACGATTGTTGAAAAAATCTGGGACAGCCACGTTGTGTCGCAGGAGCCGGGCGCGCCCGCTCTGCTGTTCATCGACCTGCACCTGAGTCACGAGGTGACTTCGCCGCAGGCGTTTCAGACAGCTGCGCGAGCGCGGGCTGAAGGTCCGGCGGCCGGATCTGACCATCGCCACCATGGACCATTCGCACGCCGACCTATTCGCTGGATCTGCCGGTGCTGGACGCCATCGGCCGGACACAGCTCGACGCGATGGAGAAGAATTGCGCGGATTTCGGCGTCCGCCTGTACAATCGCCACAGCGACCATCAGGGCATCGTGCACGTCATCGGACCGGAGCAGGGATTGACGCAGCCCGGCATGACCGTGGTTTGCGGCGATAGCCACACGGCCACGCACGGAGCTTTCGGCGCCTTGGCGTTCGGCATTGGCACCAGCCAGGTGGGCCACATTCTGGCCACGCAGTGCCTGCTGCAGACGCCCTCGAAGAGCTACGCGATTCGCGTGGACGGAACGCTGAAGCCGGGTGTCTCCGCCAAGGACATCATTCTGGCGGTGATCGCCAAGATCGGCATCGGCGGCGGGACCGGCTGCGTGTTCGAATATCTCGGCTCCACCATTCGCGGCCTTTCGATGGAAGAGCGCATGACCATCTGCAACATGTCGATTGAGGGCGGCGCGCGCGCCGGCTTGGTTGCGCCGGACGACACGACCTATCAATACATCCATGGCCGCGAGTTCGCGCCCAAGGGCGCGGATTGGGACGCGGCGGTGACGCGTTGGAGGCAACTGCCAAGCGATGAAGGCGCGGCGTACGCGCAAGAGCTGACCATCGACGCCGATACGCTGGAGCCGATGGTGACCTTCGGAACCAATCCCGGCATGGGCATCCCGATCTCCGGCCGCGATCCCCGATCCGGCGTCGATCTCCAATCCGCTCGAAAAATCGGACCTGACGAAGGCGCCTCAAATACATGGATCTGGAGCCGGGCAAGCCGCTGCAGGGGCATCCCATCAACGTGGTGTTCGTCGGGAGCTGCACCAATTCCCGCATCTCCGATCTGCGCGCGGCGGCGTCGGTCATCAAGGGCCGCAAGGTGAGCCCCAACGTCCGCATGCTGGTGGTTCCGGGCTCGCAGCAGGTGAAGCATCAGGCCGAAGCCGAGGGGCTCGACAAAATTTTCCGCGAAGCCGGAGCGGATTTCCGCGAAGCCGGCTGCTCCATGTGCCTGGCCATGAACGGCGATCAATTGGAGCCCGGCGAATACAGCGTCTCCACCAGCAATCGCAACTTCGAAGGCCGGCAAGGCAAAGGCGGGCGCACGTTCTTGGCCAGCCCGTTGACCGCGGCTGCGTCGGCGATTACCGGCGTGGTCACGGATGTAAGGAAACTTGTATGAAATTCGAAAGACTGACCAGCACAATCGTAGTGGTTCCCGTAGACAACATCGATACGGACCAGATCATTCCCGCGCGCTATCTCAAGGCGATTTCCAAGGAGGGTCTGGGTGAGGGATTATTCATCGACTGGCGCAAGAACCCGGACGGTTCCCTCAAACCCGATTTCCCGCTGAACAAGCCCGAAGCCAAGGGTGCGCAGATTCTGGTGGCGGGCGACAATTTCGGCTGCGGAAGCTCCCGCGAGCACGCGCCGTGGGCCTTGGTGCAGAACGGCTTCCGCGCCGTGGTCAGCACCTCCTTCGCGGATATCTTCAAGGGCAACGCGCTTAAGAACGGCCTGTTGCCGGTGGTTGTTCCGGCCGATGTTCACAAGCAACTGCTGGCATCGCAGGGCAAGACCGCGACCATTGATCTGGCCGCGCAGACGTTGACGCTTGAAGGCGGCAAGCCGGTCCAGTTCCCCATCGACGCCTTCGCCAAGCGCTGTTTGCTGGACGGCGTGGATGAGCTCGGCTACATGCTGCAGAAGGAAGCGTCCATCGCCGCGTATGAGGCGGCGCATCCCAGTTCTATCAATACGCTTCGATAACCAAGGTTAATTCGTCCGTTTTCAATCACATATTATCTTCGGCTGGGCCGCGCGGCTCATGCACCATGCAGACTTTGGGGCATGAAGAAGTACATCCGCGACCTTCTGAACGATCTGACAAAGAAGCGTGATGAAAAGACGCGTGACGAAAAGAAGCGCGACGAAAAAGACTACACCCCCCCCATCCCCGCCGCGCCCACCGATGGCAAGGTCATTGATCTGGATGCGGAAAGCTGGGTTGCTCCGGCGCCGGTTGTGCCGTGCGATCTGGAAAATCAGGATCTGTCCTCAAATCCGCAGCAGCGCTCGTTCGCCAGCTGGACCAGCAGGCTCAGGACGACGAAGAGCGCGAGACACTCGAATGACTGCGTTTGCCGAGCACAACCGGATGCCGCGCGCCGGTCGCGGAGGGCAGGTTCCCAGGCCTGCCCCGCGCGGATTCGTACGCCAGCACG
>CAVXWB010000120.1:0-10652 GCA_963765185.1 Bryobacterales bacterium
AATGCGGCGGCCCGGGAAGAACGGGCGCACCCGGCGGGACCAACGCGGATTCGCGCTGCTGCTGATATTTCTGATGGCCTCGGCAATTGCGCTGATGCTGTACCGGCAGATGCCGCGCGAGGCCTTCGAGAGCGAACGCGACAAGGAGCAGATGCTGATCGATCGCGGCGAGCAGTACAAACGCGCCATTTACATGTACTACGTCGGCAATAACCGGCAGTGGCCCGCGAAGATCGAGGATTTGGAGAACACCAATAACCACCGGTACCTGCGGCATCGCTACGTCGACCCCTATACGGGCAAGGAAGAATGGCGCCTGATTCATACCAACGGGACGTTTTTGACGGATTCGCTGGTAAAGCCGCCGCCGACGCAGGCCACTCCGGGCTCACCCGGAAGCACCACGGCGGGTGCGGGCGGCGCCGCCGGTACGCCCACGGGCACGCAGGCCAGCTCGATGACGGTCCCCTCCATAAACGCTCCTCCTGCGCCCGACCCCAACGCGCCGCCGGAGGTGAATGCTCAGGTGAACCGGCGCCCCAGCGATCGCACGCTGGTGCAGAACTCGAATTTTCAGGGTGGACCGGGAGGGACGAGCTTAGGGACCGATCCTGGCTCGCAACCTTTTAACCCCAGTTCTCTGCCGCCGATTTCGCTCTTCCCCAATGGCTACAATGCACCTCCGGTGAATATGCCGGGAGCGGGCGGCGTGGGGACGCTGCCGGGTGTGAATCAACCTGGGGTGAATCAAGGTGGGATCAATCAGCTTGGGGTAAATCAGGGTGGATTCAATCAGCCTGGATTCAATCAGCCGGGCGTCCCCGGCGGCGGTTTCAACATACCGGGAACGAACTCTCCGGCTTCGACACCTGGTGTCAACCCGCCCTTCAATCAGCCGGGCGGCTTTCAACCTCCACTTCCCGGCGCGCAGCAGTTCCCGACCCAGCAGGTTCCACCCCAGCCGTTCCCAGGCCAGCAGGTTCAGAACCAGCAGGTGAATCAACCGAACGTTGCAGGGAACGTTCAAGGCTTTGGCGCCGCGCCGGTGAGTCCGCCGGGAGCTCCCGGGACGTTCCCGACTCAGGGCGCTGGGGGCGCCGCGTCATCGAATCAAGCCGTCAGCCTGATCAACCAGTTGTTGACCACTCCCAGGCAGCCCCCCGCCGGCGTCGGGCAGCA
Source organism: Bryobacterales bacterium (assembly GCA_963765185.1). Taxonomy (GTDB): domain Bacteria; phylum Acidobacteriota; class Terriglobia; order Bryobacterales; family Bryobacteraceae; genus Palsa-187. The sequence continues at coordinate 1,180 of CAVXWB010000120.1, forward strand.
GCCGCAGACGGGCGGAGGACTGGCCGGCGTCGCCAGCACTTATAAGGGCGCTACCATCAAATCCTACGCGGATCGCAAAAAGTACCAGGAGTGGGAGTTCGTGTTCCAGATTCCTACGACAACCACTCTGCAGGCTCCTCAGACAGCGGGGGCCAATGGTCAAAACCCCGCCGGCGGCCCAGGCGGCGCGACGGGGACACCGGGAGCTCCGGGCGCTCCGGGTGCGGCGGCCGGAAGCACGCTGCCGGGAAACATGTTCCCTGGAAACACGTCTCCTGGCGGCACGACCCCCGGCGGCGGCACGACACCTTTTGGCACCAGCCCGGGAAATACAAACGGCAATCCAAACGGAACTACGGGCGGCGGTTTCGGGACCAATTAATGGTTGCTTCCGCACGTTGCCCCTACCGGCGGTATTCGCGGCGGAGCATCGAGTACACATCTAAATCCACGTAGCGTCCGTCTAAGAGCTGCGCTTCGCGGAGCGTGCCTTCGAAGGTGAACCCCAACCGCTTGGGCACGGCGCTGCTTCTGGTATTTCCCGTGGCGCAGTGAATCTCCATGCGATTCAGCTCCAGCTCAACGAGCGCGTGTCCGGTGACGGCTCGAGCGGCTGCGGTGGCGATGCCGCGGCCTTGAAATTCGCGCGCCAGCCAGTAGCCCATTTCGGCTTTGCGATTCGCCCAATCGAGGTGGTGGATTCCGATCACGCCGGCCATGCATCCATCCGCCCAGACACCCGCGGAAAAGCCGTGGTTGGATGCGAACTGCTCCATGGAACGGCGGATGAACGCCAGGATATCGTCTTCGGTGCGGGTGGCGTCGACCCAGGGCATCCATTCGCGCAGATACTCGCGATCGCGATCGACAACCGCGAACATCGCGGGCGCGTGGCGTTCTTCCACCAAACGGAGCTCGACTCCGGGCTGGAGGATCGCGGAGAACATACTCCACATTGTAAGATCAAACCCTGAGGGTAAGATCAAAGCCAACGGGTAAGCTCGGTACGGGCGATGAAGAATAACGGCAGGATCCTGATTGCGGACGACCAGGCGGACGTGCTCGAGGCGCTGCGTCTGTTGTTGAAAGGCGAAGGAATCGAGATTGAGACGGCGCATTCGCCGGCGGGCATTCTGGCCGCGCTCGAAGCGCGCGAATTCGACGTGGTTTTGATGGATCTGAATTATACGCGCGACACCACCTCCGGCCAGGAGGGTCTGGATGTGCTGGCGCGCATTCGCGCGGCCGATTCTACCGTACCGGTGGTGGTGATGACCGCGTGGGGAACGGTGGACGTCGCTGTGGAGGCCATGCGCAGCGGTGCGCGCGATTTCATTCAGAAGCCGTGGGACAATTCACGCCTGCTGGCGATCGTGCGCAACCAGGTGGAGCTGAGCACGGCCCTCAAACGCGGCCAGCGTCTGGAGGCCGAGAACCGCCTGCTGCGCGCCGACGGACGTCCCAATCTGATCGCCGGATCACCGGCCATGCAGCCGGTGATCGAGTTGATCGCCCGCGTGGGACCCTCCGATGCGAATGTCCTGATTACGGGTGAGCCGGGCGCGGGCAAGGAAGTGGTGGCGCGCACGTTGTACGCCGTTTCCAGCCGCTCCTCGCGCCCCATGGTCACGGTCAACGCGGGAGGGCTGGCCGAGGGCGTCTTCGAGAGCGAACTCTTCGGACACGTCAAAGGCGCGTTCACCGATGCCAAGGTGGATCGGGTGGGGCGCTTCGAGCTGGCCGACGGCGGCACTCTGTTTCTGGATGAAATCGCCAACGTCCCCATGAACCTGCAAGCGAAACTGCTGCGGGTGCTGGAAATCGGCGAGATGGAGCGGGTGGGATCGTCGAAAACCAAGCGCGTGGACGCACGCGTGATTTCCGCCACGAATGCGATTCTGGCGGACGAAGTGGCGGCGGGCCGGTTTCGCCAGGACCTGCTGTTCCGGCTCAATACCATCGAAATCCATTTGCCGCCGCTGCGCGAGCGGCGCGAGGATATTCCAGTTCTGGCGGCGCACTTCCTCACTACGCACGCGCGCCGGTATCGCAAAGATCTGCACGGCTTCGATCCGGCCGCCCTGCAGGCGCTGCTCGACAATCCCTGGCAGGGCAACGTGCGCGAGCTGAACCACGTGGTGGAGCGAGCCGTGCTGATGGCGCAGGAGCGCATGGTGCGGACGGCGGATCTGGCGCTGCGCGGGAACGCTCCCGGTTCCGCGCGGTTGGAGGACATGAGCCTGGAGGAGGTGGAGAGTTTCCTGATCAAAAAGGCTCTGGCGCGGCATAACGGCAATGTCAGCCAGGCCGCCGGCGCCCTGGGCTTGAGCCGCAGCGCCCTCTACCGGCGTCTGGAGCGCTTTGGTTTATAGATGGAAGTACGACGCTGGATCGAGAAGTTGCGCCCGGTGCATGAGCAGCGCGTATTTCTACTCGCCCTGGGCGCGGGATTGCCAGCGGTGGTGGTGGCGCTGATCCTGCTGTGGACCGGCTCCCAGCCGGCGCGGGTGCAGTGGACGCTTACGGTGGTGATCGTGCTGGTGTGGTGGGGTTGCGCGGGAGCGGTGCGCGAACGGGTCGCTTCGCCGCTGCGGACGCTCTCAAATTTGCTCGAAGCCATGCGCGAAGGCGATTATTCCATCCGCGCGCGCGGGGCCGTCAATCGAAAAGAGCCGTCCGAACCCGTCCTCCGCGAGGACGCGCTGGGAGACGTGATCACGCAGCTCAACGCCATGGGCGCGACGCTCCGCGCCCAACGATTGGGCGCTTTGGAAGCCACTACACTTTTGCGGAAGGTGATGGAGGAGATCGACGTCGCGGTGTTCGCTTTCGACGGCGAGAGCCGTCTGCGGCTGGTGAACCGGGCCGGAGAGCGCCTTCTCGGCCGGCCTTCCCAGCGCATGCTGAACGATCGGGCCGAGGCGCTGGGCCTGGCCGAGCATCTGGAAGGCGACGAAATGCAGACCGTGCAGCGAACCTTCGCTTCGGGGGCGGGCCGCTGGGGCGTGCATCGTTCGCAATTCCGCGAGGGCGGCTTGCCGCATCAGCTGCTGGTGGTGACGGATTTGACCCGCGCGCTGCGCGAGGAGGAGCTGCAAGCGTGGCAGAGACTGGTGCGCGTGCTGGGCCACGAATTGAACAATTCGCTGGCGCCGATCAAATCCATCGCCGGGAGCCTGGAAACCATGATCGCGCGCGATGACGATGACTGGCGCGAGGATGCGCGCCGCGGCTTGTCGATCATTGCCTCGCGCAGCGAAAGCTTGAGCCGCTTCATGGGCGCATATGCGCGGCTGGCCAAGCTGCCTCGCCCGCATCTTGGGCTCATTGAAGTGGGTTCGTGGATTCGAGAGGTGGCGCGGTTGGAGCAGCGCTTGACGGTGGCGGTTCGGTCGGGCCCTCCGCTCGAAATTCAGGGCGATCGCGATCAACTGGATCAGCTTCTGATCAACCTGCTGAGGAACGCCGCGGACGCGTCGCTCGAGACCGGCGGAGGGGTTACGGTTGCGTGGGACCGGAAGGGGCCGCACCATCTTGAAATCCTGATTCAGGATGAAGGCGCGGGGCTGGCCAACACGGCCAACCTGTTCGTGCCGTTTTTTACTACGAAGCCGGGAGGCTCCGGCATCGGGCTGGTGTTGAGCCGGCAGATCGCCGAGGCGCATGGGGGGTCGCTCGATCTGCGCAATCGGGAGCAGGGGACTGGGATGCGAGGCGCGGCTGTTGCTGCCCGTGTAGCAGCCCACGCTGTCGACGATCCATGTCGGTATAATGTATTTACATGGAGCGCGGAGCCCGGTATGACTGGGACGAGCACAACCAGGAACATCTCGCCGCGCATCGAGTCGAACCAACCGAGGTTGAGGAGGTGCTGGCAAATGATCCCATCCGCGTCGAGACGAGAACGGATGCACGAAGTGGAGAGGAGCGCGTTCTCGAACTGGGGCACACCAATGCTGGCCGCATTTTATTCGTAGCGTGGACGCCTCGCGGAAGACTTAAGCGGCCGGTGACAGCTTTCGACGCGAATCGCAAAACCCGCGCCGCATACCAGAGGAGACGCAATGAAGAAAAACAGCAGCAGCACAATTGAAGCGGAAAAGGCTTTCGCTGCGGATGTGTACCGGGACCGCGCCGCGATTAATCGGAAGGCCCAGGCGGTTCTGGCATCCGGGTCACGTCAGATCACCATCCGTCTGGGTAACGACCAACTCGCGCTTGCGAGGCGCCAGGCTGAGGCCAAAGGTCTGAAGTACCAGACGTACATAAAAATGTTGTTGCACGAGGCGCTCGCGCGCAATCCGCCGGTGCGATAAGGGCCAAGCTGTGGAGCGGCCTCAGGGACGATGTTGTGCGTCTTCGGTGTTGCCTCAGTGCCGGTTTTCGCGTACCTTGAAGGGCATGGAAGTACATTTCTCACCCGAGGTCGAAACGCGGCTCCAGCAAGTGGCCTCTGCCAACGGCAAGGACGTCGAGCAACTGGTGAAAGACACCGTTGCCCGCATGCTCGAAAACCAGGCCCGCTTCGTGCGCTGGCGATGCACAAGGACGTGCTTGACCGTATCGACCGGCTGTTTCACTCGTGACGCTCATTCGGTGGACAACCGAAGCGTCCGACCAGCTTGAAGCGGCTGTTAAACACATCCAACAGGACGATCCACCGCTGCCCGGAAGGCCGCTCGCGCGTTTATCGAACGGATCGAACAGCTAGGGGCCTTCCCCGGCCTTGGCCGACCCGGAGAAGTGACGGGAACTCGTGAACTCGTCAGGCCGCCTTACGTCGTTGTATACCGTTCCACCGAGGAAATTATGGAAATCCTGTACATCTGGCACGGGGCGCAAGACTGGCGCTGAGAAGTTGCCCGCGTTGCACAAAAGTCAAGGCGGTTGCCCATCGCTTCCGGGTAGCCCAGCTTTTTATCATTAGAATGGCAGAGCCAATGAATATACTGGTCCCTAAGGTAATGCTCATCATCTTTGGCGGACTACCAGGCGTTGGAAAGACCACGGTTGCGCGTGAGCTGGCCCGGCAACTCGGTGCGGCGCACATACGCATCGATTCTATTGAGCAAGCAATCCTGGATTCAGGGATGGGCGGTTCACCACCCACCGACGCCGGCTATCGCATAGGCTACGCGGTCGCCGCGGACAACCTCCGCGTCGGCAGAACGGTGATTGCGGATTCGGTGAACCCGCTAGCGATTTCTCGCGATGCGTGGCTCGAAGTGGCGAGCCGCGTACAGGTGGGTGCCGTTGAAATCGAGGTGGTGTGTTCCGATACGAACGAACATCGCCGCCGGCTGGAAACGCGGATAACCGACTTTCCCGGATCGCGGCCTCTTCGCTGGTACGAGGTAGTTTCGCGGGAGTACGATGCGTGGAATCGCGAACATGTTGTGATCGATACTTCTCTCCTGAGCGTCGAGCAGAACGTCAGGATACTTCGCGGAGCCATACTGGGAAAGTTACTTCCTTAGCGACGGCGCACCCCCCCCGCGAACTATCGCACCCACCCCGGCGCCACATAGGCGTAGAACAGCGTCACCAATCCGGCCATCGACGCCAGAAAGATGCTGTGCTTGATGGTGAAGCGCATGAGTTGTGCTTCTTGCGGGCGGGTCAGGCCGGTAGCTGCGCCGGCGACGGCGATGCTTTGCAGGCTGATCATCTTGCCCATCACGCCTCCGGCCGAGTTGGAGGACGCCATCAGCGCCGGGTTGAACCCCAGCGTATTGGCCGTGACCACTTGCAGGTTTCCGAACAGCGCGTTGGCCGAGGTATCGCTCCCGGTCAGGAAAACGCCGATCCAGCCGAGCAGCGAGCTGAAAAAGGGAAAGAGCCGGCCGCTGGCCGCGAAGGTCAATCCCAGCGTCGCCGTCGCGCCGGAGTAGTTCATCAGGTAGGCCAGCGCCAGCACGGTGGCGATGGTGAGGGTCGGCAGGGCCAGCTGCTTCATGGTGAGCCAAATGCACCGCGCCAGCTTGCTGGGGGAAACGCGCAGAACCAGGGCGGAGGCGAACACGGCGTAAAGCGCGGCGGTGCCGCTGGTGGTGAGAGGATTGAAAGTATAGCTGGCCGCATACTGCGCCGGCGCTTTTACCACTGGCGGCATTTTCAGAATGAGGTTGTGCAGGCCCGGCCATCCGAACACAAACGTGGTGCGATTCAGGAAAGCTTTCAGCGCAACCAGTTTCGAGGTGGGCCATAGAGCGTCGAAGGGTTTCGGCAGCACGATCTGATCGCCGTTCAGGATGAGCACAAAGATCACCAGGAAAATGTAGGGCGACCAGGCCAGCAGCATCGCACCGGCGGAATGACGCGAGGCGGGGTGCTCGCCGGGTTTCCGCCGAATGACGCAGATCAGCACCATCGCGCCCATGGCCGAGAGCGAGCTCAGGATGGCCGTGAGATAAGGACCGATGTAACTCGAAACCAGAAATTGCGTGACAGCGAAGACGGCTCCGCAGACCACCGCGGCCAGGCCCGCCTGTTTCATTCCTTTTCTCCCGCCCATCACCGCGATGACGTACACCGGGACGAACAGCGCCAGCGGCGCGCAAAGGCGGCCTACATCGGCGGAAAGGTCGCCGATGGGCAGACCCGTGACGCTCTGCAAGCCTACAATGGGCGTTCCGATCGCGCCGAAAGCGACCGGCGCGGTATTCGCCAGAAGACAGATGGCGGCGGCTTCAAACGGAGCCATGCCCAGTCCGACCAGCATCGCGGACGCAACCGCTACCGGGCTGCCGAAGCCGGAAGCGCCTTCGATGAACGCGCCGAATGCGAACGCGATCACCAGCGCCTGCATGTAAGTATCGCTGGTCAGATGGCCGATGGAGTCCTTGATGATCTCGAATTTTCCGGTTTCAACCGCGAGCCGGTAGAGCAATATCGCGGTGAATACGATCCAGCCGATGGGCAGCAACCCGTAGGCCGCTCCGTAGATCACGGAGTTCACGGCCAGATTCACCGGCATGCGATACGCGGCCAGGGCTATCACGAAGGCGGTTGCGAGGCCGGCAAGTCCGGCCACCCACGCAGGCTTGCGCACCACACCCAGAAGAATCAGCATCAGAACCACTGGCACCGCGGCCAGAAGGGCGGAAGGCACAAGGCCGCCCAGCGGGAGATACGATTGGGACCACATGAGATATGGGTACTATCTTACTTCAGCGGGCTTACTTCAGCGGGCAGGGGGTTCGCGGTCAAGCCCTTGGATGCGCGCCCGATCTTAAGCTCATGTCGCGAACCAGGTATGGATTGAGCGGAACTTGCCGGAGCTGGCTCAAGCCCTCGCAGGAAGCCTCTTCGGTCGCGGCATTCGAGGTCCCGCGGCGAGCGCGTTTGCACTCGCGCGGCCGTTAGCCGTGTTTCTGCGCCTTCATCCTATGGTGCGGTGCCATGGGCGATCGAGCCGTTCTCAAATTTTAAAATTAAGCCGCCGTCACGGGAATGTGCGGAGCGATCATCTTCACCAGGTCAGGCTTGGACATCGCGCCCACGCGCTGCTCCACCACTTTGCCGCCCTTGAAGAGCAGGAGCGTGGGGATGCCGCGCACCTGATAGCGCATGGCCGTGGCGGAGTTGTCGTCGGTGTTCAGCTTGCCGACCTTCATCTTGCCGACGTATTCCGACGCCACTGCGTCCACCGTGGGGGACATGGCCCGGCAGGGACCGCACCAGGGCGCCCAAAAATCCACCAAAACGGGGACCTCCGCGTTCAGGACGTCTTGATCGAAGGCGGCGTCCGTGAAAGTCAGGGTATTCCCGCCGCTGGCGCCGGTTGTGGTTGTTGCTGTGATGGCCATAAGTCTTGTTAATTGCTCCGCTTACTATGATGCGAAAAGTGGACCGCCGGATGCAACCCGATGTTTGGGCGCTTTCGAATGCACCCCCTTGGCGTAGAGCGTTTGATAGTCCACCGCCGAGGCGTCCCACGAGAAGTTCCGGGCCATGCCTCGGCGCATTCGCGCGGCCCACTTGTCGCGATTTTGAAACTCGGCGATCGCGGCGTCCACCGCGCCCGCCAGATCGTCGCGGAATTTGAAGCCGGTCTGCTCATCCACCGTATCTTCCAGGCCTCCCGTGGCGCGCACGACCGGAGGAGTCCCGTAGCGCAGGCTGTAAATCTGATTCAAGCCGCAAGGCTCATAACGGCTAGGCATGAGAAACATGTCCGAGCCGGCTTCGATGCGATGGGCCAAGCCTTCGTCGTAGCCGAAGCGCACGGCGATCCGATCGGGCAAGCTGAGCGCCAGCGAGCGGAAGGCGTTCTCGAGCGGCGCTTCTCCGGCGCCGAGCACCACCAGCGCGGCGTCGACCGTCGGCGCGATTGCCGTCACCAGATCCATGCCTTTCTGATGCGCGAAGCGGGACACGATACCCATCAAGGGCCGGTCTGCGTCTGCCGGCAAGCCCATTTCTTCGAGTAACGCCCGTTTGCAAGCGCGCTTGCCCGATAGATCGCGCGCCGAGTAGTTGGCGGGCAGATGCCGGTCCGTCTCCGGATTCCATTCCTCGTAATCCACGCCGTTAAGAATGCCCGTCAGCTTGGACGCGCGCGAGCGCAGGAGACCGTCCAGACCGAACCCGAATTCGGGAGTCTGGATTTCGCGAGCATAGGTGGGGCTGACAGTGTTGACCGCGTCCGACCAAACAATTCCAGCCTTCAGGAAATTGAGCCGGCCGAAGAATTCCAGTCCCTCCGAATGAAACAGCCTGCGATCGAGATCCAGATCGGCAATCGCGGACGCCGGAAAACTTCCCTGATAACCGAGGTTGTGGATAGTGAAGACGCAGCGGACGCCGAAGAAGGTAGGATCGAGCGCGAGGCTTTCGCGCACATATACGGGCAGCAAGCCCGCCTGCCAATCGTGCCCGTGGAAAACGTCGGGCCGGAAGACGGTGCGGGCCACTCCCAGCGCGGCCTGGCACAGCACCGCGTAGCGAATGTCATTGTCGGGGTAATCGGCTCCGCCTTCGCCGTAGATCCCTGCTGATCGAAGAGCGGCGGGCAATCGGCAAACAAGTACTGGACACCGTGCCGGACAATCTCGTGAATGACGACGCTGTAGGCATGCGGACCCAGCTGAACCGGCAGCGTCAGGATCGGGCCGGAGGGCGGGAAGCGGAATGCCGGTAGAACGGCAGCAGCACGGCCACTTCCTCGCCCAGGCGCACCAGCGCCGGCGGCAGTGAGCCCAGCACATCGGCGAGGCCGCCGGTCTTGGCAAACGGCGCGGCCTCCGAAGCCACCATCAGGACACGCGGCACAGGAGATGTTTCTGCACTTTCCCCAGCGCGTTGCGCGGCAGCTTTTCGACAACTTCGAAGCGGCGCGGGACCTTGAATGACGCTAGCTTTTCGCGGCAGCGGGCTTCGAGCGATGCCTGATCTGGCTAACCCCGTTCGCTAGCCAGTACGTCGCGCAGTACGATGTAGGCCACCGGAATCTCGCCGCGAGCGCGGTCGGG